>CAWIHR010000038.1:0-104990 GCA_963835945.1 uncultured Chloroflexia bacterium
ATCGTCCGGTGGCATTCGCCCGCTCCTGGAACGCGACCAGATTTACTAGTATAGCAGCTGCGCCCACTTCAAGACCGGTACGACCAATATGGTAATGTGAGAGTCAAAGGAGAACAGAATGCCGCTTTCGAAGCCCGAGTTCCTGCAGGCTTATGAGATCATGCGTCTCATCAGGGAGTTCGAGGAGGCACTCGTCCATCTACATGGCCAGGCGATGGTGCCCGGCTTCGTGCACGTGTCGGTGTGGCAGGAGGCGGTGCCTACGGGTGTCAGCCTTAGCCTCCGCCGCGACGACCTCATAATCAGCACCCATCGGGGTCACGGCGACATCATCGCGAAGGGAGTCGCCGTGGAGGGCATGTTCGCAGAGCTTCTCGCTAGGCAAGGTGGTTACTGCCGTGGGAAGGGCGGCTCCATGCACGTGACCGACGTCTCGCTTGGTGTCCTCGGCGCCAATGGGATCGTGGGCGCAGGCATGCCGATCGCGGTTGGTGCGGCGCTCTCGATGAAGAAGCAAGGCAAGGACGCTGTGGTGGTGGCTTACGTCGGTGACGGCGCCATCGCGAACGGCGAAACCCACGAGTCTCTGAACATGGCGTCCCTCTGGAAGCTCCCGGTCATCTTTGTGCGGTCGGACAACCAGTACGCGGAGTCGACGCCGGCACGCGTCTATCTGCGGCATCCCGGATGTCATCCAATACGTGAAGAGCTATGGCGTGTCCGCTGAAGCTGTCTTCGGCAACGACATCGACGCGGTCGCCGACGCCGCCCGCAGGGCGGTTGACTGGACTCGCTCGGGCCGCGGCCCGAGCTTCCTCCAGTGTTCGACCTTTCGGAAGTACGGGCACAACACAGCCGACGTGGGCGCCTATCGGACCTCCGGCGAGGTCGAGACTTGGCGGGCGCGGGACCCGCTGCTCCACGCCCGCGGGTTGCGGCTGGGCACGGCGTTACCGAGGCCGAGCTCGACGCTATCGACACCAAGGTCGCCGCACGGATCGACGGCGCGATCGCGCAGGCAATAGCACAGCCCGAGCCCCCGCTCGAGTGGGCGTTCGAGGATCTATATGCCGATCCGGCCACCCTTACAGCGTTCGGGGGGACGATCCGATGAAGACTCTGCGCTACCGCGCGGCCCTCAACGAAGCGCTCCGCGAGGAACTCGACCGCGACTCCCGCGTCTTCCTCATCGGGGAGGATTTGCGGGATCCGTGGGGGGGGACATTCCGAGTGACCCAAGGGCTCTCCACCGACTATGGCGAGGACCGAATCCTCAACACGCCGATCTCAGAGAACGGGTTCCTCGGGGCAGCTCTTGGGTGCGCTATCACGGGGCTGCGACCCGTCGTCGAGCTTATGCACATGGACTTCGCGATGATGGCCATGGACCAGCTCACCAACCAGATACCAAAGATGTGCTACATGACCGGGGGCCAGGTTAGCGTCCCCTTGGTGGTCCGAATGCCGAGCGGCGGGTACAAATCGTCGGCCGCGCAGCACGGCCAATGCCTGGAGGCACTCTTCGCGCACCTGCCTGGTTGGCTCGTCGCCGCCCCCTCGACGCCGGCCGATGCAAAGGGACTGCTGAAGACCGCAATCCGCCTCGACGACCCCGTGCTCTTCGTGGAGCATAAGCACATCTATATGCTTCAGGGCGAAGTGCCGGACGGTGAGCACCTCGTGCCCTTCGGCAAGGCGGACGTGAAGCGGCCGGGCGCCGACTGCACTGTCGTGGCGTGGTCAAAGATGGTGCACTTATCGCTCGAGGCGGCCGCGCGGCTCGTCGACGATGGCATCGACGCGGAGGTCCTCGACTTGCGCACGCTCGTGCCCTTGGACGAAGAGGCGCTGCTTGACTTCGGTGCGTAAGACCGGGCCGGCTGGTGATCGTCCAGGAGGCGCCCGAACGCGGCGGCTACGGCGCGGAAGTCGCGGCCGTCGTCGCCGGCAAGGCGTTCCGCTCACTGAAGACCGACATCCGGCGGGTTGCTGGACGCAATGTGCCGCTGCCGATGGCCCCGAGGCTCGAGAACGTGGTGCTGCCGCAAACCGAGTGGATCGTGGAGGCGGTGCGAGCCGCCGTGCGAGGGGTCGATCCGGTCCCGGCCACACGTGTGAGGAGCGGATGCGCGTGGCGATCGAGATGCCGAAGACGAGCTTCGAGATGGAGTCGGGCGTGATTCGAGTCTGGCACAAAGGGGTCGGCGACCCGGTCGCGAAAGGGGAGGTGGTCGCAGACATCGAGACTGAGAAGGTGCTGGTCGAGCTGTAAAGTCGCCGGACACGGGCACCCTCGTCGAAATCGTGCATGGGTCGGGCGAAGAGGTCCCGGTCCGCACAGCGCTCGCGTGGCTTGAGGTCGACGGCTGACCGGGCATGAGTCACCCGACCCGCAGTCGGGGACCCACGGTGCGTGCGGGAGGTATAGTGGCAATCTGTTCTATCCTGCCTGGAGCCGTGGCTGGCTCACTCGCCCGCGTTGTCATCGACTCCACTCGCCGCAGGTGACCGTTCACTGGTCGTCCGCATCCTCGTTAAACTTGGTTTCACCGTTGCTAATGCACGCGCCCATCGGGGAGTGCGGCCACACGGAGACGGATGTCCGATACCTCGAGTTGAGCCGGGCGCCGGCGCCCGTGGCTCGGCGACCCCTGACGGTGAGGTCCGAGCGCTTAGCTCGGTCCGCCGCGTCGTTGCGCGGCGGATGACGGAAGCATGGCAGACGATTCCGGCTGCCACGCTCCATCGGTCCGTGCCGTTCGCGCCGCTGCTGGTTGCGCGAGAGCGCCTCGTTGGCTACTCCGCACGGAAGCCTGCCATCGATGTTTTGGTCGCCATTTTGGTCGGCCGGACGCTGGCGCAATTCGACCTCCTCAACGGGTCTTGGTTGCCGGAGAAGCGAGCGGTCGTGGTCCACCCGCAGCGGAACATCGCAGTCGCCGTTGACACACCCACGGGCTCACAGCCGTCGTGCTGCGTGATGCGGATGGCCGATCCGTGAGCGAGCTGACGCGCAGTTTGCAGCCATGGTCGAGCGGGCCCGCGCCGGCCGCTTGTTGCTGGGCGACGTGGCTGATGCGACGTTCACGGTCACGAACGTCGGCGGCCTTGGTGTCGAGTGGTTCGACCCATTATCACGCCACCTCAGAGCGGCGTGCTCGGGGTCGGGCGATACGACCGACGCCGCGCGGAAAGAGACCGGCGATCCTCTCGCTGACGTTCGATCATCGTGTCGCCGACGGCGCCGACGCTGCCCGAATCCTTGGTCGCCTGGCGGAGCGGTTGGCCGAGGCTGCCTTCTCATGATGATCGAGGCGGGAACCATGACGCTGGAGACACCTCATTCTCAACCTGCGCGGCGGGATCGGATAGCTTACGCAGGCTCAGCGACGCGAAGGCCGCGCACGTCGCCCATTCCGACGTCAACCGGTTAACCATGCGACAGTGGAGTGGTGTCCCCCGTCGCTCCCCGCACCGACAACGACGGCCTAGCGTCCTGACGCATGATGAGCTTCATTCTTGGTTGGGATCGGCGTACCGTGCAAGGCATGGCTGCGCATACGGCGCCGCCGTGGGCTGTGAGCGAGCCGAAGCTGAGACCGTGCGGGCCATGACCTGTGCGGGCACCACTCAGCAGCGCACGCCGATGCGGCCCTGGATCATCCTGGGGGCGGCCGACGGTGCCGCCTGGTGCCGCCTGTGGAGATCGCCGACGAACTTGTCGTCAGCGTCCCGCCGGTGCTGTTGTGGCGTCGCCGGTCCAAGGAGCAGGGCCTCGACCGTCTGGCCCACGCGCCCCACCGGGGTCGTCTCCGCGTCTACGGGCGCGAGGTCCGCGAGCGCATCCTGGCCGAGACTCTTACCCGACCGGACAGCTCGACCCACTGGCGCACTCGCCGGCTGGCGAAGCGGATCGGCGCAAGCCTGTCCACCGTCGGCAGGATCTGGCAGCAGGGCCGCCCCAAGCCGCATCGGGTCGAGACGTTCAAGTTCAGCAGCGACCCCGAGCTTGTGGCTAGGGTCACGGACGTGGTAGGGCTCTATCTCGCCCCGCCCGAGCGTGCGATCGTGTTGAGCGTTGACGAGAATACCCTGATACACGCTGTCGATCGGACCCAGCCGCTGCTCCCGCTCCGTGCCAGTCAGGTCGATCGGCACACGACCACACGCGGCACGGCACGCTCAGCCTCGGCGCCGCGCTCGAGGTCGAGAGCGGAGCGGTGACCCAGGAGGCCCGGGCGCGGCATACTGGCGCCGACTTTCTCGCCTCCGCCGGCACATCGCCCGCCAGGACCCGAGCGAAGACGTCCACGTCATCCCCGCCAGCGCTGCACGTCGGGCGTCTCTTGAGCGCTGACGTTGTCGCTGGTTCAGCACCGTCGCCACACGTTTCACTTCGCGCCCACGTCCGCCTCGTCGATGACCAATTGGAGCCGTGGTTCGGCTCCTCACCCGCTAGGCGATCCGGCGCGCAGCTTCCAGAGCGTCCGGGCACTCGTCGCCGCGATCGAGCACTTGACCAGCGAATGGAACGCCCGGGTGACGCCGTTCACTTGATTGAAGACGGCCGATGCGATCCGCCGAGGCGGTCCGCAAAGGCACAAGCCGATTCCGGTGCGGGACAGCCTTACGCGAGGAGCAAATAGCAATGACTCAGACACTCGTGCTCGTGCACACGGTTCCGTCGTTGATCGACGCCTTCGACCAATTGTGTCATGAGGTTCTGCCCGATGTCCGCGTGCTCCACGTCCTCGACGAGCCGATGCTGGAACGGATCAGGCAGCGTGGCATGACCACAACTGAAGACGCCGAGCGACTCGCCCAGCACGCGGCCGTTGCAGAAGGGATCGGCGCAGACGCCGTGCTCGTAACCTGCTCGACGGTGTCGCTCTGCGTGGACGCGATACAGGATCGGTCCCGCGTGCCCGTAGTGAAGATCGATCACGCGATGGCAGTCGAGGCCGTGCGCGTAGGGACGCGGATTGCGGTGCTTGCGACGGCCGCCACGACCCTAGCGCCCTCGCGGGAGATGCTCCTCGCCGAAGGGCGGCGGGTCGGGAAGCTCGTCGAAATCTCGACGCGGCTCGTGGACGAGGGCAGCCCCGCGCGGCTGTCGGGTGACATGTCGACGCACGACAGACTGATCGAGCGAGCGGTGCTGGAAGAAGCGGAGCGCTCTGATGTCGTCGTCTTGGCCCAGGCATCGATGGCGAGCGCGCTCGTCGCCATGGGCGGTTGTCCCGTGCCCGTGCCGGTGCTTTCCAGTCCCCGGCTGGCCCTCCAGGAAGTTCGCCAACTCCTGCAAGGCGTCAAGCCCGCGCGGACGTAGTCGGGAGGAGCAGTCCTGAAGATAACCTAGCCAGCCCTGTCATGCGGGAAGAGGGCCTGTGGCGCTCCGTCCCCGTCGATCGCCTGGCGAAAGTAGCCTTGCTGGTATAGCTGATCCCCGGCCGCGCTGCCGAGGTCTCGCGAGTATATGGGCAACGCTTGGCTGAGCGTCGAATCTCGTGACCATCGGCAGTCCCACGCCGACCACTGGCACGCCCAGGTCGCTGCTGTCCTCGTGGCCACCAGAGCTTCTACGATGCGGCCGCGAGCCGGGCCCGTCGGGTCGGGCTCCAGATCGCGCTCCTCCTCGGGTTCGGTCGTCTCGTCCCGGATGTCGTCGCTGAGCGTGCGCATCGGCACCGGGGTCAGGCCCTCCTGCGGATCGCGGTGGTGTGGAACATCCTCATCGCGTGCGACCGCGCCTCCGCCGACCTTCATGATCTCGTCACCGCTATGGAAACCACCTACCGGCGCAGGCTGCCAGAATTCCAGCTGGCAGCCCGGAGTCTCCATCAAACGCAGTGTGGTTCAGCTCACCCCGATCGACCGGACGGGCGAGGGCCACCTTCACGATCTCCGCGGGCTGGTCGGGATCGATCCGGCGAGGACGGCCCCCACCCCGCCGAGGGTCCAGAGCAGCGAAGCCCTCGGCGTTGAAGGCATGGATGAGGTCCGCCACGTAGTCGCGCTGGCGTGGACTCTCGGCGGGGCGATCTGGCTGACGCTCTGGCCCTGGAACGACGCGAAGAGCGGCGTCGCCCGGTGCTGCACGACGGGGCTGCGGCTGCGTCGCGCGAGCTTGATAAGGTGGGCCGCCTCCCCGTCGCTCAGCCCAGGGACGAGGAGTTCGGCTCGGCGGGCCATCGCCATCTCCGATGCTCGGGAGGCCCGCTGCCGGGCCTTGGGGGGAGTGCGATTCCCCCCGAGCACTATAATCGGGGCACTAGGCTATGCATTCGTACGACGTCTCCCGCTTGCAGAGCCTCGAACTCGCCGGCTACGAGCATGTCGCGGACCAACCGCAACTCGGTCGGTGTGCGACTGTCGAACGATCCAGACAGTGCGGTTCAATATGCCACCGCGTCGGGGTTGGGCAGCAGGAAATCGGTGACCAAAGCGAGCACGTCGTAATCGGCCTTCGTAAAAGCTCGGAGTGTTCGAACGGTGGGCGGGAAGCAATCGAAGTCGTCGGGCGTCATGCCGTCTTCCGCGTAGGCGCGCCGGAAATCGGCGAAGCCCCCCGAGAGGCCATCGATGATCGCTGGATCCACGGGAGCGTCGATGCGCGACCGCACCTCCACGCTCGAGGCGTTGAAACGTCGCTGCCAGACGTAGGGGATCGTGAGCGACAGCTCACCGCCGATGAGCTCGGACCATTGCAGGTGATTGCGGAACGCGGCCACCAGAAGGCGGGCCCGATAGCCGCGCTCTCTGAAGATGCCATATGCCTTCTTCATGACGGCGAGGCCCGCCCAGTCGAAACACCCGGGGTCGACGATGATGCCGTCGCGTTCGGCCTGTGCCCGAAGCCAGTCGTCGAGCCGGCCCACCATGATCGCGCAAATTGGCCACATCTTCCCGACATCGTGCCCCGCCGCCGCTCGCGCCCGCAAGCCGCGCTCCCCCGCCTCTGCCGCGGCGACCGCCTGGGGAACCGAGAAGCAGACGGTGGATGTAACGTTGATGCCGAGCGAAGTAACCTCCTCGATGCAGTGACCCCCGCTTTGGTGACCGGGAGCTTCACCCGGATGTTGTCGGCGATGCCGGCCAAGACGAGCGCCTGCTCGACCATGGCCGCCGGGTTCGAGTACTGGGTGGGGTCCACCTGGACCGAGACGTAGCCTTCGCGACCGCTTTCCCGTTTGTAGACTGGATAGAGCGCGTCTGCGGCACGGCGGGCCACCTCGGCGTATAGCGCCCACGCGACCTCGGCGATAGACCATGTCGGGTGCTCGAGTCGCATCGTTCGCGACCGAGCCTGCCAGGCACGGCGATCGCGCCCCATTTCCTCGAGGATAAGGGATGGGTTTGACGTCGCTCCGACGGCGCCATTCGCTATAGCGTACTCGAGTTCTGCAACGGCGGGACCGTCGTTCCAGAACTCTGTTGCCGTGGTCTGGACGGTCCGCTCAAGCGGCAACGCCGACTTGGCGCCAATTGAGCTTACTTCCACCTTAGTTACTCCCACTAGACATCCAATGCTGACCTCGACCATTATCTGAGGTCTGCCCCCGAAAGCGTGGGGTTCAGGGACAAGCGGCAGCGGTCGGCGCCACGTGGAGGAAGCGGCCTTGAGCGCCGCCGGCTCGCTGGATCAGGTGGGCCCGGAGGACGACACCGTAACGACCCGAACGACTCATGGAGAACCTGACTCACCGCCGTGGTAGCAGAGGTCGGCTCGCCGACTGAACCGCCCTGACTTCGGTGGAGGCTCTGGGCCATCCAGACCCAGGGCGGTTCAGTCCCAAGGGCGACGGCCTCCCGTTCAACGTCTGCAAGAAGCTTGATCGGCCGGAACCGTTTGGATCATGGGTTACACTGAGGCGTAACATTTGAGGACTAGGTCAGCAACCCAACTCTCGAGGAGACAGACCTGACGACTCAGCGCGTGCCGGTGCCGGCCGCCGACAGTCCGGAGGACGCTGCGTTGCTGAGCCACGAGCGGATCGGAAAGCGCATTCGCCACACGATCCGCTGAGGGGATTGCCGTGCCGTACGTCGTGCCCGGCGAGGGCCTGGACCAGCCGTTCGTCGATCTCGGACACCTAGCGCTTGAGATGGGCTCGTCGGAGTGGAGAGTGCCTGTGGTGGGCACTGCCGGCCTGCGGGTTATCCTGCTGCACTGGCTGCCGGGCTACGCGAGCAAGCCCCATCACCACCCATCTGCCGAGGAGATCTTCATGGTCCTTCGCGGCCAGGCGGCATTCACGATTGGCGACGAGCCGCCGTGCGAGGTGGGGCCGGGCCAGTTCATGTTCGCCCGGCGGGGCGTGCAGCACGCGATCCGGGTCCTCGGGGACGATGCTCTTGTTCTGCTGGCAGCCGTGGCCCCGAATGAAGACATTCCGCAGGAGACGATCGAGTGAGGAAGGGCGCCCGGTCGCCGGCCCTGCTCGGCAGGAAGCAGACGACTCAGGGCGACAGTGGCGATGCTCGTTGATAGCGACGTGGTAGCGACAGTCCAGCGGGACCTGCGATCTTGTTTCCGGCGGAGACGATGGCGCTCATGGACGCCTGCGTCGAGGAGAAGGAGATGAGTCCGGCGCTCCTCATGGCGGGCTGATCGAGATCAGACGCGCGTATGGCCTGGCCAGCGCCGATGGGGCGAAGGTCATCGTCCTCGACTTCCGCGGCCTCGACTACATGAACAGCGGTGGCATCGGACTCCTCGTCACCTTGCTAGTCCGGGTCCGGCGCCAGGGTCAGCGCCTGATGGCCATGGGCCTGAGCGATCACTACCGCCAGATCCTGGCCTTGACCCGCTTGGACGAGGCGATCGGCATCTTCGACGACAGGCGGCCGCGATTGCCGCGATCAGCGCCTAACGGGCGCCAGCGTCCCGACACGGAGGTCCGACGATGAACCAGGTGCACCCGACCCCGACCGAGGGGACAGGACTTGATCCGACCGTGTCGGCCTGCAGGCGCGACGCCAACAGCGCAGCGGAGGCGGGGCGCAAGCGAGGCGAACTCGTCGCAGCCGGTTGACCGCCTGACCCTCGGCCATGTCCCCGACACGGCGGTAAATCTCAATGTCACGGGCAAGCGCCTCTCCGGGCCCCTGCAGGGGTTCGGCCAGCTCTGGCAGAAGACCTACCGGGTCCGACTCGACGGCGCGTCCGCGAGCCCGCAGGACGTCGCGGCGGTGTGGAAGCGCGAGTTCGGCTCGTTCCTGGCCGAGAAGGGAGCGCGCTTCTACGCGCCGTTCGCCGAAATCGCCCCCGGTGAGGTCGGGTTGATGGACCAGGATCTCGGCGGCCGTCAGTCCTCTCGACGGCGTGCATCGGTCATCTACGCGGACGACGTGCCGTTCACGTTCATGACGCCGCGGAGGGGCACATCTTCGCCGCCATGATCACGTTCAGCGCCGACGACGAGGGCGGCACAACCGTGGCACAGGTCCAGGCGCTCCTGCGCGCGAGCGACCCGCTCTACGAGGCGATGCTCATGGCGGGCGGCCACAACCGCGAGAACGCGCACTGGCAGGGCACGCTGGTGAACCTCGCCGCGAGGTTCGGCGTCGCGGGAGTCCCCACCGTCAGCCAGGTCTGCATCGACCGGAGCCGTCGGTGGCGCCACGCCTCGAACATCCGCCAGAACGCGGCGATCCGCTCAGGTCTCTGGTGGATTACCCACCCACGCGGATGTTCCGGCGGCCCAAGGACCGACGGGGATTGTCAAGGATCGCGCCGGCCGGGAGGCAAATCGGCCGCATGGCGAGCGGGCGGCGCTCCGCCAGCGTCCCGACCCAGTCAGCGCCCCGGCCGCACGCCGGCCGCCCGGCGCACATGCGAAGATGATCGAGTGACCTCCCTAGATCGCACGCCCGACGCCTTCGTCGTGGGGTCCGGACCGAACGGACTCGCCGCACGCGACGATTGGACCCGATCGCGTAGCCGAGCTCGAAGAGAACATTCAGGTTCAAATGGGTGAGCTCAAGCACGACAAGCGCCGAGGCGTCGATGGCATCAAGGACTTCGTCGATGACTACCTGGCCCGAGACCCTCAGATCCTCCCAGTTGACAGGAATGACTTCGGGTAGGTCGCCGATCCTCCGGGCTCCGTTGGTCATGGCCTCGCGCAGGCTCTCGGGGCGACTCGGGTAGCCGAAGAAGACGGAATGCGGACTGGCCGCTGGACTCGTCATGCTTGCTGGCCCTTCACCACATGTCAAGCCGCGAACGACGCGCACGCCGACAGCAAGACAAACCTCGGTTGCCATCAGGCGACGCACCAGAGCCTGCGCGTCCTCCCGCGTTTCGGGCGTCGCCCACGGCCCTCGGGCTGTCCTCGGATCTGTGGGGCCGGGAGGCCGCGGATGCCAGCCCAGACTGCAGGTTAGCGCCCGCTGATAATCCCCTCGTCTGCCTCGACTCACACCCTTCTTCTCACATGGGTCCGGGCGCTCGCACCATCCGCGCATGGCGTGCGGTCTCGCTTTGTTGGTCGCTCAGAACGTCCACAGCCACAGGCGGCCCCACACCGTTGCGAGGACCGTCCAGACGAGTGACGCCAGGCCGATGCCCACCACTGCGATGCCCGTCCAGGTGCCGGCGCCCAGCAGCGACTGGGCGCCACAGGTGGCGGCCGGCCCCGTCGGCGGCGGACAGGCGACGACCTGCAGCAGCACCGACACGAGGAGGATCGCGCCGCCAATAGCAAGGACGCCGACGGAAAATCGCAGGCGTTGGCGCGTCGGCGGCAGGCGTGGCAGGGCGAGCGCGACCAAGGCGAAGCCTGTGGTCGCGAGGAGCGCGAGCCAGACGGCGGCCGTGGCATGGTCGACGGCGTACGGGACCTCCGCCACGACCGTACGGAGCGGCGTCGAGCCGGCCCGGATCGTCCACACTGCCACCCCGGCCCATCCCGTGAACATGCCTGATGGGGCATTCCGCGGCGGCAGCGAGGGCCCCGCCGAGGAAGGCCGGGCCGTGCAAGGCGGTGTAGGCGACGACCTCGGCCGGGAAGCCGCCCGGTCTTGACCATGTGGCAGCCCCGAGCAGGCACCCGCCGGCCACGAACAGGAACGCCAGCGCGAGGCGCCCGAGGCGGATCAGCGGCCGGCTCGGCCCCGGGGTCGACGTCGCGACGATGGCCCGCCGGATGCGGCGGTCAACGCCGCGGGAGCCGCCGGCGCCCGGTCCCGGTGCGCGCCTCCGTCGCGCCGAGGCGTCGGGGCGCTCCGCTCGCGTCAGAGCAGATCGCCCAGCAGCGGCGTCTCGGCCTTGTACACCTGGCGCAGGTAGGCTAGGCCAGAGGCTTGGTCCTCGTCGCTGAAGGCCTCGACGCCATCGGTGGGAACCACGATCCGGTAGCCCCGGAAGAAGGCATCGGCGGCGGTGTGTCGGACGCACATGTTGCTGTGCTGGCCGGTGAGCACCAGGGTGTCGACGCCGTACTGGCGCAGCAAGGGCTCCAAGCCTGTCTCGTAGAAGCAGGAGTAGGCCCGCTTGGGCAGGAGGATGTCACCGGGCACCGCGGCAAGCGCCGGGATGATCTCCGCGCCGCTGGTGCCGGCCATGGCGTGCTCGCCCCACACGGCGAGCTCGAAGTCCCGGGGCAGGTGCGCATCGTTGGCGTAGATCACGAGCCACTCGTCCCGCTGCGCCCGGGCGCGCTCGAGGGCAACCTGCAGGGGTGCGATCAGGCGCTCCGAGCGCGGGTTGGCGATCACTCCCGTCACGAAATCGTTGAGCATGTCGATGACGAGCAGGGCGCGCATAAGGCCTCCCAAAGTGAGCTGGCTCGACGGCCGGAGACGCGCGACCGGTATGGATGCCCCGGCCTGCGTGGACGTTGGACGGAGCCCTGGCAGTATCCCACCCACGGAGCACCGCGAGCGGGAGCTGGTCCCAGCCGACACGTCGGTGCCCATGCTGTGCGTCAACGGCCACGCCGGTCAGGGGGGCGCGGCCGCTGGAGGGTGCGGCTGGCGACTCACGCGTCCGCTAAGCCCGCCGCGCTCGACGGGGTTGCGAGACAAAGTCGGACGCCGCTGAGGCGCCCTGCGTGCGGAACTGTGCGTCGGGCTGGAAAGGCTCCGGGCACACCGAACGGCCAGCATGAGGCCGGCCGTCCTTGGGTGCCTGGCGATGAGGGGGATCGTCGCCCCCTACCGCCCTGACCTGCCCGCCCGCGTGTCGGAACTGGTGGTGCCCGACGTCGGGCGGAAGGCGAGGTTCAGCGTCTCGACCATGGGATCGGCGGGCTGCGGCAGCCGGACCTTCGCGGGCCGTTGGCTCCGAGCACTCTGCACGTTCGTCGCCGTCGACATCGTCGCGTCGTACCTCGCGGTCACGCTCCACGTCGCGCTTGACGACCCTAGTCTACCGCCGGACGTCCATCCGGGCAGCACCGCGCTCGGCGTGCCGTTTTGCCACGCCCATGGCCGAATCACGTCGGGCCTGTCGGCAGACGGCCGATACGGCACGCCGTCGTCCACGATCGAGGATTGGTGTCGGATCGTGGGCGCCTCCGGCGGGGCGCTAGTCACGCGGCAGGGCTGCCTCGCCGACCGCCAGGGCGACTCTCTTGGAAGGGACCGCTTGCGAGAACGAAGAAGCGGGCCAGTCGGCCCGCTTCGGTTCGAGGATCGTCTGGAGCCGACACTCGGATTTGAACCGAGGACCTGCTGTTTACGAAACAGCTGCTCTACCGCTGAGCTATGTCGGCGCGCAAGGGAGTGTAGCAGCCCGTTCTGCTCACGGCAGTAGCCTCGGCCGAGGTTGTCGGGCTGCCGAGCGCCGGCGGGGCCCCCGGGATTAGGTCGGATGCCTCAGCCGGGCAGGAAGGTCAGCCGAACCGTGCGAGCCTGATTGTCCGCGTTCGTGTCGAGCAGCGCGATCGACTGCCACGTCCCCAGCCCGAGCCGTCCCCCGACGACGGGCACAGTCGCGCAAGGCGGCGCCAGCAGTGGGACGACGTGGTCGGCGCCGTGGCCCGGCGATCCGTGGCGATGCACCCAGCGCTCGTCGCGCGGCAGCAGCCGGTCGAGCGTTGCCAGCAGGTCAGCCTCGGACCCAGCGCCGAGCTCCATCAGCACGACGCCGGCTGTCGCGTGGGGCACGAACACGCTGAGCAAACCATCACCGGCGCCGGCCACAAAGCGCGCGCACTCGTCGGTCAGATCGAACAGGCCGCGCCTTGAGCCAGTTCGGACGGTGATCTCGGTGGTCTTCACAGTGGAGATCGTAGGCTATCGGTACCGGACGCCGCGGATCGCCAGGGGCCCCTGCCCTAGTTGAGATCCTCCACCACGCCACCTGCCAGGAACAGCACGTCCTCGGCGATGTTCGTGACACGGTCGCCGATGCGCTCGAGGTAGTGCGCCGCAAAGAGGATGCGCGTGCCCCGGTCCACGTTCTCCGGAGCGGCCCGCATGAGGTCCAGCACCACGTCGAAGCTCGCGTGGTACAGCCGGTCCACCTCGTCGTCACGACTCGCCACCGCCCGGGCCCGTGCCTCGTCGACCTCGACGAGCGCCGCGATGATGTCGTGCACCATCCCTGCCACCAGCTCGCCCATCCGCGGCAGGAAGACGTAGCGCCGCAGCGGCGGCTGCTGCGCGAGCTTACGCACCTGCTTCGCGACGCTCGCCGCGTGGTCGCCCATGCGCTCCAGTTCGTGGGCCACGCGGTCGAGCGCGAGCAGGTAGCGCAGGTCGCGGGCGACCGGTTGCTGCGTGGCGATGACCGTCGTGATGAGCTCGGAGAGCCGCTCCTGGACCTCGTTGATGCGCCGGTCGCCCTCGATGACGCGGGTGGCCATGGCGGCGTCGTGGCCCTGCATCGCTTCGGTCGCCGCCCGGACCGCCTCCTCGACGTAGGCGCCCATCTGGACGATCTCGACCTGCACCTCGCCCAGGGCGCGGTCGAAGCCCTCGCGGGTCGGGTGCGGTCGCGGCGTCGCGAGAATGTGCTCGGTCACCTCTGCCTCCATCACCCGAACCTGCCCGAGATGTAATCCTCTGTGAGCTGCTCGGACGGGTTGGTAAAGATCGTGGGTGTCGGACCCATCTCCACCAAGTAGCCCGCCCGGTCCTCGGCCATCGTGAAGAACGCGGTGACGTCGCTGACCCGGGCGGCCTGCTGCATGTTGTGCGTCACGATGATGATCGTGTACTGCTCCCTGAGCTCCTGCATCAGCTCCTCGATGCGGAGGGTCGACACCGGATCGAGGGCCGACGCCGGCTCGTCCATCAGGATAACCTCGGGTTCGGTGGCAAGGAGCCGGGCGATACATAGGCGCTGCTGCTGTCCGCCGGACAGCGCCAGTCCGGACTTGCGGCGCACGTCGTCCTTCACTTCGTCCCAGAGCACCGCACGGCGCAGGCTCGTCTCCACGACCTCGTCCAGGCGGGCCCGATCCTTCATGCCCCGGCGCCGCGGGCCGTACGCGACGTTCTCGTAGATCGACATGGGAAACGGGTTCGGCCGTTGAAAGACCATACCGACGCGCCGACGCAACTCGACGACACTGACGTCGGCCGCCATCACGTCCTCGCCGTCGAGACTGACCTGCCCGGTCATGGTTGCCCCAGGGATGAGGTCGTTCATCCGGTTGAAGCAACGCAGGAACGTGCTCTTGCCGCTGCCAGACGGACCGATGAGCGCGAGGATCGACCGCTCCGGCACCTGGAGCGAGACGTCCCGGACCGCGGCCCGACCGCCGTACCGGACACTCACGTCGTGGGCGTCGATCTTGACTGGCCCCGCCGCGTTGCCGGGCTTCGCAGCCGGCGCAGCCTGCGTGGTTACCTCCACGCGGGGCATGACACGCTCGGGCCGTGCGGTGGTCGCGAGCATCTCGCCTCCCGTGGTCATGCGGCGGTCAGCCGTCTGGTGAGCATCCGGCCGAACAGCCGCGCTCCCAAGTTGAAGATAAGGACCATCGCGAGCAGGATCGCCGACGAGCCGTCGGCGATCTGCTGAACGTAGTTTCCCAGGCCTTCCGAGTTGGTGTTCCAGATGTAGACGGCCAGCGTCGTGGCCGGCCGGAACGGGCTCCACGGGGACCTCGGGTCCGCGATGTTGAGGTTCGCGAAGTTGTAGCCCGCCGGCGTCGACAGCCCGGCGGTGAAAAGGAGCGCGGCCGCCTCGCCGAAGACCCGCCCGGCGGTGAGGATGACGCCCGTGACGATACCGGGGATCGCAAGCGGCACGACGACGTGCTGGATGGTTTGCCACTTGGTCGCCCCGAGCGCCAGGCTTCCGGCCCGCTCGTCTGCCGGCACGGCCCGGAGCGCCTGCTCCGACAGGCGGGACATCAGGGGCAGGTTGAAGATCGTCAGCGCGAGCGCGCCGCCGAGGGCCGTGAACCCCCAGTGCGCCACATCCACGAATGCGATGAGCCCGAAGAGGCCTACCACGATCGACGGAACTGAGCTGATAGCCTCTTCGGCGAAGCGGATCGCGTTGGTGATGCGACCCTCGCGGGCGTACTCGGACATATAGATGCCGGCCAGAATGCCCAGCGGCACCGAGATCAGCATCGTCAGCACGAGCATGTAGACGGAATTCCAGAGCAGCGGGCCGACGCCTCCCAGCGATGTCGCGCTGGGGTTGCCGAAGATGAACGAGAGCGAGATCACACTCGCCGAGGCGATCGCGAAGTGCAGGATGATGGCGGCGAGGATCAGCAGCACGAACGCGCCCGCGGCCCAGAGCACGCCGGTGGCGATCTTGTCGACCAGGACCGCCCGTCGCGAGCTCGCCGCGCCGCGCAGGGACGGTCGGGGGAGGGACGAGGTCGTCACTGGAACTTCCGGCGTCCGTTGAGGACGCGGATCAGGATCACGAACCCGATCGATATCAGCAGCAAGATCAGGGCCATCGTCCAGAGCGCGTCGTTCCAGGGCTCGCCGAAGACGGTGTTCCCCATGTCCAGCGTGATCTGGCTGGTGAGCGTTGTCATAGGCTGCGCGATGCTCGTCGGCACGACCGGGCGGTTGCCGATGACCATCTGCACGGCCAGCGCTTCACCGGCCGCGCGGGTCATCCCGAGAACGATCGCGGTCAGGGTCCCGGCCAGACCGGCAGGCACCAGGATGTGCCGGATTGTCTGCCACCGCGTGGTGCCCAATGCCAGTGAGGCCGTGCGCTGGTCCTGCGGCACCGCGCGAAACGCGTCGTAGGTGACCGTCGTGATGGTGGGCAGGATCATGAGCGACAGCACCAGGGATCCCGCGAACCAGCTGAACCCGAGGGTAAATCCGGCCCCTGACAAGTTCTCGCGGAGCCATGGCACTAGGACGGTAAGCCCGAGCCAGCCGTATACGACGCTCGGGATGCCGACAAAGATTTCGAGCGCCGGCTGAAGGACAGTCCGGGCCCACGCGGGTGCGATCTCTGACAGGAACAACGCTAGGCCGACCGAAAGCGGGGCGGAGATGAGGACGGCGAGCGCTGTCACGCCGACGGTCCCGGCAATGAACGGGAGCATCCCGAAGGTGACCGCGGCGGCGGTGTTGTCCGGCTGCCAGGTCGTCGAGAGCAGCGAGGCCGGCGTCACGTGGCCGGCGACAAACAGCTGGATCCCCTGCCAGGCGATGAAGGCCAGCATCACGACCACGATCCCGATCATCGAGAGCGCCGCGACGAAGACGACTCGACGCGGAACGTCGAGTCGCTCGCGGAAAGTCGTAGCAGGCCGTAGGCTGGTAGTCCGGGCGCTGGTCGTCAGGGAAGTCATGTCATCCCACAAATGGCAATGCGGGGCGATCCGCCGCCCCGCATTGCCATGGAAGTGCTGCTACGGGGTGACAGGAGCGTAGAAGAGCGACGGGATCAACTGCTGCTGGACCGCTGGGCTCAGCATGTAGGCGAGGAACGCTGCCGTGAGCCCGGTCGGCTGTCCCTTTGTGTACATGTGACCGTCTGCCGACAGAATGTAGGTGCCGCTAACCATGTTCGCGACGGTGGCGTCCACGCCGTTGAGTTGCAGCCCGGTGAGCCCGGACTTGTTCTGCTGGTAGTAGGCGAACCCTATTACGCTCGTGCTGCCCGGAGTCTTCTCGACGGCGGTCGTCACGGCGCCGTTCGAGTCCTCGGTGAGCGCGACCCCCGTGGCTTCGGTGGCCCCGCCGAGGACGATCTTCCTGAACGTCGCTCGGGTGCCGGACGACTCCGGGCGCAGGATCAGCACGATCGGCAGGTTCGGGCCGCCGACGGCATTCCAATTCGTGATCTTGCCGGTCCAGATCTGGGTGGCCTGCGCCGAGGTCAGGTTCGTGACGCCCGTGACGTCGGGGTTGTCGACCATGATCCAGCCCTGCTTGGCAATGATGTGGTCAACCAGTTGCGAAGCCTGTGCGGCGGGAAGCTTGGACGCGGCCGTGACGTCGGAGTCGCCGATGTTCGCGCCCCCGCTCGAGACCTGCGTGAGGCCCGTTCCGGAACCGCCGCCCTGGACGTTGACCGTGGCGTTGGTGCAGGCCTTGTCGTACTGCTGGGCGGCCGCCTGGATGAGTGGCTGGAGCGCGGTCGAGCCGACCGCGGTGATGCTGCCGCTGGCGCACTGGATGGCGGCTGCGCTTGCGGCCGGCGCGGCACTGGCCGCCATGCTGGCCGCTGCAGCGGTGGCTGCGGGCGCAGTGGTGGCAGCGGGCGCAGTGGTGGCGGATGAGGAGCACGCGCCGAAGGCGAGCGCGGCGACGACCGCGACAGCTCCCCAGCGGGCTCGAGACTGACTGAACACGAGTCCTCCTCGAAGTCCGGCTCCTGTCCGGCGCGGCACTTGAGTTGGTTGCCGCACGTCTCCCCGACACGAACCGGCAGGGTCCTATTCGTAGGCTTTTGACTGTGGCGGTTGCCCATCAACCGGCCGTACGTCTCCTGTTAGGCGTCGGTTAAATCTGCGAGGATGCGCCCGGGAGGTGCGACGTCGCACACGCTGGACGTCCAGAGCTCGTGAGCGCAGGCGCCACCGGGAGCGCGGGCGCGTCGCGTCAGGCGACCACGGTCCGGAGCGCGATCGCTGTGGGGAAGCCGCGCGCGCTCCGCCGGCGCGGATCGGCTACGCGCGTGGCCGCGGTCGCGATCGGCAGCACGAGCGTCCACTTCACGGCCGCCTCGCTGACGCAGCGGGGGATCCGGATCCTGGCGGACGAGAGCGTTCTCCTTGAGCTCGGCTCGGCTGTCGATGCGTACGGACACGTCCCGCCCGACCGGCTCGACCAGCTTGCCGCGACGCTGCGCCAGTACGCGGCGGCATCGGAGGCCCTGGGCGCGCGAGCGATCACCGTGGTGGGGACAGAGCCACTGCGCGGTGCGACCAACATCAATTCTGTCGCAGAGGTCGTGCGCACGGTGACGTCTGGTCCCCTGCACCTGCTCGGCCACGACGAGGAGGCGCTGCTCTCGCTGTACGCCGTGCTCGGCGGTCGGCACCCGTCGGTGGAAACACTCGTCGTCGATATAGGCGGCGGCTCGTCGGAGTACGTGCTGGCGCGGCCCGGCCGGACCCCGCTGATCGATGTCGTCCCAACCGGCGCTGCCCGCCTCACGGCGGCGCTGGTCCGTCACGATCCACCCACCGCCGACGAGTTCGACGCGCTGCACGCGGCCGCGAGGCGCGCCGTCGGCCGAGCCGTC
Organism: uncultured Chloroflexia bacterium; assembly: GCA_963835945.1. GTDB lineage: Bacteria > Chloroflexota > Limnocylindria > Limnocylindrales > CSP1-4 > JAJYNJ01. The sequence goes on from CAWIHR010000038.1 coordinate 18,638, forward strand.
GCCGCCTCCCCTGGCAAGGCAATCATGGTCGGCGGAACCGCCACGAACCTGCTCCTTCTCGTCTCGGGCACGGCGAGCTGGCGCTCCCTCACGCTCTCGCGCCTGGAGGCGGCCATCCGAGTGCTAGAGGAATCGCCGCTGGGGGCCCTCACCGGTGGGTACCCCATCCGCCCGCAGCGGGCGCGGATCCTGCCCGGCGGCGCGGTGCTCGCCGAGGCGTTCTTGGAGTACTACGCGCTGTCCTCGGCCACGGTCTCGCGGGCCAGCATTCGCGAGGGGATCCTCATGGCGGTGGCCCGCGCGGGCGAGGCGTGGCGGCAGCGGTTGCCCGAGCTCGTAGCCGGCGAGTGACGTCGCGCTACCATGCGCCCGTGACACGTACCGTTCTCGTCGTCGACGACGAGGCGATCCTCCGCGAGACTCTGGAGTACAACCTAGCCCGCGACGGGTATCGCGTCGTGACCGCCGCGGATGGTCGCGAGGCTATGGCCCGCTTCGCGGATGAGCGTCCGGACCTGGTCGTCCTCGACGTGCTGCTGCCGGAGATGTCCGGGCTCGACGTGTGCCGCGCCATCCGGCGCGAGTCCGACGTTCCGATCCTGATGCTCACGGCGAAGGACTCGGAGATCGACAAGGTCGTGGGGCTCGAGCTCGGGGCGGACGATTATCTGACGAAGCCGTTCGGGCTGCGCGAGCTGCTGGCCAGGGTGCGTGCACTGCTGCGCCGAACGGAAGGCCACGGCTCGGAAGACGAGGACCGCCGGGCAGCCGGCGTGCTCGTCGCCCCGGGGACCATGTCTGCCGTGCTGGCCACCGGGTCGCGCCCAGCCGCCGCGGATTCCGAAGTAGCCGCCAGACCAGCACGGCCCGCAGGCCTTGCGCCCGCCCAGGGATCCGTCCCGGCCGCCGTGACCGCGCCGGCTGCAGGCTCCGCGCCGGCTGCAGGCTCCGCGCCGCCTCCCGGATCGGTCGGGGATCGACCGCCTGCAGAGGAGCGTCTCGACAGCGTGGCTGTGGACTTCGCCGGCCACCGGCTGGTTCGCGATGGTGAGGAATTACCTGTGACCGCGCGGGCGTTCGAGTTGCTCTCTTTTCTGATGCACCACCCGGGGCAGGTCTTCACGCGCGAGCAACTCCTCGACCGCGTCTGGGGCTACGAGTACGCGGGCGAGACGCGGACCGTTGACGTCCACATGCACCAGCTGCGGAGCCTGGTCGAGCGGGAGTCCGCGGAGCCCCGCTTCCTGCACACGGTTCGCGGCGTAGGGTACGTGTTCCGGCGGCCGAACCAGTGAACGCGCCGCGAGCACTTGGCGTGCCGCGGCCGTGAGCGTCGAGGGCGTCGCGGTCGCGGTCCTGGTCGTCGTCGTGGCCGTGGTGGCCGGGTTCGCGATCCGACGCGAGCTGGCGCTCCGCCGGATCCGCGACCTGGCCGGCGGACGGCCGGACGAGCCGCCTGCGCTTGCCGTGCGCAACCTGTTGGACCGGACCGAGCGGTCCGACCGGCGAGCCCGTCTGGAGGCCGAGGACTTAGCCTACCTGACGGGACTGGTCGGCGCGGGCATCGTGCGTCTCGACGACGACTTGGTGGTGACCTCGACGAACCGCGCGGCCGACCTCTACCTCGAGGTGGCGCAGGGCTCGCTGGTTGGGACGCGGCTGCCCCACCGACCACCGGGCCGACTGGAGGGGGACGCGGAGCACGCCGCAGTCGGGCTGAGGGATGTACGGCTCGACGCGATTGTGCGGACTGCGTGGCGCAACGGGAGCGCCGGCGACGAGGTGTCCGTGGGCGGCCCGGACGGCCGGGTTCTGTCGGTCCGAGCGCGGCGCGCGCCGGGGGGCGGCGTGTGGGTCGTGATCGACGACATGTCGGAGCTGCGTCGTCTGCAGCGGATCCGAACCGAGTTCGTAGACAACCTCTCCCATGAGCTGCGGACGCCGCTCACGACGGTCCGCTTGCTGACCGAGACGCTGGCGCGCGACCTGGAAGAGATCGAAGTGCCGACGCGGGTTGTGGACATCGTGCAGAAGATCGACGTCGAGACGGGACACCTGGTGCAGATGGCTAGCGAGCTGCTGGACCTCGCGAAGATCGAGCAGGGGCAGGGACAGCCGCTCTACATCGACGACGTCGACCTCGGGCCGATCGTGACGAGCACGCTCGACCGCCTGCGGCTCTTCGCCCAGCGGCAGGGAGTTCGGCTCCGATCCGAGGTCAACCCGGATGTGCCCCCGGTACTGGGTGATGCAGAGCGCCTGGGGCAGCTGCTCATCAACCTCGTCCACAACGCGATCAAGTTCTCGCCGTCAGGCGGCGACGTGATCGTGCGCGCACGCACGGAGTCCGCCCCCGACAAGGCCGGTCTCGTGACACTGGAGGTCGAGGATCGCGGCGTCGGCATCCCGGCGAAGGACCTGCCCCGGATCTTCGAGCGCTTCTACAAGGTCGACAAGGCTCGGGTCCGCGGCGCGGGGGGGACTGGGCTCGGCCTCTCGATCGTCCGGCACATCGCGGAGGACCACGGTGGCCGTGTCTCCGTGGAGAGCACCGAAGGTGCCGGCTCGACGTTCCGGGTCGTGCTACCGGCGGCCCCTCCCGTTCCCTCGAGTACGCATCCCTGACGATTGCGCGGCTCGAGCGCGGGGCATACCGTGCACCCGCGCGCCAGGAACGTCGCAATGCGCAGGCCCCGGCTGGTCTCGGGCCAACGACAGCCGGGGCCTGCACATGTCCGGGTAGCTTGTCCAACAAGTCCGTTGGCTCTTCCGACTGCCCGCTGCCTCATCGCGGCCCGTCGTCAGATTTCCTCGGGTGCCTCCGCCGGCACGGCGAACGCGAACGCGGCGCCATCGTCGCAGGGCTCGATCCAGATGTCGCCACCCATTGCGTTCAGCAGACCCCGGGCGACATTCAGACCAAGCCCAGTCCCACCGCTGGGCCCGGGGGCGAACCGATCAAAGAGCCGCACCCTCGCGGCCTCCGAGATGCCCGGGCCGTGATCGCGGATGACGACCACGAGCCGATCGCGTTGTGCGGCGAAGTGATGGGTGGGCGCTCGGGCCAGCCCGTTGCTGCGAAGAAGGTCGTCTTCTGGCCGGGCTATGGTCCCCGCGGCGGCGCTGCCGGCCGGCATCGCGCGGATCGCCATCTCGACGGGCGTGCCGCCCCCGTGCTTCACGGCGTTGTCGAGAAGCGCCCAGACGACCTGGTCCACCCAGTCGCGATCCACCAGCGCGAGCCATCCGCCCGCGTCGTCCTTGAGCGAGAAGGAGATGTCGTCGTGTGCCAGGCTCTCCCAGGCACGCCGCACGAGGGGAGCTAGCGCGACCACTTCCTCGCGCGGCCGAAGCGTCCCCGCCTCCAGTCTCGAGACGGTCAGCAGTTGGCCCACGAGTCGCGACAGGCGGTCCGCCTGCTCCACAATGATCCGTAGTGCCGGATCCTGGTCGCGGTCGGCCAGCCGCTCAGCGAAGGCCCGGATGCTGGTGAGCGGCGTCTGAAGGTTGTGGCTGACGCCCCGGAGAAACTCGCTCTTGAGCTCCGACAGCGACCGTGTCTCTTGGTACAGCTCGGCGTTGCGGACCGCCGCTGCCAGCTGCCGGCCGTATAGCTCGAGCAGGTCCGCGTCGGCCGGGCTCCAGTCCTGCACGGGGGGGACCACGGCAGTGAGCCACCCGACGTCATCGTCTTCGAGCCTGAGCGGCGCGACCACGGTGAATGCCTCGCCGGGCACTCGCTCGTCTTGTGCCGGAATCGTGGTGGGTTCGGCGGCGGCGAGCACGATCCTGACCGAACGAAACCCGAAGGCACGCGTGGCGGCGCGCTCCGCATCGGCCACGAGCGCTTCGGGGCCCTCTCGTTGCGAGAGACCGGCCAAGGCCTCGAGCACCTGGTGCAGCGATCGATTCCGCTCATCGAGAGCGGCCGCGAGTCGGTTGTGACTGTTCGCCAGGCGGCCGAGCTCGTCGTCCGCCGGTGCCACGAGCCGCGCGGATAGGTCGCCCGCCTGGAGCCGATCCAGGGTCGCCGTCAGCTCGCGCAGCGGCTGGATGAGCGCGCGCGCCAGCGCGAAACTCAGGAAGACTGCCCATATGACAGCGACGACGAGCGCGACGGCGAGCACAACGCCGACGTCCGCCGGACCGGCCTGCGGTTGAACGAGTGCGAGGTATCCTGCTTGTCCGCCGGCCGCGCCTGCCAACGGCACGACCCCCGCCAGCAGCGACCCGACCTGGATGGTGGATCCGCCCGGGCTTGGAGCCCAGTCAGACGGCAACGCCGCGATCGTTGCGGGTCCGGAGCTTGCGATCACGCGGCCGTCGATGCCGAAGACGGTGACGCTCCCGCCGGTCAATGCCGCGAGCCGACTGGCCGCGGTGGCGTCCGGAAGGTTGCCCTGCGGCGACTCGGCGGCGGCGAGACGCGCGAGGTTCAACAGCGAGGACTGCTGCTGCTCGGAGGTGGACGCCGTCACGCGCACGATTGCCACGACCCCGAACAGGACGACGGGCAGGAGCGCGACCGTCGCCAAGGCCAGAAACAGGCGCGACCGGAGCGGCAGCCTGCTCATGCGCCGAGCATATCAGCGGCGTGAGCCAGTCAGAACCGAGTTCCGCCGGCCGTGGCCGGAGCGACGCTGCGCCGATCTCGCCGATCGCCGGACCATGCGGCCACCTACCGTTCGGAGAACCTGGGCGGTTAAGCCCCCGGGGCGGGTGGCTCCAACTGGTCCGAGCGTCGCAGCCGGTAGCCCGCCCCGCGCACCGTCTCGAGGTACGTCGGGTGGTCGGGGTCCGTTTCGAGCTTCTGGCGGAGCCGGCGCATGGTCACCCACACGTACGAAGGGTCCGGCACTTCCACCTCCGACCAGCCGCGCGCGAGGAGCGTCTCGGTGGACACCACCCGCCCGATGTTCGCCGCGAGCGCGTACAGCAGCCGCGACTCGGTCGGCGTCAGCGACACCACGCGCCCGTCCACCATGGCCCGCCGTCGCTGGAGCTCCAGCACGAGCGACGGCCCGAGGGGCAGCGCACCCGCCGGTACGTTGTCGCCCACCCGTCTGAGCACCCGATGGATCCTCGCACGCAGCTCGGGGTAGTGGAAGGGCTTCGTGACGTAGTCCTCGGCCACCTCCTCAAGCGCGCTGGCCTTCGAGTCGCCGCTGTCGATCGCCGAGAGGACGATGACGGGCAGGTCCGCTCGCTCCTTCACCCGGTGGGCCAGAGTGAGCCCGTCGATCCGCGGCATCATGAGGTCCACGATGAGCAGGTCGGGCCAGGCACGGTCCAAACTCCGCAGCGCTTCGACGCCATCGCGCGCCGTCGCGACCTCGAACCCGTCGTCGCGCAGTTGCTCGGCCACGAGCGCCAGCAGGTTCGGGTCGTCGTCGACTAGAAGAATGCGCTGCTGCAGACCGGCCATCAGCCACAGAGCCTAGCAGCGTCGCATGGGGTGCGACGCGTGGCCTCGAGGACGCCCGCGGCTCGCGTGGCTTACGATCCGTCTGGCTTACGATGAAGGACGAGGTGTTCACATGTCGTACGATCCCACGTTCTTCTCGCCAGGCGGACGGCCGGCAGACGGCGACCTGCGGACCGAGGAGGTCGAGCTGGTCGGTCCCCACCTCCGCCTGGGCGGCCGCGTGGCCGTCGGGCGGTTCACCCGGCTTTCCGACCAGATCAACCACAGCCGCGGCTACGTCCTGCTCCGCGAGGCGCGCCTGCTGCGGCGCAACGGCGAGCCCACGAACCTCGTGGTGGACGAGCTGATGGTCAACCAGGACGAGATCACGTTCATTGGCCAGGTGCCCGGTGCGGAGCGATCGGCCCCGGTGGAGACGACGCCCATGTCCAGTTTCGACCGGCCGACGCTCGAACGGGAGCCACGACGCTTCGTCATCTTTACACCCGGCCACAGCCTCACCGGGACCGTGCACGTGTACCGCGAGATGACGCTCCCCACCTTCGTCGACACGACCGACCCGCGGTTCGTGACCATGACGAACGTGACGGCCCGCTCGCTGGCCGACCGACGCGTGATCAGCCACTTCGACCTGCTGCTGGTCAACCGGACACAGATGACCGCGGCGGCGGAAGCGAGCAAGGCGCGCGCGGTCAGCGACTGAGGCGCGCGGTCAGGGCACCGCCTCGGATCCGGCGACGGGCGCCGGATCTCGCGGAGACCCCGGATCCGAGCCGGGGATCGGGGCGGCGGCGGCGTTAGCTACGGCGACCGTGGGCTCGGGAACGGGAGCGACGCGGCGGTGCCGGACCCGTCGCTTTGCCGCTTTCGCGTCCGGCAGCGGGTACCAGTCGCAGAGGCACAGGCCCCTGGGGCAACCTTCGTGCGGGAGCCGGTGTGCACGCAGCTCGGCCGCGATGCGGAAGGCCCGCCCATCGTCGCGGTCGCAGGTTTCGCAGCAGCCCGCGGCGACCAGCTCGGCCCGTGCCCCGAAGCCGACGAGTGAGCGCAGAGCGGCGACCGACCACTCGCGGTGCAGCGCAGCGATCTCCTCGGGCGGCGGGACGGGGGAGCCGGCCGCGATGTGTATCGCGGCGGCCTGCTCTCGCCGGACTCGCGCCACTTCCTCCCAGCGCTTCTCGCGCCGCGCCGCACGCACGGCATGCTCGGCAGCGGCGAGGTAGAGGTCGCGTGACGCTTGGACCGCTGCCGCCGAAGGTGGCACCGCGGCCAGTCGACTGACCCGGGCGGCCGGTGCTGACACCCCCTGGCCAGTGCCAGCCAGCGGCGGCGCGCGCTCCTCCAGTTGCGCTCGTTAGTCTCGCGCTGTCGCTCGGCTTCGAAGACCGCGAGCGCCTCCTCGGTGAGGAGCACCCGCCTGCCCTCGACGCGCCGCACCACGATCCGACGCCTGCATCTTGGGCAGAAACGGCCACGCTCCGGTGCCGGGTCAAGCAGCACGGCACAGTACGGGCACGCGACAGGTGTCACGGCGAGAGGTTCTGCTGAGGCCGCGGGGGGCTCGGCAGGCACGCCCCGATCCGGCCCGGGGAGCGCACGCTCGTCTACCCCGGACCGACTATCCGTTCCGGTGTCTGGTCTGCCACCTCCGAGGAGGCGCCTCAGGAAGCCGATCTCCGTTCCCCGCGCTGCACTCGCCTGCGCTCAGGGTACTCCGCAGGTCGGTCGCCGTGCCCGACGATCCTTGACACTGGGGCCTGAGCAGCCTGGCCTCGATCAGGCCACGACGAGGGCCGCCGGGTCGCCGCGCTCCGCGCAGTCCCGGGCCGACTCTGGTGCGGCGCCAGCAGCCGATGTGCCCTACGTGGCGCGCATCACGCGCTCCGCCAGCCCCAGCGGAAGCGCGCCGCTCCCAGTGATGGTGTCGTGGAACTCGCGCAGCGCGGGCACCGGCACATCGGCTGCCGCAATCCCCGTGAAACCGTGCGCGGCGAGCCAGTCACCCCGTATCCGCAGGATGTCGAGGCAGCCGGTCAGGTAGGCGGAGGCTTGGGTCGGCCACGCGCAGTAGCGGCCCACTTCGGCCCGCGCCGTCGGTTCGGGCAGGCCCGCCTTCGTCCGCATGAACTCAACCGCCTCCTCGGACCCCATCTCACCGAGGTGGAGGCTGGTGTCGACGACGATCCGCGCTGCGCGAAACAGCGTGGCCTTCAGGTCGAACAGCTCCTGGATCGCGTCTGTGAAGAAGCCGCGCTCCCGCATCATGCGCTCCGCGTAGAGCGCCCAGCCCTCAGTGAAGTACGGGGTTCCGAAGACCCGTCGCGCGGCGCTCCGGTTCCGTTTGCGCATGACGAGGTGCCAGTGGTGCCCGGGATACGTCTCGTGGACGGAGACCGTTGGGATGTCGCCCCAGCTGTTAGCCTCGAGTCGCTGCTGGACCTCTGGCTCCGGGGTGCCGTCCGGAGCAAACGGTACGAAGAAGTGACCTGTCCATGAGCGCGAGAAGGCGGGCGGGGCGTTGTACGAGGCCACGCCCAGGACAGGCCGTTGGAAGACCGGCGACGGCTCCACCAGGCAGCGTTCCTCGGGCGGCAGCGTGACGAGCCCGCGCTCGGCCAGGAACGTCCGGGCCCGTGCCGTCCAGTCGGCGTACCCCTGCCGCATAGCCTCCTCCGTCGCCGGGTGGTCGCGTCCAGCCTCGTCCAGCACCGCTGCCCAGTCGTCAGTCCCTCGAGCGCGCCGGGCCAGCTCTGCCATCTCGGTGGCGAGGCGCTCGTACTCAGCCCGACCGCGTTCGCGCAGGCCGCGAGCGTCGGTATCGAGCAGCTCCTTCTCGCGCAGAAGACGCGTGTAGCGGTCCTCACCGAGCTGCCAGGTCCCCGTGGCCGCGTCGGCGACGCGGTCCAGATGCGCGGCCCAATCGTCCATGGACTGCGCGGCCTCGGCTCCCGACGCGGCCAGGTGGTCACGGCGCTCGCCGGGCTCGACATCGAGGGGTAGCAGCTCCCCGAGATACCTGGCCCCGCCTCGTGCCGCCCCGGCCCCGCGTTTGAGGATGAGCGGATGCGCGAGCGACGGGTCGAGGTTCGCGATGCCCTCGCGGACGACGCGCGGGATCTGGCGCATGCGCGCCACCGCCAATTCCACCAGCTCGCCCTCCGGCCGAAGCCGGTGCAAGAACAGCGCAAAGATGCCGTCGAGGGCCACGTTCGTATAGGTCGCTGGGTCACGGCGCCAGTTCTGCCAGTCGGCAAGGATCAGGCGGCCCCGCAGGACCGAGCGCATCAGGTCGCGGTCGACCTGTTCGTCGGGCGTGAGTCCGTCGTCGGCGACGGCGTCGAAGCGCGCCATCCACTCGGCGGCCTCGGCGTCGCGTATCGCGAACGACCCCGCCGACAGGTCGTCGACGCGGTCGTCGTACTCGGTGAGCCCGAGCTGGCTAGCGCGAACCGGCGACTGCGCGAACTCGCGCGCGAGGAACTGGTCGACCATGGACTGGAAGGTCATGCCTCACTCCTCCGTTGCCTGCCGATAGCCCTGTGCGCCGGCGTGCCACTCACGGCGCAGCCGGGTTGACATACCAGCAGCGCGGGGCGACGGGACACCGGCTGCAGGCCGGGTTGCGCGCCGTGCAGGTCCGTCGCCCGTGCGTGATCAGGTTCACATGCGCCTCGTACATCCGTTCGGGCGGGAACATGTCGAGAGCGATGTCGTGGGCGCGATCGGCGGGCGTCCGCGCAGGGATGATGCCGATCCGCGACATCACCCGGTGCACGTGCGTGTCCACCGGCATGAGCGGCTGCCTGAAGCAGAACAGCAGCACGACGGCTGCCGTCTTGGGCCCAACGCCGTCGAGCCGCACCAGCCAGTCGCGCGCGGCACGCGGATCCATCCCGGCCAGGAAATCCAGGATGTAGTCCCCACGCTCATCGCGGATCCGGCGAAGGGCAGACTGGATGCGGGGCGCCTTCTGCCGTGCCAGCCCGCCCGAGGCGATGGCGGCCGCGACGTCACCCACCGCTGCGGCGGCCACCGACTCCCAGTCCGGGAAACGGGCCACGAGCTCGTCGAAGGCGCGCTCCGCGTTGAGGTCGCTGGTGTGCTGGGACAGGATGGTCAGGACCAGCTCGTCGGTCGGCGGGCGGCGCGGTGCCCAGTGAGGCAGGCCGTAGAGCCCCTGCAGGCTCGTCAGCACGAACTCGACGAGGCTGGGGCGCTCGCGCTCGAGCGGCACGGCGGCGGCAGGCGCGGTCACGAGGCGGAACCAGCCGAACTCGCGTCACTCCGGCCAAGAGTGTCCAGCTCGGCACCAAGCGAGACCAGCCGCGCCACGCGCTCGGCCGCCCGCTCGACTGGTTCGGCCCCGGCCGCCATCGCCGCCTCCAGACCCCGGTGGTCCTCGCAGGCGGAGACGACGACGGCGTCGAGCTCGGCGAGCGCCGCGACCCCCTCGGGCTCGATGCCGCCAGCGATCACCACGCACGGCCGGCGCGCCTCACGCGCGTGCAGTGCGATCCCGTGCGCAGTCTTGCCAAATGCCGTCTGCGCGTCGACGCGACCCTCGCCGGTGATCACCAGCCCGCAGGCCGCTAGGCGTTCGGGGAACCGGACGAGCTCCATCACCACGCCGATCCCGGGGCGGACGGACAACGCGGCCACGCGGCCGGCAATGGCGAGGAGGCCCTCGACTGTGCCGCCCGCAGCCCCCGAACCGGGCACATCCGCGACGTCGCAGCCGGTGGCAGTGGCGAGCACATTCGCGTAGTGGGCCAGCGCGTCGTCCAGCTGACGGACCTGCGCGGGCGAGGCGCCCTTCTGCGGCCCGTACATGGCCGCGGCACCATTCGGTCCGCAGAGCGGGTTCGTGACGTCGGACGCGACGACCAGCCGGACGTCGCGCAGGAGCGGCGAGAGGCCGGTGAAGTCGACGCGCGCTAGCCTGGCGAGCGCGGCCCCGCCCGGCGCGAGGTCGCGGCCGGCCGCATCGAGGAACCGTGCGCCGAGGGCCGCGAGGAGGCCCGAGCCACCGTCGGTCGTGGCGCTGCCGCCAACGCCAAGGATGATGTCGCGCAGGCCAAGCCCGATCGCCGCCGCGAGCGTCAGCCCGGTCCCGAACGTGCTCGCGGCGCCCGGATCGCGCTCCCCTGTGGCGACTCGCCACAGCCCCGACGCGTCCGCGAGCTCCACCACTGCCCGGTCGCCGGAGCGCAGGTACCGCCCTTCGACCGGTTGCCCCAGCGGATCCTGCGACGCCGTAGGCAGCTGCTTCCAGGAGGCATCCGCTGCTTGGAGCGCGTCGAGCAAGCCGGCGCCACCGTCGGAGATCGGGCAGCGGTCGACGATGTCGTTTGGGCGAGCGCGAGCCCACCCCAGGGCGATCGCGTCGGCGACCTGGATGCTCGTGAGCGAGCCCTTGTACGAGTCCGGCGCGGCGAGCACCCGGAGCGGCATGCGGTCAGCGACCCGCCCGGCCGCGTGCCCCGGCCTCAGCCGTCACAAGCCCCGGGGCCCGGCGACGCTCCAGGTACTCCGGGATGCGGAGCATCGGCGGCCGTTCCTGGTCGGCAAGCTCGATCACCTCGAGCGACAGGCGCGTGGGCGACGAACGAGGCAGCTTCATGGTGGAGCCGAGCTCGGCAAAGAGGTGCGCGCGACGGCGCTCCTCAAGGCGCTTCATGACCGCTTGGAGGATCACGAAGCTCATGCGGCTGAGCCCCTCGAGCTCTTGGTTGCGGTGCACGCGCCGTTCGAGGTCGACCTGTCCAAGCCCCTCGAGACCGACGCGCTCGATTGCGTCGATGAGGTGGCCGATCTCGACCGCATAGCCGGTGAAGAACGGGAGCGCCTCGAGCAGGCTGCGCCTCCCCGCGTACTCTCCCGAGAGGGGCTGGATCATGCCCGACAGCTCGGGGAAGAAGAGGTTAATGAGGGGACGCGCGACGAGCTCGGTTACCCGCCCCCCTTCGCCCTCGCGAAGCACCCCGCCCTCCACAATAGGCCGCTCGTAGTAGCCCTTGACGTAGGCGATGCGGGACTCGGTGAGCAGGGGACCCAGCGTCCCGTACGCCAGGCGGGGCTCCCAGTCTCGCACGTCCGTGTCGCACCAGACGACGATGTCGCCACTGGTCTCGTACAGGCTCTTCCAGAGCGCCTCGCCCTTACCCCGGTAGGAGCCGTAGCGAGGAAGCACGTCTGCATGCTGCACGACGCGCGCGCCCTCCGCGGCGGCGACCGTGCGCGTGCCGTCATCCGACGCCGAGTCGATCACCAGGAGTTCGTCGACGAGCGGGACGCGCTCCATCAGCTCCTCCCGGGCGCGGCGCACGATGGGCCCGACCGTGGCCGCCTCGTTGAGCGTGGGCAGGACCAGGCTGATGGTGACGCCCTGCCGTTCCTTGAGGGTCACCAGGCGAGTCAGATCGGCGAACTCGCCGTGGTGGAAGTTCGACTCGGCGAACCAGCGGTCGACGCGGACGGCGACGCTGCGCTCCTCCTCGACGGCGCGGTCGATCGACTCCAGCGTCTCGGTCTGCCGTGCCGCCTGTTCGAACGCCGCGTGTGTAGGCGCCTCCTTCGTCTTGACCACGATGACGGTGGTCCGTGCCTTCTGGGCGATGTGCTCCGGGAGCGCGCCGAAGAGCCCGCCCGCGGCGGGGGCCGAACTGGAAGTGTCCCCGGCATGCGATCCCTTGCCAGGCAGGGCGCCCGGCACCGACGCGCCCATCACGAGCAGGTCGGCGCTTTCGGCCTCGCGGATGATCGCGTTGCGGACGTTGAGCGCCTCCCGGATGATCGGCACGGACCGGCCACGGGCTTGCCGGCGGATGAACGCCTGCAGCGCGCGCTCCGCCTGTGCGCGGACCTCCTCGCTCACCCCAGGCGGCAGCACATGCATGACGGCGACCTCGGCGTCCATGCGCCGCCCCAGTGCGTCGGCGAACCGCAGCGCGAGATCGGCATGCGGCCCACCGCGGACCGGGACGAGGATGCGCCGCACTGCGTCCACGCCGCGCTGCTTGACCACGGCGATGTCGCATGGCGCGTCGCGCACGACCGCGTCGATCGTTGGCGAGAACGTGGCGTTCGTACCGCGGCGCCCACCCGGCGTGCCGGTCCACCCGAAGACGATCAGGTCAACGTCCTCCTCGGCGGCAGTTTCCAGGATGCCCTCCGCGGCTTGGCGCCCGATCCGTACTAGCGTCCGCAGCTCGACCCCTTCCGGCACGAAGTCCAACACGCGCTGAAGCAGCCGCCGGGCGTGCCGTGCTCGCGTCGCCCCTTCGGACAGTGGCTCGCCTTCTGGGATCTCCACGATCCCGAGCACCACCAGGCACCCGCTGCGGTCCATCACGGAGGCGCCGATCCGGACGAGGCCCGCCGCGGTCCGGGGGTTCGCCAGCGGGATCAGGATCCGCTCGGGCAGGTGGCCGCTCATCCCAATGGCTCCGGTGCGGCGTCGGCCTCCTGCCAGCGCGTGACCAAGTAGGGCTTTGCCAGCTCGAACGCCCGTGCTTGTCGCTCGACGACCGCCTCGGCTTGCTCTCCCCGCAGCTCGTCCACCTCGAGCAGCAGGCTCGCCACGCGGCCGAAGTAGAGCGGCACCAGCGCCGCGACGAGCAGGTCGACGGGCAGCACGCGCCGGTGAGCCGCAACGCACACGTCGTACACCGCGTGCGCCCACGTGATGTCCGGGAAGCCGAACATCCCCGCCTGGAGGGTGCGGGGAGCGTCCGCACGCGCAGCCCCCTGAGCCGCGGATCCGGCATCCGCGGCCAGCTCGCAGACCAGCGCCGCGGTCTCCGGCGCCAGCATCAGGTCCCACTGTTCGCCCTGCGCGAGGCGGCCGCGGTGGAACTCCTCTAGCAGCCGAACGATGTCCACCTCGATCGGCGGCGGCTCCACGAGCCGCTCGAAACCGTACGCCGGCACGTCGTGCGAGCCGTGAACGGTGAGCCAGCGATCAGCGTGCCGCTCCGTGAGCGCGAGGATTGTGCTCAGGACTTGGCTGAACATCGGCCCGAGGTCCGCGCCCGGGTCCTTCGGATCGTGCACCTTCGCCCCGAGCCGCGCCTGGCACACCGCGAAGCCGCCGGCGACGGCCGTCGTCGTCATCCAGATATCGATCCCAAACTGGCTGACCTCGGAGGTCCAGTCGTCCCGCTTGAGGTAGTGGTCGACCAGGTCGCTGCTCACGCCGAAGTCGCCACCGATCGGCTGGCGGATGCGAAGCCCGTACAGTGACCTTGTCAGCGGGTACGTGACGGTGTTCGTGATGGTGCCGTCGTTCCGGTGCCGGGCGTAGAGCGGTGCCACGAAGTCGAAGCCGCCCTTCAGGATGGGCCCGGCGAGAAGCTCGATCCACTCAGGCAGAATCGAGCGCAGGTCGGAGTCGACGACCACCAGCGCCTGCACCTGGAGCGCGTGCGCCATCTGGAAGACGGTCCGCAGGGCGGCTCCCTTGCCTCCGACGCCGTCGACTTCTGGGTACGTCAGGCTGATCCGTTGGAGGCGGTTACGGGGGCGCACGAGGAGGATCCGCTCGACGTAGTCGGGCGGCTCGGTCTCGACTACCACGAGTTGCGTCCCGTCGGGGGAGCCCGCGTCGGCGTTGACCAGCACGGGACGCAGGTCCGGGAAGTACTGGACGAGGCCGGCCTGAGCGGCGCGCGTGACGTGGCCGATCGTGGCCGCGTTCCGAAAGCTCGGGATTCCGACCATGATGTCGGCCCGTCCGACGCGGTCGACGGCGTCGCGCAGGGCAGGCGGGAGGGGCGACGGCATCGTCTCCACTTTACCGGACGCCGCCAGCCCGGCCGCAGCCGGCCGGCGGGCTGGCGGCCCGGGGCACGTCGCCCACAGCCTCGGTTCGTGCCCGGGGCATCGGCCCGGTCAGCGCTCTACGCTGGGCGCCACCGCGACGCGGCGGGGAGGCTCCTCGAACGTCATCGCGCCCGGCGGCCCGATGTCGATGGCATCCTCGGCCGTGATCGGGCGGGCCAAGATGTGCAGCGCGCCCGCCGAGGATGGGAAACCCGCCGCGGTGAACAGGTCCGCGCGACCTTCCACCGCCGGCGCACCCTCCGGCACCCGCAGCCGGATCGGCCTGCGCAGGGCATCCCGGATCGCCACGGCGAGTCGAACGATCTCGTCGCTGTCCCCCGCGACGAGGGCCGCCCAAGGCCGGTCGCCCACAACACGCGGGTCATCCAGCGGCACGATGGCGAGGCTCCACCCGGTGGCGGGGCCGAAGCCTGCCGTCCGGCCGCCGGTTTCACGCACCATCACCTCGCCCGAGTGGACGTGCCCAGCAAACCGATCGGCCGTGAGCTCCTGGAAGGCCCAGCTGCGGAACTCGTACAGCCGATCACCGGCAAGGTAGGTTTCGTCGCTCGCGACGCGAGCCCACCAGCCCGTCACTGTGGCCGCGGAGGCGTGCGGGTCGAGTGACAATCCGGCCCGGCGGAGGCGGCGCCGCGTGCCAGCGGGAGACAGGCGGTCTCGGTCGACGTCAAGTCTTTCGGCGTCCCCGAGCTCGGCAGAGTCGCCGAGGTCGCCGATCTCGTCGGGTTCGACGCCCCGCGATGCCTGCGGCAAGTCGCCCGTCGCCCGCGCGACGACGTCTGCAGGCACTTGGCCGCCTGCATCGTCCGCCAGATCGGCGAAGTCGTCCTCGTCGGCGGCCTCCGCGTGCACCTGGCCGTCCTCGTCGTCGGCGTGCGCGTCGCGCGGAGGCTGGTAGCTGCGCCACGGACGGAGGAGGCGGAAGCCATGCCATGCCCCGAGCCGGTGCGACGCTTCGTTGTCCTCGCCGGTGGCGTAGCGAATGACCGTGGCGCCCTGCTCGCGGGCCCAGACAAGGCACGCGCCGTGCAACAATCGAGCCACGCTGCGGTGGCGGACGCCCGGGTCGACGCGTAGCCCTTCAAGCCAGGCCTCGCCCGGCGCGAGCATCGCGACCCGACCGATGCCGACCGGCCGGCCGGCCGACAGCGGCCTCCCAAAGAGGTCGAGTTCGCGCGGCGCATCCGCGGTCGCGACGAGCAGGACGCCGTCCGGGGCTTCAAGCCAGGAGTGCCAGACTGACGGGATGTAGTCCCATCCCTCCCACGTCGCCCGCGTGAAGTCGAGGACCGCGCGGGTGTCGCCGGGCTGCGCCCGCCGGACACGTATCGGCAGTTCGGGGAGCGTCCCCCGTTCGGTTCCCGTCATCGCCTCGATGGCCCCGCGAGCCAGATGATCCACTCCTCCGTCTCGCCGCCAGGCCGGTACCGGCTGTTCGACGACTTCAGGACCACGCCGTCGAAGCCGGAGGCGCGCCACGTTCGCATCCAGGGATCCGCGGGCGGCCGGGCGTACGGCGAGACCCGCACGAGCTCGCCCACTTCGATGAGCGAATCGAGGACTCGCTTGCGCTCGAGCAGCGGCACGTCGAAGAGGACGCGCCCGTCGACCCGCAGCAGGTCCACGGCCACGAACGCCACTGGTCGCGTCTCTCCGTCGTCGATCGGCACCGCGACGTCGGGGTCCATGCGGTGGCCCATCACGATGTTTCCGCTCCGTCGCCCGATCGGAAGCACCGACACGGTGGTTCCTGACCGGGTAGCCTGGTCGGTCAGGAACCCATCGATGACGGCGTCGCCGGCACGCACAGCCGCGCGAATGGCAGCCGTGACGGACGGCTCCTCGTCGCTGACGTCGTCGCCATAGGAGTCGAGGATCTCGCACCACACGCCACCATCGGGGGCCCGGCGGTCCGCGTCGAAGTGCACGAGCACGTGGGCACCCTGCCAGTGAGGCTCGATGATGGGGTTGTTCACGGACCGCGCCCGCCGGCCGGGCCCGGCGGTCTGGGGCCGCCACAGCAGGGGGTCGGACGGGATCGTGTCGACGTGGGCCACGCGGGAAATGCTACCCCGGGCCGCTCGGCGAGGCTTCTTGCTCACCCGGATACCCTCTGGGGTGCGCCCGCAGCCACGCCCATGCCGAGCCGATCATCTCTTCCAGGCTTCCTCGGCGCGGAGTCCAGCGTAGTAGTTCGCGGGCACGGGCGTTGGACGCGACGAGCGCTGGGGGATCGCCGGCCCGTCGCGGACCGAGCGCATGCGGGATGGCGTGCCCGACTACGACCTCCGCCGCGCGAACCACCTCGAGGACCGTGAAGCCGGATCCCAAGCCGAGGTTGCAGACGGTCAGCCCGCCCGGGCCTGCGCTGCCAGTCGCCGCGCCCGTACCGAGCACATCGCTGGTCTCGTCCGGTCCGCCGCCGCAGTATCCCGTCAGTTCCAGCGCGGACAAATGCGCATCGGCGAGGTCCTCCACGTGGATGTAGTCCCGCACGCAGGTCCCGTCCGGCGTCGGATAGTCCGTGCCGAACACGGTCAGCGACGCGCGACCCAGTGCCGCCAGCAGGATGTTGGGGACCAGGTGCGTCTCGGGGCGATGCTGCTCGCCGTTCTTCTCTGAGGCACCGGCGACGTTGAAGTAGCGGAGCGCCACTCCGTGCAGCCCGTATGCCTCGCCGTAGCAGCGCATGGCCCCCTCGAAGGCCCGTTTCGTCTCGCCGTACGGGTTGATCGGCGCGAGCGGCACGTCCTCCGTGATGGGCACGGACTCCGGCGCGCCGTACGCGGCGGCGGTCGATGAGAACACCAGACGCCGGACCTCAGTCGTGACCATCGCGTCGAGGAGCCCGATGCCGCCGGCCACGTTTTCCGCGTAGTACAGGGCAGGCTCGGCCACGGACTGCCCAACCAGGGACCGGGCCGCACAGTGCAGCACGGCCTCGATGCCCTCGTCCTGGAGCAGCCGCTCGACGGCCGCGCGGTCACGGAGTGTGCCGTGCACCAGCCGTGCGCTCGGGCTCACCGCGCCACGGTGGCCCGTGACGAGCGAGTCGAGCACGACCACGTGGTGGCCAGCCTGCACCAGACGCTCCACCGACACGCTTCCGACGTACCCGGCCCCGCCGGTGACCAGCACCCTCATCGTCGCCCGAGCATACGTTGCAACAGGCCGCGCTTCGCGGTTGGCGGCGGGAGGCTCGCGTCCCCGTCGTCGTCGCCAGTTGCGGATGCGACCCCGCCCGACTGCTCAGAGGGTTGCACGAGAGCGGGCCGCTCGACCCGGTCGCCGCGGCTGGCAAGCACCTCCGACAGCCGCGCTTCCATCCGCAACGCTGCGGCGTCCTCCGGGTCGATCGTCAGCGCCCGGACGGCAAGGAGGTACGCACCACGCTCGTCGCCGTGCTCGAGCGCGCACCGCGCGAGGCCCACGACCGCGACCGCGTTCTGCGGATCGGCCTCCACCAGCCCGCGGTAGATCGCTTCGGCCGTATCGACGAGACCGACCGCGAGGTCGCGCTCGGCCTCAAGCAGCCGCTCTATCACGTTCCGTCGGTCCCGCCAGCGGGCGATACTTTGCGTTTGGCGGCCTGCTCGAGGAGCTCCGGCAGCCAGCTCCGAGCGTCCAGGATCGACTGCCGATACGTGTTCCGGGCAGGGTCCGCAATCGCCGATTCGAGCAGCCGGGACAGGAGTTCGCCGACGACGGGGCCCGGCTGCAGTCCCAGCTCGCGCTGCAGGTCGTGACCATTGACCGCGAGGTCGGCGATGGACGTCGCGAAACCACGCTCCCGCTGTTCCGTGATGCGCCGTCGTAGGTCCAACAGGTGTCCCTGGTCGGCACCCTGCCCGCTCCCTAGGTTGTCGGCCTCCCGCAGCGCCAGCAGGTCGTCCACGGCGTCCGGCCCCACCCGCTGCACGAGCCTGCGCACCGCGCGCGTCGCTCCACGTGAGCTCGTAGTTGAACATGTGGTGGCGGACCAGGTGAGCAACGGCGTCGATCTCCTCGCGCGGGACGGCCATCCCGCGCAGCACCTCCTCGGCGATCTGCGCGCCCACCAGCTCGTGGCCGAAGAAGTGCCCATCGCTCAGGGTGCGGGGCTTGCCCGCGTCGTGGAAGAGGGCGGCCAGGGGGAGGATCTCGTCGCCGTGCGAGAGCCGCTTGGCCGCGTCCACGGTGGCCAGCGTGTGCTCCCAGCAGTCCATCCCGGGGACCTTGTTCTGCGCCACGCCTCGCTGTTCGGCCAGCTCGGGGATGGCCGCGGAAAGGATCCCGGTGTCGGCCATGATGCGCAGCCCGCGGGACGGCTCCCGGGAGCGCAGCAGCTTACGCAGTTCGCCGCCCATTCGCTCGCGGGAGACGTAGCGGACGAGATCAGCCGTTAGGCACATCGCGTCGAGCGTCCGTTCCTCGATCTCGAACCCTAGTTGCGCGGCCAGTCGCGCCGCGCGGACCAGCCGGAGCGCGTCTTCGTCGAACCGGCGGAGCGGATCGCCGACCGCCCGGAGCACTCCGCGGCGCAGGTCGTCCACGCCTCCGAAAGCGTCGACGAGGAAGGCGTGCGCGGTTGGCGATGCGCCACTCGAGATCGGCTCCGTGGCTGACGGCCTCGAAACAGCACGCGCGCCGTGGGCCGGCTGCCGTGGTCTGGGTCGTCCCCATGCGAGCGCGTTGACGGTGAAGTCACGCCGCGATAGGTCGTCCAGCAGGTCGTTGCCGAAGGTCACCTTGTCCGGCCGACGGTGATCCCCGTACCGATGGTCGCGGCGGAACGTCGTGATCTCGGTGACCTCACCCGCGGCGGTGGGGACGAGCACCGTCCCGAAGCGATTCTCGTAGCGGCTGCCGGGGAACAGCGACTGGATCCGAGCCGGTCGCGCGTCCGTGGTCACGTCCCAGTCGCTCGGCATGGCCGACAGGAGTGCGTCCCGCAGGGAGCCTCCTACGACGTAGGCTGCGTGCCCCTCGGCCCACAGCCGTTCGAGTAGCCCGCGGATCGCCGGCGGCACCAGCGCAGCGATCACTTCGGCGTCGGGCATGCGGCCACCGACCGGCGCGCCGCGGGCGGCCGGAACGGGCAAACTGGAGGCAGGCTCCGGCATCGGCTGCCTCCTCAGTCGTGGCCGAGGAACAGGTACGAGCGCCAGCCCGAGTTGCGTGGATCGACCAAGTACGGGGCGAAGAGCGAGTAGAGGTCGCTGCGGGGCTCCGCCGGCGACCGCACGAGGTGCATGCGGGCCTCATCGGGCAGGCGCCCGCCCTTGCGGTGGTTGCAGCTCCGGCACGCGGTCACGAGGTTCTCCCAGGTGTGTTGCCCGCCACGGTGCCGCGGGACGACGTGGTCGACCGTCAGATCACTGCCGCGATGTCCGCAGTACTGGCAGGTGTGGCCATCCCGGGCGAGGATCTCGCGGCGCGAGAGCTTGACTCTCGGCCGTGGCCGACGGATGCGGTGCTGCAGCCGGATCACGCTCGGGGCCCGAAAGGTGGTCCGTGGCGTGCGGATCTCGAGGTGGTCGTACTCGAGGATCTCGGCCTTCTCGCCAAAGAGCAGCCGGAACGCCCGCCGCACGTCGCACACGTTCAGCGGCTCGTAGTCCGCGTTTAGGACCAGGACGTCGCTATCCATGCAGAGTCATGCATGTTCACCTGCCCCGCATCGTAGCAGGAGCCGCGCCGCGCGGCCCGCGCCGCGCACAGGCGTGCGGCATGTCCCGTAGACCGACGCAACCTCCCTGCCCATTCGGCGATCGAGGGACGGGCGCCGCGATGGACACCGCGCGCCCTTGGGCGCTGGAGTCCGGCTCGCACAGCAGGCTCCGCTCCAAAGGGCCGTCTCGCACGGCCCACGCCGCCACGACGTCGCAGCTCAGGTCAGCGAAATACAAGCTATTATGCAATAGCAGATAGGAGGCAGCCGAATGAACCAGCAACATGCTATTGCCAAGGCGCATGTATGGGCGGCGTGGGATCAGCCGCGGCCCGGGCCCGCAGGAGTTCTGGCTAGGAGAGGCACGACCAGGTCATCGGCCGATACGAGGGTCAGCGTCGCCACGGGCGCCCCGCTCGGCATGCCCCGGGACGGCACATGGCGCATGGCTGGCGAGGTGCCCGGGTCTGTGCTCGGGCCGGCAACGTCTAGGCGCGACCTGCACCGCTCGCCAGACGTCGCGGCTGCCTCGCCAGGGGAGCCGGCGGCTGAGCGCCGTGCACGGCACGCCCCGCTCGCCACCGCAACGGCACCGACCGCGCCGGGCCCCGCCGAATCGCTGCGCCGCGGGCTGGCATCCGCCTGGGGCGACATCGGCTCGGCGTGGGGAGTGCCCCCCGCCACCGCGCGCGTGCACGGCTACCTGCTCGCGCACCGGCGACCGCTCGCGGAGCGCGAGATCAGGACAGCGCTCGGGCTGAGTCACCGGGCGACCAGCCTCGCGCTCGCCGAAATCGACCGCCTGGGGACTCGTCGAACGAGTGCCCGAAGCTAGGCGCGTGGGACGCCGCGGCCCTGCCGGCGCCGCGTGGGTGGCTGTCGGAGACCACTGGCGTTGGTTCGGGCACGTGGTCGACGAACGGCGCCGGCGCCAATGCGACCCGGCCGTCGCGGGGATCGAGCAGGCGTCCGAGGCCGCGCGAGAGGCGGCCAGGGGATTACCGGAGGATCTAGACGTGGCTGAGCTGCGGGACTGGCTCACCGACCTTCTCGCCTTCGTGAGGCTCGTCGACCGTGCCGCATCGCTCCTGGCCCGTGTGCCGCCGGCAGAGCTGGAGCGCGCCATGCGCCTGCTCGGCTCGGTGCCCGATGACACGTCGCTGCGGGTGCTTACATTGCTGGCTGCCGTCCCGGACGACGACGTGCACCCGCTGATCGAGGTCCTGGGGCGCCTCTCCCCGTCGGTGGCGGCACGCGGTGCCCGTCTGGCGGCCCATGTGTTGACCAGCCTGGCGCCTGACGGCTCCCGGGCCCGCCTGCCATCGTCCTAGGCCCCCTGAGGCTCCGCCTTCCCGGCCGGTACCGTAGGGTCGCTCTCCGCGAGCGCGCGTGCCTGTCGCAGGACGTCGTCGACCATCGCCGGCGTCAGCCGTCCGGTGAACGTGTTCTGCTGGCTTGGGTGGAAGCAGCCTAGCAGCGCGTACGGACCCACCTCTGCTCGGGCGCTGTGACCGAAGCGGGGTCTCGGGCGGACGCTGTGGCCCAGCAACGCGAGCGCGTGCAGCACGGCGTCCCAAGCGAAGCCGCCGAGCGCCACGATCACGCGGACGTTTGCTAGGAGCCGCAGCTCTTGCGCCAGGTATGGCAGGCATCGATCGAGCTCGGATGGCAGCGGCCGGTTGCCGGGGGGCGCGCAGCGCACCGCCGCAGTGACATACGCGTCGCGGATGGCCAGGCCGTCGCCCACCGACGTCGAGGCGGGCTGGTTGGCCAGCCCGGCGCGAAACATCGCGGCGAACAGCACGTCACCCGACCGGTCGCCGGTGAACATCCGTCCGGTGCGGTTGCCCCCGTTCGCCGCCGGAGCAAGCCCCACGATGGCGACCCGAGCGGCCGGGTCGCCGTACCCTGGCACCGGCCTCGCCCAGTAAGTCCAAGCTGAGAAGCGCGCCGGCCTCTCGCGCCCGGCCCGCTCGCGCCATTCGACGAGGCGGGGACACGCGCGACACACCACGATCTGCGATGCGACGGCCCGGAGGTCGTCCCCCGGGCTCGGCGCCTCGGTGCGCGCGCCGTCAGGTCGTAGTTGCGTCATGTGCCGGTTCTACACCCGCCTGCCCGCAGGCGCACGCGCCAGCGCGCACCCGGTGCCGCGGCACGCCCCCACGCGCAGGACGCACAGCGTCCGCAAGCATGGCCGCGCACGCCCGTGGGGCCGCGGACCTGCCGTCGGTGTGCGGCGACCGGCCATGCGATAATCCCGGGTGAGTGGCGCCCGGTTCGTACCGTCTGCACGGACCGGGAGAGTCGCCCAGTCCTCAGAGGTCAGTGCCTGAGCGATGAGTACCGAAACCTCCACGTGGGCGACCAAGAAGGGTCTCGCCCAGATGCTCAAGGGCGGCGTCATCATGGACGTCGTCACGGCCGACCACGCCCGGATCGCCGAGGATGCCGGCGCGTGCGCCGTCATGGCTCTCGAGCGGGTCCCGGCCGACATCCGCGCCGCCGGCGGCGTCGCCCGCATGAGCGATCCCGCCCTGATCGAGGAGATCATGAGCGCGGTGTCCATCCCTGTGATGGCCAAGGCGCGTATCGGGCACTTCGTCGAGGCACAGATCCTCGAGGCGCTGGGCGTCGACTACATCGACGAGTCGGAGGTGCTGACTCCCGCGGACGAAGCATTCCACATCGACAAGCACCAGTTCAAGGTGCCGTTCGTTTGTGGCTGCCGGGACCTCGGCGAGGCCCTACGCCGTATCGCCGAAGGCGCGGCGATGATCCGCACGAAGGGCGAGGCTGGCACCGGCAACATTGTGGAGGCCGTCCGCCATATCCGTGCGGTGCAGGCCGGCATCCGCGCGCTCTCCGCCAAGCGCGCCGATGAGCTGTTCACGGCGGCGAAAGACCTCCAGGCGCCGTACGAGCTCGTGGCTGAGGTGGCCCGCTCAGGCAGGCTGCCGGTCGTCAACTTCGTTGCGGGCGGCATCGCGACTCCCGCCGACGCGGCGCTCGCGATGCAGCTCGGAGCCGAAGGCGTCTTCGTCGGTTCCGGCATCTTCAAGTCGGACGATCCGGCCCGCATGGCACACGCGATCGTCCAGGCCACGACACACTTCGACGACCCAAGAATCCTGGCAGAGGTGTCGAAAGGGCTCGGTGCGCCGATGCGCGGACTGGAGCTGGCGACCATCGCGGAGGCCGACAGGCTGGCGGTCCGCGGCTGGTAGCTGGAAAGGGGCTGGCGGTCATGACCGCCATGAGGATCGGCGTCCTCGCTATGCAGGGCGGCTTCGCCGAGCACATCGACGTGCTGCGCGAGATCGGCGCGGTTGGCGTGCCCGTCCGCCTGCCTCGGGACCTCGAGCACGTGTCGGGGATGATCATGCCTGGCGGCGAGAGCACGACGATGCGCAAGCTCATCACGCGTTGGGGACTGCGCGAGCCGCTCAGCCGCCTCATCGAGGATGGCGTGCCTGTACTGGGGACCTGCGCCGGGATGATCCTGCTGTCGCGGCACATCGTGGACGGCGATGTGCCCGTGTTTCCCGTGCTGGACGTTGACATCAGGCGCAACGCGTTCGGCCGGCAGCTGGACAGCTTCGAGACGGACCTCGAAGTGCCGCTGCTGGGCGAACGACCGGTGCACGCGGTGTTCATCCGCGCCCCCGTGGTGGAGCGGGTCGGGACCTCCGTGGACGTGCTGGCGAGGCTCTCCGACGGTCGCGTCGTGGCGGTTCGCGAGCGGAACGTCATCGCCACGGCGTTCCACCCTGAGCTAGCGGGCGAGACGCGCTTCCATCGCCTGCTGGTCACCATGGCGACGGACCGCGACGAGCCCGCTGAGGGGTCCGAGCGCCGGCGGCACCCGCTGCGGCGCGACGCCGGCGGGTGGGCGGCGTCGCCGTGAGTGCGCGACCCGGGAGGGTGCGCGGTGCGCGGCTGACCGATCTCGCTGCGCTGGGCGAGCTGTCAAGGCTGTCGCACCAGGCGGACGACCGCGAATCCGGCGTGCGCTCCCTCGGGCTGCCCGTCAGCCGAAGCCAGATGAGCGTGTTCCGGCTGTTCCGGCTCCCGCTCGGCGGCTTCCGGCCCAGCGACCAGCTCTACGTGTACGAGGAAGACGGCCGGCTTGCTGGCTTGGCCCGAGTCGAGCGCGACCCTCAGCGGGATGAGTGGACGATCGTCGAGCTCGACGCGGTGGGAATCCACGAGGCTGGCGACATTCGTCTGCGTCTCGTTCAGCACCTGCTTCGCGATGGTGCCCGGCGGGGAGCGGTCCGCTTCCACGTCGCGTGTGCGGACGCCGGCGGCAACGTCGAGCTGTTCATGCAGGCGGGGTTCATTAGCTACGGGCAGGAGCACATCCTCTACCAAGGACCCGAGGCTCCGCTGCCGCGAGTGAGCGCGGAAGAGGCGGCGCTCGTCGGGATCCGGCCGGTGGCGCCGCTCGACGCGCTGCCCCTTAGCCGGCTGTATGCCCAGGCGACGCCCGCCCCGGTGGCGCGGCTCGAGGCGTACCGACTACCCGACTGGGAACGGCCGGGCCAGCAGGTTCGCATTCCGCGCAGCAGCCTGGCTCCCATCCTGCGCTTCGCCGAAGTCGAATCCTTCGTGCAGGAGGGCGGCGCCGCCGGCGGTGACGAGCTCGTCGGGCTGCTGCAGGTCGGGGTCGCGCGCGAGGAGCAGCCGCACTACCTGCGGGTGCTGGCGCGGCCGGGCCTCGACGCGAGCGAGCTCGTTCGGTACGGGTTGTCGATCGTCGGGGAGCGTACGAGCGGCGGCCGCGGGAGGCCCGGTCGCCATGACCAAGGAGTCATCTCTCCTGTGCGGACGTACGAAGCGCCGCTCGACCGCTGCTTCGAGGAATGCGGGTTCACGAACGTCGCGACCGTCACGCTGTTGATGAAGGAAGCCCTCGTCCGCGTCGCGGAACCTGCGCTCGTGCCGGCAATCCGCTGAGCCGCGAGCAAGGAGAACCGTGACACCGACACGCCGACACGAACTGACAGACGATCTCGAGGCCATGTTGGTGGCCATCCCGCCGGAGATCGCGGAACGCCTCCGGCGCTTGCCGCCCGACCGCGAGCTGATCGAGGTGGTCCTCGACCTCGGGCGCCGGCCAGAGGCGCGGTTCGGGTCCGGTGGCGAGGAGGTCCTGCTCGATCGCGAGGTGACCGACCGCGACATCCAGTGGGTGGTCGACCACATCGGGTCGTTCGGCGATGACAACCGGGCCGGCGTCGAGCGAACGCTGCACCGAATCAGCGCCATCCGCAACCGGAGCGGCAAGATCGTCGGGTTAACCTGCCGCGTAGGGCGGGCCGTCTTCGGCACGATCGAGATCATCGAGGACCTGGTCGAGTCGGGCCGGTCTGTGCTGATCATGGGACGCCCGGGGATCGGCAAGACCACCATGCTGCGCGAGGCCGCTCGCGTGCTCGCAGATGACCTCGATAAGCGCGTGGTGGTAGTGGACACGTCCAACGAGATCGCGGGTGACGGGGACATCCCTCACCCGGGGATCGGGCGTGCCCGGCGAATGCAGGTGCCCACCCCGGCGCTGCAGCACGCGGTCATGATCGAGGCAGTGGAGAATCACATGCCCCAGGTGATCGTCATCGACGAGATCGGCACCGAGCTCGAGGCGATGGCCGCGCGCACCATCGCCGAGCGCGGCGTGCAGCTGATCGGCACGGCGCACGGCAACAACCTGGACAACCTGATGCTGAACCCCACGCTTTCCGACCTCATCGGGGGGATCCAGAGCGTCACGCTCGGCGACGAGGAGGCGAGGCGCCGCCGGACCCAGAAGAGCGTCCTCGAACGCAAGGCGCCGCCGACATTCGACGTGGTCGTGGAGATTCAGGATCGTGACCGCGTCATCGTGCACGCCGAGGTTTCGGACACGGTCGACGCGCTGCTGCGCGGCGACCCCGTGGCGCCGGAGCTGCGCTGGCGGGACGAGGGCGGCGTGCATCGCTCGCAGTCGCGACCCCGGCCCCGCCCGGCGCAGGGAGTCGCGGATCGGTTCGCCGGCTTAGTGGGGACCGGGCAGGGTGGCTGGCGCCCGGAACCGGGGTGGCGCGGCGAATCGGAGTACCGGACGGGTGGATTCCGGGATCTGGAGTCCGGCTATCGTGGCGCATTCCGGCCTGGGACGTCGGGTGGGTGGCGGGCGTCTCGTGGCCGCGCCGGGGGCCGAAGCGTGCGAGGGCGCACAGCGGACGTGCCGCCGCCGGCCGAACCGGCGGGAGAGGTGGTGCCCTCGGGCTCGGATCGCGACGCATACTTCGCGGCGATGCGAGAGCCCGGCGTCGCCTTCCGTTCCGGGGAGATTGCGGATCGCGGCCCCCTCGAGCGCGGATCGCTCCCGCCGGTCCTCGACCAGCGGGCCCGAGAGGCGCGCGAGGTCGAACGGCACCGCTCCTGGCGCGAGTCGGCGGCTCGGGCGCTGCAGGCGGTCGGCGACGAGGAGGCAGCGTTGGAATTCCCCGGCACCGGGCCGGCGCCCGACACGGCCGACGCGGGCGACACGGCCGCCACGGCCGACACGGCCGACGCGTCCGTCTCCATGCCCGAGGTCGAGCCCCGCCCGGCGCTAGCCCCCATCGGGGAAGAGGACCACGACACGGAGGAGGATGAGGTCGGGCATGCGGATGGCGATCGCTCGACCGGCGAGACGTTCGATCGCCTCGGGCCCCGCGCACCCGACGGCTACGCGACCTCGCTGCCGACCATCCGAGTCCTCGGGTTCGGCGTTAGCCGCAAGAAGCTCGAGCAGGCTATCCGCGAGCTCCAGCTGCCGGTCCTGATCGTGCAGGACCCCGAGGAGGCCGAGGTTGTCATAACGCTGCGCAACTACTACCGGCAGAAGCCGCCGGCGCTGCGCGAGGCAGAGGAAAGGGCGCTCCCGATCTACGTACTCAAGTCCAACACGATCATCCAGATGGAGGCATGCCTCACCTCGCTCTACGCGCTCGAGGTCGACCCGCGTGAGGCGGCGCTGCGCGAGACCGAGGAGGCGATCGGCCTGGTCCTGCACGAGGCTCGACCGGTCGAGCTGACACCGCAGAACGCGTACATCCGCCGCCTGCAACACCAGATGGCGGAGCAGGCGAACGTCGTCTCGCAGTCGCGGGGCCGCGAGCCCTACCGCCGGGTGCGGCTGTACCCGGACAAGGCTCGGGCCTGGAGGTAGCCCGCAGGGGGCCGTCCGACGGCGCGTCGCGAGCGCTGGGGTGTGGATCCCCCGTTGGTGTCCGCCCGAGCGGGGACGAGCCATACGGGCGGCGCCGGTGCTGCCGTCGGTACACTGATCGGTGTGGAGCGGCGCGGGAGGTTCATCACCTTCGAGGGCCCGGATGGTTCGGGCAAATCGACGCAGGCCGGACTGCTCGCAGAACGGCTGAAGGCGCTGGGGCTGGACGTCCTCCTGACACGCGAGCCGGGCGGGACACCGCTGGGCGAGCGCGTCCGACACGTGCTGCTGGCCCGCGACGAGGGACGGCACTCACCGCGCGCAGACGCCCTGCTCTTTGACGCGGCACGCGCCCAGCACGTGGACGACGTTATCGCCCCGGCGCTCCGTCGCGGCGCCGTCGTCGTCTGCGACCGCTACGCGGACTCCACGGTCGCCTACCAGGGATACGGAAGTGGGCTGCCGCTCGGCCGGCTGCGCGAGATCGGCGCGTTCGCAACCCGCGGGATGCTGCCAGACCGGACCATCCTCCTCGACCTCTCGGTGAAGGCCGGGCTCGCGAGGCGGTCTCGTGGGGCACCAGAAGGGATGACACGGTTCGAGGCCGCCGAGTCGTTCGACGCCGCGTACCACGAGCGGGTTCGCAGCGGGTTCCTCGCACTTGCCCGCGCCGAGCCAGCCCGCTGGTCAGTCGTGGATGCCGATCGCCCGTCCGACGTCATCGCGCACGACGTCTACCTGCTCGTAGCGCGGTTCCTCGAGGTGACAATCGAGCTCTCTTGACGGGAGATCCGACCGCCTCAGGTCGCCGAGACGATCGGGGTGCCGCGTGTGCGGGCCTCCGCGAGCGCTCGCTCCGACGCCGCCAGCAGCTCGTCGACGCTCGATCCGTCGGTCGGGAAGACCGCCACCCCGACACTTACCCCGATCGGAGCCTCGCCGTCGCCTGGCTCGATCCGCCCGATTGCCGCGGCGGCGCGCTGCGCCATCGCCAGCCCGGCCGAGCCGGGGGCGACGACCACGAACTCCGCCCGCCCATACCGCGCCACCGTGTCGACGAGGCGGACCGTCTCGGCTAGCGAGGCCGCCACGCGCCGCAGCACGTCGTCCGCGGCATGCGCGCCGTGGCGCTCTGCGACGGCGTCCTGCCCGTCCACGCCGAAGATCGCGAGGCACAGGGCAGTGCCCTGGCGCGCCGCCCGCGCCAGTTCGAGGTCGAGGACCCGGTCGAGCGTCCGCCGGTTCGCGAGCCCCGTTAGTGCGTCCGTGTGGGCCAGCCGATCGAACCAGTCAGAGCGCTCGGTCAGGGCCACCTCGAACCGCGCCTGCAGCGACACGAACGCGCCGAGGGTCGCGAACGCGCGAAGGGTTGCAAGCGCCTCGCTCTCGATAGCCGACGATGGACAGGCCACCGCCAGCACGCCTTCCACAGCGGGGCCCTCGCCCGGCCGATCGAGCACCATCGGCAGGTGCACGACAGCGTGCGCCGACGGGATTGCGTCCAGGATCGCCGAACCGACCGTTCCTCCGGCGAAGACCACGACTTCGTGGCGGTCGCGCACGGCTCGTGCAGCCGCGTCCCCCTCTTCCGTGCCCGCGGGGACGACGATCGCAGGCACGGCATCCAGCGACAGTGGGTGGACGGCGGCGGGCCGCAACGTTCCCGCATCCTCGTCAAGTAAGAGAATCGCGACTACGGCGTCCGGCACGATTGCCCCGGCACACCGCGCGACACCGCCCAGCCGGACGGTCAGGTCGCTCGTGCCGGCCAACGACAGTAGGCACGTCGTGAGCGGATCGCTGGACGCTGAAGGTTCGCTCGACATCGAAGTCTCCACCGCGCCTACGCGCCGGTCGTCTGGTCGACCTGCGGCCCCCCGCGCGTCCCGGCGCCGACCTGAGGACGCACGCCTGCGGTCCATCATACCCGTCGCACATCCGCGCCGGAGCGCGCACCGCCAGCCGGAAGGGATCGCCGACGGGAAACAGCGCGACCGGCCGGAGACCGCTCGTCAGTGCTCAGGCCCGCATATACTGCCGGCCGTGAAGCTCGTGGTTGCCATCGTCCACAGCGAGGATGGCGGAGTTCTGGTTGGCGCGTTGCTCAAGCGGGACTTCCGAGCCACCCGGCTCCATTCGTCGGGCGGGTTACTGAAGCAGAGCAACGCGACCGTCATCGTCGGCGTCGAAGACGATCAGGTCGACGAGGTGATCGCTGTCGTCGGCGAGCAGTGCCACGCGCGGACGCAGGTGGTCAACCCGATGCCGCCGATCATGGAACCCGGCGAGTTCTACCTGCCCTACCCGGTCGAGGTCGAGATGGGCGGCGCCGTCGTCTTCGTGCTCCCGGTGGAGCGCTTCGTCCGCCTGTAGGGTGGCTCATCCGCCGGCGCGCGCCGTGGCTCGGCTCCTGCAGGCAACGGCCCCTCTCCTCCGGCAGTGCATGCGTCACCCGCCGGCCGCCACGCCACGAGCCAGCAGTTCCGCATAGCGGGCCGGGTCCACGTTTCCGCCGCTCAGGATGCACACGACCCGCCCGTCGGCGGGCAGTTCCCCGGCGTGGAACAGCCACGCGGCCAGCGTGGTCGCCCCCGACGGCTCTAGGACGAGCCGGGCCTCGTTGGCGGAACGAACCATAGCTCGCGCGATCTCGTCCTCCGATACGGTCACGATGCCGTCGAGGTACCGGCGGAGGTGAGCAAACGGGATCACGCCGACGTGCGCCGTCCGCTGCCCATCGGCGATGGTCTGCCCGACCCGATCGGCTGGCCATGTCACGATGTGGCCCTCGCGGAGGGAATCCCGCGCGTCTGCCGCCAGCTCGGGCTCCACGCCCAAGACGGTCGCGTCCGGACGCAGCGACTTGACGGCCACGGCTACGCCGCTCGCGATGCCGCCGCCCCCCACAGGCACCAGGACGGTGAACGAGCGGCGGGGCGCCGTCTCGGGCGCGCCCGACGGGCGGGGCGCCTCGACCTCGGCGAGCTGCTCGACGATCTCGAGCCCGATCGTGCCTTGGCCGGTGATCGTGGCCGCATCGTCGTACGGAGCGACCATCGCGAGCCCGTCCCGCTCAGCAAGGTCCGCGGCCCGTTGCGCGCGCTCCTCGCTCGACGGTCCGACCACGACGATCTCCGCGCCGTCCGCCCTCACCCGCTCGACCTTGATGCGTGGGGCATCCGACGGCATCACGATCACGGCGCGCACTCCGAGAAGGCGGGCTGCCCGGGCCACGCCCTGGGCGTGGTTGCCACTCGAATGCGCCACGACCCCGGCCGCGCGCCGCCCGGCGGACAGCGTCGCGATGTTGTAGTAGGCGCCGCGCAGCTTGAAGGCGCCGATCGGCTGCAGCGACTCGGGCTTCAGCCAAGTGCGCGTCCTGCCGAACCGGTCGCCCGCTAGGGGCGGCCCGAACGGCAGCAGGGGCGTGCGGACGATGACGCCACGGAGCACTTCCGCGGCGCCTCGGATGTGCTCGAGTGTCACCAGGGGCGGCTCTGCGCCTCCGCGGTCTGAGGGCGTCCGTAGGGTCGGCGGGTCGGATGGCTGCGGAACGGAGGCTGGGGTGGTGGCCTGATTGAGGCTGCGGAAGGACGAGTCCATGCCCGTATACTGCGCTGCAACCATCTCGCCTGCTGTGCAGAGGGGGCCGATCGATCGTGTCGCAGGCGTCACGCTGTCCGCCCCTCGCAGAGCCTGCCCCGCCGCAACGGCGCCGCCGATCCAAGGTCGACTCGCTCCGTCAAGCCTACGGCTTCGACGACGTGTCGCTGGCGCCGCGGATCGGCACGGTCGAGCCCGCCGACGTCGACACGGCCATTGAGATCGCGGGCATCACGCTGCGGGTCCCAATCCTTGCTGCCGCCATGGACGCCGTCGTCAACCCGGCGTTCGCCGGCATGCTGGCGCGCCTGGGCGGCCTCGCGGTCCTCAACCTCGAGGGGGTGCAGACCCGTTACGATGACGTGGACGCGCTACTGGAGCGCATCGCAGGCGCATCCGACGGCGACGTGCAGCGGCTGCTGTTCGAGGCGTATGCAGAGCCGATCCGCGAAGACCTAGTCGCGCGCCGTATCGCGGAGATGCATGCGGCGGGTAGCCGCGCCGCGGTGGCCGCTACGCCCGGCGGGGCTCGCCGGTTCGGGCTGTTCTGCGCGGAGCACGGCGCCGACCTGTTTTTGGTGCAGTCTTAGGTGAGCTCAGCGCGGCACCTTTCGACCGGGTACGAACCACTCGCGCTGTCCGACCTCACTCGCGTCATGCCTATCCCCGTTGCGGTTGGCAACACAACCTCGTTCGAGGCGGCCCGCCAGCCGATGGGACAGGGGATCGCCGCGATCTTCGTAGGCGTGGGGCCCGGCGCCGCCTGCACCACCCGGGAGGTTCTCGGCATCGGCGTGCCGCAGGTCACCGCGATCAGCGACGTGGCGGCCGCGCGGGACACGTACCGGGACGAGACGGGCCGCTATGTGCCGGTGATCGGCGACGGCGGCATGCGGCGTAACGGCGAGATCGCCAAGGCCATCACCGCCGGTGCGCACGGCGTCATGCTGGGCTCGCCTCTCGCCCGGGCCGAGGAGGCGCCAGGCTGCGGCACGAACTGGGGGGTGGCCGCGCCCTCGCCCACGCTGCCGCGCGGCACGCGCCTCCGCGTCGGGACGGCGGGCACGCTCGAGCGGTCCCTGTTGGGTCCGGCGCAGGTGACCGACGGCTCGGAGAACCTGGTCGGGGCCCTGCGCCAGTCGATGGCCGCGCTGGGCGCGCGGACGATCCCTAAGATGCAGCGGGTCGAGATGGTCCATGCGCCCTCGGTCGCGAGCGAGGGCAAGTCCTGGCAGCGCTCCAGGTAGTGCAGCCGGTGCGCCCCGAAGACGGGCGGTCTCGGGCTGAGCGTCGCCACAGCGACCGGGCCCACATCGCCGGGGACGCCTCGGCGCATGAGCCCGACGCGATCGGCGACAAGATGGTCGCGTGGGGCCGAGCGGCACGGATCGAGTCGCGAGGCAGGCGCAGCGGACTCGTCCAGCGCGCCGTGGTCGGATTCGTCGCGAGCACGGACGGGTCGGTGCTGGTCGCGGCGGGAACTGCCGGCACCGCCTGGGCGCTCAATCTGCTCGCGGACCCGTCTTGCTTGGTGACGATCGGCGATCGGTCGTTCCCGGCAAGAGCGGAGCCGCTCGACGGCGCAGAGCATGCAGCCGCAGTTCGCGACTTGGTCGTGCGTGGCGGCACGCCCGCAGAAGGGCTGGGACACGGCCCCTCGTTCCGCCTCAGACCTGTCGGCGGCGCGGCCGGACCCGGACCCGTCGTAAGCCATCCGGCCGAGCCCGAGTGAAGGGATCTGTTCGGGATCGCAACCGGTAGACTGCGCGCAGGATTCGCGCGGGGAGGGACCCTTGCCGGACGATCAGCCGACCGCCCACGCTTACCACGAGCGCACCCCCCGGCCGGACAAAGGCAGGACGGTCTACGGCGAGGCTGCGAACTCCGGTCACCGCGTGCTCGCTCCGGACGACGCCGAGGTCGAGGCCTACCTCGAGACCGCGCTGCGCGCCCCATCCCCGGAACGGTCGCTGGCCGACCGCCCCGGAGAACGCGACACCGGCGGCAATTCAGGCAGTTCTCACCCCGACACCGTGGTGGTGCTTGATTTCGGCAGCCAATACGCGCAGCTGATCGCGCGGCGGATCCGTGAGCTCAACGTCTATTCCGAGCTGCTGCCCTTCGACACGCCATGGTCGGAGATCCTGAGTCGCCACCCGAAGGCCATCGTCCTCTCGGGCGGACCGAGCAGCGTCTACGAGGAAAACGCGCCGCACCCGGATGCCGGGCTATGGGCCGGCGATGTCCCCACGCTCGGTATCTGCTACGGGCTCCACCTCATGGCCGAGGCGCTGGGCGGCGAGGTGCTCGCTGCATCGAGGCGCGAGTACGGTCCCGCGACCATCCAGGTCATGGAGCCCGACGGCGCCGGCGCGCACGCCGGCCTGTTCGCCGGGACCCCGCGTGAGCAGCCGGTGTGGATGAGCCACGGCGATTCGATCGTGCGGGTCCCGGAGGGATTCCAGCCCACGGCCCAGACCGACTCCACGCCGGTCGCCGGCATGGCGGACCCCGACCGGCGGTTCTACGGCATCCAGTTCCACCCGGAGGTCGTGCACACGCCAGCGGGCCGGGAGGTGTTGCGGAATTTCGTGCTGGACATTGCCGGCGCCCGTCCAACCTGGACGTCCGCCAACTTCGTCGAGTCGACGGTATCGGAGATCCGCTCGCGCGTGGACACGCACGCCCGCGCGTCCGGGTCGGACGGGCGGGTCATCTGCGCGCTGTCGGGCGGGGTCGACTCGGCCGTCGCGGCCACGCTCGTCCACCGAGCCGTCGGCGACCGCCTGACCTGCATCTACGTCGATCACGGGCTGATGCGGAAGAAGGAATCGGAGCTGCTTCGGGCGACGTTTGAGCGGAACCTGGGCATGCGCCTCGTGATGGTGGACGCCCGCGAGCGGTTCTTGGCGAGGCTCGCCGGGGTGGAGGACCCAGAGCAGAAGCGTCGCATCATCGGCGGCGAGTTCATCCGCGTCTTCGAGGAGGAGGCCGAGAAGCTCGGCCGGATCGACTTCCTGACACAGGGAACGCTTTATCCGGACGTCATCGAGTCGACGGCGCCCGAGACGATGGCCGCACAGAAGATCAAGACGC
Organism: uncultured Chloroflexia bacterium; assembly: GCA_963835945.1. Classification (GTDB taxonomy): domain Bacteria; phylum Chloroflexota; class Limnocylindria; order Limnocylindrales; family CSP1-4; genus JAJYNJ01. Next base: position 52,451 of record CAWIHR010000038.1, read on the forward strand.
ACCACAACGTGGGCGGTCTGCCGAAGGATCTGCGGTTCCAGCTGATCGAGCCTCTGCGCTACCTCTTCAAGGACGAGGTGCGCACGGTTGGGCTCGCGCTGGGGCTGCCCGAGGCGATGGTGCAGCGACAGCCGTTTCCCGGCCCCGGGCTCGCGATCCGCATCGTGGGCGAGGTCACGAAGGAGCGGCTGGACACGCTACGCGAGGCGGACTGGATCGTCATCGACGAGATCAAAGCTGCCGGCCTCTATCGCGCCGTCTGGCAGAGCTTCGCGATCCTCACGCCGGTCCGGAGCGTCGGGGTCATGGGCGACGGGCGAACGTACGCCAACGTGGTCGCGATCCGCGCCGTGACCAGTGATGACGGGATGACGGCCGATTGGGCGAAGCTGCCATACGACGTCCTGGCGAAGATCAGCTCGCGTATCGTGAACGAGGTGCCAGGCGTCAACCGGGTGGTCTACGACATCAGCAGCAAGCCTCCAGCAACCATCGAGTGGGAGTGACCGTGAACGAGCACTCGCCGATCGACCCCTCCGATCCGACCAGTTCGGCCGCTCCGACCGAGCCGCTTGATGCCGCCGGTGCGGTCGGACCCGATTTCGATGCAGCAGGCGACCCGCTGCCTGCGCGGACGTTCGCACCCGGGATCGACGATGCGACGCTCGGGTTCTCCGCCGCCGTCCGGCAACCCGCCGGCTGTCCGTGGTGCGGCGCCACCCTTCCCGAACCCGATCTCCCGACGTGTCCGACCTGCGGCGCGGCCCTCCAGCCCGTCGCCGAGCTGCCGGACATCCCGGGCGTAACGGTGGCGCCCGCCGACGTGCGACGCGTGGTGGGCGAAGTCAGTCCCGAGATCCGTGCTTTGGTCACGCCGCCGGTCACCGACGCGATCGCGGCTCCGGGCGGTCGCCCCGAGCTGGGCCCGCCTGATCCGATGGTCCGTCGTGCCATGCTCGAGCTCGAGCTCGAGGCCGTGCTCCCGGGGCTGGCCGCCGCGCTTGCCGCCCCCGAGGGCGTTACCGCTGCGGCGACCGAGGATGGCAGCGAAGCCTCCGCTGCAGACTCCGTCGCACCGGACGCTAGGCCGGGGCGCTGAGCGCCCTACGGCCAAGCGAACCGCAAGGCCGACCGGCCCGGGCACACTCGACCCTCGCTATCCTCGTCCCCGTGCGTACCAGACCGCCCGTGCCCGGCCCGCCATTTCTGCAGGAAGAGGTGGTACCCGTGCCCGCGCCACTGGGCGGACACGCGACGGCCGTCGTGGGGATGACCAAGCCGTCGACGACCGACGATGGGTGGTGGCTCGCGGTGTTGTACGCCCGCGACGACCTCGGGGTCCTGGAGGCTGAGGAGTTTGCCCCCCGATCGGGGCCGCCACCGGTGCCGCCGCTGTTCGTGCTGGGTCCTGCCCTCGTCGGTGCTCTGTCAGGACTGGTCCTCGAGGAGGGCGGGCGCCAGCAGATCCGGCTCGCGCTCCCCTCGTCGGTGGACGAGCGACATCCATGGCGTCAGCCCCTCATCTTGCGCATGGCCGTGCGCTGGGAACCGATGCGTGTCGCCACCGCACAGCCGACCGAGCTGGCGCAGGCGGCGCTCCAGGCCTTCCGGCGCTCGCTGCTGGCCGCTGGCAGCCCGTCGTGAGGGCCGTCCTCCGGGAGGTCGCGGAGTCGCCTTCGACTTGGCTAGCGGGGGCGGCGGGGTTCCTGGCGCGGGGTGGCATCCTTGTGCTCGCGCTGCCCGTCCTGTCGCTGCCCACTCCCGTCGGAGTAACGCTCCTGGTGCCGCCGCTTTCGGTGACCACGAGCGGTGTCTCCGCCGCGTTCGTGCCGCAGCTCGTCGCGGTCGGTGCGGCGCTCGCAGCGACGGTCATCGCGGCCCTGGTGCTCGGTGCCCTCGCGGACGCGGTCTCGTACGAGCGCATGGCGTTGCGCATAGAAAGTGTCGCAGCCGTCTCGGCGGACACCTTGCCCGGCGGGGTCACCCCACCGCTCGTCGGGCAGCTCGTCGCGGTCGAACTGCTCGCGCTGCTTCCGGCGGCCGTCGCCGCCATCGTCGCGACCAGGCGACTAGTCACGGTGGGCGAGCAGGAGTACCTGTTGCCATCGTCCCTCGACGTCCCGTACGCAGTCCGCGTGCTCAGCGGCGCGTCCGAGGCCGTGATCGTGCTGGCGGCGTGCCTTTTGCTGGCGGACGTGATCAACGCGCTCGTCTCGCGCCATGTGCTGCGGCGCGCCTTCGGGCAAGGGATGTCTCCGACCACTCCCTGTGCTCGAAGGGGCCTCCGTCGCCTGCCGCAGGTCGGTGCGACGTGGATCGTCGCGTGGCTCGTCACGCTCGCCTCCCTCGTGCCCGGCTTGGCCGCCATCGAACTCGCCTGGCCCGGCGTTCGCGATGCATACACGGCGACTCTCTCCCGACACCCGCCCGCTCCGGCGATGTTGCTCGCGGTCACGATGATCTTCGTGGCTGCCTGGGCCATGGCCGTCCTGATCGCCGGGCTGGGGTCCGCGATCCGCACGGTTTTGTGGAGCTTCGCGGCGGTCCCGTGACCGGCGCACCGGAAGGCCTCTGCTACACTCGGGCGACTTCGACGGCTCCCAGGAGGCGCCAGCCAGGCAGATGGACCAGATCCTTGCGCCGCTCGGGGACGCGATCAACACGTTCCTCACCGATCCGAGCGTCCAGTTCCTCGGCCGTGGGATCGCCGTCTACGTCGTGTTGCTCTGGCTCGCCTGCGCCTACTGGGCGTACCGCGACCTCGGGGCGCGCACGTCAAACCCCATCGCACCATACCTGGCTGCGGTCATGATCGTCCTCTTCACCCCGATCCTGTTTCCGTTCGGCGTCCTGCTATACCGCTTGATCCGGCCGGGCGAGACGGTGGCGGAGGCGAACGAGCGCGCCATCGCCGAGGAGGCCATGCTCCGCGAGATCGAGGCTCAGCCGCATTGTGCTACGTGCGACCGGCGCGTCGCGTCGGACTGGCTGGTGTGTCCGACCTGTCGCAACCAGCTGCGGCGCGTCTGCCCCTCGTGCGGCCGCAGCGCGGAGCTCGACTGGAGAGCCTGCGCCTGGTGCGGGGCAGACCTCGGGGCGCCGTCGGTGACGCTTCCGTCCCGACCCTCGCCGTCCGGTCGCCGCAGGCCCCACACGGCGGCTCCCGTGGCTCCAGGCGCCGATGCCACGCAGCCCGTGACCGCCGGGGGTTCGCTCGAGGCGCTCCGGGCGGATCAGCGGGGCGGCAGTACTCACCTTCGGTGAGCGCCGGCCCGGCGTGGGGGCCGCACCCGGCCCCCCCCGGCGGATCCGCACACGGCCTGGACGGTGCCGACGACGCGACGGCCCGTGACCGCGACACTCCCGACGGGCCCGGCGATGGGCCCGGCGCGCCGACGCCGCCGCGGGGCTGGGAGGGTGCGCGGCGAGGGGGCCCGCCGGGCTCCGGGACCTTCACCTTGGAGGGCCGCCCGGCTCCAGGCCTGTACGTCGCGGCCTGGCTGCTGGGGCTGGCTGGGATCGGCCTGTTTGTCGTCGCCAGCGGGACGGCCTCGAGCGTCGCGGGCGGCGGAACCATCGGCGGCGCCGCGATCGCGCTGGTCTTCGGCGCATGCCTCGCGCTCACGCTGTGCTGCGCGAGCGCGGCGGGCTACCAGGTGCTCGCGCGGAAGAGCCGGCACGCGGACCGCTACCGGGGACCGTCGCCACTGATTCTCTTTGGGTTCGTCCTGTTCGGGGTCACGCTCGTTGTGGGCGCTCTCAGCGCCGTCGGGCTGATCGAGCCTGAGTCGGAGTCGATCGGCGCGCTGGTGGACGTCGCCGTGACCACCGGTGCCTATATCGGGGCCGTCTGGCTGTTCGTCGTGCGGACTGGCGCCCTTGATTGGGGAGGGATGGGCTGGCCGGTGCGCTGGCGTGAGTCGGTGCCCCGGTTGATCGGCGACGTCATGAGCGGGGTCGCTATGATCGTGCCCACCTATCTCGTAACGATCCTGCTGGGCGGCGCCCTCGCCGTGGTGCTCGGCGCCCAGCTGCCCAGCGCTCTGCCGACTCCGCGCACGCTGCCCGACGCCGTGGCGACAGTCGTAGCGGCCGTGATCGTCGCCCCCATCGGCGAGGAGTCATTCTTCCGCGGGCTCTCGCTGACTGCCTGGTGGCGCGATCTGGGGCTGCGGAGCGCCCTCCTGCGGGCGACGCTCTTCTTCGCCGCGGCGCACATCCTCAATGTGACGGCGACGAACGCGAGTGATGGGCTCCGGGCGGCCGTCCTCCAGTTCGTGGTGATCCTGCCGGTCGGCTATGCCCTCGGCTGGCTGTTCTCACAGCGCGGGATCGTGGCGTCCCTCGCTGGCCACATGACGTTCAACGCGATCGCCGTTGCACTCCTCATCGGATCGGGCATCATCCGCATCTGAGGCCTGAACGGCCTGCATCTCTCTCGGCGGCGGCTCGTCGTCCGAGCGCGCTTGGGGACCCCCGGCGTCGGCCCGCGCGCCGGACTCTGCTCGCTTCGCGCGTGCCACCGGATGCAGCTGCCCCGCGCGGCCTACGGCCGGGCACGCCGGCAATCCGGGGTCTTCCGCGGAGTAGAGTGAGGACCGCGGGACGGACACGGCCGGGAGTCTCGGATCGACTTCGGGACGGGTAGCGCGTCATCCCGCTCTTGAGAGTCCCGAGACGAGCGGTCGCACCCCTCGCGCCGCCGCCCGTACGGCGCGACCGACGTGGACGTCCCCAGCGAGCCGAGGAGGGCAGGCCGATGGATCTGGACGCCGGAGCACCCGAGCCGGTCCGAGCGTCGGAAGCACATCACGCCGCGGTCACCCTCGGTGCGCGCTTCGAGGCCGCCCTCCTGTACGCCACGCAGGTCCATGGCGGCCAGCGGCGCAAGGGCACCACCGTGCCCTACGTCGCTCATCTCCTCGGCGTCGCGAGCCTCGTACTCGAGGACGGCGGGGACGAGGACGAGGCGATCGGCGCGCTCCTCCACGACGCCGCCGAGGACCAGGGCGGACAGGATCGCCTCGACGACATCGCGGCCCGCTTCGGCGCGACGGTGGCCCGCATCGTGGACGGCTGCAGTGACACCCTCGACTCGCCCAAGCCGCCCTGGCGGGCACGCAAGGCGGCCTACGTGGCACGGCTGGAGGACGAGCCCTCGGCGGTCCTGCGGGTGTCGCTCGCCGACAAGCTCTTCAACGTGCGGTCCATCGTGCGCGATGTCGAGCACGGCGGGGCGTCGGTGTGGGCGCGCTTCAGCGCGCCTCCGGCGGAGCTCGCCCGGTACCATCGCTCGCTCGAAGCGGTGTTCAGCCGTCGCTGCCCCGGGCCGATGGCCCGTCAGTACGCCGAGGTCGTGGCCCGCCTCGAGGAACTGGCCGGGCGCCCCTGAGGTCTCGCCGGTCTCGGCGCGCCGCGCAGCACCGGCGGCGCACGACTGGCCGTGCCAGCCTTCAGCTGCGTCGTCATGAGCACGGCACGATCGGCTCGTCTGTGTGACAGGAGAACTCCGGCGAGCTGGACTACGCGGGAGCCGACTGGCATCGCGACCCCACACTTCCACGGTCGTCTGCCACGCTTGCCGGGTGAACGAGACCGCGGCGCTCACGACGCCCTTTGTGAGGACGAGCCGGAGCCCTCCGTGGCTGCTGGATGGCGCCAGCCGCGCGGCCACGTGCTGGGATGCCGCGTGGTAGGGACGGCTTCTGTTTCCCCTGCCTTGGGCGATTTCCTCGTCACCCGGACGTAGCATGGACGTGGCGCGGCCTGCACGCGCAACGCTGCGGCGAGCGCGACCAATCGTGTTTCCGGGGAGGACCGAAGCATGAGGCGCGAAGCCCGGAGGCTCAGTCTCGTTGGCACCCTCGGGTTGGCCGCGGCGCTGGCCTTGCCAGGGAGTGCCTTGGCCGCGGCTCCGGCCTCTTCGGTCCTCCGCACGGGCCTGCCCAACCGGACCCTGACCCCCGGCGCCTTCAACCCGGCCGTGACGCAGGCCACCATCCACAGCACCATCTGCGTCTCCGGCTACACCGCCACGATCCGCCCGCCGGAGAGCTACACGGAGCCCCTGAAGCGCGCCCAGATCGCGACCTACGGCTACGCCGACCAACGCCTGTCCGACTACGAGGAGGACCATCTCGTGTCGCTCGAGATCGGCGGGTCAGCACGCAGCGCCAAGAACCTGTGGCCCGAGCCGCACCACGTGATGGTGGGCGGGATCGACCTCGGCAGCTACACGAAGGACAATTCCCATAGTCCACTTGTTGCAATCTGACCATGCCGAAGGTCCCGTCTTGCAACACCTTGTGTACGCCATCTGTTGAGCCCGTCCAACGCGACAGAATGCAATACCCTGCTCCACCGCGCGCCAGACTGCACCACCGCGCACGCACACGAGCGTACGTCTGCCAGACTTCAGGCAGTCATCAGCTTGTTTTCAGTCGATCGGTGGCGCGCGTCGCGATTGTCCGTGTGGCGAGGGGGTGGACGCCAGCGTTTCAGGCGAGCGCCGCCGCGTGCCGAACAGTCCGGCCGGCTGAACCCCGCCCTATGGCACGGACGGCAGCGGCAACAAGCGGTCAATGATCCACGGCGGGAGCGCCGGCGTGCCTGGGGTTGGCAGCAGGACGGGCGGAGGGTTGCAGGCGTTCTCGCCGGTCATGTTGTCCCAGTAGGTCCCATAAGCGCAGTTCAGGGGCACGTAGGGCGCCGGCGTGGGCGTAGGGGCGGGCGTCGGCACAGGCGGAGGGGTCACGCCGAGCAGGTGCCGGCAGTCACCCGCGTAGAGACCATCTGTGTCCACTCTCTGGTCCAGGGCCGGCACATATTGCGGTTGCGCCCCCGCCGTCCACGTCACCCAGCTTCCCCCGCTGGGCGTCGGCTCGGCGAGTAGGGCCACGCAGTCGTTGTGCCGCTGCCAGTCACGCACGAAGCCCGCTACCGGGTCCCGGTTCGGGTTCGCGACCACCTCAAAGAAGAGGGGCCGGACCACGAACGCGAGCACCAACACGGCGAGCAGGGCGATGATGACGTTTGCCTGCCGACGGGTCATGTCCGGGGTCGCTCCCTAACTTGCCGGGCCTCCGCGGGACGCATCCGCTGGGGAACGGCTCATCGCGCAGCCGAGATGCCAGCCACAGGCTCACGGATGGCGCTTCCGACTCTCGACGATCCTGTAGATGAGCACAAGGACGCCGAATCCCACAACCATCTGGCCCACGTACAGGCAAATGCCATTGACGGCCGTCTCTATGGCCCATAGCGGCGGGAGCTGGCCGTTCACACCCAAGAGGAGCACGACGGCCAGGGCCGTCCCGAGGACGAACAAGACGACAACAGAGCGGAGGGGGCTCCTAACGGCGGTGCGCTTAGGGCTGGTCACTGTGGGGCGCTCTGCCGGCGGCGCCCACAGTGCGCCGCGCCGACCCTTCTCTTCGCTCATGTCCTAGGCCCGCTCTGTTTCTGACGGACAGGGGTCCGTCAAGTACGGCGAGACCATAGGCGCGCGCTGCCACGCCGTCCCGGGGTCGAAAGTACCGTCCTGTCGCCCATCGCGGCGCCACAGCTCACCTGTGGGCGCGAGAGTCGGTCTTCAGCCGAGCGGGCACTCAGAGACCACCTTCCCTCTTGCGCCCGTCCCTGACTGACCCTAGGCGCCGCTGCGAGGCGCTGGTCCGGGAGGGCGTTGCGCTACCCTGCCAACACGCACTGTCGGAGTTGAGGAGAGGACGTATGGTCCCCGACTTTCAGACCATCATGCTGCCGATCCTGAGGCTCACGGGGGATGGGGCCGAGCACACCTTGGCCGCGTCCGTGCAGGCGGTGGCGGACGAGTTCCACCTGTCCCCCGAAGAGCGCGCCCAGCAACTGCCGCACGCCAACCAGTCGGCCATCTACAGCCGCGTCGCATGGGCCTCGTCCTACCTACGCTACGCGCTGTTGCTGACGTCAACCGGGCGTGGCCACTTCCGGATCACCGACCGAGGCAAACAAGTCCTCGCATCATCCCCTCAGCGCATCGACATCCACTACCTGCAGAAGTTCCCGGAGTTCGTGGCGTTTCAGAGTGGCGGCAAGGAAGGTCCGCCATCCGCGCCGTCGGTGGAGATTTCGGGTGTCGGGACGGTGCAGACTCCCGAGGAGGCCATCGCGTCCAGTTACGATGCGTTCCGCGCTTCGATCGAGCAGGAACTGCTGCAACGCGTCAAGGCTGAGGCTGCCAAGCCCGAGTTCCTAGAGCGCCTAATCGTGCAACTCCTGATCGCCATGGGGTACGGCGGGCCGCAGGAAGACGCCGGGCAGCACTGGGGCAAGACAGGCGACGGCGGCATCGACGGTGTAATCAGAGAGGATCGCCTCGGCCTAGATACGATCTATCTGCAGGCCAAGAACCAAGACGCCACGGTCGGACGCCCAACGGTGCAGGCGTTCGCCGGGGCTCTCGTGGGGCAACACGCGCGACGCGGCGTGCTAATCACCTCGTCCACTTTCTCGGCGGACGCGCAGGAGTACGTGAGGGGCATCGAGCAACGCATCGTCCTGATCGACGGCAGGGCACTGGCACGATACATGTTCGACTTCGGGGTCGGCGTGGTCCCGGTCGGACAGCCGTACGTGCTCAAGCAAGTGGACTTGGACTTCTTCCCGGCTGCGTAGGATGCCCTGAGCCCCCGCCGGGGCCTTTAGCTCGCGCCAATAGCACGGTGTCCCCGGCTCCCATTCTGCCGGCGCCCGAGCCAGTGCTACCGTCGCTGTCGCGGCCCGCCTTAGATAGTGGGCTGGCTATCGCCTGGCACCGACCCCTTCGGCTGGTGCGGTCTATTCCCGCGCAGTTCCGCTCGCATCAGGGCCTCGATCCGAACGACCTCCGGCCATACGGCCAGTCGGGCTTGTTCGGCTTGATTGTGCGCCTCCAATCTGTCGGACGATGGAGCACCTGAGGTGGGAGCAGCGAGCAAATGCCACGTGCCCAGCTTGGTGATGAAATCGCGATGCAGGCGGTTGAACTCCAGCAACTCCGCGCGCACGGCATCCGAGCCAAATAGGCCAATGAGGGACTCAAGGTCGATCATTTCGTCTTCCGAGAGCGCCTTTGGAAGCTTCGGCGGCTTGTCACCAAACCAAGAGGTGGGCTCTGTGCGGTGGATCGTCAAAGCCCGCCTGTTCACGTGGCTCATAACTCGTTCGTAGGTCCGCTCAAGGCGGGCCTGGGTGCGGGCCTCGCGCTCGCGACCGCGTCCAAGATAGGAAGCGACCAACTGGCCAGCCACACCTGCAGCCCCTCCGATCGCAGCACCCAGGATGGCGGCAGTTCCGATGTCCATGACGAGCCCTAAGTCTAGCCCGCTACTGCTCGCGTCCTGGGCAGCCCTGCGCGCGGCGTACGCTGGAGACCCGTGGTCTTCAGGGCGCAGGGCGCTGCGAAGTCGCAGACTGAGGTGCCAACGTCCCATTGCGGCATCGGCGCGAATGGGCTCGTCACGAGCGAAGCGCCCCGCACAGATGGTGCAGTGAGGCCCGTTCGCTCGCGCTGGCATTCTGGTGCCCGCACGCGCCGCTTTCGTCCCTGCCTGATTGACATTTGCGTCGCACCGGGAGGACGATCTCCTTGTGCGAGCGGATCACCCGCTCCCGCTATGTGAGGTGCGCAGCAGTGGTCTAGTCCGGGCAGGTAGCCCGGCGACCTCCGATGCCGGAGGGCCACCGCATGTCGCACGCACCAACTGCTCCCGATCGCACCACAACCTGGCGCGACATCCTGCCGGTTCACCCGGCGGCCGACCTATTCCCGTTGCTGCCACCGGACGAGCTGGCCGCGCTGGCCGCTGACATCAAGGCGAATGGGCTCCGTGAGACTCCGATCATCTGGCGGGACCCGGCCGGCACGTGGCAGCTACTCGATGGCCGGAACCGACTCGACGCGCTGGCATCGCTCCGTGACGATCCGCTCTACCGCTATCCCACCCTGGGGTACCAAGTCGTCACTGGCAGCACAACCCCCAATACGCGAGCCCTTCGGCAGTACCATGGGAAGGACCCAGCCGCCTATATCGTCTCGGCCAACATCCGACGTCGCCATCTGACGCCGGCCGAACGGGCCAACCTGGCCGCGCGCGTGCTGCGCGCAGGGGAGACGGCCCAGGATGCGAAGCCGGTGAGCAAGCCTGCGCCTGAAACGGTTGTCATTGTGTGGCCCGATGGCAAGGCTCAGGAGCGCGACGTGCTCGCGCGCGCTGTTGTACCCGAAACCGCAGGACATCCGACAGTTTCCAAGGGCGGTCGCGGCAGGGTCGGCCTTGCCAGCAAGGTTGCCCAGGCTGCCGGTGTGTCAAAGGATACCGCTCGCGAGCAGATCGCCGTCGCAGCAGATCCCGTGTTGCAACCCCAGGTTGTCGCCGGCACCCTGACGGCGGCTGAGGCTGGGCGCAAAGTGCGCGAGGCGAAAGTCCAAACGCTTGCCGTCGAGCCGAATTACAACTTGCTGACGGGCGAACCGGTGCAGCCACGGGAACGCCCGGCACAACTCTGGCTCATCCCTTGGAATGAGATGGTCGAGGCAGCACGCAAGCTCAACAAGCTGTTCGATAATGGCTGGCCGCTACAGGCCGATCTAACGAAGGCTCAGTGGAAAGCGATGGGACCAGAAATCCACCGGTTCGGCAACTTCTTGTTTCGCTTTCAGCAAGTGGTTCGTAAGGCATTGGAGGAAATAGATGGCACCAACATCTGACGAGCAACTTCACGCAGAGTTTATGGTCACCGTGCGCAACATGGAACGGAACCCACAGGCTGGCTGCGTGAAGTGCCGGACCATTGAGGATTTACTGAATAGTGCCGCTCTCAACCAAGAGCAGGCGATCGGGCATGTACTAGAAGCGCAGCGCATTGTGCGCGCGCGACCCGGACCGCGGCGGGTCGGACTAGCCGAGAGCATATACCAGAACGCCCCTGCCAGTAGTGACCGCGCGGCGGACCATTTGCGGATGGTCGAGATGGCAGAAACAGAATTGCGTCATACGTGCGGACGGTCGGACGATCCTGCTGACGAATAGTTAGGCTGCTATGATAATGACCTGCTGCTAGACGACCCGGCGAGCGTCCAATCGTCGGGTCGTTTGGCGTCTGAGGACATGTGCACTTGTGATGCGCAGGACGCGCACAGTGCCTTAGATTGTGATACACTTTTACTACGAAGCCGGCTAAACGGCAGGGCGCGATGGGCGCCCACCTCGACTCGTGGACGCGAGTGAGGCTTGCCATGGAACTTCGAAGTCCGACATCGCGCTGAGAGCAGTAGGCGCGGGCGGCGACAGGGAAGTGTCGCATGCCCGCCCCAGCGCAGGGTTTCACCACCGCCAGGGCCACCGCAGCCCGCGCTGAAGCGCGTCTCGGCATCGCCATCCGCGCGTTTGGTGCTGCCGTGTGCCGCGCTGACCCTGATCCGTTCGCCGCGCTAACGGCCATTGAGCTACGGCGCCTGGCAGAGCGGTTCGCTGCTGAGTCCACCGCGCGCCCGCCGCGCGCCTACTGGACGCGACCCCCGGCTGGTGCGTTGTGATCATCCAGTGCGCGGCCACCATTCGCCACACGACCGGACGACCGGACTTTCGAGTAGGGCAGCAGTGTCAGAACCCGGCACGCTGGTATCTGGACACGGCGCCGCGCTGCTCGATGTGTCTGCTCCGCTGGGTCGTCAAACCCAAACTCCAAGCCGGCGTGTCGCTCACACCTGAGGAAGAGCGATGTCGCGCGTGGTGCGGGGCACATGACGTATTTACTAACTGGGTCCGGCGACCAGGCGCTGTCTACGTGCCCGACGAAACCGAGGCCGCGTCGTGAGCGCGCCGACCATACCGATGATGCATCGTCGCGACGGCACGATCTTCGATCCGACCCCTTTGCATCTAGCCGCGATGGCTGAGCGTGCAGCCGAGCGCGAAGCGCAGCGCGCTGCCGAGCCGCTAGCCGAGCCGATCGAGCATTACACACCGGGCACCGAGGAGGAAGAGGCCGAGCGCCTTGCCGGCGTGCAGGCTCAGCGCGCCGCGGAACATGCCCGCGAGGCTGAGGCGAGGAGCCCATTCGACACGACGAACCTGGCTGGCATCACCGCGCGGCCTGTCAAGTGGCGCTGGCACCTGTGGATACCACGCGGGGCGGTCACGATGTTTGACGGCAACCCCGGCGAGGCGAAGTCCACGATCATCGTGGACCTGGCCGCACGTGTCACGACGGGCCGCGAGTGGCCCGATGGCGCCAGCCCCGGCGATCCGGGCCGCGTGCTCTACATCACCGGTGAGGATGATGTTGACGACACGATCCTGCCCCGACTGCTGGTCGCCGGCGGTAACCCGCATCTGGTCGAGCATCTGTCGGCGTTCGCGATGCCCACTGACGAGATGCGCCTACGCCGAACCATCGAACGGATGGCTGACCTGCGCCTGGTCCTGATCGACCCGCTCTACGCGCACGTGGACGCGAAGGTGAAAACCATCTCCGACGTGGAGATGCGCCAGCATGTCATGACGCCGCTTCAGCGCGTGGCCCGCGAGACGGGGCAGCCCATCCTAGTGACCCGCCACAACAGCAAGGACACGTCGGCCAGCCCACTCAACCGTGGCGCTGGGAGCCTGGGTGGCATCGCAGGATCGGCGCGTCAAGTGCTCGCCTGCCGCTCCGATCCCGACGACGACAACGGGCGCCTCTTCGGTGTCGTCAAGTCGAGCTGGGGACCCGGGCAGCTAACTCTCCGCTACCACGTCGCCGCGGCCACGCTCGACCTGCCGGGCTGGACGGAACAGAACACGGTCTCGCGGATCGTCTGGGATGGCGTGTCGAAGGTCACGATCGACGAGGTGACTCAAGAGGGCGACCACGAGACGGCAAGGAACGCCGAGGGGTATCTGCGGGAGCTGCTGAAGGGCAAGGTGTCCGTCTCATCGGCGGAAGTGGCCGCACGCATGAAAGCAAAGGGCTTCGGGGTAGAGGCGACCCGGAGCGCACGACGACGCATCGGGGCGAGGCTCACAAAGTCGAGCTTCAACGGCGGCTGGGTCGTCTATCTGCCGGCACCGGGAACGAAGGTGCCCGAATGAACGCCCGAAGATGCGGCATGGGGCCCCACACATTCACCTTGGGCATCTTCCGCACCTTGGGCATCTTCGAACATGCCCAAGATGCCCAAGATACCCAAGACGATAGATCGGGTGCATGTTCGCTACCTCGCCAAGATGACACCCCGAGACTGGCTGAGGACAGACCCGCATCTTGGTGGCGGCGGCCACATCTGCGCGTCGGCAAATCGGTTACAGCTACTCCGTCTGCACTGTCTTATCGGTTACTGGCGGCATCTGCTACTCCCTCTGCTGCACTGTATCTGCACCTGCGCGGTCGGCGCAGACAGTTCGCTCACCTGCCAGTCTGTCCCCATATCCGGGCGTATCGGTTGCGTCAGGACGCAAATGGGAGGTTTGCATGCCTGATCTGAGGCTCAGGAACACCGATCTGCCCACCTGGTGCGATCGCCCGATGGGTGAAGAGCGCGTCTGCCGGCCGTGCATGGACGACTTCGGCGCGTCTGCGGAGGAAGCGACCTTCCTCTGGCGCTCTGGCATGCCCGAGGATGTCTGCGCTGGCGATCATCGGCGTGTCGAGCCGGACGCGCCGAGGCCGGAGGCCGGGCCGGTGGCTGTCCAGTCGCCTCCGGCACCCGATTTGTCGCACATGTCGCGAGCGCAGCGGTACCGCGCGAGGCGCGCGCTGGCTGCGGGGCGTCCGATCGGTGTCCGTGGCCGACCACGGCCGGTGCAGCAATGAGTAAGCGCACCAGTCGCCAGTTCATTGATGCCCTGGGTGTGGACTGGCGTCCCTCGGAGGGTCGGCCGACACGTCCGAGCCGCGATCCGGCATACCGGGAGAGATACGAAGCCGATCACCCTCGCGCGCACATTCGGCGCGAGACGTTGATCGACGCCACGCCATCTCCCGAGCGTCTGGCTGCCGACCCCGAGCTGCATAGAGTCCACGGACGTGGTGTACGAGTGAGCTGAGGGCCCTCGAACGCGGGGACCACCGCTTCATCCTCAACCGAGAACCAAGCACAACGGACTCGGAGAGGAGGAACACGGTGGTCGACGCCACGATGGACCCAGCGGTCTGGCTCCGCAAGCACCTCGAGACGGCCGACGCCGACCTGCTGCGGGAGATGCTGGGGACGTTCATCCAGGCGCTCATGGGCGCGGAGGCCGACGCGCTGTGCGGCGCTCCCTATGGGACGCGCTCGCCCGAGCGGGTCAACACCCGCAACGGCTACCGATCGCGGCCCTTCGACACGCGGACCGGAACGCTCGAACTCGCCCTGCCCAAGCTGCGCAGCGGGAGCTACTTCCCCGACTGGCTCCTGGAGCGCCGCCGACGCGCCGAGCGGGCCCTGGTGGCGGTGATCGCGGAGTGCTACGTGCGGGGCGTCTCGACCCGGCGGGTGGAGGGCCTCATCGCGACCCTCGGCATCAGCGGCATCAGCAAGAGCCAGGTGTCCGAGCTCGCCCGCTCGCTCGATGAGGAGGTGGCGGCCTTCCGTTCTCGGCCCCTGGACGGCGCGCCCTACACCTACCTCTGGCTCGACGCGCTGGCCCTGCGGGTGCGGGAGGGCGGCCGGATTGCCCAGCCCGCGGCGGTGATTGCCACCGCGGTGAACGCCGACGGCTATCGGGAGATCCTGGGCCTCGACCTCGTGACCAGCGAGGACGGGGCAGGCTGGACCGCCTTCCTGCGGGACCTCGTGGCCCGGGGCCTCTCGGGCGTGCGGCTCGTGATCAGCGATGACCACGCGGGGCTGGTGGCCGCGGTCGCGGCGGTGCTGCCCGGCGCCAGCTGGCAGCGCTGTCGCACCCATTTCGTCCGCAACCTGCTCACCCGCGTTCCCAAGAGCGCCCAGCCGTTGGTGGCTACCCTGGTGCGCTCGATCTTCGCCCAGCCCTCGCGCGACGAGGTGGAGGCCCAGCATGCCCGCGTGGTCGAGCAGCTCGCAGCTCGCTTCCCGCAGGCCGCAGAGCTGCTGGCGGAGGGTCGCGAGGACCTCCTGGCCTTCCGCCTGCTGCCGGCGGAGCACTGGCGCCAGATCTGGTCCAACAACCCCCAGGAGCGTCTCAACCGGGAGATCCGGCGGCGCACCGACGTGGTGGGCATCTTCCCCACCCGCGAGGCCGTGATCCGCCTCGTCGGCGCCGTGCTCGCCGAGCAGCATGAGGAGTGGGCGGTGGCGCGCCGCTACATGAGCGCGGAGTCGCTCACCAAGGCGCGCCTCGTCCGCCTCGGCGACGAGTTGACCGAGGAGGTGATGCCGGTGCTGGCCGCCGCCGGATAGTCACTCACGCGGCGGATGAAGCGGCGCTCATACACCACCTTGACGGACGTGACCCCCGAGCTGGCTCGCCGGTGGCAGCGATGGCGTGATGATCCGCGAACACATCGGGAGTCGCCATGGTGAATTAGGGCGCGTGCCATCCATCCATCCATTCAGCCACAAATAGCCGGGCCACGGCCCGAACAAGGGAGAAACGATGACAGCACGATCTAGGGTGCGACCCACCACGCAGCAGGCGCAGGGTTTGCGCCAGGGCTCTCAGCTTCCCGGCCCTGAAATCTTCGGGAAGCCAGGTTCGTCTCGCTCACAGGGGAACATTCCTCTGGTCGAGCCGAGGCCCGTCATTCGGACCGGCGAAGCGGAGCCCATCGTGGCTCCGGTCACGGTCCCCATGCCGAAGTAGGGCACGATGGCCACTTTCACACGCGAGGAGGTACGGGGCGCGGTGCGCGCCTCCGTGCTCAAGGATCACCCCGACTGGTCCGAGGATCGCGTCGAGCGGTTCCTCAAGAGCTGGGACACGAGCGACCACGCCGCTCAGTTCAATGACGATGCCGGCAACGAGCCCGCATCGGCGCAGCCGGCGCCTCCGGCAAGGTCATCGACCGAAGCCTCGGTACTTGATCCGAGCAAGATGACCGGCGATGACATCGTGGCCCAGCTTCGGACCATGGATAGCTCGACGTGGGACGGCAGCGCTTCCTCGCGCCTGGCGCCCCAGCTCCAGACACGAGTGGTCGATAGCCTGGGTCGCAGCAACGGCACGGTCATCGAAGCTCCGAAGGTTGGCGAGCTGCCGACCCACGAGCAAGGTGACCAGATCGTCAAGGCGGCCTACGGGGTCGATGACGAACAGGCGGAGCGACTGCGCCAGGCCGGCAACGGCAAACGGTTGCCGTTCCGCGGCTGAGTTATGCAAGCAACAGTCGAGAGACGCCAGACGCGGGAGGCTGGCGTCTCTCATTCTGTCTCGCGTGTGACCAATGGCGGTGCGCTGCGCTGCGCGTGCGGTGCGACCATTCGTGGCGGCACTCGCGTGATCCTCTCCACGCGCTGGCGGGAGCATGTGGATGGTCGCGGTGGCGGCTCGCCAGACTTCCCGTTGGTCGAGCGATTGGCTCTCACGTAGGCTGGTCATAGTCCTGCATCGCTAGCTCGTGTTCTTGCTCGGGCGTCAGCTCGGCATCATCATGTGGGATGCCTGGCGCCCACTCGACGTGCGGCACCATCTGATCGTCGAGCTGAACGCAAACCCACGCATGGCGCATCCATTGGTTAGCCTGTACCGGGTCGGTCCAGTCGGGCAGCGGGTCAGCGAACAGTCGAATGCTGGCTTTCTCAGCCAGATCGAGTTTCACAATCTCGGCCTGAATTGCTTGTGCCCGAGCTTTGTACTCGGTTCCGTTGATTGTGCCGGCGTCCAGCCGAATTTCTAGGTTGTCGAGCTGTCGCTGAAGTCGCGCCCGTGCGTCAGGATCGGTCGGTTTGCGCTCTAGTCTGAGCTTTCGAGTGAACTTCTCAGCCTCGGTTTGCAGGGCGG
Source organism: uncultured Chloroflexia bacterium (assembly GCA_963835945.1). Classification (GTDB taxonomy): domain Bacteria; phylum Chloroflexota; class Limnocylindria; order Limnocylindrales; family CSP1-4; genus JAJYNJ01. Next base: position 69,355 of record CAWIHR010000038.1, read on the forward strand.
GCAGTAACTCGCGGACGGGGATGGTTTGTCGGACACTGTACTTCGCGTGCAGTGCTGGCCCCTCGTCTCGGCCGCGTGAACAGTAGAGCTGCCCGCGCTGCCGGTTCGTTGTCATTGTGCGTCCGCACGCGCACCGGACTAGGCCAGCAAGGATGGCATCCTTGCTGCGCATCGGGTGACGTGCAGTGACCATCCTCGGTGGCAATTCGATCCCTGCGTCCTCAAGTATTCGGATCAGAGTCGAGACTGCCCAGGTTGAGCCAGCGTGTGGATGCTGCGTCGTGCAGCCCGGCCGGCAGGGCGACTTGCCTCGCTTGTGGTGCGGTTTCACGCAACCTGGCTTGCACGGTCTCGGTGGCGTGATGCCTTGCTCCTGTAACAAGTGGCAGGCCGCTCGGACCGATCCCGTCTCGCGATACGCGGCAAGGATCGGCTCAATGGGTCTGGTAGGATCGGGTTCGCGAACGATGCGGCCGGTCGAGTCTTTGATGTTCCGCCACGAGTAGCCGGCACGTCCCTGACGGTCGCCGCGTTCCCTCTTGATACGCTGCGCGCGCTGCACTCGGGCTTTGATCGTGCGCAGCTCCATCTCGGCTATCGTGACCATCATCTGACGACCGAACCATGCGAACGGACTAGCGTCGGCCGCATCCTCGGACATATCACCCTCGTTCGTCACGAGTCGGACGTGGTGCTCTTTCATTGCCGCGGCAAATCGGCCGAACACTGAGACCGACCTTGTGAGACGGTCCAATTTGCCCGCATAGACGACGCTTACTCGATCCGCGCGCATGTCGGCGATCAGGTCGCGCAGCCTGTCTTGGCTGTCCTTGGTTTCGTCTGCGGAATGGCCCCAGTCGTCATACTCGACGACATCGCCGTTGTGTCCCTCGCGATGTGCGAGGGCGCGCAGGCCGGCTACCTCATCATCCTTGGTGATGCCTCCCTCGACCGATCGGCGGAGGTATATGGCTGGGAGGCGTGGGTCTGCCATGGTCAATCACCATCCTCCCACACTGGCCACTGGTCGGGTGAGCAGTAGTCGGCGATGCTCGCGAACGCGCTGAGCGGCCACGTGCGCACGGTGGAGTGGGTGCGGCCGTGCCGCTCAATGGTCAGGATGGTGTCGGCGAGGAAGTTAGCGGCGCCTGCGAAATCGCCGTCCTCGTGGCGCATGATCGTCTCGGCAAGATCGCGCAGCCCGGTCGGCTGCCAGAGTCCCGGACGCTCGGCCTGGTATCGGAATTCCTTGCAGGCTTCCTCCCCCGCTGGCCAGAACAGCGGGCCGGCCAGCGTTCCCTCGACACGGTACGTGGTGTGTTGCCCGGTCATTGCGGCGCCTCGATCCCAAAGACGAACGCATAGCGTCCGTCCGGCATGTACCCACCGATCAGATGGCCCGTCCATCCGAGCCGATCGCGCAGCGCTTCAGCCGCGACGCGCGCGGCATCCTCGCCTGCGTTCGCCTCAGATGGGTACGGGATTGACAGCCTGCTCGCGTCGCATCGCGCGTACAGGCGAGACCCGCGGGCGTTGGTTGGCCCGTGGTAGGTCACCACGATCGCCTGCATGGTCAGATACCCCGCACGCACGCATACGCGCGCGTCACGGCCGCGTCCCACGCGGGCAGGTCAACGATGTCGGCGATGGTGGAACGCGTGACCCATTGGACCTCGCGCGCGGCATCGTCGCGCGTCTGGTCGGATGGGGGATACAGGATCGGGGCGATGTGCCAGGATGCCGCGCGCAGGATGCGTGCGAGGTAGTCGCGGCCGTGTGGCGTCAGGTCTAGGTCAGCGTGACCCTCTGCGACCAACGCCGCATATCGGCGGATCAACTCGGGGTAGGTTGTCACTTTGTCTTGCCTCCGTGTGCTGAACAGCAACGAGCCCGGCCGCAAGACCGGGCTCGTGGTGAACGACTGGTGTTGTGCGTCAGTGCCTTGTCAGGACCCTCTCAATCTGACCACGCTGCGGCTTGCTGTCGCCGCTCGATTGGGGATGCGCCACTTGAACTAGCCTTGCCACCCTCACCGCGTCGAGCCTTACACATGCTCGCGGTGGACTGGGACCTCTTGGCTGGCCGCTATGCGCTCGGTGGTCGCGTGGTATGCGATCACACTAGGCGTAGCGTCAGATAAGTTCGAGAACTACCTGCACCGCGAGGTCTGCGCCGGCGCCATCACCCTGGCCAGGGCTCGCCACGAGATCGCCACCAACTGGGTGGCCTACTGGAAGGCTGCCGGCGAACCGAACGGATGAGTCCGAGCTGGGGGCACGGCGCCACGCCCCGGAGGGTTCTTCTTGATCATCGGCGCGATCAGCCGACCCAGCGGACCTCCGGCTCCTTTCGCGCGACCGGCGCGGGCATCGTCTTCGGATGGCCCACGATGATCGGCGCTACGGGCACCCACGTCACCGGGATGCCGAGCGACTGCTTCCCCTCCGCCGTGTTCAGGTAGCCCTGCGAGAAGCCGATCCAGCAGGTGCCGAGGCCGGACGCCGCACGCGGCCAGCATCAGGTTCTCGGCCGCCAGCGCGCAGTCTTCGGCGATCCACGGTCCCGGCCTCATCCCCGAGATCACGACGAGGACGGGGGCGTGATGGAAGACGTGGTACTGCGGGTCACCGAGCATCACGCGGTGTCGCTCGTACTGCGGGCCAGTGGTCATCGTCGCGAGGTAGTGAGCCTTCGCGGCCTGCGAGATCTGATCGAGCAGGGCCTGATCGCGCACCACCGTGAACGTCCACGGCTGCTCGTTAGAGGCGCTCGGCGCATGGATGGCGGCGTCGATCAGCCGACGGATGGTGGGTTCATCGACGGCGTCTGACGTGTACTCGCGCGTCGAGCGCCGGCCATAGATCGCCTCGTCGAGATCCATGCTGCAGTTGCTCCCATTCCCATGCGTGCCGTGGACGCGTGGCGCCAGAGGCCGAAGACTGATCGCCCGGCCGGTCGAGGTCGCCCTCACAGCTCCAGGCGCGGACCATCGAGGTCGGAAGCCGCGCGCGTCGCCTCGTCGATCGCGGTCATGACGTCGGGTGTGAGTTTCGGCACGACGTCGATCGCCTGCATGTTCTCTCTCACCTGCGATGGGCGGCTCGCGCCGGTGATGACGCTGCTCACGTTGGGGTTCTTGAGGAGCCAGGCAAGCGCGAGCTGGGCGGTCGTCGCGCCGAGGTCTGTCGCGATCGCCGCCAGGCGCTGGACAGCCTCGACGCGCTCCTGGGTAATCCCGGCGTGCAGCCACTCGTAGCCCGGCAGCGCCAGCCGTGAGTCGGAAGGGATCCCCCCGGCGTACTTGCCCGATAGGAACCCCGAGGCGAGGGGGCTGAATGTGGTGAGCCCGAGTCCGATCCCGGGGTAGAGCCGGGCGAACTCCTGCTCGACCTTCCGCCGGGTGAACAGGTTGTACTCGGGCTGCTCCATCTGTGGCTTGTACAGGTGATGCCTCTCCGCGATCCCCCAGGCCTCGCGGATCTCCTCGGCACTCCACTCGGAGGTGCCCCAGTAGAGCGCCTTGCCGCTCTGAACCATCTGGTGCATCGACCACACCGTCTCCTCGACCGGCGTCCCGGAGTCCGGCCTGTGGCAGTACACCAAATCGATGTACTCGAGCCCGTAGCGCCGCAGGGCCCCGTCGATCCCTTCGCGGAGCTTCTTACGGTTGAGCGTGTCCTGTTCGTTCGGCCCCGCGTGGATCCCGAAGAAGATCTTTGTCGAGACGACGTAGCTGCCGCGCCGCCAGCCGAGCTGCCGCAGCGCCTCGCCCGCGATCTCCTCCGCCCGCCCTCCCCCGTACGCCTCGGCGTTGTCGAAGAAGTTCACGCCGGCGTCCCACGCGGCCTGCATGCAGGCGACCGCCTCGGGGACGCCGAGCTGCGTCCCGTAGGTCACCCACGCCCCATACGAGAGGCTGCTGACCATGAGCCCCGCGCTTCTGAGCTGTCGGTATTCCATCGGGTCCTCCTGCTGCAACACGCTAGTTGTGGGGTGGCCCCGTCGCACTCGGAGGTCGCTCCCTTTGGCCAAACGCTGGCGACAACGGCTATCCGGGCGGCATGACTCACAGGTCGTCGAAGTCGACGCTGGTCGCCTGCCGGCCGAGCTCCCAGAGGCGGGTCGCCGTGGCGGTGTCCCGACCACTGGGGAAGACCGGCACGACGATCGGGCGTCCCCGCCCCTGGGCGAAGCCGTCCGGCGCCACGAGCTCCCCACCGACGAGACCGGGGGCTGTGGCGGCGTAGACGGTCGGCCACGCCCCCGCCCGCGCCGATTGGAGGACCCGGCGCATCAGGCGCGCGCCGACGGTGCGGCGCTCGGGGCGTCCGGCCGCCCGGGAGCGCTGGCTGCCGAGGCCGGTGGCTGCCCCGCCCGGGTGGCAGGCAAGACTCCGGGCGTCGCGCCCGGCCGCGCGAAGCCGGCGGTCCAGCTCCACCGCGAACAGGAGGTCCGCCTGCTTGCTGTCGGCATAGCAGCGCCCGGACCGATACGGCTCGCGGGGCCGCAGGTCGTCGAGGGTCGTGGCGGTGGACAGGTGACCCCGCCGGGCCATCAGACTAGACACCGTGACGATGCGCCCGCCGGGACGGAGCAGGGGAAGGAGCAGCCCGGTCAGCGCAAAGTGGCCGAGGAAGTTCGTCGCCATCTGGATCTCGTAGCCGTCGGCCGAGGCGCGTCGGGGACCGCCGCTGGTGCCCGCGTTGTTGACGAGGAGATCGAGCCTGCGCCCCAGCTCGGCCTCGCGCCGCGCGAACCGCCGCACCGAGGCGAGCTCGGAGAGGTCGATCTCGGCCACCGCGAGACGCGCGGCAGCGACCGTGCGGACGATCTCCTCCGCAGCGCGGCGGCCGCGCTCTGGGTCGCGCACAGCCAAGACCACCTCCACTCCCACGGCGGCCAACTGGCGGCTTGCCTCCAGGCCGATCCCGCTGCTGGCCCCGGTGACGACGGCACGCCTCCCGGTGAGGTCGGGGAGGTCCTCCTCGGTCCAGCTGCTCCTCACCACGGCATCCTCCTCGGCGTTCGGCTTGGGTCGTCTTCTGCCCGGTCATTGCAGGCGCCAGCCCGTGCACGGTGTGCGCGTCGGGCGATGGTGCGCTTGTTAGGCGAGGAACCCCTCGACCAGGGCGGCCGTCGCGTCCGGCTGCTCGAGCTGCGGGAGATCCCCCGAGCGCTCTATCGTGGTGCGTCGCAGCCGCTCGTTGGTGGCCAGCAGGGACCCGGCGGCCGCTGGGTCGGTGAAGCGCGGGTGGTCGCCGAAGACCAGCAGCGTGGGGTTCGTCAGGTGCTCGTAGGCAGCGGCGGCCCCGGAGTCGTTGAGCAGCCCGCACACGAACGCCAGCGGCGCCCGCTCGGCACCCGGCTGCTGGCAAGTCCGCCAGCAGTACTGCGCATAGTCGGAGGGGATGCGCTCCGGATCCGTGAAGGTCTGCCGAAGGTACCAGTGGATCACCTGGCGTCGGGCGAGGACGGCGAACAGCAGGCGGCCGGTCCCCGTCCGGCGCAGGATCGAGTAGAGGGTACGGGATGCCTGACCGGCGCGGCCCCCGAAGCGTCCGAACCCGGTGGGACTCAAGAGCACGAGCCGGCCGAAGCGCTCGGCGTGCTCGGCGGCGGCCACGACGACGTACTGCGCCGGGAGGGACAAGGCGACTACGTCGAGGCTGAGCTCGCCGGGTTGCAAGGCGGCCAGGCGGATGCGCTCGAGTTGCTCCCCATAGAAGGCAGGGCCGTAGGCTGCATCGGGCCGCTCCGATGTGCCGAAGCCCAGCCAGTCGACCAGCACGACGCGTCGGTGGGCGGCCAAGCGCATCGCCAGGGGCGCCAACTCCGCGCCTGTCCCAGCCGCGTTGAAGCTGTGCAGGAGCAGGACCGTCCGTCCCTCGCCTAGCCGGTAGCCCGCCACCCGACCCGCGTCGGTATCCACATCGAACCGGATGCCGGGTACGGGAGGGGAGAGCGGGCGGATCGTCACGACAGTGACCAGGCGCCGGCCGTCAGCGCAGCGGCCGGCCGGCCTGCTCCCAGCGCTCGGCGACGAAGCGACAGCCCCGGTTGTCTGGCGTGCGGGCAAAGCGCATCAGGGCCGGGTCGCTCCGGCTGAACTGGCGGCAGCCCCAGCAGCGCCAGGCGGTACGGCGCCACCACTGGCCGTCACTCTCGGCCATGAGCTGCTTGCATACCCGCCACGCCACGTCCCGCTGGATCGGCTCCGCGGCCGTCACCTGCACCATCCGTACACCTCTCTATGGTGAGGTGAGCATGTCCCGATCTGCGTGGAGTGGCCAGTGCCGATCGTCACCCCGGCGTGAGCCGGGCGAGGAGCCGTGGGGCGCCCGCCACGCGCCTCGATCGGAGCTAGGCTGACTCCCTGACCCCGTACGGGAAGTCGTAGGCCGGCATCCGTTCCAGGAACGGGTCCGGATCGAACGCCTCGGGTCCGAGCACGCCCGTCCCGCGCCACACGCCGGCCTCGAGGAGTTCCATGGCGATCACCGGGTTGACGGCCGTCTGCCAGACAACGGCCTGGACGCCGTAGCGGCGCATGCAGGTCTCGTTGTCGGCCACCTGGTAGAGATACACCTCTCGCGACTTGCCGTCCTTGATCCCCTTGACCCAGGTTCCGGCGCACGTCTTACCGACCATCCGATCGCCCAAGTGGGCCGGGTCGGGCAGGCACGCCGCGACCACATCCCGCGGCGCCACCATGACCTTGCCGACCTTGATTGGTTCCTTGTTGTCGAGGCCGAGCATCTTGATGGTCTTGAGAACGCGGATGAAGTCGCCGCCGAGGCCGTACTTGAAGGTGACACGCCCGCACGACACGCAGCGCGGCACGAGCAGCACCTCCTCGTGCTCGACGTTGACGCACTCCTGCGGCCCGATGCCCTCGGGGAAGTTGAAGATCTCCGGCTCCGAGAACGGCTCCGTCGTGTACCACCCGCGCCCCTTCTCCCAAATCAGGGGCGGGTTCAAGCATTCCTCGATCGTCGTCCAGATCGAGAAGTTGGGGGCGAACTCGTAACCGCGGACTTCCAGGTTGGCCCCGTCTCGGATGCCGATCTCGTCAATCCGGTCGAACAGATGCTTCTCGGCGTAGCGGGCGAACACGTCCGCCATGCCAGGCTCCACACCCATCCCGACGAGGGCCAGCAAACCCTTCTGCTCCCACTGCGGCGCTCGCTCGAACTGGTAGTCGCCGAGCTTGACGCCGGGACGTTCGAACGGCCGCTCGGGGTCAGGGGTGGACAGGGTCATGACTGTTTGCCCTCGCTCTCTTCACCGTGGTCGCCCTGGTCAAGGTGTACAGCGGCGCCTTCGCCGACGGTGTGCGCCCCGAGCTCGCGTGGCTCAATCCCTTCAACATCTCCGATCCGAACGCGCTGACCTCGGGGGTCATGGTGGCCCTGTTCATCTCCAGGCCGAGCAAGATCACCTGCGTCCGCGCGGAGATCTCGATCCCGATGTAGACGATCCAGGTCAAGGCGATGATGAAAAGGACGCCCAGGGCGACGGTGGCGGCCGCACCGAGTGCGACGTTCTGACCCGCCAGGGTGATCGAGCCCCACGTAGACGGGTCGATTCCGAACAGCTGGAAGGTGTAGATGGCGGCCACCTCTGCCAGGCTCGCCATGACCACGACGTCGGCGACGATGATGGCCCAACCGGCCAGCCAGCCGGGCGCCGGCCCCATCGCCTTGGCCACCCAGGTGAAGCTCGTGCCGCAGTCGGGGTCGGCTCGGTTCATGTAGTAGTAGGCCACCGCGATGCAGACCATCGGCACGAACGCGATGATCATGATCGCCGGCGAGAACGCGCCGACGGCCGCCGCCACGAGGCCGAGAGACACCGCCAGGCTGTACGCTGGGGCGGTCGAGGCGACCCCGATCACGGTGTTGGACACGAACCCGATGGCGTCGGCCTTCAGGCCCTTGGATCCCGCGGCGCCGACCTCCGTCGGCGCAGCCGCATGCGTCATCCCTCGCCCTCCTCGATCGAGCTGCGTGGGGACGCCTGTCGGGCGCCATGATAAGCAGCGAGCCGAGGCGCGTTCTGGCTGACACGCTGGGCCCTTCGGCCCCGTCGGACCGCGTGACTCGGTCGAACTCAGCCAGAGCGGCTCCGACGTGCCGGTGTTAGGGCGCGCCACGACGGTGGATGGCCGCGTCGCGTGCCGCGCGAGGTGGCACAGAGGAGCATCATCGTTGGGTCGCGACGACTGGTGGTCCGGTCGGGCTTCCTCGTCGTCGCCAAGGTGTCCCGGGGAGATGGTCCTGACAAGCACACGGGTCACCAGCGCAGGCACCGTCCGGACCTGTCCGCTCTGCGGCGCGAACGGGATCGCGACGATCCTGCACGAGCTCCTGGCCGCCAGCGAGCAGTTCGAGGCTGACCTCGCCGCCGATCGGATCGTGCTCGGTGGGTGTCCGGTATTGCGCGATCCGCCCGACCAGCACACCGCCACCGGGGGCCTCGAGTTCCGCGCCCACGGACGCCCGGCTATCGCGGAGTCAACACGGCGGCCGGCATCGTGAGCACGCGGCAGCCCGTCGACGCGCTGACCGCCGAGCAGCGGTACATCGTCGAATGGAACGACGGGCCCCTCGTCGTGGTGGCCGGCGCGGGGACCGGCAAGACGCGGGTGATCGTGGAACGCGTCCGCCGACTTCTTGAGACGAAGGGGGTCGGGGGCACCCCCGACAGCGACGTGGCGTGGCTCCCGATGGAGGCTGCGGCGGCCGACCCGGATCGTCCTTTCGACGGCCCGCTCCTGCCTGAGCAGGTCCTTGTCCTGACGTACAACGTCAAGGCGGCCAAGGAGCTCGGCGACCGCCTCGAGGCCGCCCTCGGGCCGGCCGTCCGGGCGCGCCTCATGGTCGCCAACTTCCACAGCTTCTGCCATCGCATCCTCGTCGAGTCGGCGCCGGACGCCGGCCTTCCCTCAACTCCCGACGTGCTCGACGGGGTGGGCCAGGTGCTCCTCCTACGCGACCTCCGGCCGTCCCTCTCGCTCCGCTATTACGCGGGGCGAGGGAACCCGTACTGGGGGCTCGAGCGCTTCGTCGGGTTCATCAACCGGGCCAAGGACGAGCTCGTGGGTCCCGCCGATTTCGACGTTTTCGTGGCCGCTGAGCAGGCTGCCTTCGAAACGCGCTTCGGTCCCTACGAGCAGGCCCTCGAGCGCCTCGAGGCGCTGGGGTCGTTCGACCGCGGCCGCACCGAGGTCCGCGGCGCCTACGCATCCTTCCGCTCGGCCGAGCGCGCGCTCGCAGCCGGCAGCCCCGACGCCGACCCGGACTTCGAGACGGTCGAGAAAAGGGCCGAGCGCGAGGCCCGCCGGGCCGTCTGGGGGACCGGCGCCGCGGCCCCGCGAACCGCGCTGGACCTGAACCAGCGCGCCGATGTCGACGGGCTTGCCGCCACATACGTGAAGGACGGCGCCGCGCTCGAGGTTCTCCGTCTCTCCGAGCTCGCCCTCGTCTACCGCGCCTACGAGGCCGAGCGCGAGCGGCGCGGGGCGCTCGACTTCGGAGAACAGGTGGCCGCGGTGATCCGCCTCTTCCGCGAGCGGCCCAACGTGCTGCGCGCCTGGCAGCGACGCTTCCGCTACATCCTCGTCGACGAGTTCCAGGACGCCAACATCGCCCAGATCGAGCTCATCGAACTGCTTGGACGGACGCCCGACCGACCGGACAACGTGATGGTTGTGGGCGACGACGACCAGTCGATCTACCGCTTCCGGGGTGCCAGCTACGCCGCCTTCGTCGAGTTCGATCGGCGCTTCTCCGGCCCGCCGGTGCACGATCCCGATGCCTCGCCACCGGGAGCGCCTCCACGCCTGCGCATCGAGGAGAACTTCCGCAGCCGGCCGCCCATCCTCCTCGTGGCCAACCGGCTCATCGGGCGCAACGTCCTGCGTTACGCACCCGATAAGCGCCTGGCGGCCCACCGCGCGGGGGAGGGGGCTGTCGCCGTCGAGCTCGTCGACTGCTCCGGGCCCGACGACGAAGCGGCCGCCATCGTCGAGCGCATCTGCGCCCTCGCAGGGTGGGACCCCGCGACCGGCGGGGAGCCGGGCGTGCCGTGGAGCTCGTTCGCCGTCCTCTATCGCAAGCACAAGCACCGCGACGCGATCCTCGCCCGCCTGCGCGAGGAAAGCATCCCGGCCACCGTGTCCGGCGGCCTCTCGCTCTTCGCCGCCCCCGAGATCCGCGACCTCGAGCAAGCCCTGCGCGCGATCGCGAACCCCTTCGACGACGTGGCCCTTACTAGAGTGCTGACGGGCGGTCCTTGGCGTCTCGACGCCCTCGAACTGCTGGCGATCACCCGGGCAGCCAAGCGAGCCGGCCGCCACGTCCTCGAGCTCGCGCGCGAGGCCGCCGGCTCGGGCGAAGTGGCCGTCCATGCCACGATCACCGGAAGCGGCAACGAAACGGTCCGCGAGAACGGGGAGGCGGCCGGTTGGCGCACCGACGGGCGGGCCAAGCCACCCGCACGGGTCCTCGAGCTGTCACCGTCCGCCCGCGCGAAGCTGCAGCGTTGCCTCGACACGCTCGACACGCTCGTTCCGGCCGCAATGCGCGAGGGCCCGTTCACGATCCTGGAACGGTTCGTCGAGCGCACCTCGATGCTGCTCGACCGACTGGCCGGCGATACGCTCGAGAGCCAGCGCGAGATCGCCAACATCGCGTCCCTGCTGCGCTTCGCCGCCGACTGGCAACGAGAGCATGCTGGGCGGTCCCTCGCGGACTTCATCGAGTACGTCGATGCCTACCAGGCTGCAGGCGGCGAGCTGCCCACGAGCGTCGAGCTCGCCGAGGACGTGCAGGGCGTGCGCCTCATGACCCTCTACCAGGCCAAGGGCCTCGAGTTCCCCCACGTCTTCGTGCCCTACCTGCTCGACGGGGAGTGGCCGGTCCACGAGCAGGGCGGGAGCCTGTTCCCCCGCGAGCTCCTGCGAGAGCAGGTCCCGGTGGGCGACATCCACACTGAGGAGGAGCGACGCCTCCTGTACGTGGCCATCACGCGCGCCCGCGAGACGCTGGTGCTTACCACTCACCGAGGCGCGACTTCCGAGCGTGTCGAGAGCGCCTTCGTCGAGGAGTTACGCACCGATGCGGGGCCGGAGCTGCGCGAGGACGATCGGACTGCACCCACAGCGGCCGTGGCGGAGGCCCCCGCGACTGCTGAGGCCGAGGTCGACGAGGGACGCGAGGCGACCGAGGGCGCAGATGACACCACCAGCGCACCCGAGCGGATCGTGGCCCTTCCGAGCCGGCGGGAGCGGCGGACAGCATTGCGCCTGCGGGCTGACGAGATCCTCTCGCTACTCGAGGGCGTGTCCCCCGACGCGCCGGATGCGCACGAGGCCCGCGTGGCTCTGATCAGCGAGCTCGCCACGGTCGGGGAGGCGATCGTCGCGGGCGCCGACGCTGCCCGAGCTGCCGGCCTCGACCCGCTGACCCTCCGCACGGTCGCTACGGACGCCGGCGTTGGGGCGAGCCTGCTTGCGGTGGCCCCGCTCCCGAGCGTCTTCAGCTACAGCCAGTTCGACACGTACGAACAATGCCCGCTGCAATACGCCCTCAAGCACGTGTATGGCATCCCGGAGGAGGAAACGGGAGCGGCTCGCACGTTCGGGAGCACCGCCCATGCGGCGTTCGAGGCTTTTACGAGGGAACGCCGGGAGCGGGCCGCGCGCGGCGATCCCCCGCCCACCCGAGCTGACCTCGATCGGCTGTTCGCCGCGGCGTGGACGCCCGAAGGCTTTCCCGACCGAACGAGCGAAGAGACGTACCGCCGGAGGGTAGGCACGCTCCTCGACCACTTCTGGGAAGGCGAGCTCGCAGGTGTCGGCGAGGCGCTCCACGAGGAGCTCCCCTTCCAGCTTCGCCTCGAGCCGCGGGACGGAAGCCTGCCCGTTCGGATCAACGGCATGATCGACCGGATTGACCACCTGCCCTCGGGCGGCATCGAGGTGCTCGACTACAAGACCGGGCGCCCGAGCAGCCAGAAAGGCGTCGACGAGAACCTGCAGCTCTCGATCTACGCCCTTGCCTGCCGCGACGCCTTGGGCTTGGGCACCCCCGAGCGGGTGACTCTCTACTTCACCGAGGCCGCCATCCGCATGAGTACGACGCGCACAGATGAGCAGCTCGACGCCGCGCGCGATGAGCTGCTGGCCCGTGCTGCCGCCATCCGCTCGGGCGACTTCCGCGCCACGCCCTCATTACACACGTGCGGCTGGTGCGACTATCGCGCCCTTTGCCCGAGCCGCGTGCAGTAAGGAGACGGAAGGGGCTCGTTGGCCGTCCACGTCAGCGGCCGGGGCCGCTGGTCCGAGCGCGCTCACTCCTCGGGTCTGACCCAGGCCTCCTCGGGCGACAGCGCCGCATGACCGGCCGGCACGATCTTCCTGTACACTTGCTCGGGCCGCGCCGCCTGACCATCGATGCTCAGCAGCCAGTCGATCCGGATGTCGAACAGGCGCTCGTTGTGCTCGAGATAGGGCCGGATGAGCTCCCAGTCCGCGCGCTCGAGCTCGACGGGCTCTCCCCCGTTCAGCTGGTCCCGGCCGACGCGACCGTGGGGATCCCGCACGTAGACCGCACCGCCCGAGGCGAGCGAGAAGAGGTTGCCGCCCGGATACGGGCTCTCGAGTTCCGAGGGCGCGCCGTCCTCGTCGTACGTGACGCCGTTCACGATGACGAATCCGCCGCCGTGCAGGGCATCGCCCGCCATGAACGACTCGGCGAGATAGTCGAGGCTCGTGCCGTTGATGACGACGCGCGGCCGGCCCACCCCGTTGATCAGGGGGCGACCGGCCGCGCTGCCCCGGACGAACACGTCGCCACCCTTGGCACCGTACATGAACGTCTGGCCCACGTCGCCGTGGATAACGAGCCTGCCGTCCTTGAGGATCTGCGCAACCTGATCCTGGGCCGACCCGTGCACGATCACCTCGGCTCCGTCGATCCCGGAGGCGAGGTAGTCGCCGGACGAACCGAACACCTCGAGACGCACGCCCGCTGACCCTGGGCCCAGCCCGCAGCCGATGAACCGCTGGCCCCGCACGTTCACCACGACAAAGCGCCGGGCTCCGTGCCCGTAGAGCTCGACAACCAGGCGCGAGAGGGAGCGCCGTCCCTCTGCGGCTAGGCCCTGGGCGTCGAGTACCACGGTGCGCTCGGCGCACATGTCGGCGGGCGCGCCGCACGCGGCACCGTCCGCGCCCGCCCACACGAAGTGCTCCGAGGGCTCCCGCCGGACAAGCTCGGCGACCTCGCCCAGGCAGCCGTCGAGGAGGGCGAGGACGCCACTGCGCTTCAGGGGGGCCAGCTGGTAGCGGCGATCCATAAGCCGCGACAGAACGGCGATTGCGCGCTCGCGACCCGGGTCGTTGGTGGCACCGGCACAGAGCGCGGCAAGGAAACGCTCGAGCCCGCCGTAGCCCCAAGTTGGCAGGTGGCGGGCAGCCTCGTCGGCCAGCGCATCTGCCGGGCGGTCGCTGAGCGCCAGGCGCCGTGCACCACCGTCTCCGCCGCCTCCGGGTTGATTGTCGGCGGTCCCCTGCGCTGGGCCCACCCTGCTCCGGTCGGCCTCGATGGGCCGGCCGAACTTGTCGGTGCACCATAGGCGCGGTGACGTCTCGTCGAGCGCGACGTGGAAGAGGAAGGCTCCGCCGTCGGTGTGGCTGCCCCCTCGGGCGCTCCAGTAGCGATCGGCTCTGCTCCAGAACGTCGGCTGCAGCCCGGAGAGGCTTTCGAGCACCGCGTCGATGGCCTGTTTCTCCGAGGCGGCTAGGCCCACGCTCGCTCGACCCTGCTGGAGGGCGAAGACCTGCGGCCGAAGCATCGAGGTGTCGGTGATGCCGATCAAGCGGCCCAGCCCCTCGCGAGGCGCGGACTGAGCGATGAGGAAGTACCAGGGACCGTCGGGAGAGATGTGCATGTGCGTCGCCTGCAGCATCCCGTACACCCGCCGCCGGACTTCTGGAAGCAGGGCGAAGTCCCGCTCGGTGGTGGGCGCCAGCACCTCGATGACGTACTCGAGGGGATAGCCGTAGACGCGATGCAGCAGGTCGAATACGAGGGCCGCGACCTCCGTGTCGGTCAGGAACAGGGGATGCCGGCCGCGCTGCGCGAGCGAGGCGCAGATCGAGGCGTAGTTGGCGAAGTCGCCGTTGTGGACGAGCGCTTCGTGCAGGCCCACGAATGGGTGGGCGCCCCCGGGGTGCCAGACGCGCCCCTTGGTAGGGTAGCGGTGGTGACCGATCCAGATGTGCGCTTGGAGGTCTGTGAGCCCGTAGGCGCGCAGGACGTCGTCGCCGTACCCCACGAGCTTGACGGCGAGCAGGTTCTTGCTGTGCGAGAGCACGAAGGCCCGTGTATCGCCGTTCGCCGCATAGAAGGCGCGGTTCAGCCGGTAGCTGTTCTGGAAGACGAGCTCATCGTCGGCCGCCTCCGCCTGCTCGACTGGGATGCCGTGCGCCCCCAGGAACGCGGCACGCGCGTCGGGGCGCACGCGCACGAAGTAGCAGGCCACGCGCGCCGGCACGACCGGCAGGCCAAGCGGCTCGGTGTCCCAGCGCGCCGGCAGCTCGACCACCCGGTCCACCGCGAAGGTCGGCTCGATGTACGCCGCTTCAACCTCGGGCCGCGCCCCGGAGTCGAGATAGGCGATCGCCAGCAGATAGTCGTCGCGCAGCTGTGCGGGCGAGACGCCGAAGAACTCGGGGTCGAGCCCCACAGCCGCGATGCCGCCGCCCTTGCCGTTGCCGCGGTTGCGCATCTGCGCAAGGGCCTGGAGGAGAGCGTGCCCCGGGACGGGGATGCTCGCCGCGACGCCCACGACGCCGCAGCCGCCCTCCGCCTCCAGCGGGCGCGACGTCACGCTCGAGCTGGCCGCGGCGCCGGTGCCGAGCTCCCGCTCCGAGGCTAGCAGCGCCTCAGCGAGCGCTGCGCGATCCACCTGCCACCTCGGGTTGGCCGGTCCCTGCCCGCGCCACGTAGCGCAACACCTCCGTGCGGCCCCGCAAGGTGCGCACGTCCGGGAGCGCGAGGCGGCGCAGGATCTCGCGCAGCTGGCGTTCGAACGAGCCGTACAGCCGGCCCAGGCGCTCGGCACCCCAGTCCGGGTCGACGAGCTCGGAGAGCTCGGGATCGGTGGTGGTCAGCCCGAACGGGCAGCCCCGCCCACGCTCACAGTTGGCGCAGCGCGTGCAGCCCAGAGCCACGAGTTCGGTCGTGCCGAGTACGCAGCCGTCGGCCCCCAGGGCGATCGCTTTGGCCACGTCCTCGGCAGTCCGGACACCGCCGCTGGCCAGCACGACGAGCTCGTCGCGGACCCCCTCCGCCTCGAGGAAGCGATGGACGCGGGGCAGGGCCAGCTCGAGCGGCATGGCGATGTTCTTCTTGGCGATCTCGGGCGCCGCGCCGGTCCCGCCGTAGGCGCCGTCGACTTGGAGGATATGGGCGCCCGCGTAGT
Source organism: uncultured Chloroflexia bacterium (assembly GCA_963835945.1). Lineage (GTDB taxonomy): Bacteria > Chloroflexota > Limnocylindria > Limnocylindrales > CSP1-4 > JAJYNJ01. The sequence continues at coordinate 84,844 of CAWIHR010000038.1, forward strand.
AGCTGCCCACCGCGACCATGTCGATGTCGGTCGGCGTGGAGACCTTGACTGCCACGAGCGCGGCGGGGTTGATGCTGTGCAGCCAGTCGATGTGCTTGCGGTGGTCTTCCACCGAGTACACGCTGTGGAATGGGAACGGCGAGAAGAGGCTCACCCAGGGCACCGTCTCGCGCATGCTGGCGACGGCGGCGGTCGCCTTGTCCCCTAGCAGGTGGCCGCCGAGACCGGGCTTCGCCCCCTGCGCGTACTTGAGCTCGACGATCGGCGCCCACGCGATCGTCTCCTCGCGCACCCCGAACATGCCTGTGGCGACTTGCGTGATGACGTGGTCGCGGTACGGGTAGAGGGAGCGCGGGTAGCCGCCCTCTCCGGTCGAGGTGAAGGTGCCCCACCGTTCGGCGGTCCGGGCGCGCGCCAGCATGACCTGCTCGCTGACCGAGCCGTAGGACATTCCTGCGCCGTACCAAGGGATCGGGATCTCGATCCTCCGACCGTCGGCGCGCCGGTTGAGCGAGAGCGAGGTCGAGATCGTCGCCGTCTCGGGCAGCCACTGCTCCGGCGGCAGGAACGCGAACTCGAGGGCGTCGAAGCCACCACCGGAGCGTCCCACTCGGTACTCGAGGCCGTTGGTGGGTGGCGCTCCCGACTCCGCCTGAGCCCAGGTGGCCAGGATGAGCTCGGCCGGCCAGCGGGAGTCACCCATCGCGGGCGGTAGCCCAAGTGTTCCGGCTGGCCAGGCGTGGAAGCCCCGGCGCAGGGCGTGCACGTGCTTGGCGATCGAGCGCCGCGTCACGCGGTCGAGCTCAGGCCGGATAGCCATCGATCGCTCCGAATGCCTCGCGCTCGAGCTCGGCCTGGAAGAGGCAGCGGCCGAGCTCACCCCGCAGGCGCCGCACCTCCCGCAGGCCCATCGCCCCGAGGATTTCGAGCAGCTGGTCCCGCCAGGAGGCGGCGAGGTTCTCGAGTCGCTGGATGCCCCATTCAGCGGTCAAGTCCGGGAAGGCGACCCGGACGCCGGTGGCATCGGCCGCGCCTCGCTCGACGCGAGCCTGCAAGGCGACCCACAGCGGCGCGTCCAGGACAACGGCGTCGAGGCCGCAGGCGAGGGCCTTGGGGACGTGCTCCGCGAGGGTGATCCCGCCGCTGCCGAGGAGCGTCAGCTCGTCGCGCAGGCCGGCCTCGACTAGCGCGAGATGCGAGCGGCGGATGAGATCCGGCAGCGCGGTCCAGCCGTCGAGCTGGCTCGGCTGCGCGCGCAGGCGCACGATCCGCGCGCCCTCGCTCACGGGCGGCACCAGGTCGGCGCCGAGCGGCAGGCAAACTCCGATCAGGCTGTCGGGGAACCGACGCGTGAGCTCCTCATGTCGCGCGCGATCCCAACCGTCGAGTTCGATGATCGCCGGCGGCCCCGTCAGACGATCGAGCCAGGCCAATTCGGCGGGCTTGACCAGGGCGACGACCGCCGATGCATCGAGGCCCAGCCGCACGACCGAGTCGACTGGCACTAGGGCGAGCGTCTGGATGCGCCGTGCGGCCTCGACGAGGAGCGACTGGATCGGCGCTGCCTGCTGGCCCAGCGGGGCGGCTCCGAGGAGGAAGGGAACCTCGATCCGCCGACCGCGCGGCAGAGGTCCTGACAGCACACCCGCGGCGTCGAAGCGCAAGAAGGGCGGTCGCTCGCCGATCTCGACTGCGGTCGAGATGTACTCGCGGCCATGGATGCCATCCCGGGTCGGACGCACGATCTCGGACATGTCGAGCCACAGGCCATCCCAGCCGGTCCCGCCGAACGGGCCGCGGTACCCTGCGCCGCGCACCGGCACGCGCCCCGTGCGCGCCTCATACAGGATGGTGTCGATCTCGTCGACGCTGTAGCCGGGTGCCAGGAGCCGCTCTCTCTCACGGTTGCGCTGGATCTTCACCACGCCGGGATACTCGGTCATGCAGCGCAGGCAGCCGACACAAAGATCCTCGATCGGCGCCAGGCCGCCCACGGGTCGGCCGAAGACCCCGTACACGCAGGGGCGGCTGAGCGCCACCCTCAGGTCACCCCGCGCGGCGAGGATCTCTTGGGCCGCCAGCGCGACGAGCCGGTACTTCGTCACCTGCACTCGGAACCGAGGCGGAACCGGCACGACCTCTGGGGTGAACTGCGTGGCGATCGTGTAGCGCCGGTAGGCCGGCAGCGGGCTCGTCATCTAGGTCTCGGACGGTCGTGCTCTGGGATCGCTGACCTGCCCGCACACATGATCGATCGGTGCACTGCCGTGGGCCGTCTGGGAGGGATGAGCGCAAGTTGATGCTCAATCTCACCCTTCGGGAGCGCGATGTACCCGCAGTTGCCACACGTCCAGTCCGCCGGACCGTGCGGGCACCCCGTCACTACGCCCACCGGCCCATCCGCGCCGAGCACGATGACGATGTTCTCGCGCGCCCACACGTCGTGTCGGCAGCGGGGACACACGGGCAGCTCCTGCATCTGCAGAGCATCGCGGTCGTGCACCGGCTGCGGCCACTGCCAAATGGGCCATCCGGCCCGGTGCCGCCGACACTCTAAGAAGTGGCACTCGCCGACGTTCGAAGGCGGTTCTCCTGGGGCGTAGGCGTGGCCAGCCGTGCCTCTAGGCCGTGCAGCTCGTCGCGCAACCCGGCTGGCAGGCGGTTCCCGAATTGGGCGAAGTGCGCCTCGATGAGCGCTACTTCGTCCCGCCACTCGTCGGCGTCCACCCGCAGAAGCTCGCGCATCGCCTGCGCCGAGACGTCCAGACCTGAAACGTCCAAAGCCCCGTCGGCGGGCAGCCGGCCGATCGGCGTATCGACCGCGCCGCGCTGTGCCGGACAGGCGCTCGAAGATCCACTTCAGCACGCGGCTGTTCTCGCCGTAGCCCGGCCACAGGAACTGGCCGTCGGCGTCCTGGCGGAACCAGTTGACGTAGAAGATCCGCGGCAGCTGGGCCGAGCTCGGGTCGCTCCGCGAAGGTGAGCCAGTGGGCGAAGTAGTCGCCCATGTGGTAGCCGCAGAAGGGCAGCATGGCCATCGGGTCGCGGCGCAGCTGCCCGACCTTGCCGGCCGCGGCCGCCGTGGTCTCGCTGCCGCATGATCGCGCCCAGGAACGTGCCGTGCTGCCAGTCGAAGGCCTCGGTCACCAGCGGCACCACGCTCGCGCGGCGGCCGCCGAAGAGGATGGCGTCGATCGGCACGCCCTCGCGGGTCCTCCCACTCCGGCGCGATCACCGGGCACTGCCGCGCCGGCGCGGTGAAGCGGGCGTTGGGATGCGCCGCCTTGCGGCCGAGCCGGCGGCGTCCACGGCCGGCGCAGCCAGTCGATCAGCTCCGGCGGCGCGTCGTCGCGTCATGTCCTCCCACCAGACGTCGCCGTCGGGCGTCATCGCGCAGTTGGTGAAGATCGAGTTCGTCGCGCAGCGTGCGCATGGCGTTGGGGTTGCGACTTCATGCTCGTGCCCGGCGCCACGCCGAAGAAGCCGGCCTCCGGGTTGATGGCGTAGAGCCGGCCGTCGGCGCCGAACTTCATCCAGGCGATGTCGTCGCCGATGGTCTCGACCTTCCAGCCCGGGAGCGTGGGCTCGAGCATCGCGAGGTTGGTCTTGCCGCAGGCCGACGGGAACGCGCCGGTCGATGTAGCGACTGCTCGCCCTCGGGGTTGGTGAGCTTGCAGGATCAGCATGTGCTCGGCCAGCCAGCCCTCGTCGCGCGCCTGCACCGAGGCGATGCGCAGCGCGTGGCACTTCTTGCCGAGCAGCGCGTTGCCGCCGTAGCCCGAGCCGAACGACCAGATCTCGCGCGTCTCCGGGAAGTGGCAGATGTACTTGTGCTCGCGCGTTGCAGGGCCAGGGCACGTCGGGTCGCGTGGCGCCCGAGCGGCGCGCCGACCGAGTGCAGGCCCCGCACGAACTCGCCGTCGGCGCCGAGCGCGTCGAGCACCGCGCGTGCCGACGCGCGTCATGATGTGCATGTTGGCGACGACGTAGGGCGAGTCGGTCAGCTCCACGCCGATGTTGGCGATCGGCGAGCCGACCGGGCCCATGCTGTAGGGGATCACGTACAGCGTGCGGCCCTCCATCGAGCCCGCGAAGAGGCCCGTGAGCGTCGCCTTCATCTCCGCCGGGTCGGCCCAGTTGTTGGTCGGGCCGGCGTCCTCGCTGCGTCGCGCGAGCAGATGAAGGTGCGGTCCTCGACCCGCGCCACGTCGGCCGGGTGCGGAGCGCACGAGGATGCTGTTCGGGCCGCAGTTCCGGGTCCAGCGGGATGGCCGTGCCGGCCTGCACCATCAGGCGCAGCATCTCGTCGGTACTCGGCCGGCCGAGCCGTCGCACCAATGGATGTGGTCCGGCCGGCAGAGCGCCGCGGCCTCGCTGACCCATGCATCCAACGTGGCGTGTCGGCTCATCCTGCGATCCTTCCTTCGGGCGGCATGGTGCTGGTCGCGGACACCGTCAGGCGGTGACGTCCGGCGGCACTCTCAGGGTTCAGGTCACCCCCGCCAAGGGCCGTTGGTCGGTAAGCGCATCGGGCATGACGGCGGGAACCGCCAGACGTGCCCGGGAGAAGAGTATCGTCTTGCGCCCCAACAGCACCAACGCGCGAGCTACGTCCGATGGCGAAGAGGCAGCTTCGGGTCGCTGCCGAACTCGCCCTCGACGCGCAGCTGCCCTATCTGCGTCGCACGCGATCAACGCCCTAGGCGGAGCCCGGAAAATCACCTCTCGGGCGGGTGCGATCTGCGTCCGGAGGGTCAACTCGGGGGTCACAACGCCACTGGATCACGTCGCCCCCGCCTGACCGACGGGCCGACAGGACTCCCAGACCGGGACCGTGTCAGTTCACCAGCCCCTTCGACGCCCCGAACATGGTGGTGCCGCCGAGGCGAGCCTCAGCTTGTCGTCGAAATGGTCGGCGATGCTGCCCACCTGGAGGCAGGCGAACGCGACGTCGTCGGCCGTGAGGCTCACCGCCGGCACCTCCATGGCGGCCATCACCTCGCGGCCGGTCCAGAAGACTCGTCCAAACCGGATCCGCTTGTTGACGTCGTTGACGGCATCGAGGAGCGCGGGCGAGGCCTCGATGCCCCACAGCACCGGCGAGAGGACCGCCAGCAAGGGCGGCGTCCCGGCGTCGACGCGGACGAAGACGAACGCGCTCCCCATGCGGATCGGGATGTCTCCCTGCTCGTCGTACTTCACCTCTGGGGCATCGCGGTCTGTGACAAGCTGTCGGCTCAGACGGTGCTCGAACTGCTGGAGCAAGCGAGGACGGGCAAGGAGGCCGCTGCTGGTCGAGGAACACGCGGGCCGCGGTGGGTCTTCCCGGTGGATTTCGACGGCGAGCAAGTGGACGCGCTTATGGGCGCGTGAGCACCTCAAGCTTGCAGGTTGCGGAACTGGTGGGCGAGGGCGCGCAGGGCGATGGCCTTGGTCAGGCCGAATGCCTCGTGTCGCTGACCGACCGTGCGCTCGGCGCCGGTCAAGTGGCGGCGGAGACCACTACGAGGTCGGCGTGAGTTGCTCGCTTGACATACTGCAGGGCATACCATACGATATGTATGGTTCAAGACAAATGATCGCCAGATTGACGAGCCTTGTCGGCTGAGCCCGAAAGGGTGATCCAATGGGCATCCTGGCCGACCTGGACATCGGTGGCCGGGCAGGTGTCGTCGGGACCATCGGCCTCGGCATCGTGGCGGCGCTCCTCGGTGGTCTTATCGCACTGAGCGTGCTGACCCTGGGCGGCGTGAACGGCCTCACCCAGGAGCGCATGGTCATCGCCGCGTGGCGGGCCCTGCCGCCCCGCCGCCGTGTATTCCATGTCTTTGGTAGCGCCGCCCTAGCGGTGATGCCGTCGTCGCCGTCGGCACCCGCGTCATGGCCCGCCATGGGGGGATTGGGTCACTGGACCCGAGACACACATCCACGCGAGATCGGTGCTGCCCGAGGTGGCAGGACCTAGAGGAGATGGTTCGAATGACCCTCATGCTGCGCGATCCGTTCGACGATACCGTGCCGTTGCGCCAGGCGATGGAGCGACTTTTCGATGACAGTGCTGCCCGGCCGACCCGCCACTGGCTGCCAGTCGATGTCTACGAAACTGCCGAGGCGCTCGTCATCAAGGCAGCGCTCCCGGGCTTCAAGCCCGATGAGGTCGACATCGCCATCGACGGCGACATCCTGACCATCATCGGTGCGTCCACGACCACCGAGGAACAGTCGGGCACCCAATACCACCGGCGGGAGCTGCATTTCGGCACGTTCGAGCGGACCCTGCGGCTGCCCGAGCGCTTCGAGGCCGAGCAGACCGCGGCCGTCTTCGAACACGGCATCCTGACCCTCACCATCCCCAAGGTGGCGCAGGCCCTGGTGAAGCACATCAAGGTCCAGCCCGGCATGGTCGAAGCGGTTGCGGGCGCCATCAAGCGCTAGCGCCGAGCGCGACGCACAGCATCACGAGGAGCCGCGTCCCCGCTCCACCAGAGTAGGAGCACCACCCATGTCCCGCTGGCAACTCGATCCCGTCCATTCGTCCGTGCAGTTCTCGGCGCGGCACATGATGGTCAGCAACGTGCGCGGCACGTTCCGCGACTTCAGCCTCGACGTCGACTTCGATCCCGAGCACCCAGAGCAGGGGCGCGTGCAGGCCGTTGTCCAAGCCGCCAGCATCGACACCGGCGCAGCGGCGCGCGACGCGCACCTGCGCTCGGCTGACTTCCTCGATGCCGAGCGGTTCCCCACACTCGCCTTTCGCAGCACCAGCGTCGAGCCGCGCTCAGGCGCCGAGTACCGCCTGCACGGCGAGCTGACGATCCGCGGCGAGACCCGGCCCGTGGTGCTCGAGGCCGAGTACCTCGGCGTGGCGCACAACCTCCAGGGCGGCACCAGCGCGGGCTTCAGCTCCCACACGAAGCTGAGCCGCAAGGAGTGGGGCCTGACCTGGAACATGGGACTCGAGGCCGGCGGCTGGGTGGTCAGCGACGAGATCCGCGTCGAGATCGACCTCGAGCTCCTCTCCCCGGTGCCCGAGCAGGCCGCCCCCGAGGTCCAGGCGCGCACCGGCGTCGCCTGAACAACGGTCCCCGAGAGCATCGGCGAGGGCTCCTCGCCGATCGTGTCCGGTCGACCTTCGGCCGGCCGTACGTGGTGGACGGCTCCGCACTCGAGGCGGCCTTCGGCCTCTTCGCTCCCACCCCGCACGTGCGGTTCACTCCGGATCGTTAGCAGCAAGGCCGCACGAACGAAGCGAGCCCGCATCAAGCGCAATCGGTCGCGCCGGACGTGTGGCCGTACCCCAGCGACTGCGAGCCCGTGGTCAGAGAGCCGGAGCGCCGCCCGGTGAGGCCACCGTCACCAGTCGAGCCAGTCGCTCCTCGTCCAGAATGTTGATGCCGCCGCTGCGTTGGCGCTCCACGAGACCGTTGGCTTCGAGCTCGCGTAGTGCCCGATACATCATCTCGCGGCTCGTGCCGATCATGGCTGCCAGGTCGGCTCGCTGCGCCACTGGGTGGGGAGTGTTGAAGATCACCTTCCCGTACCGAGTGAGGATGGTAGCCAGCCGCTGGCGGGCATTCTTGAAGGACCGTTCATCGAGCCGCATATTGAGAACCACCGTGTGATCTGCTAACCGATCAAGGAGGCCGACGGCTAGCGCCGCGTCCTGCAGTGCGACCTCTCGTCTCGTGGACGTCCTCCTGGTGGCCCTGGAGGATGGGCGATCTATCCCGGCCCAAGAGCTGTGGGTGGCGCGCGAGGAACTGCTGGCGGTCCGCGCCAGCGGCCCGCGCGGCAACCCCGGGCGGAGGAGCCGCACGCGCCCCTACCCAGTGATGCTGCAGAGCGGTCCCTATCAGATCCACGGGTACTTGCACGGACCTCCGGGCGCCGATCTGATGCGGCAGCTGGCGCGGCGCAAGCCGATGGTGCCGCTCACGGAGGCCTGGATCATGTACCACGCGGCAGGACAGGAGCACCGAGCGCGGGTGGGCACCATTATCGTCAACCACGAGCTGCTCGACTGGGTGCGCCCGGCCCGCGAAGAGGAGGTCGTCATCCCGAGCCTGCCCATGGAGCCCTACCTGGATTCCCGGGCCAAGGATCTCACCGGCTACATCTGGAGCGACTCCAGTTCGCGCGGTCCCGGTGCGTCGTGACACCGTACTTGAGCCGCGCCGCAGGCCGGCTGGCCATCCAGACTCGGGCACGACGGAGTGGCCCGGGGAGACGAGGCAAGCCCGAGAGCGTGGCATCAATCCAGCCGGGTCTGGAACCTGACCGCCACGACGTGGTAACGGGGTGTCCTCATGCCGACGGTCGCGACGCCGATCTCGCGGCGCATCCCCCTGTTCGGATGTACAGGCGAGGACGTGGCATGAGCGAGGGCCACGTGCAGGCGAGGGAGATCGAGGCGCACCGCGCCCTGGTGCTGCACGACCAGCCCCTCGTGGTGGACCTCATCGAGCTGACCCTCAACCACGGCCTCTTCGTGGTGCGCGCGGCGCGCAGCCTGGCCGAGGCGGAGGCGATCCTGGCGGCCTGGCGCCCGCACCTGAGCGTGGTCGACATGGACCACGACGACAGCACCGCGCTCCTCGGGCGCTTGGGTGCCTCGAACACGCTGGCGCGGCCCAGCCGAACCCCCGTCCTCGGGCTCACCCGCCGGGGCGACCTGCCGACCAAGCTTCGGGCCTTCGATCTCGGGGTGGACGACATCCTGACCGTGCCCTTCTCGCCCGAGGAGCTGTTGGCCCGCGCCATCGTCATCACCCGCCGGGCGATGGGCAGCGAGCTGCCCATCGTGCCCACCATCACGCTCGGCGAGATGCAGATCGACATCGTCCATCGCCAGGTCCGCGCGGGGAACTCGGTCGTCCACCTCTCGGGCATCGAGCAGAGCCTGCTGTACCTGCTGGCCAGTCGGGCCGGACGCGTGGTGACGCGCGACGAGATACTGGATACCATCTGGGGCACCGACTTCGTGGCCGAGAGCAACCTCGTGGATCGCCACATCCGGAGCCTGCGCAGCAAGCTGCAGAACGACTACCGCCAGCCGCGCTTCATCGCCACGGTGCCGGGCCAGGGCTACCGCTTCATCCCCACCTTCTCCAACCTGGGCTGGGAGAGCGGGCCGGCTACGCGCCCGGAGCCGCGCCACTAGAGCGCCCCCCGACACAGGGGCGTACGTACTCTGGCGATCGCCTCACACGCCGCACCCGAGATGACGACCCGTCATGACGTGCCGGCTTCGGGAGGACACACTCGTCACGCGTACCCGTGCCTGTGAGCGACGGGGCGCACCCGTCGCAGCCGATCTGGACCAGGGCGGCTTGTCGGTCAGGCTGGGGCCGTCGAGCGCGGCGACTCGGGCTGCAGGATCCCGTCGCGCGCACCCGCTTTGGGCGAACTGTCAAGCCTTCACGCCAAGGCCGACGATCTCACCCGGGAGACGCAGCGGCGGGATCCTGCCTGTACTAGCGGACAACAGCCGGCCCGACAACCGGTGCGCCTGAGGTCCGCCTGCGCGTCGACATCGCACACCGAGCGTTCGACGTTGCCTCCAGATCGCGCCCCGAACATCGAACCTGGCCGTGGGTCGTGCCAGAGGCGCGATGACCGGGGCACGACACGCACGCAGAGGCGAACTCATGACGAACCGTCATGACGCGCTGGTATCTGGAGGGCACACTTGCGTATGTCTCCGGAACGCCTGCCGATCTGGCCGTCGAAGTGGAGGTCCAGCGTGAGGCGTAGAGCTCCATGGCACGGATCGAGTACAAGGTCGAGTTCATGGTGTACCACGAGCATGAGGAGACCCACCGCGCGCAGTTTCTGGCACAGCTCAACGAGCTGGGCAAGGAGGGCTGGCGCCTCGTCGCCGTGGATCCTCTTAAGCGCACTCAGGAGGGCGCCTGGCAGGGGAAGGCGACCCAAGGCGTCCCGATGCTCCTGATGCGCGAGGTCACCGCCTAGGTCGCGAAGTAGCGCAGCCGCGTGTCGGCCGTCGGGGGCTGAACTCGCTGCGGCAGGCCGCGGCGCTGCAGCCCCCGAGGACCTTGCCGGTCGGCAGCGCATGCAAGTCCCTTCCCAGGCGGGCAGGGCCTCGTCCGCAGACAGCGCCGCTCGGCGCGCGGCCGTGCGACAAGGGAAGGAACGAGTTCGATGGGTTTTCTTGCCTGGATCGTGGTCGGCGCCATCGCCGGCTTCCTGGCCAATCAGATCGTCGGTTCCCGTGAAGGTCTGCTGCGCACGGTCGTCCTCGGCATCGTGGGCGGCCTCGTGGGCGGGTTCGTCGCGCTGACTGTGCTCAAGCTCGGCACCGTCAACGGGATCAATGTCGAGAGCATCGTGATCGCCACGCTGGGCGCCGTCGCCATCCTCCTCGTGGTGCACTTTGCGACCGGTCCGCGCGGTCGCCGCCACGGCCTGGCGTGATCGACGGACCCTGATAGGCCTGGCCCTCGGCCAACGTCCGGGACAGAACCGACGCCATGCGGGACTGGAGCACGACATGACGCCCATGGCGTCTAAGCGGCCTGCACGCGGTGCCCCGGCCCCCGGTCTTGGCCCTGCGACGCCCCGGACACGCCCCACACGGGGCGTGTCCGGGGTCCTGAAGCTTGCCCGCGCGAGCGCCGGTCTCCTCGCGGCACGGGCACCCGGGATGCTGCGGTCGATGCAAGCAGGTGCTCACGGAATGACGGTCGCACTGCAGATCCTGCCCGACTCGACGTTGCGCTGGCTGGCGGCAGCGTCGGTTGGTCTGGCTGCCGGGCTTCGCTTGGCCGGCGCACCGCGGGTCGTCGCGGCGGCAGGGGTCACGCCGGCGCTAATGCTGGGCGCCGCCATCGTCCTGCGCCCGATCGAGCCCGACGACCGCCTCCAACCACGCCGAGCACCGCACAGGAGGACCATCCACATGACCGATGAGCACACCAAAGGCGCCATCAGCACGGCCCAGGGGAAAGTCGAGGAAGCGCTTGGCAAGGTGACCGGCGACAAGGAAGAGCAGGCCCACGGCAAGGCCAAGCAGGTCCAGGGCCATGCCCAGAAGGTCCTGGGCGACGTCCAGGATGCCGTCCGGGGGCGCAAGGACAAGTCCTGACCGGCCGGATCGGGCCCGGCTGAGTGAGCAGTCAAGCAACCGACGGCCCGCGGGTGCCGCCCGCACCGTCACGAGTGCCGGATCGACCGGAGAGAGGAGAACCCAATGGCTGAGGCATATTGCGTCAAGTGCAAGGCCAAGCGCGAGGTCAAGAACCCAGAGCAGATCACCATGAAGAACGGCAAGCACGCCCTCAAGGGCACATGCCCCGTCTGCGGAACCAACGTCTTCAAGATCGGCGGCTAACCCGCGCCATGATGCTGCCATCGGCTGTCACAGACCCGCATCGGCAGCCGACAACCCCGTGCCACGTCGTCGAGGAGACCTCGTGATCAGGAATCCACCCACCCGCGTCGTCCCGGTCGCCCCCGTGTGGCCGACTTCGATGCGTGCCCTCGACTACGCGCTAGCCTGTCTGGCCATCGCGTCGGCCGTCCTCATTCGGATCGTCCGCTAGGGCCGCAGGCTCTGAGTGGCCGACAGACGATGCTGCACCGTTCGCCCGGCAGTCCACCCATCGCGCCCCAGGGAGGCAAGTCTTCCATGTCGCTGCCGCCGGGTCGGGCCGCCTCCGCGATGCGGCGCATGTGGAGACAGGAGCGGGGCGAGATCGCGCAGGTCGCGGACGGCGTCACGCTGGTCGCGGGAGGGGTGGGGAACATGAGCGCGGCGCTCGGCGGAGGCACGGTGCGCGGGCTGCTCGAGCTGCTGGAGCACACAGTGCTCCCGTATCTCGACTGGGAGGAGACGATCGTCGGTCCCGTGATCGATCGCCTCTCCGGCACGCAGCGAGCCAGTCGCCGGCTCGCTCGGCAACTCCAGCAGGTACGCACGATGACTGCGCTCGTGCAGGCCGACTGGCAAGCTCTCGGGCGCACGCCGACACGCCGTCAGACCGTCAAGCAGCGCGCGCATCTGCGCGCGCTGGGCGTCGTGCTGCGCTCTCACCTGGAGCAGGTGGATCGAGTCCTGGCGCCTGTGCTCGCAGCAGCGGGAGCCTGACGGCCAGACAACGTGCATTCGCGCACTCGCCGAGCACCAAACCCACCGACCCGACCTCGAGCACCCCGTCGCCCCCCTGTCGGCGACAGTGCTGAGGGGCCTCACGTGCTCGGGGAGGGGTACCGACCCCCGACGGCGTAGATGACGCGCGGGGTCGGGGAAGGCGGACAACACGTATCGATCACGCCGAGCGCAGGGGAGGTCCCGGTGAGCGAGCTGTGGCGCGCGTCCGGCCGCTCCTCGGGGCGCCTGGCCGAGCTCTACGTCAGCTCCCACTACCCAACGGCGCGACATTCTCCGCCCGCCAGGGCACGAGCGGAGTGCGGCGGGACCGCCTACCGGCGTGTCGCTGACTCGATCTCCTCGGGCTCCGGCTCGAAGGAGGCCAGCAACTTGGTCATTGCTAGTGGCGCGACGGGAGCGATCAAGCGTTTGGGGACCGACGAGACGCGATCGGTTGGCCGCGCCCTGACGAGCGACACGATCCCGGCGATGCCGACCACGCCCGCCGCAATGAGCATCACCATAGCGGTACCGATGAGGTCCGCCAGGGGTCCGACGAGGACGATAGGCAGGAAGCTCGCGATGCTGACAAGCGTGTTGAGCACCCCGAAGACCCGGCCCCGCACATCGGGTGGGATCTCCTCCTGGAGCTGCGTCTGCGACGGGATGCCGACGAACGCGTAGGCCACGCCAGCGATCACGGCGACAAAGATCACGATCGAGAGGACCGAGATCAGAGAGCCGAGCTGCGGCGCGGCGGTGATCGTGGCGTGCTGCAGGAAACGCGAGAGGGGCGCCGCGATGGCGATGATGGCCAACGAGGCGGCCAGCGCCAGCAGGCCTCCCTCGATGACGCGTTGCCGAGGCAAGTACTTGCCGTAGACGTTGAGGGCGAGGATGCCGACTACCACGCCGATGCCGAGGGGCAGGACCACCACCACGAAGTCGGTCGCGTTGAGCCCGAGCACAGAGGTGGCGAAGGAGGGACCGAGCGCGCCGAGGACGCCGATGAGCGACGCGGCAACGGTCAGGTATGCCAGAGACCAGCGGATGCCCGGGTTCATGCGGATGTAGTCGAGGCCCTCACGGAGTTGGGAGAACGTCTGGGCCACGGCGGCCCCAGCACCGCCGATGGTCCCCGCGACGCCCACGGCTCTCCGCTCGGCCGGTGAGGCCGGCAGGGTCACGGTCAGCACCGCGGCCACCAGATACAGCCCGCCGACGATGGCGATGAGGGAGGGGGCGCCGGCGAGGCTGACGAGGATAGGGCCGAGGAGGGCGAACCCGAGGGCGATCGAGCCGTTCAGGGTGATCATGAACAGCGTGTTGGCCTGGAGGAGCTGGTCCCGCTCGACGAGCTCCGGGATCATGGCGGCCTCGGCGGGCGCGAAGAACGTCGTGACCGTGGAGACGACGATGTTCAGCAAGTAGACCAGGAGCACGTTCGAGCTCGCCACCACCATCACGAGAAGGGCGAGCCCGCGCAGGACGTTTGTGACGATGAGGATCGTGCGACGGTCGAACCGGTCGACCAGGACCCCGGCCACTGCCCCGAAGATGACACCCGGGACCAGGAACGTCAGGATCAACAGGCTGGTGGCCGAGGTCAGGCGAGTCTCGGTGAACACCAGCACGGTGAGCCCGTACAGGACCATGTTCCCGCCGATCTGGGTGGCGAGCTGGGCCAGCCACAGCGACAGGAAGCGGCGGTTGCGGAGGACGCCGATCATGCCCGGAGCCGGCTCGACCGGTGGGGCGAACCCTGGCTCGCGTCGAGGGTTGGTCTCAACCCCCGTCAGGTAGGATGGCTCGGACCCAGGGAGCCCACTCATCAGGTAGCTCCATCGCTCTCGCGGCCCCGGGGGCCTCGGCTCGGTCGGCGGCAATGGCCACGACCTCCTCGGGGCTATACCCGAGGATGAACATCGCGAGCGCCGAGCCGATCCCGGTCCAGAAAGATACGGCAACCGAAGATGAGCCCCACGGAGATCGTCAGGACGACCTGGACCAAGACGAGAGTGACCTGGGTGCGCAGGAACCCTCCAAAGGCGTGCGAGACTGTTCGTTCGATCCGCTCGCGCTCGTGGGTGTACCAGTTCGGCACGATCCGGGCACGATCCGGTGGACCGTGTCGAGGATTCCCTGGCTGTCGGCGACCATGTAAAGCGAGAGGATAACGACCATCAGGAGGGCCGGCCGCTGACGCAACGGGTCCTGAGCGAGGTCCGCGCGGTCGAGCGAGCGAGGGTCGTCCGCCTCGGATCCGGCGTCCCGGTGCGGAGGTGTATCTCGACGCCTTCTACGTCGGCCGGCTCACTGGCGTCGGCAAGCTCTGGCAGCTGAGTGCGATCGACGGTGCGTCCTCATTCGGATCGCGCAGGTAGCGGCCGGTGACAAGACGGCAGCGCGCACGGCTCGGCATCCGCGTCCGGGCTGAAATGCGTCGTGCGTCCATTCGGCACTGCCTCGCTCGGTGGCTGCTCCGTCGTCAGGATGCCGTCGGCGAGGCGGCATCGGGCGGGGGTGCGGCCTCAGGGCGGGTCTCAGCTGTCCGCGGCTCCTCAAGGAGCTCGGCAAACAGCGCGCGGTAGGCGACCAGGGCTTGCCGTAGCTCCTCGGTGCTGACTTGACTCTGGGCGTGGCGGAGCGCGATCGCGTGGGCGGCGCGGTAATGCTCGACGACCGTCGGATAGTCGACCGACACGTCGGCGGCGCGCTGCTCGAAATCGCCCACCGGGTAGCCCCGAGTCTCCATGACCCGCCCGACTAGCGCGTCGGCATCGTGAACGGCGGTGGATGGGTCGTCGACGAAGCGCGACTGCACCGCCCGCCACTCGTCAGTGAAGCGCTGGCGCTCGTCGGCCGCGAGGGGCCGGATCTCGAGCTTCGACACGCGCTTCTGGCGGGCCGCCAGGTCGTCTTCCGCTTTGCGGGTGCCACCCTTGTCGGCCACGGCGCGCTGGTATTCCGGCCCGAACTGCTTCTGGAGCTGCACGCTCCGCAGCCGGCGCGAGTACCACAACAGCGCCACGAGCAGGATCAGGATGATCGCGACCACGATGATGGCCAGTGATGCACTCGACATTTGGGGACCTCCTCGTTCGACGAGCCCCGAAGGCGCCCATCGGGGTCCGCGTGTCAGGGCCGCGGCCAGCAATAGCCTCTCGCAGACGCCGCACCTTCCGGTTCGCGCGCATACGCACGTTCCTCACCCGCAGTGACTGCTCGCGCGTGAGGGCAGTGTGTGGTCACGCCACCGCCACGTCATGACGATCCGTCATTCCCCGGGGCCACGGGCTGCGCCCGTCGTTGAGCGTGCCCCGGGCGGAGGCCCCCTCCGTGGCCACTCTCGTCGGGACGTCCTCCCGCGAGCCGCGTCGATGCCCGGGCCGAGGGCGAGGGGCGCTGGGTTTGGGACGAGTCGGGTTCCAGCCCTGGAGACAAGGCGGGCAACGAAGTGCTCGGCGGCGGAACCGCTGGCGGCCGGCTGGGGCACTGGCAATTACACCCTGAGCGCGACCGTCGATCCGCCGGGAGACTCGTGGCCGGCGGTGCGGCAGTCGTCCGGTCCCGCGGGACCGTCCCTAGGGTTGATCTCCGGGTCGGTTCGACAGAGGTCGGCCCCTCTGGTCGGGATCCAGAACGGACGTTCGGTGCGGAGCCAGCGGCCGAACAGGACCCTCGGCTCGTGGCCAGGCCGGAGCCGTCGAGCGTGGCCACTCCCGGTGGCTTGACCCGTTGCGCACACCAGGGGCGCGGGCGGCCCGTTCCTCCGTCCAGGCCCACGGTCTCGCTTGGGGACGCCGCGACGGGATCTTGCCATGTCCTGGCCCTGCCTACTCGACAATGCGTCAACGCCGGAGGTGAGCCCATGACGAACCGTCATGACATGGCGACTGCTCGAGGACACACTCGCACCTGTTGATGTGGCGTGAGATGGAGATCAAGGTCGCGACCGATGCCGCGGATCGTGTTCGGCGTCACCACGTTTCTGCTGCTGCTAGTAGTGCTCATTCCCCTGGTCGTGCTAGCCGGCGCATTCCTTGGGTTCATCGTGGCGGCTGGCTTGACATGAGCGCCGCGTCCGAGGGGAGCTGGCCATGACGAGCGTCGAGGCGCGCGAGCTGGATAGAGACCTGAGTGGCAGGGCCGGGATCCCGGTTGCACGGCGGACGAGCCGACGAGAAGAGTTCGAGCTGCTCGGCCTCCTCCTCGGCATCCTGCTCGTCCTGCTGGTCCTGGCGCTGACCATCGGCGTGGGGTCCGCGTATCTGACGTGAACCACACGGAGGTGGACCGATGGCGGATGTGAAGCGCACTTACCGGACGGTCAAGACCGCCCTCAAGAAGTCCGCCCGTGGGGTGGACGGCACGGATCTCAAGGACCGCGTCGGGAATGCGGGTGACGCGGCCCGTGCGCACCTCGGGAACCTGGGCGACGACGTCCGCAAGGCCGGCCGGAAGCCGAAGGGCCACAGCGGCAGTTCGGCCCGCACCCAGAGCGTCCGACCTGACGCCCCTCCGTGGCGAGCTGAATTACCGCCCCACAGATGATGGCCCTACTCGGTACTGAGAACGGGAGGCTGAGATGAACAGAGGCGGTGGTATTGGGATCGTCGGCGTGATCGTGATCGTGGTGGTCGTCCTGTTGGTGCTGGGCGTCATCAGGATCTGAGCGGACGCGTCAGTCCTTCGGGCCCGGGGTCCGCGGACAGCAGGGAGCAGCAGCCATGAGCGGGTTCTCGTCCATCCTTGGCGTCGTGTACCTCGTCGTCGGCGTCGTCGTGGCGTCGGGTCACGCGTACTTCACGAATCTCACGGCGTTGCTGCCCATCGTCTCGGCCATCCTCGCCGTGGTGCTGTGGCCGCTCGTCCTCCTAGGCGTCAACCTCCAGCTGCACTAACGGTGGGCTCGGCCGCGCGCGCGCCCAGAGCATCGGACGCCTTGTGCGCGTAGCGGCTCACCTCCCACGATGCGGGTACTGTGCGCTGCATCATCTGTCCAACGGTCGCGCACCGATGCCGTGGTCACAGCCGAGGCAAGCGGTTGAGAGGGGTCAACGATAGACAGCGCTCCGGCCGGCACGGGCACCTCAGTCAGACGCCTTGAACGACACCAACGACCCTAGCCGGCCCCGGCAGGCTGCGACCGACCCGCTCGGCACCATCGCCGGCAGGAAGTCCGCGCCAACACTTGTGGCGGGACGCGGAGGGCTGGGAATGAACCGAGAGCAGACATCCTCAGCTTGATCGGGCGTCCCGTCGAGGCGCTCGCCGCGTATGAAGCCGTCGGGGGCGAGGCTGACGCCGAGATCCGAGCGTGGGCGTTGCGGTGTTCGGCCTACTGCCTGCGGGAACTCCATCGGCTCAATGAGGCACTCGCCGCGTGAACGAGGCGCTCGAGTTGGCAAGGGCGGCAGGGACGGCGGATGACGACGGAACGGCGCGGTGGGACACGGCGCTGCTGGCGAACGCGGTCCGCCTCTCTGGCCAACTACTGGCTGCCCCATCCGGGCGCGCCTCCGGCGGGTCGGTCCGCGCCACGACACGACGCTCCCAGCGGAGGCCATTCCTGGTGTCGGCATGCGCGAGCCACCGCTCTTCAGGCAGCCAGGTCGGCGCGATGGTGCTCGGTGGGCGAGGAGGAGCGGGCTGCGCCCAGCCGGCGGCTGGGTCGGCCTAGAAGGGTGCTCGCACCGCCGCTCCCCCGGGCCAACTCAGCCCGGCGCCTGCTCCGGCTCGGGGGCCTCGTCATCCGTCCCTTCGGTGAGCTTCAGCCAGATGAAGAGCCCGGCCAGCGCCACGAGTGGGATGATGATGAGGGCGGCCAGCGTGACGCCCAGCGCCAGCGCGATGGTCTTCAGAGCCTTCATAGTTTCTCCTATCGGGTCAGGTCATCGCCACGGTAGCAGGTTGTCGGCGCTGCTCAGCGCGCCGCTCGCGACGGCATGTGCGCGTTGACGGTCTCCGGGGCGGCTCGCTAGACCCAGCCACATTCTCCCCGAGGCGGACAGGAGCGCGTAATAAGTTGCGGACTGGAGGTCACGCGGATGGTCGCGGACTCGACCAGCGTGTACGGATGAGGCCCCGACTGAGCGCGAGTCCTGCCATCGGGCGACGCTGCCGGCGCGCGCGGGTTCCTGAGGAACACCTTCTTGACGGATGACGTGATGCAGGCCAAACGCGATCGGCTGGCCCAGTCGGCGGGGCACCATCTGTCGTGCCGGCGGCGCGCGGCCCGGGCTCACCGTCACGGAAGAGGTCGGCGTCGGCCGGCCCGCGACGACCATCCTCGACGTGGCGGATCGGGTCGCTGCCGACCTGCTCGTCGTCGGCAGTCACGGCCTCGGGCCCCTCACGGCCGCCCTCTTGGGATCGGTGTCCGAGGAGATCGTGGACCACGCCCCCTGCCCCGTCCTCGTGGCGCGCGGTACGGAACTGCGGCGGGTGCTGCTGGCCGAAGACGCCTCGGCCGACGCCCAGAGCGCGAGCGCGCTCCTGCTACGCTGGTCGATCTTCCGCGAGTGCGAGGTTCGCGTGGTCAGCGTGGCCGAGCGCCCGGATCTGTACGCGACGACCAGCGCAACGGGGATGGCAGCCGCTCGGTGGGTGGCGCAGGTCGCGCTTACGGGCGCGGACGAGCTGGCCCGCAGCACGGCTGACCGGCTCAGCCGTGGGGGACTCCGCGCCGACACCGCCGTCCGGCAGGGAGACCCAGCAGCCGAGATCCTGGCGGCCGCCGTTGACTGGCCGGCCGATCTGATCGTGATCGGCACGCGGGGGCAGGCCGGGTTGACGCGGCTGCTGCACGGGAGCGTCGCCCGCAAGGTCCTCGAGCATGCACGCTGCTCGGTCCTCATCGATCGACGACGTTAGTTGCTGGCGGTAGGTTGTCAGGGAGGACCCATGGCCGGATACACCAAGAGCCTGCTCGCCGATGGCGAGCACGTCGTCTTCCGAACTCGTCAGCACCCCGTCGTGCTCGTCCGCGCGGTGGGCTGCCTCGTGCTCCTCATCCTCGTCAGCATCGTCCTGGTGGCGCTCCAGAGCGGCGCGCGTCAGGCGCTCGGCACGAGCGGCGCTGGGACGCTGGCCGCGAATGTCCTGGTCCTCGCCGCCGTCCTAATTGCCCTGGCGGGCATCCTGCGCTTCGCCCGGCGCTACCTACGCTGGCGGCTCGAGGACTACGTGGTCACCAACTGGCGCGTCATCAAGATCGAGGGAATCGTCAGGAAACGCGCGGCGGATTCCTCGCTCAACCAGATCAATGACGCGGTTCTCAGGCAGAGCGCTCTCGGGCGCCTCCTCGACTACGGCGACTTGGACGTCATGACCGCGGCCAAGGAAGAAGTCGACACGTTCAGCTGGTTGCACCACGCTCCGCACTTCAAGGTCACGATGGTCGAGGCGAAGCACGACCTCGAGATGGGCCTGCGCGACGCCCCGGACGGGGAAAGCCGCGTCGGGTCGGACTACGCGCGGCCACGTTGACTCCCACCCCGGGAAGATGGTTGCGGGGCCGGGGACCGGTTGCGGGGCTGGTGAGCGACGAAGGAGGAGGGGCTCTCACTGGAGAGCTCCGCGTTCCTCGCCGAGCGTACGCGAACTCTTCCGCTCGTGCCGCGAGCGCGACTCGCCTGTCGTCCCCGTCATCGCCGGGGGTTACGCAAACCGCGAATTCACGTAGTAAGTGGCCGCTAGCGCTCCTGGACGAGCTCGGCGAGCGGTCGGCGGGCGGTGCCCGGCGCCGAGCGCGGCCGACGGGCGGCGTCCGTCGGGTGGCCCAGCGAGATGATCGTCCGCACGAAGGCCGGGGCGGTCAGGCCGAGGAAGGCGGCGACGGCGGGTCGCTGCGCCTCTTGCACCCAGCCGATGCCCGCCCCGAGGTCGAGTGTCCCGGCGGCGACGAGCATCCGCTCCGCCGCCCGTCCCTCGTCGTAGGCATCCCACTCGGGGTTGTCCCCGCCCATCGCGATGGCGATCCCCAGCGGCCGCGATTACCACACGTGGTATGAAAGAAGAACAGGCCCGACTAATC
>CAWIHR010000039.1:0-7448 GCA_963835945.1 uncultured Chloroflexia bacterium
ACTTCAGCCCCGAGTCGATGGCCTTGATCGACGCGCTTCCTCACGAGGAGGTGCCGGCGCTGCTGATGGCGAGCTGATCAGAGAGGGCGTGAGGACGACGCGCTGTTACACCACATCGTGGGACTTGACCCCGTTCCGCCGCCGCCCAGGTGGCCGTGGCGGTTGTCGCCGCCCTCATCCTGACCGTGGCGATGACTGGCACGGCGACGCGACTCCTTGACCCGGGGCCTCCCCGTGCCGCGGTCACATCGTCCGCTGCCAGCGACGTGCCCGCATCCGGGAGTGCCGAGCCCGCATCGCCTAGGCCCGCCCCAAATCCGTCCCCGCTGGGGCCGTCAACATCGCTCGGGCCGGTGCCCAGCGGCGACAGCTCCGGCGCTGTCGCTCCTCGCCAGGTGCTCTCCAACGTCCCCATCCCCGTGCTCACACATGGGCCGCGCAACCAGCGGGTGGTGGCGCTGACGTTCGACGACGGGTACAGCCCCACCGCCACCGCGAACATCTTCGCCATCCTCGAGTCGGACCGCGTCCCGGCGACCTTCTTCCCCTATGCCGCGGCCGTGCGCCTGGCGCCGGCCCTGTGGCGCGCGATCGCCGCGGCCGGCTATCCGATCGCCAACCACACCACCAACCATCCGGATCTGACGACCCTGCCCGCCTGGCGCGTGCGGGCCGAGCTCGACGTGGCGCGCACGACGATCCAACAGATCACCGGCCGACCGATGCTCGACGTGTTCCGGCCCCCCTACGGGGCGTGGAACGCCCTGGTGCTCCATGAGGCGGCCGCCGCCGGGTGCCGGGCGGCCGTGCTGTGGGACGTGGACACCCGCGACTGGACGGGGATCGCTGCTTCGGCCATCGCGGCGCGCGCGGAAGAAGGCACCGACGGCTCGATCGTGCTGCTGCACGCGGGGCCAGCCCAGACGCCCCTGGCCCTGCCGTACATCATCGAGTGGTACCGAGCGCACGGCTACGGGTTTGTGACGGTGCCCGAGCTGCTCGCTGCCCAGCTGGCCATGCCGCTGCCATCGGCGCCGCCAGCACTCCCGTCACCCACGTCGGCGCCCCAGCCCTCGGCAATCTCCCGCCGCGTCGCCATCGACGCTTGCACACCACGCCCTCTGACCGCCCTCCCGCCCTGCTGGCACACATCGGGTCGCCGAGGTTGGCGTCACAGCCAGCACATACATGTCACAGGGGCAGACGGGCAGAACGCGGAGAGATCCACGCGTGAAGCGGGCAGACTTGGCACCACCGTAGGCACCTGATCGTGATGCGTCCCACCCCTGCTGTGCCGGTGACCCGCGTGCGGGGCGGGGAATCGCGCGCGCGGGTGGTCGTCGCCATCGCCGGGGTCGCTGTGGCGCTGGCGGTGGTCAAGCCGTGGGCACCCGGTGGTGGCGCACCCGCCATGGCGATCGGCTTGGACGCCTCTCCCGCTGCGGACGCGGCCGTTGCCGCGGCAGGCACACCCGGCGACACGGCGACGGAGCCCGGAGCCCTACCGGCAGGGACGCCCGGCCTGTTGCTATCCGGGAGCGGGAACGGGAGGGGGCTCATCGATCTTCCCGGAGGCGGCACGCTCGACTGCGCCGACCCCCAGGGCTGGCTCGTAGTGCTCGACGCGACGACCGACGGCTGGCGCACCCGAACGTGGGTCGCGGTCGACCCCGGTCAGCCACGGGACCGCTCGACCCGGCCGCGCCGCTCGTGCGGATCGCCAGTGGCCCGGTCGCGCGTCTTGGCTTCTGTGCCCCGGGCCCGGCAGACGGCGCGGCGTCGAGTGGGTGGACCGTCGGGGTGTGGCGCATCGAGCGTGATGCCGCTGGCGTGCCCCGTGTCGTACATCTCGCGCAGATCGGCCCGCCGGGTGGCAGCCTCGGCGGCTTGACGCCGGCCACCAGCCTGCCCGACGCACCGCATGCTTGGGCGCCGGCCAATACGCCCTCGGGCTCCAGGCGCGCGGCAGCGCTTCCCCGGGTGCGTGGCTCGTGGTCGAGCTCGTGGCGGCCGCGTGAGGGGGAGGAGGGCCGGCCGCCGCCGGGGAGTTCGCGCACTGCCGTAGCCGTCGATCGATCTGATCGCCTCGGGCATCGAGCCCCCCGCCTAGCTCGCCTGGCGCCCATTTCTCAAGCCACGACCGTCTGACCGTCCCGGCAGCCCGGAACCCAGCCTGCTTAGTCCTCGGACAGCCTGATCCAGCCCTGCCGGATCGCGTGCACCACGGCCTGCGTGCGATCGTTCACGGCGAGCTTGCGCAGCACCGAGCTCATGTGGTTCTTGACGGTCTGCTCGCTCAAGGAGAGCGCGAAGGCCACCTCCTTGTTGGACGCACCCTGGGCGATATGGTCGAGGATCTCCGCCTCGCGGGGGGAGAGCGGCGCGAAGATCGGCGCGGCCGCCCGGCCCTGGACGACGAGCTCGCGAAACTCCCGCAGGACCCGTGCGGCAAGGGCCGGGCGCGAGAAGACGTGCGCATTGATGGGGTACTCGCCGTGCGCGACCCGGCGGATGATCGGCACGAGCTCGTCCGGGTCGACGTCCTTTCCGATGAACGCGGCGGCGCCGGCCTTGAGCGCCTCAACCAGCGCGTCCTCGTCCTCGTCGACGGCGAGGATCACGATGGCCGACGCGGGCAGCTCCCGCTTGATCCGTCGCATGGTCTCAATGCCGCCGAGGGGCGGCAGCGCGAGGTCGAGCAGGATCACGTCCGGTGCGGTCTCCTTCGCCTGCTCGACAGCGATATGGGAGTCCGCGGCCTCACCGGCCAGCGCGAAGTCCGGTTCACGGTCGAGGATGCTCGAGATCCCCCGTCGGAATAGGGCCTGGTGGTGGGCGATGAGGATCGTGGTCTGCGCGCGGCCTGCCGCGCGACGGTCCGGGCGGAACCCTCGGCGATCGTGCATTGGTTCAGGCGGGAAGCTCGCCGCCATGCCGCGATCCTTCCTGGGCGTGACCGCCCGGTGGTGGACGGGCGGGCTCGCCAGTGGCTCGACGCGGCTCAGGCGACCGGGATGCGGGCCGCGTGTCGTGGCCTCCCGTCAGGGAGGCACCCGGTATGCGCCCCGCGGTCCCATGCGTCAAGGGGTGAACCAAGACACGATGACTGCCATGTAGGGGGCCCCGCTGGTGGGACAGTGGGTTCTCGAGGGAACCAACCACCAGGAGGCCCGAGACATGTTGTACGCCGGATTGGACCTGTCGCGCCAGAAGCTCGATGTGCACGTCCTCGACGAGGAGGGCCGGACCGTCGACGTCCTTGCGGTGCGGCCGGATGCCGATGCCCTGCGCACGCTCGCCGAAAGGATCGCCCGGCACGGCCAGCCCGTGGAGGCGGCGGTCGAGTCGATGAACGGCGCCCGCTTCGTGCACGACACGCTCGAGTTGGCCGGCTGGGACGTCGCGATCGCCGACGCGGCGAAGGCGAAGGGCCTGGCGCCCCTGGCTGCGAAGTCAGCATGGAACGGCCGGCTCCTCCGGCAGCAAGATCGTGGTCATCCACGAGCCGTGGAAGGAGCCACAGGCAGCCTGAAAGGAGCCGACCGTGTCCAGCGTGCATCGATCTCGTGCAGGTTGTAGCGCACCGCGTCGGCCGTGCCCTGGTACCAGCCGCTGTGTTCCCGGGACATGTAGGGCTGGAGGATCTTGACACCCCCGCCGCGCATCCGGTCGAGGTCCCATGGTCGTCCCGTCCCGATGTGATCGATGAGGGAACGCGGGTTGTACTGCGTGAGGACGAGCACGTCGTCGATGTCCGAGTTCACGCAGTTCGACAGGCTGAAGTCGATCAGCCGGTACTTGCCGCCGAATGGCACGGCCGGCTTGGAGCGGATCGCGGACAGGAGCGAGAGCCGCTCGCCGGCTCCGCCTGCCAGCACCACGGCGAGGACCCCCTGCACAGCGCCCTCCTTCCCCGCCCGGCCCAAGTTCTTCCGCAGGCAGACCAGGCCTCAAGTGCGCGGCTGCGGCAACAGATGACCGCCACCGGGGACCATGGCGGCGAGCGTGGAGGCGTCGCGCAGCGCCGCCAGGATGATCCGGTGCCGGCGATCGCCCGAGGGCCGGTCTGACACAGAACAGCTGTTGTTCCCATACTCGACCACCGCTGGCGGTCGCCGGAGCGCTGCAGGTCCGGAAGGCATGCCTGCGACGCTCATTCGCAGCCCAGCTCTGGATGCACCCGGGTCAGCGCGGCACGTAACTCGGGTGCCTCGCCGAGCGCAGCGAGGACTTCGATGGCGAGCGTGTCCACAGCGCCGCCGCGGCGCGGCGGGCCGCGGTAGCGGTGAGCTCGGTGAGCCGCCCCGCGGCGATTGCATCCCGCTCGCGCAGCAGCTCGACCCCGAGTTCCTCGGTAACCGCGCCGGCGAACAGGGCCGTTGCACGATCGTCGAGTTTGGCGCGGCGCAGGCGGACCGCCAGCTGGAGGGGCGCGGCGTGCGCGCTGTCCATGGCGCTACCTGGGGCTCAGGGGCCCGTGCAAGCGCAGGCCCTCGCCCACTGCGAGGGCTGCGCGCACCAGCAGAATGAGGACGATCAGGCCACCGAAGAGAACGACCGGCGCTAAGATCGCACCGTCCCCCATCTACGGCGGGACGGTCTCGCCAGTTGCTCCGCGCGGTCCCGGCGGCCGCCATGTGGGCCGCGTCTCGTCGCACGATCACGATGAAGTCTCGGCGCCCGCAGCACCGAGCGCAAGCGGCATTGCGCCTGATCTTGGCACCCAAACGGCGTAGACGCGTCCCCGTCCGGCCTCGGAACTCCAAAGGCCGCACAAACCCATGGAGGACCCGCATGGGCAGCCTCGGCGGAGACCGTCCGGAACGGTAGGCATGGATCACGCCCACGAGGTCCGGCACACTGCGGAAGACGCCGCGCCGGAGCCGCTTCGTGGTCAGCTCGCGGAACCGGCGCTCGATAGGGTTGCGCTCGTCTTGGTCACTCTCGACACCGCAGGATTTCGGACTACTCAGACGCCTACCGGTTCCAGGACGAGGACCACAGTAGTCCTGCGAACGGCCGTGAAGCGGCGGCCGCCCGTGCGCGGGCTTCCTGTCGCCGGAACGTTTGGCCTTGCAGACACTCAGGTCGTCGTGCTGGGATTGGGTCGACCTGCCCTTGTGGCACTGCCGCCACGCGCGACAATAGGTCCGTGAAGGCGCGGCTCGTCGCATTCGGGAAGCTGCAGCTCGAGGGCGAGCGATACGAGCGTAACGTGACGATCGAGGGCGGCCGCGTCCGCCCGCGGCGGAAAGGCCCCTCGAAGGCACGGCGGGGCGAGTTCGGACACACGCCGCTGACGAGCGCCGAGGAGATCCCCTGGGGTGGCCGGCGGCTCATCGTCGGGACGGGCGCCGATGGCGCCCTCCCCATCGCGTCAGACGTCTATGAGGAGGCAGCACGACGCGGCGTCCGCCTCGAGGCGGTGCCGACCCGGGAGGCCTGCCACCTGCTCGCGGATCTCGACCCGAAGGACGTTTACGCCATCCTCCACGTCACCTGCTAGCACGTACCCTCCAGGACCCGCAGCCAGGTGCGAGGGACATTGAGCCCGTGCCTGAAGCCGCGGCTCGCTCCCCCGAATTCAGGCCTCGGGGCGTTCGGCACTGGTCCTCTGCCCGCTGAGGTCGATACTGGACCTCGGCCCGGGGTGAGAGCTTGATGCGCCCGCCGGGCCGAAGGAGATGATGGCCAATGCGGACAGCCATCCTTCGGTCGGTGGTGCTCGCAGGCACGTTCGTCACTGGGGTGGTGTGCGGTCTTCTGCTGCGCTCCCCGATCGGTGCGACCGTGAGGTTCAACCTGCCGAGCGCAGCCGGGATCGGGATCGGCTTCGGCACCCGTGGTCGGCGTCGACGCCCTGAGGCTACGCGCCCCGCGGCGAGCCCGGCCGAGACGACCGAAGGCGACGAGAGCTGGGACACGTACCAACCGGACGCCGAGACAGACGAGACCGGAGACGCCGAGTAGGCCGAGGCGCAAGAGGCAACAGGCGGATCGACGATAGGGGCCCGTCAGGGACGCAGGCGGGAGCCGCGGATCTACTCGCGGGTGCTCCATCGCATGCATGGCGGGGAGCCCCGGTCGGGGACGCACCGGCCCTGGCTCGTTCCGTGTGCGCGAAACGGCAGCGATGTCCTCTTCATGGGCGACGGCGTGGTGGTCGAGCGTCTGGCCGCCGTGCTCCGCGACGGCGACGCAACATATGGCCGGCTCCGACGCATCGAGGTCCGGCGCCACCGCGGCCATGACCGACGCGCGGCTGCTCGCGGAGGGGCGGGACGTCGCCGGCTCGCCAACGCGATGAGGGACTCCTGGTTGGGGCTAGAAATGCGCCCCCGTGGGCGGCGGATCTACCGGACGGAACGCCCGCGGCCCGGGAGGGTAACCGGCGACGCAAGCTCAACGATCGCCACGGACGCAGGCCTCCGGCCAACGGCTCAGCCGCCCGCGCGCATCTCGCTGCGCGTCTCGACGCCAGCCGACAAGCCAGCGCTCACGCAGGTCCTCGTCTCGAACGCGGCACTGCTCCCACTCTGCGGCATCGGTGCGGGGGCAGTGGACATGGCCCGGCTCGGTGATGTGCTGGAGGCGGAAGCCGGGCGTGAGCACGGGTCCTGCGTCACGGTCGTCGAGCGCTCCACCGGGCACGTGATCGGCCTGGCGGTGCTCCTCGTGCCCAACCCCCTGGACGGCACGCCCTGGATTGCCCTCCTTATCATCGCCGCCGACCACCAGGGCCTGGGATTGGGCACGGAAGCGGCACTCGCGCTGGAGCGGCTCCTCGCCCGCGCCGGGTGGTCCGAAGTCCGCTTGAGCGTCCTCGTCGACAACCCGCGAGCGCTGCGCTTCTGGCAGCGGCTCGGCTACCGGGAGCTCGCCGGCGTTTGGCGGGCCTAGAACGGATCGCCCCGGGGGACCATCACGCTGGCGAAGACCCTCTAGCGCCCTGGGTCGACGAGCTCGCTTTAGAGGCCGCCGTCCTCAGGGCGTCTTTGACTTGCGGAATGGACTCCGCGCCCTCCGGGATCAGCCCGAGGACGACCGAGCAGTCCGAGGAGCGCCTGCGACAACCCTAGGCGTTCGCCGACCCGCTCCAGGCGTGACACCAGGACCACACTGGCGGCCAGGCTCACGGCCGCACTGAACGCGAACATCCCTACTTGCACACGCCATTGTTACGCCAGCAGGGGCGGCCATGGCGTCACGTACGGTTGTCGGCTGCAACCCGCCGCCTACGCACCACGTAGCGACGGTGTCAGGACCGGTATGTGACGCCCCGCTGACCCGTAGCAGCATGCACGCCCAGTATCGGGACCACCATCGGGCCATGGTGCGGAGCTCTGGGCACGCCGTGTCGATGGCGGTTGGGCGCCGGTGCGGGGAGACGTGAAGGCGGCCCGGCCGCGAGGCCGGACCGCCTTCCGAGTGTGGACCCGAACGGGTCA
>CAWIHR010000040.1:0-17169 GCA_963835945.1 uncultured Chloroflexia bacterium
AAGTCCCGGGACGTGGTGTCGCCGTGCGTCATCCTCGCGCTCACTTAACTCGCCATCAGCAACGCCGGCACCTCCTCGTGAGGGAGCGCGTCGATCAAGGCCATCGACTCGGGGCTGAAGTAGCGCCGTCCGTCCTGCCACTCGTCATCCTGCTCGGCGAGGACCATGCCGACAAGGCGGAGCACGCTGGCGCGCGTCGGGAAAATGCCGACGACGGCGGTGCGGCGTTTGATCTCCTTGTTCAGGCGCTCGAGAGGGTTGGTGCTCCTGATCTGGCGGCGATGGGCCTCGGGGAAGGTGAAGTGCACGAGGAGGTCGGGTTCGCCATCGAGGAGCAGCTCGCTCACCATCGGGAAGCGGGCAGACAGGCCGTCCGCCACCCGACGCAGCTGTTCAGATGCCGAGTGCTCATCGGGCTGCTCGAAGATGCTGCGGATGGCGGCCGCCACCATGTCCTGGGAGCCGCGGGGCACGAGATCGAGCGAGTTGCGGGTGGCATGCACGCGACACCTCTGCCACCCCGCGCCGAGCAGCTGGCCGTGCACGGCCTCCACGATCCCTCGCTGGGCGTCGCTGATCACCAGGCGCACGCCACAGAGACCGCGCTCCAACAGGCCACGCACGAAGCCTGACCAGGCGTTGCCCTCGTCGTTGCCGGCCGCGAGGTCGAGGCCCAGCACGCGGCGCTCCCCGCTGGCGGCCACCCCGATGGCCACCAGGCAGGCCATGCTGACGACCCGCCCAGCGTCCCGCACCTTCACGTAGGTGGCATCGAGGAACACATACGGGTAGCGCTCACCTGTGAGCGAGCGATGCCCGGAAGGCCTCCACCTCGGCGTCGAGGGCGGCGCAGATGCGGCTGACCTCGCTCTTGCTGATCCCGGCGATGCCGAGGGCCTCCACCAGATCCTCCACCCGGCGGGTTAGACCCCCAGCACATAGGCCTCCTGGATCACCGCGAGGAGGGCCCGCTCGGCGCGTCGACGGGGCTCAAGAAGGCTCGGGAAGTAGCTGCCGTCGCGCACGCGCGGAATGGCAGCTCGACGGTGCCGACCCGAGTGTCCCAGCGTCGCTCGCGATAGCCGTTGCGGCGGGTCAGCCGGCGCTCCGGGTCACGCTCGCCGTGTGGCACCCCCGTAAGCTCGGTGACCTCGGCCTCCATCACCGCCTGGGCGAGCACGCGCACCCCCTCGCGCAGGAAGTCGGTGTCGCCAGTGGCGATCGCCTTGCGCACCGTGTCGAGCACGGCCATCCTGTCTGTGGCCATCGTGGTGCCCCTCCATGTCGTCGGTTCCTAGCCAGACGACGCGAGGATGACGCGGTGGCCGTTCTCGTTATCGGCCACCTGCGCTGTGACACCACGGTATGGGACGTGACCCGGCGGCGCGGGTGTCAGAGACGGTGAGCGGCTCTCCGATCACGCTCCTTGCCGGGGCTATCAACCCTCCTTTTGCGGTGGAGCGTGGAACGTCATGTCCGCGTCCAGAAGCCCACTCGGACGATCGTCCCAGGTCACTACTCGGAACGTGCGCGACCGTCTCCCTCCCTATGCCCGTGCTCTCGTCTTCAATGTTGACGGCGTGCTGACGGATCGGTACGCGCGCCCGGATGTCGCCGTGCTCCGCGAGCTCGCCGCCGAGCTCAGCCGGGGAGCAGCAGTCGGTCTGGTGACGGGTCGGTCGCGGAGCTGGCTCGCGGCCAACATCCTCGGCCCCCTCAGCGGGCTCGTGAGCGACGCACGAGTCGCCGCCCGTCTGGCCCTCGCCTGCGAATTCGGGGCCATCTACGGGCGCGGTGTCATGCCCGACCAGTGGGCAGTGGCGGGGCCATGTGTCCCCCCTGCGCTGGCAGAGGCCGTGCGCGGGCGTGTCCAGGCCTTCTCCGACCTGCTCGAGTTGGGACGCGACGAAGGAGTGCATCGCCACCGTCGAAGCCCGCCATGCCCAGGCGAAGCGCCGTGGTCCGGGCGCTGTCGCCGCCGCACTCTCGGAATTCGGGGGTGCCATTGAGCCGCTCCTGATGGCGGCCGATTGCATGGCCCGCACGTCGACGTACACCCTGGATGTGCTGCCCGCTGCACTGTCGAAGCGGGTGGGCGCCCGTCGGGTCATCGACTTGCTGCGCGAAGATGCGAACCTCGAATCCGCGGTCGTGCTCGGTGATAGCCCAGGCGATGTCGAGATCGCCGAGCAGGCTGCCGCGGAGGGTCTGCGTGACGTTGTGTTCGTCTGGTTGGGCGAGGGGGACCAACCCCTGCCACCGCCAACAGTGCGGCTCGTGCGGCCTCAACGTCCGTATTCACGCGGCGCGCTGCTGTACTTGCGATGGATGCCCGCCTTCGCCGCTCCGTCGGAGTCGAGAAAGGGGGTTGGGGACGGCGAGGACGGTTTGGGATGAGACGGGCCCTTGACGCGCAGAGACCCAGGCGAGCCCCACAGGCCGCTCTGACGTGGAGGCCATGCTCCTCGGTGGGACAATCGTCTTACGCGGGAGACCATGGCGCGGCGAGCGCGGCGAACGCCGACGGAGGACGGAGAGCATGACTTCAGCTGCTGGCGTGCGGCCGCTGACACCCGAGCAGGAGGCACGGGCGCAGGTCGAGATGGCGGCATCCGACGCGCCCGCCTTCGACTGGCCGGGCGCCGTGGCGGCCTGCGTGGAGCTGACGAAGCACCGCTGGCTGGCCCATACGCGGTTCGTCGAGGCCTGGGATCGCTGGGTCGTTGAGGCGCACCACCACTCGTGGCCGCCGAATGCGTGGGCGACGCTCCGCAACGACGGCCGCGTCTTCCTGACAGAGGTGCCGAGCTACGCTGGCACGTATCGCGACGCAGGCGGGGCAGCGGCACTCGATCGCCGGCGCGTTCCCCGTCCTGGTGATGGCGGGTCAGGGATGCGGCCGCAGACCCAGGCAGAGCGCCACACGATCGACACGGCGTGGCACGAGGCCGGCCACATGGTCGGCGCGTGGGCCGCCGGGCTCCGGGTGTCCTCCGTCCGGTGCATGGGCGAGCGGGCGGCTGCCGGCCAGACGGAAGGCCGGACACGGGTCAACGCTCGCGACTTCCTCGCACATCCGCCCTCCGATGCGGCACGTCGCGTATATGACCTGGCCGGTGACGCTGTGGATGCAGCGAGGGGTCACCCCGACACTGCTGAAACCCTCGAAGTGGTCGGCGCGGTGGGACAGGCCGCGTTCAACGAGCTGTGGGCCGCCGCCCGGAAGCTCGTGGCAGATCGATGGGAGAGCATCGGGGAGGTGGCCGCTGCTCTGCTGGCAAGCCCGGACCTCGCGCTCTATCCCGGCCGCGATCCTGTACTCGACGCCGGCAACGAGGCCGCCGCGCCGGGCCGAGACGAGGCCGAACGCCGCGAGCTAGCGGATGCCACGGCTGGACGGGAGAGCGAGGGAGGCTAGGGTCACTGGGGCGCGTACTGAGGGCCCCATTTCCGCGCGGCATACTCCCTCGTGAGGCCCCGCGTTCTCCGCTCCAACCGGCCAGCGCGGAGCCTCTCTGTCGTCTGGGCGGGTCATGGCCGAGCACTGCCATCTGACGACGCGGTCCTCGTGCCTCGTCCACGTTTCTCACGTGGCAGCAGGCGGCATTCGCGCGCTTGCCGACGCCATGCAGCGATCTCTTCTCTGAGGCGCCTCCGCAACGAACCCGTCCGTTTACCGCCGTGTAGGGTAGCTGCAGGGTGAGCAGAGGTGCGTAGCCTTGTGCGATGCCTCCGGCCGACAGGTCTTCTGCCGCCCTCAGCGGGGCACAATCTTCACGCCACCCAGCTGTTCCTGCGCCTCGACCAGCGAGGGCACGAAGTTCGCGCCATAGCCCAGGGCGCTGGCCAGCGCCAGCGACTGGTGCACGGCTTCGCCGACCACCGACGGCATGTTCAGCGACTCTGCGAGGTGCGTGTAGTAGCGCAGGTCCTTGCGCGCGTTGTCGAGCTCGAACCTCAGCCCGGCGAGGTCGCCGTCGAGTGTTTTCGCCATGGCCTGGAACACGCCTGAATTCACGGGGCCGGCCGAGATCAGTGCAACAAGCTGGCGCAGGTCAATGCCGGCGCGCTGCCCCACCCCGAAGGCCTCGGCGGTCGCGGTGCACACGGCCTGGGCCACGAAATTGTTGAGCAGCTTCAGGACATGGCCGGCGCCGGGCTCGCCGGCGCGCAGCACGTTCTCGGCGAAGCAGTTGAGAACGGGCAGCAGCGCAGCGAAGGCGGCGTCGCTCGCGCCGACCATCACGTTGAGCGTGCCGAGTTCGGCCTCCACCGGGGAGCGCGCCAACGGCGCGTCCACGAAGGTCACGCCCAGCGCGTCGCAGCGCTCGCGCAGCATCGCCGTCGACGCCGGCTCGCTGGTCGAACAGTCGACGATGATCAGTCCCGGGTGGGGGCCGGCGAGCAGTCCGTTCGGGCCAGATACCACGGTCTCCACCTGCGGCGAGCCAGTCACGCAGATGAAGACGATGTCAACCTCGCGCGCCAGCGCGGCCGCGTCGGCTACCTCGGTGGCGCCAGCGGCGAGCAGGTCGGCGACACGGTCGCGGTTGCGGTGCACGGTCAGCGCCAGGGGATACCCTCGCGCGCGCAGGTTCTTTGCGATGCCATGGCCCATGAGGCCCGAGGCGCCAATGAAGCCGATCCGTTGCACCGTTTGCCTCGCCACTTTGCCGACACGCCGATCCAGGAGACGTTGGACAGCCCGGATGCGCGCCTGCGGCGAGTGTATGCCGGTCAGAGGGAGCAGGATCGTGCAGGCGACGGCCACATGCTGGGGGCGACGATCGGAGCGCACTTGGGGCCCGGAGCGGTCGGAGCCGCCCTGTGCCGCCCCGGCTCACCCAGCGGGGCACGAAGCGCGACGAGGTCAATCGCCCGTTAGACCCACGAGACACTGCCTAGCACGCTGGTCCAAGACGACGCGGCGTTCCGCCCTGCGATGGTGCCCCGGGGTCCGCCGGCCACATCTGGATGCCGCAGCCGCGAGCGCCGGCGGCTGCGCACCACCTCGCTCGTGGTGTGGGGCCGCGATCCCCCACACGACCTCACCCGCTCGCACCACGCGCCCCGCGTGGCGGTACCCTGGATCGCCTCACCCGTGACGTATGCGCTCCTGGCGGCCGCGGTCCTCTTCCTCTCCTCGGGCGATCTCGCCTGGGCCGGTGCCTGGTTCTACCTCGCCGTGGTGGCAGCGGCAGAACTAGCCACCGCGTGGACGCTCGCGCTCGCTGACCCGGGTCTGCTGCGCGAGCGATCGGCCGCGCTCACATGCGAGGCGACCGAGGCGCTGGATCGCTGGCTGGCCCCGCTCATCGCGTTCACTCCACTGACGATCCTGCTTCTGGCGGGCCTCGACGAGCGGCTGCACTGGGGGTCGGACTTCGCGCCGGGAGCGACTGTGGCCGGCATCGGGCTCGCGGCTGCCGGCGTCCTCCTGGGCATCTGGGCGATGACGTCCAAACCCTTCTTCACACCCGTCGTCCGTGTCCGGCCAGCGCAGCGCCACTCCGTCGCCAGCAGTGGCCCGTACCGCCTGGTGCGGCATCCCGAGGCCCTTGGGACGATCCTGGTCGACCTCGCCATCCCGCTGATCCTGGGCTCGCCCTGGGCGTACGCGCCCGCCCTAGTCGTGGGCAGCATCGCGGTGCTGCGCGCGTCCCTGGAGGACGGCGCCCTGCGCGCCGGAGTGCCAGGCTATGCAGCATACGCACGCGGGGTGCGGTGGCGGCTTGTGCCGGGGGTCTGGTAAGTGGTCTTTAGTGGCGGCCCAGGGAGGGTGCGCAGGGCCTGGCGCTGGTACGCGACGCGGGGACGCCGGTACGAGGTGTCCCAGTGCGTGGAGGCATGGGCGGGGTTGCAAGCCGTCATCGGGCCGCTCCTCCAGAGCTGCGCCGAAGGTAAGCATGGCGTGACCGCGCGAGGCTAGTCGTCGCGTTCTCGTCACCTCATGGGCGGATCAGTGCTCGGCTGCTGCCGGGCGGTATTAGGGCCAGCCTCCTGTGGCACCTCGAACCGCTCGAGCTGCTCGGCCGGGAGCCAGCTCTTGGGCACACAGCGTCGGAAGTCTATCGACCGGGCTGGCTTCGAGCTCCGACATCCGCGCTGTCCCGCCTGGGTAGGGGTCGCGCGGGCGGTACGATGGGAGGCGATCCGGATACCTCGTGGAGTGACGTCCCGATGCC
Organism: uncultured Chloroflexia bacterium; assembly: GCA_963835945.1. Classification (GTDB taxonomy): domain Bacteria; phylum Chloroflexota; class Limnocylindria; order Limnocylindrales; family CSP1-4; genus JAJYNJ01. The sequence continues at coordinate 6,186 of CAWIHR010000040.1, forward strand.
GCTCAATACCGACCAACGGGGACAAGAGACGAGGAACGATTTGCCACACACAGGTGAGCGTGCCGCTATAGCCGGCATGTATAAGACTGAGTACCACACCCCCTGCGGAGGGGCCGAGCGGACCATTCACATGATCATCGGGCGCGAGTTTCCGCCCTGCCCCCATTGCCACTTCCGCGTCGTCTGGACCTTGATCCAGCCGGACTAGCAAGGGGCTGGCGACCAGCCGCCTAATCGCCAATTGTTCGATCGCCGCGGCCCCCGCCCTCGCGCCGCAAGTTCCCGGCCCCGGGACGTCGCGTGGATGATCGGTGAGTGGAGGGGTGGTCCGCTACAGGACCCGGCCGTCCTTGCGCAGGGTCCCCCAGCGATCCGGCGGCCACCCTTTCTGCCGCGCCTCGATGACCCAGCGATCCCACCCCCCGGTGAACTTCGCCCGTGCCATGAAGCCCTGCTTCGTCAGTTCCACGCAGGCCGCCACGGCGCCCGTCCAGTCGAAGGCGGGCTCGTCCGACGCCGCCATCTCGATCTGCGCCTGTGCCTCCTGATCCGGGGTGAGCGGACACAAGCCAGCCGGCGGGCTCGAGGGGACCTGGGTCTTGCTGGTCTGGCTCTTACTGGCAAAGAGCCCCAGGTGCAGCGAGATCCCCCACTTGCGACCCGCCCGGCGGGCGGAGGACGTCGTCGCTGGCCGGTCAGTGTCCCGCCCGAGCGCGGGTACCGGCAGTTTCTCGGAGACACCGGGTGGCCTGGCGAGGCCGGAACTGATCGCCACTGGGTCCTCGCCAGTTGGAGGGCCCCGATGCTCACGGCTCGCGGCCGGCTCGACAACCTCCGAGACGCGGAGCGGTGCCAGGGTCACGGCAGCGGGCGTTACGCATCCGGCGCCCGCCTCACTCGGGGGCACGTGCTCGGTGACGTTTGCCCCGAGACTCTGGTCCTGCAGCTCGGGCGCGAGGCCGGGCGGCCGGACGTCCGAATGCCACGCGGGCGCGATCCGATCGGGAAGCAGGCGGTTCACGAGAAGGGTCTCGTGCCGCGACAGCACCCGGCCAGCGGGCGAGTCGTAGGCGATGGTCGCCTCGGTGAGCGGGACCATGACCTGGCGCCGCTCGAAGAAGCCGGCGAGCGGGTCGGTGCCGGGGAGGACGTGCAGGTTGCCGCTCACGTCGTAGTGCCCCAGCCGAATCTCCACCGGACAGGGCCGGGTCCGCATTCGACGCCGCGGGTTGCCCTGCGGCCCGGAGACCGCCACCGCACACATCTCCTCGCGCATGACGACCGCCTCGGGCAGCGACAGCGCGCGGCCGTCGTCGAGGCTCTGCACGGACAGATCGACGAACGTGAACGCATCGTGCTCGTTCATCAGGTCGGTCACGCGGTCGGCCGAGAGCGCTAGACGGCCGGAGGCCTGGGAGTCGCCCGAGTAGACCGTCAGCTCGACAAATGGGCCGGACGAGACATCCGGCGCGAGTGCCTCCATCGCGTTCATCATCTCGTCTCCCCTACCGGCCCGGAAGGATCACGCCGCCCCTCGGAGCTGGGCACTGCACCCCTCGGCGAGACCATCGACTGTGCGCGCCGGTCCCCGAGGCTGCAATCGTCAGGACTGCGTATGCCCTGACGCTCTCCGACTGCGGGCCGGCAGGACCCTGCCGAAACGCGGAGAGGTGTCGGTTCACGGTAACGGGTCCGGCCTGCGCGGCGCTTATGCGGACGCGTCTCCCTGCCTAGTCGCCAGCCCCCACACCATGATGGGACGGTGACGGGTCGACCGTCGCTTGCGCAATCCTAGGGCTGGTTCCCCGCGCGAGCCCCACAGTTAGTCGACTATGCGGCCGCGGGCAGCAACAGGGAGTCCAGCGAAGGCGAGGTCAACCTGTCCCTGCCATATCTTGGGCGTGCGGACAGGCCGGGCGGACTCACTCGAGGCGCAAGGCCGAGTGCTCTCCGCTCCGCCCGAGCGCGCTCCGGGTGGCGCGTTCGGTCGGCTGCGACCGTTCGAGATAGGCCTGTGACCGCTCGACCTCGCGCGACAGCTCGTTCACGGTCACCTTCATTGCCGCGAGGGCGTTGAGTTTGTAAGAGTCGATCTGGTCCAACGCGGCGAACACGTTATCCCATGCCCGCTGCAATGCGGCCAGGTCCACGCCGGGGCTGGTCGCACGGGTCTCGACCTGTGTGGATTGCTCGCGCAGGAGCGAGGACGTGGTTTCGATCATCCCGCTGGTGACGTCGTTGACGGCCTGCAGCTGCTCGACCACGAGTCGTTGGCTCGTCAGCGCCTGAGCCACCATCACGGCCGTGCGCAGGGCGGCAACCGTCGTCGTCGTCGCGGTCTTGATGGCGCGCACGACTTCGTGGTTGTTCTGCTCGACCACGCGGAGCGCGGCATGCCCCTGAGCCGCGACGGCAAGCTGGGTAAGGATCTCCTGGCGGCGACGGCGGACGGGAAACAGCACGTCCTCCCGTAGGGTGCGCCCCCGCCCTGCGTCGGAACGCTCGATCTCCTCGATGCGCGCCTCAAGCGACTTCGTCGAGTCGGCGGGCCATGAACGCGTACTGGCGGAGTGTTTCGATCTCAGTCCAGAGCCCGCGCTCCTCCTGCTCGATCGCAGCGTTGTCGCGCTCCAGCTCGGCCCGACTGTCGGAGAGCGAGGCGACGATCCCCTCGATGTGGCTCTGAGCCTTCGCGTACTTGTCGAAGTAGTTGCGGAGGCGATCCCCGAGCGGAATCACGCCCAAGGCTCGGCGAGGCTTGCTGGCCTTCAGCTCGTACTTGGCGGGGTTCAGATCCTCGACGGTGTGCCGCAGCTCGATGAGCTTGCGGCCGACCGGTGACTTCCCCTCAAGGATCCCACTGACCGCACGGACCGGTCGATCCAGCAGGCGATTGCTCATCTCGGACGTCGCTCGGATCTCACGGTCTCCGAGACCGTTAATGTCCTCGACGCGCCGCCGGTACTCGTCGCCGTGCACGTCGAGCGAACCCATCTCCTCGACGAACGCCTCGACAATGGACGAGATCCGTTTGGCAGCTTCAGGCGGCACCGAGATCTGCGCCTCAGCCTCTGCTGGCGCGACGGCCCGCGCCGCTGCTGGGGCGGACAGGTCGAGCGCTACTTCGACTCTGTCAGACCCGCGGTGATCTCATCTGGCGGGCCCCCTGAGACCCGCCCGTCTGTCTCGCTCATGGCACCCTTCCGAGGAGCCTGATGGCCCCGGCTAGTCCTTGGAGTCGCTGTCCGGCGTGCGGTCGCCGGTGGATCGGCGCGCCGGGCGCTCCCGCCGCACTCCCGGCTCCGGCGCCGGGCCGTGGTCGTCGACGCTGCTCCGGTGCCCGTCTCGAGCCGCAGTCGGCGTAAGCGCCTGCCGGGCCATGCCCGCCAGCACCCCCGCTTGCTGAATTACTTCGGCCATGGCCGCCGTCACGCCTTCCGCGCCGTTGAGCACGGTGAAGCTGCCGACGTGCTCGAACGAGGATGCAGCCGCGCGAACGATCTCCGGCAGGTTCGAGGCGATCTGCTGGGCGATAACGGCTTCCTGGTTCTGGCTCAGGGCTGCGGCACGACGCTCGATTCCGGCTGCCTCAGCTTCCGCGCGGGCCTTAATCGCGTCTGCCTCAGCGATGCCCCGGGCTCGAATAGCGTCACCATCCGCCTGACCGTTCATACGGGTTGCCGCTGCTTGGGCTTCGGCCTGGACCTTGGTGGCAGCGGCCTGCGCCTCCGCCTGAACTCTCGTCTGGGCGGCGGCGGCCTCCGCGTGTAGGCGCACTTCCTGGGCTTCTGCCTCGGCTTGACGAATACGCGCGTCGCGGGACGCCGTAGCCAGCGTCGTCTGGCGATACGCTTCCGCGTCTGCTGGCTTGCGCACGTCGACCTGGAGCTGCTGCTCCTTCTGCTGCGCCTGCAGTTCCGCGACTCGCGTCTCCTCCTGGACTACGGCCTGGCGGGCGGTGGCCTGCGCGAGCGGGCCTTGCTGGGCTGCCTCCTGGTTGGCGCGGTCGATTTCAGCCTGAAAGCCAGCCTTCTTGATGTCGGTGTTACGCACCGATTCGGCAATCTGAGCTTGGGCTGTCTGCTCTTGACCAACGGCTTCGCGATCGGCGTTGGCGCGGGCGATGCGGGCGTTCTGCTCGACCTCCGCCTGGTGCGGCACCGCGAGGTTCTCGATGTAGTTGCTCGGGCTCGTGACAGACTGGATCTGGAAGCTGTCGATCACGAGCCCAAAGGATTCCATCTCCTGGCTACAGCGATCACGCACCTGCTGGGCGAAGCGGTCCTGGTCGCTGATCATCTCCTCGACCGTCATCGAGCCGGCAATGGCGCGGAGATGGCCGACGAAAACGTTCTGCACTTTCGACTCAAGCTCGGCCGCTGGCCGGTCGAGGAAGCGGCGAGCGGCATTGGCGATGGAGCGGTAGTCGTCTCCCACCTTGTAGACGACGACGCCGCGGAGGTCGAGGCGAATCTTCTGTTGGCTGACGCATGGCACGCCGATCTCGCTTTCGTGGGCTTCGAGAGAGAGCGTGCGCACCTTCGTTAGGCCAGGGACGACCAACGCTCCGCGACCGGTGACGATCCTGAAGCCCATGCTCTCGCCGACACCCTCTGGCGCGCGTGCAGCACGGAGCCCCGAGATGATCAGCGCCTCGTCGGGTTCCGCGACTCGCCAGCTCATTCGGAACAAGGCGACGAGGACCAGAACGACAAGGACAATCACGACAATGGGGAGAAGCACGATCAGACCCGTCATCACGGAAGCCTCATGGTCTCGGCCGGAGCCACCTCGACGGTCCGGCCACCCAGGCTGCCGACCACCAAGATCTGGGTGTTCTTCCGGATGGTCGCATCCTTGTCGGATGCCCGAGCCAGGAACCGCTCTGTCCCCTGCCGCACCTCAATGAGCACTTCCCCGAGGTGGCCGGGCGTGATGTCAGCCGTGACCCGCCCAAGCTTGCCGACGACGTCAAGAGCCATCCAAACCTCACTTCGAGTGCACGGCGCCTCAGGAATGGTAGTACTTGGCCACATTCCGATCGACCGCGGCCGGCGCAAGTCGGTTGGCTCCCCTCAGCCCTCAAACGGCTCGGTACCTCCACGAGCGCGATGGGAGGATCAGCCGCTGCCTCACCCGTGGCGCTGAGCAAATCGGCCCAGGCGGCTCGTTGGGCGAGGTCCTCGACCAGTACGCCAATGACGGGTTCGACTGCGCCGGTCGGGGTGAAGGTCCCGCTGGCTGGGTGGTAGAGCTCGGCGGAGGCGAGGGTGATGCCGTTGACGCCGCCTCGGGCGCCGCCCGCGATGAGGACGCGCCCGTTCGGGAGCAGCGTCGACGTCTGGTACTCTCGCGCCGCAGTCATCGCGCCGGTCGGTGCGAAGGTCCCGCTCGCCGGGTCGTAGAGTTCGGGGACGCGAGGGTCATGCTGTGGCTGTTCCAGCCGCCCGCGATGAGGACGCGCCCGTCCGGGAGCAGCGTTGCCGTGTGGTCCTGTCGCGCCACGGTCATTGGGCCGGTTGGGGTGAAGGTCCCGCTGGCGGGGTCGTAGAGCTCGGCGGAGGCGAGGGAGTTGACGTTGCCGTCGGAGCCGCCCGCGATGAGGACGCGCCCGTCCGGCAGCAGCGTTGCGGTGTGGTCAGATCGGGCTGTGGTCATGGCGCCGGTCGGGGTAAAGGTCCCGCTGACAGGGTCTCGAGGGCCCCGGGGCGACAGCCGGGGTCGCCCTCGGCCAGATCGATGAGCCGGCGGCGGGACGCCGCCACATAGGGCGGCAGCAGCGGATGCGCGACCACCGCGAGCCCGCCCTGCGCATGGACCGCAACGACCGCCTCTTCGAGCGACAGCCCGGCCGGCACGAGGGCCGAGAGGTTGATCCCCAACAGGTGACCTTCGCGGGTAGTGATCTCCTCGCCGACCACCAGCTCGATGGCGATCCCTTCATCGCGCGAGCGGGCGACGAGCGCCTGGGCCACCTCGATGCGGTCGTGGTCGGCGAGGATGGCCACTTGCAACTTGCTCACCCGAAGCGCGGCGTACACCGCCGTCGGCGTCGTGAGCCTCGCGGCGTCGCCGCTCGGATGGACATGCAGATCGGCGCAACCAATGCGGAGCGGAACGGCCATTGGCCGAATCATCACAGAGCGAAGCGAGCGCGGTGTCCCGAGTCGGCGACGAGCCCGACGTAGCAAGGCAAACGGCTGGATCGGGGTCACCACAACGACCGGATCGTGGCGCCGGTGGATGGGTGGGGTCGGGCTGGAAGGCCAGTGGCCGGAGCTGGCTGTCGGCGCTACCCCAGCAGGAGACGAACGCCGACGAAGGTGCCGACCACGATGATCGCGAGGCGCAGGACACGGGCCGGCAGGCGGCGCCCCACCCTTGCGCCGACCTGGCCGCCGGCGATAGCACCGATCGCGAGGAGCAGGGCGGGCGCCCACGCGACGGGCGCGACCGCGATGAAGAGGACGGCGGCCACACCGTTGATGAGCATGGCCAGGACGTTCTTCAGACCGTTCAGGCGCTGCAGGCTGTCAGGCAGGAAGGTTGACAGGAGGGCCATCATGATCACCCCCATGGCAGCCCCGAAGTAGCCGCCGTAGATCCCGGTCAGGAAGATCGTGACGGCGAGCGGCCCGGTGTGCTCCGCACCTTCGACCCGCCGGGCACCCATCGCTCGCGACAGGGCGGGCTGGATGGCCATCAGGACCACCGCCCCCAGGATGAGGAACGGCACGATCCGCTCGAACGCGGCTCCCGGGAGGGCCAGCAGGAGCACGCCCCCGGTCAGGCCGCCGGCGGTCGCGGCGGCCCCGAGGCGGATCGCTCGCCCACGCTGGCCCGACAGCTCGCGGCGGTAGCCGATGGCACCGCTGAGCGAACCGGGTACCAGCCCGACCGTGTTCGAGACGTTCGCGACGACCGCCGGATAGCCGAAGGCGAGGAGCGTCGGGAAGGTGATCAAGGAGCCCGATCCGACCACCGTGTTGATCGTGCCTGCCGCGAGGCCAGCGGCCAGGATCGCGACCGCTTCGAGCGGGCTCACCGGCCCGCGGCCCGCGTGCTAGGTGTGGCGGTGCTCCGTCTCGTGCACACGCGGGCAGTCTGAGGCTTGCGCTGGTCGTCCGCGGGCGCGCCCGCGTCGGTGCCTCCGCGCCAATCTGGCGCGTAGCTATGGTGCTGCTCGGCGGCGGAGAGATGCGGCCGGGCGATCTCGGTCACCGGCGACGCGGCCACGCGCCGTCAGACCAAGACCCGGTGTGCGCAACGATCGCCCGGGCCGGGGTCCTCGCGAAGGCGCACAATCGGCGCATCTACCGTGACGCGCACCGACCTCCTCCCCGTACGATCGCGAGCCGACCGACTCTGCGAATCCGACCAAGGAGATTGGGGCAACATCTGCCCGGAGTGTGGTCAGCGGCTGCCGTCTCGGCCCGAACCGCTGCAGTCCTGGCACGCCGGTCGCGCCATCGACCGCGCCCGCTCCGCACAGGCCCGCGCCTCGTCGGACCAGGCCTCGATCCGGCACTGGTACCTCTGAGTGGGCGCCAGCAGGAGACAGCACCGCCTGTGGTCGAGTCTGCTTGTGGGCAGCTAGGCCCTCACTGCGTCAACCGCGGGTTCGGCACCTCAGGCGGCGCGGGGACCTTCGGCGCATCTGTGGCGGTGCCCGCGTCACCCGCTGCCAGCCGACGCTCGCGTTCGGGGGCCGCAGAGGCCTGGTGGCCTCGGCAATGGCCACGACATTCTCCGGGGCGCTGTCCCGATGCGTGCTCAGCCATCCTCATCGCCACCTCGCGCCCTCGCCGCGCCACGCAGTGACGCCGCCCTGACGGAGCTCTCGCACCTCGGGCGGCCACCCGGCGTATGTGGATCGCCCCCCCTTCAACCGATCGCGTGGTTGAACTGGCTCCAGATCCCCGTCGGCGCCCAGTCGAGCGGCTCACCGCGGATCATGCGCGGGCCGCTCCAGACTTCCGTCCAGCCCTCGGCCACGAGTCGCTCGAGACCCGCGACGTTCTCGTCGAGCACACCGGCACGGATGCGGCTCTCGGGCCCGCCTTCCTGGCGTCGAAGATCGAGGAGCCGAAGCGCGTCGGAGGCATCGCGGGCGACCGTCGCGACGCCGCCGAAGGGGGCTCGCAACGTGAATGCTGTCACCTCGCCGGCGACTTCGACGACCCAGCCATCGCAGGTCGCGAGGATGTGCTCTCGTGCTTCGCCCGTCGCCCAACCGTCGAGCGCTGCTGCGGCATCGAGATCGTGCGCTGGAGCGAAGGCTCGAATGGAGGTATGCGGCGAGGAGGGCTGCCGTCCGGAGCCGGGTTCGGACGACACCAAGACATGGTCGTGGGTGAGGATCTCGAAGCCGAGCCGCTCGTAGACGGGGCGGCCGGCCGCGGTGGCCACGAGCAGGAGGGTCCGACATCCGGCGCCTTCGAGCTGGTCGATGACCGCCTCCGTGATCGCTCGCCCGAGACCGCGCCTCCGCCACAGCGGCGTCACCCAGATCGTGCCCACCCATCCGACCGACCCCGAGATCGTCGCCACGCCGGTCGCGACGATTTGTCCGTCGCGCTCGGCAAGCAGCGCTCGGCAGTTCGCGTGCGTCGCGGCGAACCGGACGCGACAGAACGCGAACCAGCCCGCTGGTGCCGTGCGCTGCACCCTCGCGCTCACGCGATGTCGTGCAACCGCAACTGGTCCGCCACGTGAAGCCGGCTCGAGCCCATGATTATCCGCATAGTGCAGCCTGTCGCCCGGCGCCTGGCTGGGTCGGCTGTGTCACGCAGGTCGGTCGCGTTGCCCTCAGGAACCCCACCACAGCGGATCGGATAGGGAGAGCGCCGCTGCGGGACATGGAGGTCTTGCAGTTCGGCCCTGGGGGTCCGCCAGCGTCCATCAGGGTTCTCTTTCGTGCGCAGCCGCGTTCTAATTCGCCCATCTTGGCCGGTCGAGTCCGCCCCTATTGCTATCGGCTGTTGCTACCGGTAACTAGCCTCACCCCGTCCCCGCTCCGCGCGGGGACGATGATCCCGGTGGAGGTTGTCCACCACCGGGGATTTTCCGACTCACCTGGTCGGAAAGCGTGTCCCGCGTACAATCCGTTAGCCCGGACAAGTACCCGGGCCGCGCCCCGTCGGGGAGCAGGCTCCCCGTGTCGGGCTCCCCGGCGGGCCCGTCCTCTCGCATGGGTCGAGCGTCCTAGCTTGACCCCGGCGCCGGTCCGCGTGTGGACGACGATCCCGGCGGTGATGAGGAACACCGCCACGCCGCTGGAGCCGGCGTGATGGGGCTGGTTGGACCCCGACTGGCCTTGCGGAGTTACGTGCTGGCCCACCCGACGGTGGTCGGGCGAACGGAGTAGAGCCGAGCTTTTACGTGACAATCGTCCGGGTGCTGGCGCGGGGCGTCTGTCGGCGCCTGGCTGCCGTCGGCTGACTCTCGGCAGGTTCAGAAAGCCCTCGTCCCCGCTCGACTCGTAGTCGGCCCAGGGCGCCTCGGGGTGTGGCGCCTCTTGACGTCACCGGCCCCCCGTCGCGGGCTCGTCTCGTCATCGGGCGGGGAGGCTAGATCGTGGCCAACCGGGCGTCATGCTGGCTGTCGGCCTGGTCAGGCTCGTAGTGACCGCCTGTGTCGCCGGGAGTGCAGGGTCGTCGTCCGCAGCTGCGACCCCCACGAACGGCGGGCCGGCATCCAGGCCTGGCAGGCGCAGCGGCGGCCCGTCAGCGAATGGCCCTCCTACAGCAGAGAGGTGCTGCCGTCCGAGGTGCGCACGCACCTGCGTGCGGCGCGCAAGGAGCGGCTGCTGGCGGCCAGGGCCTTCCTGGACCACCGGATCGAGCATCTCGAGAAGGCGCCCGCCGACGCCTTGCCCCGTTAGGGGAGCATCTCCCTCGACTAGGCTCAGGAGACCGGCCGGCCACGGAGCTCCCGGGCTGCGCGTATAGTGCAGACACTGCCGCCGTTCGCGGCGATGCTCCGCGTGGTCGCTCCCCCTTCTCGAACAGACCGTGCGTCTGCCGTCCGGTTCGGGAAGTGAGAACAGGGGTCCGGCATGACCCGCGGCACTGTCAAGAAGCTCATCGCCGATCGCGGCTTCGGGTTCATCACCGGCGACGACGGGAAGGACTACTTCTTCCATCGCAGCGGCGTGGAGCCCACCCTCGACTTTGACCGGCTCGCGGGCGGCGAGCGCGTCGCTTTCGAGATCGAGGCCAACCCCAGGGGTTCGCGCGCCGTGAAGGTGCGCGCGGCCTAGCCAGCGGAGGCGTCGGGCCACGAGACTCGTCACCCTGAACGTCGACCATGGGGGTGGCCCGCGCGTCCCGGCCATCACGACCGCGCTGCTGCGCCACGATCCCGATGTGGTGGTGGTGACGGAGTTTCGGGTCAACGACGCCGGCGCCCGCCTGCTGCGGCGCCTGGCGGTCGGGGGGCTCACCTCTCAGGCCACTAGCCATCCACCGTCGGGGGTCGAGACGGTGGCAGTCGCCTCCCGGCTGCCGATCGGCAGCGTGCGGGAGCCAGTGTCCGGACGGCACGGGCATCGGGTGCTAGAGGTCGAGCTGGGGAGCCTGACCCTGGGCGCGGTCTACTTCCCCCTCGGGAACGCCACCCTCGCCTTCTGGCGCGACAAGTTCCTGGCCCTGGCCGCCACCCGCATCGGTCGTCCGTACTGCTTCGCGGGCGATTGGAACACCGGGCGCCATCAGCTGGACGAGGCCGGCGCCAGCTTCTCTGCCGCGCGGGAGTTCGAGGCCCTACTCGAGGCCGGTTGGACGGACGCTTGGCGGGCGCTCCATCCCTACGGGCGAGCGTACACCTGGGTCAGCAACCGGGGCGAGGGCTTCTGCGTGGACCATGCCCTGCTGTCGCCGAGCCTGGCGCCCTGCCTGCACTCGGCGGTCATCTCGGAGGCCGAGCGGGTCCCCCGCATCACGGACCATGCGGCGCTCGTCGTGGACCTCGACCTCGCCTGAAC
>CAWIHR010000041.1:0-36255 GCA_963835945.1 uncultured Chloroflexia bacterium
GGTCCGCGCCCGACAGAAGACTAACCGACCGGCAGGGAGCGTGCACTGCTCACTGGCGCTGGCGGACCACAGCCGCCGGCATGGTTCTTGCCGCACCGCTTGTAGTAGCGCGGTTCTTCAGGGCTAATTGCCCCCGGCCTGACACCGCGCGCTCGTCGGCGTCTCGCCGCCCGCCGACCATTGGGCGCTCGAGGCCCGGTCCCCCATCGGCTGGCAGTCCGCCCAGGGCGCCTCTGGGGTGTGGCGCCTCTTGACGTCACCGGCCCCCCGTCGCAGGCTCGGCTCATCATCGGGCGGGGAGGCTAGATCGTGCGATGACCGTCGACTCACAGCCGGCCTTCGGCTTCCTCATCGTTCCGCTGATGCTCCTCGTGCTGGTGGTGGCGTGGGCGTTCGCCCTGGTGGCTAGTGACGGCGCGCTGGCCTCACGGGAAGACGGGCTTCCGTCTCCACTACCTCCGGCGCGGGATCCGCGTCGCTCTCGTGGTTGTGGCCATCCTCTATGTCGCTGCGATCATCCATATACAGTCGTTGTGCCGACCCCAGTTCGCTGACGCGCAACTGGCTCGAATGCCGCTCGGCTCTTGCCGGCGCGACGCCTCACGCGACGATGCCAGCACCCAAGTGAGGTGCTCCACGTGCCGAGGGCCTGGAGCGCACGCAGCGTCGCGGTCGGTTTCTTGGTCGGCGCCCTGCTGATGGGGTGTGCTCCGACCAGGACGCCGCTCGCGACATCCGCCCCTCTTCCATCCCTCGCGCCAATGGCGATGTACGTGGCCGACGTGGACGGTCCACCCGTCGATCTCCTGATCAACAGTCAGCTGGTGGCGCGGGTCCCCTGCTCGGGCTATGCCCAGCTCGTAGAAGGGGCCGGCGGCGTGCCCCGCCTGCCCTGGTCGCTCGATGTCGTGCGTCAGGACGGCGCTCTCCTGCAGCATTTCGACGTCGAGGGCGGGCCGAACCTCATGCTCCTCCTGCGCGGCGACACGATCTCCCTGGGCGAAGGCGTATCCGTCGGCCCAGCGGTGTCCGGCGACGTCTGTGCCAGGTGGAGCGCCTCGCCCAGCGCGAGCCAGTAGCCGAACGACCGCCGCTGGGTCGAGGGAAGGAATGTCGGCAGCCGAGGACACGGGGGGTCGGGGCGCGTGGAAGCGGCTCCTCGTCGTAGTTGGCCTCTTCGCGGTCGTCGTGCTCGTCGCGCAATCGGGTCAAGGCGTCGGGCAATTCATGGCGACGCCGTTCCCGGGACCGCCGGAGGTCCAGATCCAGAACCTCTCCGGGCCGTCGTTCGCCGTCATCGTCAACGGTCGGCGGGTGACCGACGTTACGTGCCCGGGAGGCACGATGCTGCGGGCCGACGACGCGAGCTTGCCGCGCATGCCGTGGTCCCTACAGCTCGTCACCGCGGGTGGCACCGTCCTCGGCCAGGTGAGCGTGAACCGCGGCCAGCTACCGTACTTCGTGCAGGTCCGCGGCCGCGAGATGGCGGCCGCACCCTTCCCCATCTCCGGACCTGTCCCGAGCGCGTGCCCGTAGCGTTGCCGTCAGAGGCCGCGCTGCGGCGTGGCACTCGCGCTCTGTGCGTCGCTGGGGAGCTCGACCACGATTGTGGAGGTCATCGTCCGAACGCCCGGCTGCGGGCGTCATCAGCTCCGCGCTTCCCTGCGGCCACCCACCCGGCCCCCTCTAACTCGTCTGCCCCGATCACGCCTCTTCCAGACGCACGAGCAGGTCGGTTTGTTCAATCTTGGCGCGCCGGTTGCGGGGACCACGTGACCGCGAAGTGTCCGCCCGATCTCCTTTCGACGCGCTGGCCCGATCCAGAACGGGTGATTGTGGTTTTGGCGAGCGGGGTTGCTGCGATCTCTTCAACGCAATTCCCAGACATGCCAGTGGCCGGTTCGATCAGGCGCCGCCATGAGGATGCTCCAGCCGGCGTTGTTGTTCGCGAGCGCGGGATAATCAACCCGCACGATGAAGGCACGTCCCAAATTCGCGGATGCCGGGGGGCCGACAGGCAGCCACTCCTCGAAGGTCGCAAGATCACGTGTAGGAGTCCCGATCGAGTATCGGTCACCCGCACTTGCAAAGAACGCAGCTCGCTCGTACTCAAACTCGGCAAGAGACCGACGGTGCGCCTGTGCCTCCGGCGCCAGCAGGGACCATGCTGCCGCCCACTGAGTCGCACGAGCGCTGATTCATACTGCCGGATAACGGCCAGAGCCGCGGCAACATCACCGGGCTGCGCGGTGCCGCTCACAGCTAGCGCTGCCGAGCTCCACGCGGTGCCCGCGGACGGCACCGCGCTCGTTGGCGAGGATGACGGCTCGGCTGACTCTGAAGGCGGCGCCTCGACCGCCGATGACGCCGTCGGCGATCGTAACGCGAGAGAGCTCGAGGGCTGGAGAGAAGGGCTCGAACCACAGGCGACTAGGGCCATCATTGTCAGCCCGAACACGGCCGGTCGGCGAACCGGACAGCCGCCAAGTCCTCAGTGCGGGAGCGAATCTCCTCATCTGGCGCTCCAAGGGTGTCGCCAGGGAGGATCCCATCGAGCAGCCGGACCGCCATGGGCTCTCTCCTTATCGATCCGATCGCCACATCGTAGCGTTTGGGCTCCGACGTGGTCGGCGTGCGGCGCGCTTCGCGGCCTACGGCCCGGACTGCACGAGCCGGTGGCCCAGCTGTGTCTCACGAACGAGTCGGCCGCCACGCAGTAGACAACGGTAGTATAGTCACTGAGTGGCTACTGGGAAGGGACGGCGCGGTACCGCGTGTCTTCCGCCGATGGCCTCGACCCTTCGTGCCACCTAAGCGGCGATGGGACTCTCCGGCGCACTCGCTGCGCTCCTACTGGCTGGCCCGAGCCACGGCTACGAGCTGCACGCCACCCTGGAAGCCGAGCTCGGCTCGACCTGGGTGACGCGCCCGGCCCAGGTGTACCTCACGCTCGGGCGCATGAGCCGTGACGGGCTCGTGATCAGCCAGCGGAATCCATCAGGAGACCCGTCCCGATCGGCAACGCCTCACGCTCACCGCCGAGGGTCAGCACGCGGCCGAGCAGTGGCTCGCCGACGGGCCCCCCGATGAGGTCGTCGCGCGCCTCGCCGTAGCACGCCTCGTCATGCCCGAGCGCCTGCCCTCGTTCATCGCGGCGATGATCGACGAGCGAACGGCGGCTCTGCACCGACTACGCGCGGCGCTCGCCGGAGACTCGGGAGGAATTCCGGGTGGAGGCGCGCGACGCCGCGATAGCCGAGGTCGAAGCGCGGCTGCGCTGGCTTGACGGGCTGCGTGACCGCGTGGACGAGATCGTCGCCCGACCATGGGTGAGGGTGCCAGATGTCAGGGCCGCTGAGTCTGCCTGAGCGGCAGGCGGCCATCGCGCTGGCCGGCGTCGCGCGCACCTACACCAGTGGAAGTGACATCGTGTGCGCCCTCGATGGCGTTGACCTGCGGGTCGTTAGGGGTGAGGCGGTGGCCGTCACTGGGCCGTCGGGCTCGGGCAAGACCACGCTCCTCAACCTGGTGGCCGGACTCGATCGGCCGACCGCCGGCACGATCGCGGTGTTCGGTACGCGCATCGATGGCGCCTCCGAGCGCGAGCTGGCCGAGTTCCGGGCCCACCACGTGGGCCTCGTGTTCCAGGATCCGCATCTCCTTTCCGGGCTCACTGCGTTGGAGAACTTGGTCGCCGCGCGTCTCCCTTGGGGGCGCTGGCGGGAGCTGCAAGCTGAGGCCCGCGTGTTGCTATCCGAACTCGGTCTCGGCGCCCGGCTCGACGCCCCGCCCTCACGTCTGTCCGGAGGCGAGCGCCAGCGTGTCGGCCTCGCCCGGGCGCTGATGGGGAGCCCGGAGCTGCTGCTCGCCGACGAGCCGACAGGCAACCTCGACGCGGCCACCACCGAAGGGCTGATCGGCGTGCTCGAGGCCGTACGTCACGCACACGACCTCACCATCGTGTTGGCCACCCACGACCCCGCCGTGGCCTCCTTCGCCGATCGCGTCGTGCATCTCGCAGGAGGGCGGATCGATGGCGAGCGTCGCCTCGATCGCGAGGGTCCGCTGGAGGCCCGGGTGCTCGAATGATCAGGCTCGCCCTGCGGGGCCTGCTCTCCCGGCGGGTGGCCACCGCGCTCGCCGCGGCGGGGCTCCTCACCGCGGTCTCGGGCTTTCTCGTGCTGGCGGGGGTGTCTCGGACCACGCAGGCGGTCCTTTCGGGTGACATCGCGCGCGCCTGGGACACTCCCTACGACATCCTCGTGCGTCCGGTCGGGTCCCAGACGGTCCTGGAGCAGAGCGAGGGGCTGGTGCGCCCGAACTTCCTCTTTGGCCTTACGGGCGGGATCACCGAGGCACAACTGGCTGCCATCCGCGCGGTGCCGGACGTGGCGGTAGCCGCACCGATCGCGGTGGTCGGCTACGTGCAGTGGCCCGCGGAGTTCCCGGTCGACGTCGCAAAGCTGGTCGGTCCAGGTCCTGTCACCGTCTTCCGCATCAGCGCGGCGGCCAGTGGGGAAGCCGACCTGTCGCTTTACCCGCCGTTGCCCGCCCAGTACCTCGTGGTTGCGCCGCAGGGCCGCATCGTGTCGGCGCAGGCCGGGCCAACCGGTCCCGCCGCGGGCCAGGTCCTCGCAGTGGGGTCGACCAAGATCGCCTGCACGGCGACCGTCGCCTGCTACGGCGGCCTGACGCCCGACGCCTCGCTTGAGGGTGCCTTCCGTTCCGGGACACCCGGGCTTGATGTGGGCTGGTCGGAGCCGATCGTCGTGGCTGGCATCGACCCGGTCGCGGAGGCGCAGCTCGCGCACCTCAATCGCTGCGTCGTGAGCGGTCGCTACCTGCGCGCCTCGGACGCGCCCGGGACGGCCGCGTCGCCCGCCGGTCCGCAGCCCACGCTCCCGGTGCTGGTTAGCAACCAGAGCTTCATCGACGAGTCCATGCATATCACGACGGAACGGGCCGCCGATCCCGCGGCCGTCCTGCACGGGGCCCCGCCCGATGCCCTGACGAGCTGGGCGCCGGTCGCCACACAGACCGCCAGCGCCAACGACGCGTACCAGGCCTTCGTCGCCACCATGATCCATGCCGACTACTACGATGCCTCGCCGCACTGGACCGCCGGACCCGTGACCTACCGCCAAGTGGGCCCCGACCACTTGGCGGCCGTCGTACAGCCGCCCGACCCGACCGTTTACCAGAGCGCCGTGGTGATCGGGAGCAATGGGCAGCCCGCCAACCAGGCGCCGGTCGAGGCGTCGGACGACTGGTTCCGCTCGATCAGCCGTGAGGATCAGGTCCCGCGATCCGAGCTCTTCTCGCGTTGGCAGCCGGTAGGCCAGTACAACCCCGACTGCCTGCCTGGGTTCGACCCCCTAGCGGGCGGGCGCCTCGAGGCCTACGGGCTGCCGGTCGTGCGCCTCCCAGACGGCCAGACGCTCGGACCCACACGCTCGCTCGCCTCCTACGTCAACAGCCCTCCGCTCGTGCTGACGACCCTCGCGGGCGCCGCCTGGCTCTCGGACCCCGCCCGCTTCAGCGGCGCCCCGGGCGTCGCCTTCATTAGCGCCATCCGCGTCAAGGTGACCGGCGTGGACTCACCCGGTGTAGCTGCCGAAGCGAAGCTCGCAGCAGTGGCGGCCGAGATCCACGACGCGACGGGGCTGCAGGTGGACATCGTGAAGGGTTCCTCACCCCGCACCGTGCTCGTGGACCTGCCCGCGGGCACCTTCGGGCGACCGGCCCTGACGGTCAGCGAGGGCTGGTCGGACAAGGGCGTCGCGGTGGGGTTCGTCGAGGCGGTCTCGGCCGAGGACCTCGCCCTCTTTGCCCTGGTGTTGCTGGGCGCGCTGCTCCTGGTGGCCGACACCGCATACGTGGCCGTGCGGCAACGCGCACCGGAGCTAGCCACCCTGCGGGCAATCGGCTGGTCGGGCCGGCGGATTGCGTGGCTAGTGGAAGCCGAGATGCTCCTGCTGGGGCTCGCGGTCGGAATCGTGGCGGTGCTCGTGACCCTCGTGCTCCTGCCGCTGGGGCTCGTGCTGGCGCCCTGGCAGCTCGCTGGCGCCGTGCCTCTCTCGGTTGTCGTGGCCGCAATCGCTGGGCTGGTACCGGCGCTCCTCGTGCTGCGCAGCCCGCCGATCGGCCAGCTCGCGGGCCTCGAGCCCTCGCATCGCAGCCGACCGATCCGCTGGGTGACCTGGCTCGCCGTCTCCGACCTTGGCGGGACGCGGTTGGTCGAGACTGCCCTCGGGGTGCTTGGGGTGGGGCTTGGCGCGGTTCTTGTCGGCGGGGTGACGCTCGTGGCGGTCGGCTTCAACGGTCACCTCGACACGACCGTGCTCGGGGTCTACCTGACGGCCCAGGTACGGCCCTTCCACCTGGCCATCGCGGGCCTCACGCTCGCCGTCGGCGCGCTCGCCGCGGGCGAGATCGTGAGTCTCGGGTATTTGCGCCGGGAGGCCGCCTTCGCCACGCTGCGGGCGATCGGGTGGCCACCCCGGTTGCTGGTGCGCTTCCTCGTGCTCCAGGCGCTCACCATCGGCCTGCTGGGCGGGATCGTGGGATCGGTCGTCACGCTCATCCTCGCGCGGGCCCTCCAAGCCGGGACCGGACCGACCGAACTCACCGTGGCGGCCGCCATCGGCGCGGCGCTGGTGGCCACGCTCGCGGCCGCGGTAGGCCCGGTCGTGCTCGTCCGACGTGCCGTGCCGGCCGCGATCCTGCGCGGCGAGTAGTCAAGAGACATCGGGCGGGGTCGCGGACCGCCAGAACCACGCACCGCGAAGGGGAGCCACGCACACCCAGAAGGTCCTGATTTGGGGCCGCCCGCAGCGGCTCGGGTGAGCTCAGGACCCACCGGCGGTACGCCGGCGCGTAGCATCTGGCCCATGGAGCGTGGCACCGTCAATCGACTTGGTGCGTGCGTCCTGGCGATGGTGGTGGCCGGCTGCGTCGCGTCTCCGTCCCCGTCCCTGACTCTTGCGCCCTCGTCGCCGATCGTGAGCGCTCCAGCCACGCCACGTCGCTGCCCACCAGGACACCGTGCTACGCGCCCAGTGCGTTGCCGAGTCCATCGGCCGCGGCCCTCCCCGCCGGGCCCTGGGGGCAGGTGCCACCGGGGAGCCTGGGCGGCGAGGCTGCCCTGGTGGGGGTGGCCCGCCTGGGCACGGGGTTCGTGGCTGTGGGCCGGGTCGGCGTCAGCGCCCCCCAGCTGGCGGCCTGGACTTCGCCGGATGGCGTCTCCTGGAGCCGCCATGCCCTGCCGACGTACGCCGGCGCCACTGTCGTCGACGCGCTCACGGCAGGCGGGCCGGGCGTGGTCGCGGTCGGCTTACGACCCACGGGAGGCGGCCCTGGTGTTGCGAGCGCTTGGACTTCGCCCGACGGCGTCACCTGGACGGCGCACGACCTGCCGCAGCCCGTCGGCCGGTTCGCCCTGCTCGCCCCGGCCGTCGTCGCGGCCGGTCCAGCGGGGATCGTCGCCCTTCCCACCTGCCTCGTGACCACCGCCGGGTCGGGCGGCGGCGGCTCCAGCTGCCCATCCGCGCAGTACTACTGGCACTCGCCGGACGGGGTGCGCTGGACGATGGCGCGGTTCCCAGGAGCCGACCTCTCGGTCGTCTCGGTGGCCGCCGGCGGGCCGGGGTTCATCGCAGGGGGCTGTATCCGACGCGCCGAGGGCTGCAACGCGGCCGTGTGGACCTCCGTCGACGGTGTGAGCTGGCGTGTGAACGCGCTGCCCGACGGCGCCGGAATCCAGGAGGACGGCGGGCTGCCGGTCAACGGGATCGGCGTGGGTCCCGCCCAGATCATCGCGGTGAGCGGCCATCCCAACATGCAGACCCATGCGAAGGTATGGGCCTCCGCTGACGGGTCGGCCTGGCATCTCGTCGCGGATCTGTCGCACCAGTGGATCGGACTCGCGAGCACGCCGGGCTGCGGGGTGGGCGGCAAGCTTGACTGCCAGTCCTTGCCCATCGTCTGGACGTCGCTCGGGTTCCTGACCACCGGCTGGACCGCGCCCGGCGTCACCCCGCCCGCGTATCCCGACCTCAGCCTGACGGGTCCCCGCACGATTCTGCGCTCAACTGATGGCACTACGTGGCAGGCGCTCATCGTTCCTGCCCTGCCCGCCGGTGACTACCTCATGGGGGTCGCGGCGGCTGCCGACCGCATCGTGGCCGTGGGCACCAGCACGAGCACCGCCACGCCTCGCTCAGCGGGGCTCGTGCTCGTCGACCCGGGCACCCTGGTCCCTGGCTCCACACCGTGAAGGGATCCGCCCGACAGGTGCCCGCCGGCGCTGACCGCAACGACCACATTTCGGACCAAGGCGGATGCGCCGAAACGGGGCATCGTTTCGGACCAGAGCGACCGAATTCCGCCGTCCTTCACGTCAGGGTCTGGCCGACGGCATAGCCACAGTCACCGGCGTCACGGCTCCGCCATTGGAAACGACGCCTGCCACGACGAAGATCGAGCCTATGCCGCAGGGGTCCTGGTCCGACGTGGGGCCCGTGCCCGGCGATATCCAGACGCCGTTGAGCGACATCGTCGCCCCGGCGAGCGCGATCACCCGGTGGTCGGGCGCGTTGATCTGGAGGGGCGGATCGTTATAGGCGTGGTATCCGGGGGGCCAGACCAAGGCAACCCGGCTCGTTGGCGCGTCCGATGGGACAAGCCACAGGCAGGCGTGATCGCCGCGCACTTCGCCCCCCAGCACGCCCGTGAGTAGCGTGCCACCGCCTCCGGCGTTGGCCGACCCCGATGTCGCGAGCACCAACTCACCGGGCATGAGGGTTGCCGGCGTTGAACTGGCGGGTGGCCCGCTGCTCGACCCGGAGGCCTCGCCGCCACCTCGGCCAGTGGCACGAAGCCGCCGGGAGTCACTGCGTAGCCGACAAGCGTCCGGAGATCGGCGGCGTAGACGGGCACGTCGGGCGGCTCGCCGACATACCCGTTCGTTGGCCCACCGCCTAGCAGCGCGTTCGGGGCATATCCCGCGATCGTGCCGGAGGGGCCGGCCACGGCGATGTAGTCCGGGGCAGGCGCTCGCGTCCACGATGTCGCCACCTGATGGTGCCGGTGGCATCGTGCCCTCCGTCAGATCTCGAGGTGCCGAACCTGACTCGAAGGCGCGGAGGTCCAGCCGTCCAAACCGCAGGGTGGCCGTCAGGCCATCCGTCGAGCGGCTGCTGGTGAGCGCAGGCTCCCCTTGGTACGGACTCCCGAGCGGACGCTCAAAGAAGGGGGCCCTCGAAGTAGAGCCAACCCTTCCCGTCGGGCCGGCCCTCGGAGGCGACGATCTCGCTCACCCACCAGTCGTGCGCGTTGGCCATGAAGTACGCCACCAGCGCCATCGGCGCGGCGTGCTCGATCCAGTGCAGCTCGAAGGACCCAAAGGTCGACGAACCCGTGAAGCTGACATCGAAGCTCGACGACGGGCGGCTCCAGCCCGACGGCCCATCGGTGAACGATCGATCCCCGATGATGAGTTCGAAGTCAGTCGCGCTGAGGCTACCAAAGATGGAGGCGACGCCGATCGGGTTGACGTTGGTCGTCCCGCGCGTCGGCACGGCAGACCGGCCACGGCAGCACGACGTGGCGACCAAGGCGACGACTACGACCGCGGCGGCCAGTGCTCCAACCGGGCCGCGCAGGCTATGACCCGCGCGCCGCCAGCCCCGGTCGTCCGAATCCCGGAGGGGATCGCCAAGCGCGCGCCGCTCGAGCGACGCGGGCACTTCGGCCGGGGCAGCCGACCGCAGCATCGATCGGATAGCGTCCTCGAAGGACTGCTCACTCATGGCTTCGCCTCCGAAACGCGCTCCTGCGCGTCATAGATGGCGCGCATCGCCTGCAGGGCGTGGTGTAGGCGCGACTTGACCGTGCCCAGCGGCACGCCGGTCCGCTCGGCGATCGCCTCGATCGGCAGGTCGAGGTAATAGCGCAAGACGACGACGATGCGCTGGTCCACGGTGAGACCGGCGAATGCCTCCCAGAGCGCCTCGCGCTCGGTGGTGTCTCCCGCGGGGTCGGGGGAGGTCGGATCGGGCAGCCAGTGGACGACTGGCGCGCGCCGTGACCGGAGGCGATCCCGACAGACATTGACGAGGATGCGCCCGAACCACGCGCCGGCACGCTCGTCGTCGCGCAGTCGATCCCATTGCTGCCACGCCCGGGCGAGGGCGTCTTGCGTCGCGTCCTCGGCCTCCGCCGCGTCTCGCAGCAGGACCGCCGCCGTGCGGTAGGCAGCGGCGAGTTCCTGCGAGACCATGCGTGCGAAGGTCTGCTCGCGCTCGAGCCGTCTCTCGCTGCCCACGGCGGTGGTCTCTGCCACTCCCACTCTCCGGCCGGTTGCGGACGCTCACTCTACCGACAAGTCAGCCCGGAGATTGGTTCAATCAAGAGCCTGTCGAGCGGGCCGGCCGTCTCCTTCGGAGCTGAAGCCGCCGCTCGTGTCGCAGCTCGGGCCATAGCGGAACAGCTGGTCCGGTTCGCGTGCGGCCTCGCCCTGACGGCCGCTCGCCGGCCGCAACGTCCTGGTTCTGGGGCGGACAAGACCTGCAGGCTCAGCCGACACCCGCACCCAGCCGGTCGGTGTCAACGACGGTCGGCGCAGGGCTTCATGCGAGCCCGTACCGTCTCGGCAGCAGCAGAGCGAGAGCCGCCGCGGCGGAGGCGACCACGAGGAAGGCATCTGTCGGCGGCCCCGAGCGCTCGGTCCGCGTGGCGGTATCCGTCGCTGGGAGACCGAACGAAGCAAGGAACGCGGGGAGGGTCGTCGGCGCCACGACGAGGGCGGGCAGACTGATTCGGCCGTTAGCGGCGACGGCCCACGCTTGATCCCAGCGCCCGTTCAATACCCCTGTCCGGAGCGCGTCCGGGTCCGCGGGGTAGATTACGATGATCCAGCGCGATCCCCGCGGCATGGCCGGCTCGCCGGGAACCGCGCGGTACGTCAGGGCGGGCGCCGGCGTCCCCTTGAGCACGTCGTTGACGGTGAGCCGGTAGGCATGATCCACTACGGCGCCTTCGCTCGTCGTCACGAAGAGGGCGCTCGAACTCTGCACCACGTCGCTCAGGGCCACACAGCAGCCTGTGCTCGCCGACGCGGGGCGCGGGCTGACGAGGCCGGTCACCGCGGCGGCGATCGCGGCAACAAGCAAGCAGGCGAGCGCACCTAGGATCTTCACGCGTGACATGTTGCGCAAAGACCTGGTACGGCGCAACACTGCGGCGTTTCATCCGGCGCCAAGAAGCTATGCAGCCGCCCTGCCGCAGAAGGACCCCTTTCTCGAACGGTCCCCTGGAGAGTCTCGCTGTGCACGATCGGGGTGGCTGGCAGGACGCACCCTTTCGGAGCGGGGGTGCTCAGTCCGGCGGCGCTGGGCGTATCGTCGGGGGGCAATGGCCAGACGCATCCTCCCGTGGCTTCCCTGGCTCCTGGCCGAGGGCACGCTCGTGTGGCTCCAGGCGCGACTCTGGCCGTACGGCGGGCTCTGGTTACTGCTCGTGTGGACCGCCCTGCTGCTCCTGTATCGGGCGGCGGTCTCGCAGGCTTCCCACCGCAGCCTCCGGCTCGTCGGTGACCTGGTGTTCGCGGGGCTCTGCGCCATCGCGGTGTTCGAGGGCGGCTGGTATCTCCTACCGGCCGTCGCCCTATTCGCCGTGGGTGACGCTGTCGGCGTCGCTACCAGCGTGCCGTCGCTCCCCGGCGGGCGTGAGGGCCACGAGCTCGGTGCCGCGCTCGGATCGACGGTCGTTGGCTGGTTGGCCCTCGCGTTCTTCCTGAGCGGGCCGCTCTACGGGTCGGCCTCGTCGACGATCGGCCCGAACGGGGCCACAGTGAACAGCGGACCGACCACAGAGAGCCTGCTGCAGGTCGGGCTGACGGGGCAGGCGGCGGTGGTCCTCGCCGCCTGCGTAGTGCTCTTCGGCCTGGTGACCGTCCTGGTCCTCGTCCACATCAGGACCGGCCGTGACGGCGCCTGGCGCCTGCTCGTCGGCGTGACGATCGCGCTGCTGGCGCTTGTCGTCCTTGGTGCGTGGACGGTCGGTCTGTGGCTCGTCCCGGGTGCCGCACTGGCCCTGCTCGCCGTCCGGCTCGGTCGGCCGGGGCAGGTGACCGCCAGTGGCGCCTGACAACAACGTCGTCCATGTTCCCCGTGCCTGGCGCATTGCGCGCCGGACGCGCCGACCCGCGCCGCCAGCGCCCGTCTAACTGCGGCGTGCCCTGCCGCCCACTGACCGCCCTATCTCCCGGTCTGCCCGGGGCTTACCCCGCTACCTGGGGCACACCTACCGTGACCCGCCCATCTGCATCCTGCCGCGCTATCTGGCGGATGTGTCCGCACCTAGCGGGCTATCTGGACCGGCAAAGCCGGGCTAGCCGGGCGCGCCCCAGTCTGGACAGCAGGTGCTATATATGATCTATGCAAACGCGATCGCCGGACCGGTACAAGCGGCGCTTCCTGGTGGAGTTCACCCCATCTGAGTCCGATCGGCTGGACCAGCTCGGGCTCGTCCACGGCAGCAAGCGGCGGGCCATCCTCGACGGCCTGCGGCTCCTTGAGTCGGGGGAGCTCGAGACGTTGCGCGAGCGCGTTGCCACCCTCGAGGGCGAGCGCGATGCGGCGGCGGGCGAGGCCGCGGCGCAGCTGACCGAGACGCGCCGGCTGCGCGAGGATCGGAAGGCCAGCGCTGCGCAGCTGCGCGAGACCCGGGCTGCGTTGAAGTCGGCCACCACCGATCTCCGGCAGGCCAAGCAGGATCTCGCGACTGTGCGGCACGACCTCGTGGCAGCGCAGGCCGAGGCCCGCCGACTGGCGGCGCGCGTGCCCCACCTCGCGTTCTGTGCCGCCTGCGGGAACTACGTGCCGGAGAGTGACTGGGCCGAGCAGCCGGATGGGAAGGGCGGGGTGCACGTCTACCACAAGCCCCACGGCCTGCACCTCAAGCCCACGCTCGGTCAGAACTCCAGTGCGCTCTTCTGGCGGGCGACATCGACGGAGGCGGCCAAGTGAGCGACGAGCGGGACACCGCCACGCCGGGCAGCTCCGGGTGGCCCTGGGACGACCCCAAGCTCAGCCTATTGATCCTGCTGGTGCTCATCCTGATCGCGATCGCGAGCGCTGGCGTGAAGCGGGTGGTGCCAGCCAAGCCGGTGGCGCGGACCGTCCAGCTCGGCGCGCCGCAGCTCGTCCCGCTGTCGGAGCACGACGCAGCCGACGCGGCTCGGCTCCTCGGGTCGAGCCTGGCGCAGCTGGTGCGCGAGGGCGGTGAGGAGACGCCATGAGCGCGGATGCCCCCGTGCGCGTGGCGACCTACTGCCGCATCAGCACCGACGAGATCGAACCAGCCCTATTCGCTCGGGGCACAGCGCGACCGTCTCGACGCGTACGTGGCCAGCCAGCCAGCGTGGCGCATCGTGGCCCGCTACGTTGACCGGGCCTCCGGCAAGAGCCTGGAGCGGCCCGACCTCGCGCGCCGCTCGCGCCGCTGCGGCCGCGGGCGCGTTCGACCTGCTGCTCACCTATCGCGTCGATCGCCTCAGCCGCAACGTGGCCCAGCTGGGGGCCCTCATCGAGGAGCTGCAAGCGCGCAGGGGTCGCCTACCGCTCGGCCACCGAGCCCTTCGAGACCGCGACCCCGGCCGGTCTCATGATGCTGCAGATGCTGGGCGTCTTCGCCCAGTTCGAGCGCTCCTCCATCGTGGAGCGCATCGCCGCGGGCATGGAGCGCAAGGCCAAGGGTGGCGGCTGGACGGTGGGCAGCTACCCCTACGGCTACCACAAGCTCGACGGGATGCCGGGCCTCGTGCCTGATCCGGCGGCGGCGCCGGTGGTGCGGGAGATCTTCCACCGCTACGCCGAGGAGCGACAGGGCTCGGCCGCTATCGCGGGCGAGCTGAACGCGCGGGGCCTGCGCACCCGCTACGGCCATCCCTGGTCGCGCACGGCGATCCTCGATGTCCTGCGCAACCGGGTCTATGTCGGCGAGGTGCCGTTCCGGAGGGTCTGGTACGTCGGCCAGCACGAGCCGCTCGTCGAGCCGGAGCTGTTCGAAGCGGCCGGCGCGATCCTGGCGCGACGGGCCGCGGAGCCCGGGACGCGGCGCACGGATGGCTCGGACTACCTGCTCTCCGGTCTCCCTATCGTGTGCGACCGCTGCGGCCATCGCTTCATCGGGGCCGCTGCCCGGGGCCGTGGCGGTCGCCGCTACGCCTACTACACCTGCTACTCGCGCAGCCGCTACGGCCGCCCGGGCTGCGACCAGGCGCGCCTGCCCAAGGACGAGCTGGAGGAGGCGATCCTGGAGCAGATGAGCGCGGTCTACGCCGACAGCGCCTTGCTCGCCGCCGCGATCGACGGAGATGGAGGCCGAGCTGCGCACGTCCGAGACCGCGCATGCCGAGAAACTCCAGGCGTTCGATGCCGAGCTGGCCGAGCTGCGGGCCCGGATCGAGCGCTACTTCGCGAGCTTCGAGGCCGGCCAGCTGAGCCCAGAGCTGTGCCAGGAGCGGGTGGCGGGCCTGCAGGCCCGCATCCAGGCCATCGAGGACGAACGGGCGGCACTCCCCGACGGTGCGGCCGAGCCGGCCCTCAGTCCGGACGAGATCGCCCTCATCTCCTGGTCGGTCAGCGGGGCTCTCGGCGAGGTCCTGAAGCAGACCCCGACGCCGCGCACCAAGGCGCTGCTGCGGCTTCTGATCGAGGAGATCCGGATCGCCTCACCGACCGACATCCGCCCCACCTACCGGGTGCCGAGGGCGCCGCTACCGCCCGCGGTAGGGGCAGACGAGGGTACGGTTCGCGGAGTGGAGGGAATGGTGGAGATGAGGGGACTCGAACCCCTGACCCCCGCGATGCGAACGCGGTGCTCTCCCAGCTGAGCTACATCCCCACCCGAACAGGCCAAAGGCCCGAGCCCGCACGGGCGGATCGGAGTGTAGCAGGTCGGATGCGGGCAGTATCGTTGCCGTACCCGACCCTGATGAGGAACGCATGGAAACCATAACCTCCCCTGGACTAAGCTTGCTCGAGGTCGACCGCGCCACGGCACTCATCGCGCCTCTTGGGTTCGTGCTCGTACATGAGCAACGAGTCGGGGACGCAGCGATGCCATCGGGGTCCCACCTTGTGGTTGCTCTACGCGACCAGCCGACCCTGACGCACTTTGACCCCGAGCGGGTAACCTGGTTCGTCACGTCGGGCGGGAGAGGCCAGTCCGCCGAGTTCCACCGCTCGCGGGCGCTGATCGACCGCATGGACATCGCTTGGGGACATGTCCACCTCTTCGACCGGCTTGACGTGCAGAACGCCTTCCTCACGTTCGGCGGTGTCGTCCGGACGGTGCAGACCGATCCGCGGACGACGCTCGTCGTGATCGACTCGCCGGTGTCGATCCTGCGCTGGAGCGGGCACAGCCAGGACGTCGATCCCGTGGCGCCGGAAGCCGCAGCGTTCTTCGCGCGGCTGTTGGTCCCGATCGATTTCACGCCCGGCGCTGAGGCACGGATCTCGGCCCTCTCTCCGATGGCTCTGTACAGTGCCTTCGTCGGTGACCTTCGCGGGCGCTACCAGTCGTCGCGAGTGCTGCGCCAGGCGCATCCGCAACTCGACCAGTGGCTGGCGCACGAGGCGCACCGTCTGGAGACGGCCTGGGCGGAAGACTGGCAGGCAGGGCGCCGGATGCTGTCGGACTTGTCGCTGACGGCGTTCTGACGGGCATGCCGGCGGGAGGACGCGGCGCAGGTCGCCCTTGACAAATAGAACGTCCGTTCTATCATGGATCGGGCGATGAACCGCCTGATCGACCCCACAGACCCTCCCACTGTTCGCTCCCGGTGGCCGCTCGAACCGCTGAGCACCGCCCTCGCGCGGCTCGAGACGCGCTGGGGAAGTACCGCGATCCGGCTCGGAAACGGTGACGCCGCCGCTGCCGGACCCGCTTCGTTCCTCGTCGAGGGTGCGCTGGCGCCGCTGCCTCATCTCACCCTGCCGCCCTCCGGTCCGCTGGTCCCGATTGACGATCGCATCGTCCCCACCGGCTTCCCCGCCCTCGACGCGATCCTGGGACCGGGTGGACTCGTCCGGGAGGCGCAGGTGACGCTTAGGGGGGATGAGTCGTGCGGCAAGACCACGCTCGCCCTGCGGCTCGTCGCCGAGGCACAGGCACGCGGCTCGATCGCGGCGTGGCTCGATCTCGGCAGGACGTTCGATCCCTTGGAGGCTGCAGCGCGCGGCGTCGACTTGGCCTGGCTCCTGGTGTTGCGTACCCCCGACACGACCGAGGGTCTCAGGCTGGCCGGCGCCCTGCTCGGCGGGCGCACCGTCGAGGTCCTCGTGGCCGACCTGCCCGAACGGATGCCGGTGGACCGGGAGTCGCTCCTCCGCCGGCTGGCCGCCCGAGCCAGGCAAGTCGGCGCCCGGCTCGTGACGCTCGAGCCGGCGGGCCTCGCGTCGCCCCTGCAGGGCGCGCTCGCCGAATCTGCCGGGATCGGGCTGGACCTGCAGCGCCTGGCATGGATCCGCGCCGGCCGGGATGTGGTCGGGCAGCGGACGGAGGTCATGGTGG
Source organism: uncultured Chloroflexia bacterium (assembly GCA_963835945.1). Taxonomy (GTDB): domain Bacteria; phylum Chloroflexota; class Limnocylindria; order Limnocylindrales; family CSP1-4; genus JAJYNJ01. The sequence continues at coordinate 16,582 of CAWIHR010000041.1, forward strand.
AGAAGAACCGGTTCGGGCCACCGGGGCGCCGGGTTGAACTGGAGATCCGGTACGTCGACGAGGGTGACCGGGAGCGTGGGGTCGAACGGCTCCTCGATATCCCATCACCGCCGCCGAGGTCGGCATCTCCGCCCGTACCGTTGATCGCCCACTTGTCGGAGACCACCATCGCCGTTTCGACCCATGCGACTCCTCTACCTCGGCTGGCCCCATCTGCCCCTCCGACTCGAGCGAGCGGTGCACCCGTTTTCCGAGCTGGCCGTTTTGGGCGGCCACCCCTGGGATCCGGGCCGGGTGCTCGACTGCAGCCCCGCGGCACGTCGGCACGGGGTGCGTCGGGGGATGACGCTCGCGGCGGCTCACGCGCTCGCTCCTGACGCCGCATTCCTCGCTCCAGACCTGGACCGTTATCGCGCAGCCGCCGAGGCAGCGCTCGACGCGCTTGCCGCATTCGCGCCGTACGTCGAGGGCGAGACGGATCCGGCGAAGGACGGGTTCGGGGGCGCGTACTTCGCGATCGACGGACTCGAGCGGTTGTGGGGCACAGAGCCCGCCCTGCTCGCCCGTGTCGCCACCGCGGTCGCGCCCCACGCCCCCGGGCCACTCCGCGCGGGGATCGCCGGCTCCCGCTTCGGATCCTTTGTTGCGGCCGTCATCGCGCGCGACCGGTTGCCCGGGACGGATGTGACGTGGCTCGCCGTGGCCGCCGGTGGCCCCGAGTCGGAGGCCGCGTTCCTGGCGCCACTTCCCGTGACGCTCCTGCCCGCCTCTTCCGAGTCGCAGGAGCGACTGCGCGCGCTTGGGGTGCGCCGGATCGGCGAGTTCGCGGCGCTCCCGCGTGCCGCGGTGATGGCGAGGTTCGGCGCCGAGGGAGACTTCCTGCACGATCTCGCGAGCGGGTGCGATGAACGGAAGATTGTGCCGCGCCGACCGGCGGAGCGGTTGCGGGCCGAGGCGGAACTGGATCCGCCCGTCGACTCGCTCGAATCCGTCCGTTTCGTGCTGCACCGACTCGCGGACGCTCTGTGCGGGCAGCTGGCAGCGCGGGGCGCGGGGGCGACGCTTGCCCGGCTCGAATGTCACGAGGTGGTCATTGCCCGGGTGGCACGTGCCGCTCCCGAGGCGCACTGCGGCGCGGAACGCGACGAGCGGCAGGGCGTCCTGCTCGTGGAGCAGCCGCTTCCCGGGCCGATCGCGAAGGCCGAGGCCGTCGAGCGTCTCCTCCTCGCACGTCTCGAGACCACCCTGCCCCAGCGACCTATCGAGCGGATTGCCCTCGAGTTGGACCGCGTGCTCCCTGCCGCCGGCCGCCAGCTCGGGCTGTTCGTGCCACAGGTGACCCGTGCTGCACGGCTCGAGTGGCAGCTGGCAGATCTCGCAATCCGGTTCGGCAAAGGGCGCGTGCTGCAGGCGGCGCTTCGTGACCCGGAGGCCCGCCTGCCCGAGGATCGCGCCGGGTGGTCCGAGGCTGCACAACGGGCGGAGTGGCGGGAGGAGAAGCAGGCGACGCGGCGGCAGGAGTCGTGGGGGGAGACGCGGCTGCCGGGACCGGGCCGGGCCGGGAGGGAGCCGTGACCCGCCTGCATGAGGAGCACCCCACGATCGCCGTGGAGCTCGACGCCGACGGTCGTCCGGTCGCTTTTGCCTGGAACGGGCGTCTCGAGCGGATCGCGGTCTGCAACCGCTGGCGAGTCGAGGAATCCTGGTGGCGGCGGCCGATTCGGCGCGACTACTACAAGGTGGTGGGACCGAGGCTCCTCGCGCTGGTCTACCGCGACGGCGTCGACGGGAGTTGGCACCTCGAGCGGCTGTACGACTGAGATGCCCTGACAACGGCCCGGACGCGACTCGACCCCGGCCACGGCCGGGGTCGAGATCGAGCGCCGCTTCCGAGCCGGGGAGGAGGAGTACCCGGACCGCCGCGGCCGCACCAGTGGGGAGATGGTGGTATGCAGATGACGAAGGCGATCGGGCCCGTGTGACGGCCGCCCGGGAATTTCGTGGAGCGTTCGCGTCTGTGCACGCATCCACGTACACGTGAATTGCGAGCAACAGTCGCGCTTGCTAGGCCCGGAAGCCGGCGCGCCAGCCGCTGGCGGGTCATGGATGGGCGGGCGGTAGGGCGGCAGCCACGAACACCACGAGCAGGGCGACGAGCAGGAGAACGAAGATCGCGATGCCGACAAGATCGCGCGTGGTCGGTCGCATCCGCGGAGCATACCGCGAGAAGGCCACGCCGAACCGCAACCGGCGCCGGTCCCCAGAACGGGGTCGACGGTCGAGGCCTGCCGGAACAGGTGCCCGCTGTCAGGGATCGGCCGGCCTCCGGTGCGCGTCGATCGTGCCGCCTAGAATGGCGCGAGCGTCCACCGGGGCAGAGGGTTGCGCGGCTTCTTCGCCCGCCCGACGCGCTCCTGTTCCAGGTTCACTACAAGGAGCGCCGCGTGACCGACTGCGCCATACGGACCGACGGCCTGACGCGCGACTTCGGGCCGCTGCACGCCGTCGACGGCGTGTCGCTCGAGGTGCCCGCCGGCGCGATCTTCGGGTTCCTGGGACCCAACGGCTCGGGCAAGACGACCACGATCCGCCTGCTGCTGGGCCTGCTCGAGCCGACGCGCGGGACGGCCACGGTCCTCGGCCTTGATTCGGTGGCCGAGGCTGACGCGATCCGGGAGCGGTGCGGCGCCCTACTTGAGCACTCGGGCCTGTACGAGCGCATGACCGCGCAGGACAACCTCGAGTTCTACGCGCGCGTGTGGCACCTGTCGCCGGCCGAGCGTCGCGGTAGGGTCCGTGAGCTGCTGTCTGGCCTTGGGTTGTGGGATCGCCGACACGAGATCGTGGGCGCCTGGAGCCGCGGCATGAAACAGAAACTCGCCGTCGCGCGTGCACTCCTCCACCGTCCCGACCTCGTCTTCCTCGACGAGCCGACCGCCGGGCTCGACCCCATCGCAGCGGTCGCGCTACGCGACGACTTGACGGCCCAGCTGTGATTCCCGAATAGGTTGTTGACAAGCGAGAGCCTCCCGAGCTCGGTGTGGGTATCCAGCTCACATCGAACGGGAGGCTCTCGTGGCACATCGTAGGGCGAAGCTCACCGCGCTCGGCCGGCGGCTTCTGGTCGATCGGATCGTCATGGACGGGATGGCCGTGGCCCACGCGGCGGACATGGCCGGGGTGAGCCGCCAGACGGCCTGGAAGTGGCTGCGACGGTTCGAGGCCGAGGGTGAGGCCGGGCTCGTGGACCGGACGTCGCGGCCCCATCGTTCGCCACGGGCCCTGGCGCAGGAGCAGGTCGATGCCATCCTCGCCGCCCGGCATGCCCATCGGTTCGGGCCCCATCGGCTGGCATCCCTCGTCGGGAGCCCGCGCTCGACGATCGGCGACGTGCTCTCCCGACATGGCCTGTCGCGTCTCGCCGATACGGACCGACCCTCGGGAGTCCCGATCCGGTACGTCCGCGAACGGCCGGGCGAGCTGCTCCACATCGACGTCAAGAAGCTGGGACGGATCCCCGATGGGGGTGGTCATCGTTTCCTCGGCCGAATCACCGGGACCCCGCGGTCGCATGGGGCCGGCTACGACTACCTGCACGTGGCGATCGACGACATGAGCCGGGTCGCCTTCGTGCAGCCATTCCGCGACGAGCGCGGCACCACATGCGCCCGCTTCCTGCTCGACGCGGCGGCGTTCTTCGCCGGTCACGGGGTGCGTATCGAACGAGTCCTGACCGACAACGCCAAGAACTACACCGAGTCCCGGGCGTTCGCCGCGACCCTGGCGGCGATCGGCGCCCGCCACAAGCGGACCCGGCCCTTCCGACCCCAGACCAACGGGAAGGCCGAGCGGTTCAACCAGACCCTGCTGGCAGAGTGGGCCTACGTCCGTATGTACGAGACGAACCAGGCGCGGCTCGACGCCCTCCCGGCCTGGCTCGACCACTACAACACGGGCCGACCGCACGGTTCACTCGACGGCCGCACCCCGATGAGCGTCCTCGTCAACAACGTGTCCGGGAATCACACCTAGCGCGGCGCGAAGGCGTCACTGTCTTCCTGACCACGCATAACCTCAGCGAGGCGGAGAAGCTCTGCGACCAGGTGGCGGTGATCCGCTCCGGCCGCCTGCTGGCGGTTGGTCGGCCGGACGAGCTGCGGCGCCGCTCGCGACGCGACCGGATGGAAGTCACGGGCTACGGGCTCGATGTCAGGGTTGTCGCGCTGCTGGCAGCCGAACCGGCCGTCGAATCGGCGGAAGCCGGGGAGCGCCGACTCACGCTGCGGCTCCGCGACGGGTACGACACAGCACCGCTCGTCGCACTCCTGGTGCGCGAGGGCGTTGCGATCGACGAGGTACGCAAGGGTGGAGCCGACCTCGAGGAGGCGTTCATGGCGCTCGTGGGGAACGAGACGTGATCGTTCGAGGCCACACATGATCGCGAACCACGTCACATGATCGGCGACATCCTCACGATCGCTTGGAAGGACTTGCGCGAGGTGCTGCTGCAGGCCGGCACGCTGCGCCGGTCGCTGCGCGGCCTGCTGTTCTCGTTCCTGATCTTCGGCGTGTTCCTGCCGCTGCAGATCGGCCCGGACCTGGTGCGACAGCCGGCCGCGATCCTGCCGTTCGCCTGGGTGCCCCTGCTGCTCGCGAGCGGTATGGTCGCCGACGGGATCGCCGGCGAGCGCGAGCGCCACACGCTGGAGACGCTGCTCGCGAGCCGGCTCTCGGACCGGGCCATCCTGCTCGGCAAGGTCGTGGCTGCGATCGCTTACGGCTGGGGCTTCAAGCTGGTCAGCGCGGCGGTCGGCCTCGTCACGGTCAACGTCGTGAACGCGGGCCACGGCCTGCTTTTGTACGCGCCGGGGGCGCTCGCGCTACTGGGGGTATTTGGCCTGCTGGGCGCCGGTCTTGTCGCGTGCGGCGGCGCGCTCGTGGCGCTGCGGGCACCCACCGTCCGGCAGGCGGCCCAGAACATGAACCTGGCGATCTTCGCGGTCGTGCTGATCCCGGTCCTGGGGCTGCAGGTGCTGCCGGTCGACGTGCGCCGCCAGGTGTTCACGCTGCTGGGGGGGCTCGACTGGCTGACGATAGGGGTAGGGGCGGCGGCGATCCTGGCGGTGGCCGACCTCCTCCTGCTCGCGGCTGCCATGGCGCGGTTCCAGCGGGCGCGGCTGATCCTGGACTGATCGCTTCAGCGTGCTCGCCGACCCGGTCGTTTGCTTTGCCAGTACCGAACGGACGTTCTATACTGACAGTTGTTCGAAGGACAGGCATGCCGCGGTACGCCGAGCTCCACTGCCATACCGAGTTCTCGTTCCTCGACGGCGCGTCGTCTGTCGACGACCTCGTCGGTCGTGCGGCGCAGCTTGGCATGGGGGCGCTCGCGGTCACGGACCACCAGGGCCTGTACGGCGCGGTCCGGTTTGTCACCGCGGCCCGGACAGCGGATCTCCACGCCGTCGTCGGCGTGGAGATCGAACTGTTCGATGCGGCGGCTGCGGATCCGCAGGGGATCGTGGTGCCGGCCAGACGTCGTGGAAGGGTGCTGCTGCAGGCCGGGACAGTGTGGGAGTCGTGGGAGGCCGGTGCCTCGGCGATCGAGCGACCGGAGACCGGGCACGAGGCGGGAGCAGATGGCTCGCCCGGACGGATCGAATCGGGACGCCCAGTCCGTCCCCGGGCCGAGCGCCTCCGTCTCCCCGGACGCCGCGATCCGGTGCGCAAGGACCTGCGCGCTGTGGGCGACGGCCAGCGCGGCCCGCACCTCGTGCTGCTCGCCCGCGACCAGGCCGGATACCGCAGCCTCTCGCGGCTGGTCAGCGCGGCAAATCTCGCCGGCTCCAAGGGAGTGCCGCGGTTCACACACGCGCTGCTCGAGCGCCACGCGGAGGGGATCGTGGCGCTCTCCGGGTGCCGGCACGGCGAGATCGCACGCAGGCTACTGGCGGGCGATCGGGAGGGCGCGGCGCAGGCCGCAGAGCGCTACGCGCGGCTGTTCGGCGGGGGCCCGGGCGTCCGGAACGGTCGAGTCGGCCCGTGCGGTCTCCGGGCACGCCATGTCTGCGGTGGCATCGGCGAATTCGTCCTCGAGCTCCAGCACCACCTGCTGCCGGACGACGACTGGCTCTTGGCCGAGACGGTGCGGCTGGCCAGGGAGCTTGGCCTCCCGGTTGCCGTCACGAACGACGTCCACTACGCGTTCCCCGAGGACCGCGAGCTGCAGGACGTGATGGTGGCGATCCGCCACGGCCTGACGCTCGACGAGAGCGCACACCTGCGCCGTCCGAACGGCGAGTTCCACCTGAAGCCGGCAAGCGCTCTGCTCACGCTGCCGCCGAATGACGCGGACGCGGATCCCGGGATCCGGCGGGCCTGGGCGGAGGGGATGAGGACTGCGGCGGAGCTCGCTGACGCCTGCCGGGTCGACCTCGGGTTCGAGCAATACCGGTTCCCCGCGTTCGAGGTCCCGAAGGGCGAGACGCCGTTCAGCCACCTCGAGGCGCTCTGTCGCGAGGGAGCGCGGAGAAGGTACCACCCGCTCACTCCGCGCGTGCTCTCGCAGCTTGCCCACGAGCTCGACGTGATCGAGCGGACGGGGCTCGCTGAGTTCTTCCTGATCTGCTGGGACCTAATGCAGTTCGCCAGAGAGCGCGGCATCCCGGCTCAGGGGAGGGGGAGCGCGGGCGACTCGATCGTTGCGTACGTGCTGGGGATCACGCGGGTCGACCCCATCCGCCACAACCTGCTGTTCGAGCGGTTCATCAACGAAGGACGCACGAGCTACCCGGACGTGGACATCGACTTCGCGTCGTCGCGGCGCGAGGAGGTGATCCGGTACGTCTACGATCGGTACGGCCCAGAGCACACCGGCATGGTCTGCAATGTGATCACGTACCGGGCGCGGTCGGCGGTGCGCGAGGTGGGGTACGCGCTGGGGTTCCCGAGGACGCTGGTCGATCGAGTGGCGAAGGCGCTCGAGACGTATGACTCCGTGATGGTCCGGCGCGACTTGGAGGCGGAGGGAGGCTTTGCGGAGTTCTTCGTTCCAGCACTCACTGCCGGCGACCACGGGGAGACGGAGCGGCTGGCCGCCGGGCCGGACGAGAAGGGGGACCGTGCCGCCGACCCGGGACGCCAGTCGAGCGGGAGCCGTCCCGGCGGCTCCGAGGTTCCAGTGCGGGCGCTCGCGGCTTCGACCAGGTTCGTGGATGGGATGGGCCAGCTCAACCATGCGCGCGGCGGGCGCTGGCGACGGTCCACGTCCGACGACGAGGGAGGCCCGGGTGACACCCAGGTGAGCGTCGCGTGGCTACAGGCGGAGCGCGAGCATGGCCCGGCACGCGCCCTGGAGACGATGGGCCGCGGATCGGCCGTGCCCGGCCCAGGGCGCGGAGCGGCCAGACACAGGCCTGGGACCCCGCTCGCGTCGGGCACCATCGACGGGCGGCGGATCGATCCGGGGAGCGGCGTGCTCCTGCCGCCCGAACGGAGAATCGACCGGGCCGGCGCCGGCGCAACCGTCAGCACCAAAGCAGGATCTACGGCCGGCACCGCGCCCCGCTCTGGCGTCGCCCGCCTCGAGCCTGAGCTGGCATCCGGGAGCAGGCCGGGCACCACTGTCGGGCTGTCGCCGTGGGATCGCTGGCTCGAGCTGTGCGCACGGATCGACGGCCGCCCCCGGCACCTCGGCATCCACGTCGGCGGCATGCTCGTCACCGCCGTCCCCCTCGTCGAGATTGCGCCCTTGGAACGCGCCACCATGCCCGGCCGCGTCGTCGTCCAGTTCGACAAGCGCGACGTCGAGACGATGAAACTGATCAAGCTTGACCTGCTCGGCCTGCGCATGCTCTCGGCGATGGGCGACGCCCTGCGTGATGTCGCCGCCGACTGCGGCGTGGTGCTCGACCTAGACCGGCTGCCCGAGGACCTGCCGGACGTCTTCCGTATGATCCGCGCCGCCGACACGACAGGCGTCTTCCAAATCGAGTCGCGGGCGCAGATGCAGACGCTGCCGAAGTCCGTGCCCACGACCCTCGACGACCTGGTGGTTGAGGTGGCGATCATCCGGCCGGGTCCGATCCAGGGCAACGCCGTGCACCCGTACCTGCGTCGGCGTCAGGGGATCGAGCCCGTCTCGTACCTCCACCCGAGCCTTGAGCCCGTCCTGCGCGAGACGCTCGGCGTGATCCTGTACCAGGAGCAGGTCATGGAGATCGCCATCAGGGTCGCCGGGTTCAGCGCCGCCGAGTCGGACGGGTTCCGGCGCGCCATGGGTACGTGGCGCTCCAGCCGTGAGATGGAGAAGCTCCACCGGCGGTTCGTGGACGGGTGCCGGGAAGTGAGCGGCCTGGCAGACGAGCAGGCGGAGGAGCTGTTCCGGCAGGTCGCGGCGTTCGCCAGCTTCGGCTTCAACAAAAGCCATGCCGCCGCGTTTGCCCGGACGGCGTACGAGTCGGCGTTTCTGAAGCTCTACTACCCGGCGCAGTTCACAGCGGGACTCATCAACAACCAGCCGATGGGCTTCTACCCGGTCGAGGTGCTGATCAACGATGCCAAGCGACACGGAGTGGCGGTCCTGCCGGTCGACCTGAACCGAAGCCGCTACCGCACGACGACCGAGTGGGTGGGGATGCCGAGCGAGCCGCTTCCCTTGGGGTGCGGGATCGAGCGACGCCCGCGCGTGGTCCGATCGTCAGGGTGTGTGATTCCCGACGCCCGCACACGCCGGCAGCTGGCGGCCGAGTCGGCGCAGGGGTACGGGATCAGGCTCGGGCTGCACCTAGTAAAGGGCATCGGCGAGGAACATGCGGAGGCACTGGACGGAGAGCTGGAGCGTGGTCCGTACCGTTCGCTGGCCGACGTCGTGGCACGGACCGGGCTCGCCGAGGAGATGATCGAGCGGCTGATCCGGGCGGGCGCGCTCGACTCGCTAGGCCGGCCGCGACGGGAGTTGCTCTGGCAGCTGCGCGAGGTGGTGGCGTCGACTGGTCGCAAGGGGCGGGACGACCGGCGGATCGAGCCCCGGGTCCTCGATCTCCGGCTGCCGCCGACCGACGCGCCCGATCTGACCCCGCTCACCGAGGTCGAGAGACTGGCCGACAGCTACGCCATCCTCTCGCTCGACGCGCGCCGGCAGGTAATCGAACTGTTCCGCCCGGTGCTGGACCAGCTCGGCGTGACCCCTAACGCACGCCTCTCGGACCTGCGTCCAGGCCGCGTCCGGATCGCTGGCCTAGTCGTGACCAGGCAGCATCCCATGACCGCGCGGGGTACCGTCTTCCTCGCGCTCGAGGACGAGACGGCGATGGCCAACGTCACGCTGTGGCCCGACCAGTGGAACCGGTTTCGCTCAGTCGTGCGACGGCACGCGCTTCTGCTGGTCGATGGCGCGCTGCAGCGGGAGGCGAGCGTCGTGAACGTGGTGGCGCACGAGGTCCGAGCAATGCCGGACGTCGTGCGGGCCGCTGGGGGTCCCAAATCGCTGAACGACACCCGCCCCCAGAGCTACTTGGGCATGCGACGAGGCTGAGCTCAGCGAGCGCGCTTCGGTTCCGGTCGCCTGGCATCGCGCCGTTGGGCGCGCTTGCGCGCCTCGGCGGCCTCCCGGCTGCGTGCTTGCGACCGGCGGAGGAAGTCCCGGTACCAAAACGCGAACCAGCCGAAGACCGCGCCGGTCAGGACGAACTGGACGGCCTGCCAGGCGCAATACAAAAGGCGCTGCGTCACGCTCATCGTGTCCAGCGATCCGAACATGCCGAGTAGTCCCAGGGCGAGCACAGTGAACAGCACTGACGTCGCGATGCCCAGGATCGCGCCGAACAGGTAGGCGCCCCGGGGGGCCAAGAAGCCGACCGCGAAGAACAGCAGCGTCGGCTGCAGGAAGGCGAGCTGGACATACAGCGACGCGATGCCGCTTCCGCCGCCGACCTGGCTCTTGGGAAGCACCACTGCCACGACGACGGCAACCAGGAGCAGCCCGTACGGGAGGAGGATCAAGGGCTTCGCGCGCATCACCGCTGGGATCGCCCGGAGATCGGCGCGCAGGTCCGGCCTGTGCATCTGCCCGATTGCCCGGCGTGCGCTCTCCACCAGCGACGTTGCGGGCGCGGCTGGAGCTGGCGACACCGTGGACGCGGTGTCGGTCTCCGCCGCCTGCTCTGCCTGCGTCGCGCGGTAACGCCGTCGAGCCTCGGCGCGCTCGGTCCTCTTTGCGCGGGCCAACGATCGACTCCTTTACTCTGCGGCTGGTCGCTGACGCGGGGTCGGCGGCTCCTGCGCGCGCTCGGATCATCCGGGGCGACGGTGCTCGGCCGGCTCCGTGCATGGTACGCCCAAGCGGGTGGTGAGCGGCGATGGAACCGTGGTGTGGAGAGCGACGCGCTACAAGGTGCCACCGCCGGCCCCCGACAGGTGGAGCCACAGATCGCCCGACCTCTCCGCCGCAATCCTTCCCGCATTGAGCGCTCGTCTCGAGCTCCGGGCTCGCGCTCGCCCTCAGCGGACTCGCGATGGAAGCTCGTGCGCGGCTTTCACAGCTACGTAGCCACCGTCGGCACCGCTCTTCGTGCGCGAGATCGGGCCAGGGGAGCCGGCGCGTCCGACGAGTTCATCGAGCTGTCCAACGCCTGGTGCGCACACGCGGATCCGGCCCGCCGCGGGGTCGCCTGCGTGACGCCCCCGGGCGCCGAGTCGGTACGTTCCGCCCGCTCGAAGTGCTGGTTCGCTTGACGCTCGCGTTTGCGCTTCTCTATGCTCGGTGGTAACTCCGCGGTTCGAGGCGGAGGCGGCACGAGGAACGTTGACTTGCCGATCGCGGATCCCCGCGTCGCGCTGCCCGAGACGGAGCGCCAGTACCACATCGATCTCGCCCCCGGCGAGCTCGCGGAGTACATCCTTCTGCCCGGCGATCCCGATCGTATCGAGCTCATCGCGTCCAGGTTCGACGACATCGAGGTCAGGCGCCGCCACCGCGAGTTCGTGACCGTCACGGGCACGTACCGCGGCGTGCGGGTGTCGGCGGTTTCCACGGGTATCGGCACGGATAACGTGGAGATCGTGCTTGCCGAGATCCTGGCCCTGACGTCGCGACCCACGTTTATCCGTGTCGGCTCCTGTGGCGTGCTGCGCGAGGACATCGGCGTCGGGGATCTCGTGGTTACATCTGGCGCCGTACGGCTCGAGGCCACCACGGCGTACTACGTCCACGAGGGTTACCCGGCCGTCGCGGACTATGGCGCAGTAGCGGCGTTGCTTGAGGCCGCGGCCCGCCGTAACAAGCGGGCTCACCTCGGCATCACGGCGACCGCGCCGGGGTTCTACGGCGCGCAGGGACGGCCCATCCCTCGGCTGTCGATCCGATACCCGGATCTCGCGGAGGAGATGCGCCGACAGGGCGTCGTGAACTTTGAAATGGAAGGCTCGGCGGTCCTTGTGCTCGCCGGGCTGGCCGGGTGCCGCGCAGGCGTGGTCTGCACGGCCTTCGCGCAGCGGACAACGGGAGAGTTCCTGCAGGGGGAGGCGAGGGAGCGAGCAGAGTCCGACTGCATCGACGTGGGCCTTGAGGCCCTGATGATCCTGTCTGAGATGGACCGTCAGGTCCACGAGGCGGGAGCGACGCGCTGGCGCCCCGGGCTCTGGTCCGCGGGCTCCGGCGCGTGAGCCTTGGATCGGGCGACGACCACCGGCGTTGTCGGGGGGCGTCACGAGTGCCGGATCGACCGGAGAGAGGAGAACCCAATGGCTGAGGCGTATTGCGTCAAGTGCAAGGCCAAGCGCGAGGTCAAGAACCCAGAGCAGATCACCATGAAGAACGGCAAGCACGCCCTCAAGGGCACCTGCCCCGTCTGCGGGACCAACGTCTTCAAGATCGGCGGCTGAGGGCTCGATCTTCCGACACCGCGAGGCCCCGGCTTCGGCCGGGGTCTTCGCATGCCCGGCGCGTCCGCTCGCCCCGGTGGTCGCGCGCCGGGCGGCACGTGCACATGGGGCCGTCCGGGCCGATCTGGCCGCCGAGACCGGTTGGTACAATCGCGTTGCAATGGAGGATGGGCGGACGGCACGCGGCTCACACCCGCACGCGTCTGCTGCCCGTGGCGGTGCAGGAAGCGTCCCGCCAAGCGCGGCGAGCCTTGACTCCATTGACCGCCCAGCCATCAGCCTCGGCATCCGGGCGGCCTGAGCCGCTGGGAGACGCCGACGTGTCGGGGGCGTCGCAACGCCCCGGGGCCCGCGACCTCATGCCGCGCCATCGATGCGCCCGCGTCGGCGGGCTCCAGGAGGTACAGCACCATGACCACTCGCGTCGGGATCAACGGGTTCGGCCGCATCGGGCGGCAGGCGCTCAAGGCGATCATTGAGCGTGCGCCGGACCTCGAGGTCGTCGCGGTCAACGACATCGTGGACGTTGCCACGAACGCACTGCTCTTCAAACACGACTCGACCTACGGCACCTTCGGCGGCGTGGTGTCGCACACGGACGATGCCATCATCGTCGATGGCCGAGCCATCAAGAGCCTGATGGTGATGAACCCGGCCGAGCTTCCATGGCGCGACCTTGGGGTCGATATCGTCATCGAGTCGACTGGCAGGTTCACGGACGGCGACAAGGCCCGCGCGCACGTCGAGGCCGGTGCGAAGAAGGTCATCATCTCGGCGCCGGCCAAGAAAGAGGACGTCACGATCGTCCTCGGCGTCAATGAGCAGGTCTACGATCCGGCCGCCCACGCGATCATCAGCAACGCCAGCTGCACTACGAACTGCCTCGCGCCGATTGCCAAGGTCCTCAACGACTCGTTCGGCATCGAGCGAGGCCTGATGAACACCATCCATAGCTACACGAACGACCAGCGCATCTTGGACGTGGCCCACAAGGATCCGCGCCGCGCTCGCTCAGCCGGGGCTCAACATCATCCCCACGACCACGGGCGCCGCCAAGGCGCTCTCACTTGTTATCCCCGAGCTAAAGGGGAAGCTCGACGGGTTCAGCCTCCGAGTCCCGACACCGACCGTGAGCGTCGTCGACCTGACCGTCGACCTGGCGAAGGAGACCACGGTCGAGGAGATCACCGCTGCATTCCGTGCGGCCGAAGCCGGCCCGATGCGGGGGATCCTCGGCGTCAGTGACGAGCCGCTCGTCTCGACAGACTTCAAGGGCGACGCGCGGTCCTCGATCGTCGAGGCGGCGTACACCATGGTCATCGGCGGCCGGTTCGCCAAGGTCCTGGGCTGGTACGACAACGAGTGGGGCTATAGCTGTCGTGTCGCCGACCTGGCGACCTTCGTCGCTGAGCGTCTGTAACCGCCGCCCGAGCCGCTCCGGGGTCGCACCAGGCCACCTGCCCCGCGGCTCCGGGCCGCACACGAGAGGACTCCGATGGACAAACAGACCGTGCGGGACTTCGATCCCAGCGGAAAGCGGGTCTTCGTCCGAGTCGACTTCAACGTCCCCTTGGAGGACGGGAAGGTCACCGACGACACGCGGATTCGCGCCGCACTGCCGACGATCAAGTACCTGCTCGACAAGGGCGCGATCGTCATCCTCGCGAGCCACCTCGGCCGCCCGAAGGGCAAGGTCGTCGAGAGCATGCGGCTCCGCCCCGCTGCGGAACGGCTAAGCCAGCTGCTGGGCCGCACCGTTCGGGTGACCGGTGACGCGATCGGCGCCGGCACGAATGACGCGCTCGCCCGGTTGAAGCCGGGTGAGGTCGTGCTGCTCGAGAACCTGCGCTTCCACCCGGAGGAGGAGGCGAACGACCCCGAGTTCGCGAAGACGCTCGCAAGTTACGCCGATGTGTACGTCAACGACGCCTTCGGCACTGCCCACAGGGCGCACGCGTCCACTGTCGGGATGGCCGAGCTGCTGCCAGCCTACGCCGGCTTGCTGATGGAGCGGGAGATCAACGCGCTCTCGCGCCTCATTGAGAACCCGGAACGGCCGTTTGCCGCCGTCCTGGGCGGCGCCAAAGTGTCCGACAAGGTCAAGGTGCTGGAGAACCTCGTCTCACGGTGCGACACGTTCTGCATCGGCGGTGGCATGGCTAATACCTTCCTCGTCGCGAAGGGATACACGGTGGGCAAGAGCCTGCTTGAGCCCGACCGGGTCGACGACGCGCGGCGCATCCTCTCCGACGCGGAGGCGCGTGGCGTGCGCTTCGTGCTGCCGACGGACGTCGTCGTCGCGAAGGAGGTCACACGCGGGGCCGAGCACAAGGTGGTGCAGGCGAGTAAGGTGCCCAACAGTTGGTCAATCGTGGATGTGGGTCCCAACAGCGTGAAGGCGTTCGAGGAAGCGCTGGAGCCGGCCCGGACCGTTCTCTGGAACGGCCCGCTCGGCGTTTTCGAAATCCCCACGTTCGGGGACGGGACTCGCGCCATGGCCCGGTTCTTGGCTGCTCGCGCCGACCAGGGCGTCACGACGGTAGTGGGCGGGGGTGACTCTGTCGCAGCGCTCGACCAGCTCCAGCTCGCCGAGAAGATGACGCACGTGTCCACGGGCGGCGGCGCGTCGCTCGAGTTCCTCGAGGGGATTACGCTGCCCGGCGTGGCCGTCTTGCGGGACCGCGAGCGGGCGTAGGACTCGCCGCGAGCACGACCCCCGTTGCTCGTCATGTTCACGAGGGCACGGGATCGATCCCGTGCCCTCGTGAACGATTTCCGAGAGGGCCAATGGGCCGCGTCCTCGACCGCGGGGCCATTTTCGCTGGCTGGGTCAGCGCCGGAATGGCGGCGGTCATCGTGCTCAGTTTCGAGCTCGTGGTCCCCCCAACCGGTGGTCTTCTACGCGGCGCTACTGGCGGGCCTGCTCATCGGTCACGACGCAAACACGTGCTCAGTATGGGCAGGCGGCCCGTGGGCGCGGGGTGGCCGCGAACGCGGCCCAACGCTGGCCTTGTCACCGGGCCAACCCTGGCGCTCCTGCACGGAGCGATCCGGCTGCTGTTCTTCTCCGGGGACGCAGGGTTCAGCGCCGGCAGCCAAGGGGGAGCCGTCACGTGCCGGTCGGCAGCGGACTGCACGTGTCAGCGCTACCTCGCTCCCCCCGTCTCTGCTGCCGAGCTGCGCGCTGCAGGCATCACCGACGCGTCCGGGGTCGAGCGGTATTCCTGACCGAACAACTCGATGGCGGGATCATCCTGCTCCTCTGAAGCGCGGTGCGGCGCTCTTCGGGGGCTGGCTTGCCGCGCCGTTAACTCGGGAGCGCCCATAGGCGACGCCAGCGTGAGCCCGGTGCCGCCAGCGCGCCGGTAGCACGAGCGACCGCTGGCAGCAAAACCAGCGCCGGTCTCGGGGTCAACCGCCTGCGCCAGACCCCGGACTCACAGGAGGCTCTGCCGCCTGGGTGGTCCTGCGCGCTGCGCACCGAGCATGGACCTACGCCTCGGGCTTCTTCCTAGTCCGAGGCGCCCGCGCCGGCTTGACCTCGACCGCCGGGGCGGCCTTGGCGGCCCGCGGTGCTCGCGCCTTCGGTGCTGCTTCCGTGGAGACGGCCTTGTCACCGGTGGCGGTCTGACTGGAGCGCGGGGCCCGTGGGGTGGCTGGCTTGTCGGCGGCAGATCGCCGGCTCGCCGCCGACGGCGCCGCGGCTCCGACTCCCGCTTCGGCCGCGCCGGACTCGCCGCGGGTTGCGCGATGCACCGCGGCTCGAGCCTTGCCGGCGGCCGTCTGCTCGCCCTTGGCCTTGGCTGCGCGCGACGTCGCGACGCGCGCCTTCGCAGCCTTGGCTGCCGCGGCCTTGCCGGTCGTCTTGGTGGCACGCGCGGTCCCCACGACGGTCGCGCCGCCGAGCGCTGCGTTGACCTTGCGTATCAGGCGGCTCTTGCGGCGGGCCGCCGCGTTCGCGTGGATCGCGCCGGCCTTGGCGGCCCGGTCGAGCGCCGACTCCGCCTCTGGGATCGTGGCAACGGCGACCTCGGCGTCGCCGGCGACGGCTGCGCGCAGCGCCTTCGTGACCAGCGTCCGGGCGCGCGACACCATCGGCTTGTTGGTCTCGTGCCGCCGGGCGGCCTGGCGGTCGCGCTTGATGGCTTGTGGCGTCCGTGCGCCCTTCCAGTTGCGAGCCGAGTGTGCCAAGGCGGATCGATCCTCGATGCGATGCTGATGCTATGGGCCAGGCTTGCCGGTTGTGACAGCCGACATGCGAGGGTGGCGCTGCCATGTTCAGCGCGCGCGACCGTTGATGGTATCAGGTCGGTACCAGCCGGGCGAGCACGCCGCCTCTGCTGCACTCGCCTCGCCCATGATCCCTCAAGAGCTAGGCCTCTTCCGTCAGGTGCTTGCACGCGATTTGGAGGTCTCGGTCACGTGGCGTCAACCCTACCCGGCTGCGCTTCCTCTGCCGCTTCGTGCGGTAGCAGCCCGTCATTTCGCGTCCTTGCCTTAGGCGGTCTCCGGAAGCTGCACGGGCTCGGCCTCCGCCGGCATGGTGTCAAAGCCGGGTAGAGGACTGTAGCCCCGACTTAGCAGTCAGGACTCTGTGCTGATCGCACCTCAGGGCTGGGGGATAGCGTCGAGTGGGTCCCCGGCACCCTACCCCGGGCCGCGGCGGCGCGGGCGTCCGCCCACGTACCCAGTGGGCGCCGGCTATCAGAGTCAGGCGGGACCGTGGCGCCGTCCCCGCCCGGAACTGCGGGCGAACGCGCGCAGGGCCATGGCCTCGGTCCGAATGGACGCCTCGTGCCGCTGAGCGACGGTGTGGTGGCGCCGACCAGCGGCACGCACGGACGGCTCGCAGGTGGTCTGCTTGTTGAGTGCCGCAATTGGACACTGGTGCCGCTCGGATGGCAAGGACGTGGCACGTTGTGGGCGCCCCGGCCCATTGGTGAGGGGGCACATGGCGGTTGCGTCGCGACGATCAGTCGGCGCAGCGTGGTCGTGTGCGTAGTCCCGCCTTGTTCCATCGCTCACCGACTGGAGGACTCCCAATGCTTCGGCGGTTGGCAGTGCTGATGGTCGTGTTGCTCGTGTTTTCGGCGTGTGCCGCGAGCACTCCGACGCCCGCGCCATCTCCGGCGCCCACAAGCGCGGCCGCCTCCCGCGTGCCCGTCAGCGGCCCGAGCCCGGCGGGGATCGGTCGGGCTTTCATCGAGGCGCTGTCCCGCGGCGATGGTGCTGCTGCGCAGGGCATGGAAGACGCCACTATGCTGGTTGCCGCGCCAGCGGCCCAGCTCGGCCAGATCTGGCAGCAGTTCGTGACCCAGTTCGGGGCCTTTGAGAGCATCGGTTCCGTTAGCGTCACGGCCCAAGCGCCTTACACTGTCGCGGTCGTCGAGACCACCTTTGCCCGCGCCAAGGTGGCGCTCACGGTGACCGTCGACGGCTCCGGGCAGGTCAGCGGGCTCCACGTGGCCGCGGTGACCGCCCCGTCCTCGCGTCCTGGCTCCTCGCCCGCGACGTAGGGACATGCCCGCGCGCTGGTGGCGCCAATGGGCTCGCGGCTCCGGGACTAGTCAGGTGGACCGTCTCAGGGTGCATCGCGGCGCTCCTGGCGGCTCCTTGCTGGTGCGCACGTCACTCTATGATAGAGACTGTGACCGGCTCGAAGCGCGGCGCTCGGAGACAGCTTGCTGCTCGCCATGACGCTGTTGGGGTTCGAGTTCTCCGCCCGCGAGGCGCCCATTGCCGGCGCGGTCGTTCTGGCCGTCCCTACCGTCTTGTGGCGTACACATAGCAGAGGCGGCGCCAAGCCGTGGGCACAATGAACCGAGGGCCGCGACCCACGATGTCGATGCTTCCAGACTTCCGGCCAGCCGTGCCCGCACCGGCGACGACGAACGGCGGCGGTGAGGGCCACCGAGTCTCGTATTCGCCGCGAGCGAGCGACGCAGTTGCGCACCGGCGCCCGATCGTGGCACGGCTTCGTGCCTGGTCCGTCGAGCTGCGCTCGCCGAGGGGTGCGGCCGGGGTCGGGCTAGCCCTCGGATTGTGGCTCTTCATCATCGCGGACTCGGCCCCCGGCCGCATCTGGAGCACGGCTCAGGAGGCGCGGTGCTACTGGGTCGCCGCGCTCGCCGATCCCTACCGCTGGTCGGTGTGGACCCGCCCGCTCGCGTACGTGTACTCGCCCGCCTTCCTGCAGCTCATTGCCCCGTTGAAGGCGCTCGGCTGGCCCGCGTTCGTGGCCGTTTGGACGGCTCTGCTCCTGGCCGCCCTGTGCTACCTCACCGGTCCGCGCCTCTTCTGGCTGGGCGTGCTGGTGGCCGCCATCGAGCTTGCTGGCGGCAACATCTCGCTCTTCCTCGCGGTCGCTATCGTGCTCGGCTTTCGCTGGCCGGCGACGTGGGCCTTCGTCGTGCTCACCAAGGTCACGCCGGGTGTCGGGCTACTGTGGTTCGTTCTGCGGAGGGAGTGGCGCAATCTCGTCATCGCGCTCGGCGCCACCATCGCTGTCGTCGCCGCGTCCACCCTGCTCGCCCCGCACGAGTGGTGGCAATGGCTGCAGGTGCTGGTCGCGAACGCGGGGCAGGGCGGAACCTCGGCCGCGGTCCCACTTGCCCTCTGGGTGCGGCTGCCGATGGCCGTCGCACTGCTGGCGTGGGGAGCCCGCACCGATCGTCGCTGGACCGTTGCGGTCGCCTCGATGCTGGCCTTGCCCGCCCTCTGGTTCGGCAGCCTCAGCATGCTGTTGGCGATAATCCCACTCTCTCGGCGCGCCGAGTCGCCGACGTCACGGGAGTGTCGCGCCGATCGGAGGGATGGCGAGCCGTCCGGAAGCGCGCCGGGAGTCCTCCGGGGCGCGTCGGTGCGAGCCATGATCGAGGAACGGGGATGAGGCGTCTGCGGCCGGCCGCGTGGCCAGGCCCGGGTTTGGCGGTCTCGTCCGGTCTCTGGCAGGCCGCCGTGCGTCGATGCCCAGCATCGTGAACCCGCGGCGATCCTCCGCGGGCTCACGACCGGGCGTGCGAGCGAACGGACCCTCGGTCCGATCACCACAGCCGGATGAGCGACAGGGAAGCAGCGCCCGCTGCCTCGTGCCAATGCCGAACGTCCGAGGCTCACAACGCGCGGTTGCGAATGTGAGGCCTTGACGGTCGAGTTTCGCGATCCGCTCGTAGACCGCCGTCACACGGCGCGTGCGGTCCTCGGGCGTCAGTCGTGACACGCCTGGATCCTTTCATCGCCGGCCGCCGGCCTTCGCGCGGCTTCGCTGCCAGCGGGTCGAAGTTCGTGCTGTCGCGGCTGCTCCGCTGGCCGACCCACTCCGTCGCCCCTCCCGTATCGTTAGCGTCGGGATGAGAGCCTAGTGAGCAACGTCTTACAAAAGAACTTCCGCAACTTCTGCATCATCGCGCATGTCGACCACGGCAAGTCGACGCTCGCGGACCGCTTCTTGGAGCTGACGCACACCATCGACGCCCGCCAAATGACGAGCCAGGTCTTGGACTCGATGGACCTGGAGCGCGAGCACGGGATTACGATCAAGGCTCGCGCCGTCAGGCTCCACTACACCGCCGAGGACGGCGAGACTTACGCGCTGAACCTGATCGACACGCCGGGTCACGTCGACTTCACCTATGAGGTGAGCCGATCCCTCCAGGCGTGCGAGGGCGCCATCCTCGTGGTCGATGCGGCGCAGGGGATCGAGGCCCAGACGCTGGCCAACGTCTACCTCGCCCTGGAGCACGATCTGGTCATCGTCCCCGTGATCAACAAGATCGACCTTCCGTCGGCGCA
>CAWIHR010000042.1:0-12108 GCA_963835945.1 uncultured Chloroflexia bacterium
CCCATGATCCCTCAAGAGCTAGGCCTCTTCCGTCAGGTGCTTGCACGCGATCAGGAGGTCTCGGTCACGTGGCGTCAACCCTACGCGGCTGCGCTTCCTCTGCCGCTTCGTGCGGTAGCAGCCCGTCATTTCGCGTCCTTGCCTTAGGCGGTCTCCGGAAGCTGCACGGGCTCGGCCTCCGCCGGCATGGTGTCAAAGCCGGGTAGAGGACTGTAGCCCCGACGTAGCAGTCAGGGCTCTGTGCTGATCGCACCTCAGGGCTGGGGGATAGCGTCGAGTGGGTCCCCGGCACCCTACCCCGGGCCGCCGCGGCGTGGGCGTCCGCCCACGTACCCAGTGGGCGCCGGCTATCAGAGTCAGGCGGGACCGTGGCGCCGTCCCCGCCCGGAACTGCGGGCGAACGCGCGCAGGGCCATGGCCTCGGTCCGAATGGACGCCTCGTGCCGCTGAGCGACGGTGTGGTGGCGCCGACCAGCGGCACGCACGGACGGCTCGCAGGTGGTCTGCTGTTGAGTGCCGCAATTGGACACTGGTGCCGCTCGGATGGCAGGGACCTGGCACGTTGTGGGCGCCCCGGCCCATTGGTGAGGGGGCACATGGCGGTTGCGTCGCGACGATCCGTCGGCGCAGCGTGGTCGTGTGCGTGGTCCCGCCTTGTTCCATCGCTCACCGACTGGAGGACTCCCAATGCTTCGGCGGTTGGCAGTGCTGATGGTCGTGTTGCTCGTGTTTTCGGCGTGTGCCGCGAGCACTCCGACACCCGCGCCATCTCCGGCGCCAACAAGCGCGGCCGCCTCCCGCGTGCCCGCCAGCGGCCCGAGCCCGGCGGGGATCGGTAGGGCTTTCATCGAGGCGCTGTCCCGCGGCGATGATGCTGCTGCGCAGGGCATGGAAGACGCCACTATGCTGGCTGCCGCGCCAGCTGCCCAGCTCGGCCAGATCTGGCAGCAGTTCGTGACCCAGTTCGGGGCCTTTGAGAGCATCGGTTCCGTTAGCGTCACGGCCCAAGCGCCTTACACTGTCGCGGTCGTCGAGACCACCTTTGCCCGCGCCAAGGTGGCGCTCACGGTGACCGTCGACGGCTCCGGGCAGGTCAGCGGGCTCCACGTGGCCGCGGTGACCGCCCCGTCCTCGCGTCCTGGCTCCTCGCCCGCGACGTAGGGACATGCCCGCGCGCTGGTGGCGCCAATGGGCTCGCGGCTCCGGGACTAGTCAGGGGGACCGTCTCAGGGTGCATCGCGGCGCTCCTGGCGGCTCCTTGCTGGTGCGCACGTCACTCTATGATAGAGACTGTGACCGGCTCGAAGCGCGGCGCTCGGAGACAGCTTGCTGCTCGCCATGACGCTGTTGGGGTTCGAGTTCTCCGCCCGCGAGGCGCCCATTTCCGGCGCGGTCGTTCTGGCCGTCCCTACCGTCTTGTGGCGTACACATAGCAGAGGCGGCGCTAAGCCGTGGGCACAATGAACCGAGGGCCGCGACCCACGATGTCGATGCTTCCAGACTTCCGGCCAGCCGTGCCCGCACCGGCGACGACGAACGGCGGCGGTGAGGGCCACCGAGTCTCGTACTCGCCGCGAGCGAGCGACGCAGTTGCGCACCGGCGCCCGATCGTGGCGCGGCTTCGTGCCTGGTCCGGCGAGCTGCGCTCGCCGAGGGCTGCGGCCGGGGTCGGGCTAGCCCTCGGATTGTGGCTCCTCATCATCGCGGACTCGGCCCCCGGCCGCATCTGGAGCACGGCTCAGGAGGCGCGGTGCTACTGGGTCGCTGCGCTCGCCGATCCCTACCGCTGGTCGGTGTGGACCCGCCCGCTCGCGTACGTGTACTCGCCCGCCTTCCTGCAGCTCATTGCCCCGTTGAAGGTACTCGGCTGGCCCGCGTTCGTGGCCGTTTGGACGGCTCTGCTCCTGGCCGCCCTGCGCTATCTCACCGGTCCGCGCCTCTTCTGGCTGGGCGTGCTCGTGGCCGCCATCGAGCTTGCTGGCGGCAACATCTCGCTCTTCCTCGCGGTCGCTATCGTGCTCGGCTTTCGATGGCCGGCGACGTGGGCCTTCGTCGTGCTCACCAAGGTCACGCCGGGTGTCGGGCTGCTGTGGTTCGTTCTGCGGAGGGAGTGGCGCAATCTCGTCGTCGCGCTCGGCGCCACCATCGCTGTCGTCGCCGCGTCCACCCTGCTCGCCCCGCACGAGTGGTGGCAATGGCTGCAGGTGCTGGTCGCGAACGCGGGGCAGGGCGGAACCTCGGCCGCGGTCCCACTTGCCCTCTGGGTACGGCTGCCGATCGCCGTCGCACTGCTGGCGTGGGGAGCCCGGACCGATCGTCGCTGGACCGTTCCGGTCGCCTCGATGCTGGCCTTGCCCGCCCTCTGGTTCGGCAGCCTCAGCATGCTGTTGGCGATAATCCCACTCTCTGGGCGCGCCGAGTTTGCCACGTCACCGGAGCGGCGCGCCGATCGGAGGGATGGCGAGCCGTCCGGAAGCGCGCCGGGAGCTCCTTCGGGGCGCGTCGGCGCGAGCCATGATCGAGGAACGGGGATGAGGCGTCTGCGGCCGGCCGCGTGGCCAGGCCCGGGTTTGGCGGTCTCGTCCGGTCTCTGGCAGGCCGCCGTGCGTCGATGCCCAGCATCGTGAGCCCGCGGCGATCCTCCGCGGGCTCACGACCGGGCGTGCGAGCGAACGGACCCTCGGTCCGATCACCACAGCCGGATGAGCGACAGGGAAGCAGCGCCCGCTGCCTCGTGCCAATGCCGAACGTCCGAGGCTCGCAACGCGCGGTTGCGAATGTGAGGCCTTGACGGTCGAGTTTCGCGATCCGCTCGTAGACCGCCGTCACACGGCGCGTGCGGTCCTCGGGCGTCAGTTGTGACACGCCTGGATCCTTTCATCGCCGGCCGCCGGCCTTCGCGCGGCTTCGCTGCCAGCGGGTCGAAGTTCGTGCTGTCGCGGCTGCTCCGCTGGCCGACCCACTCCGTCGCCCCTCCCGTATCGTTAGCGTCGGGATGAGAGCCTAGTGAGCAACGTCTTACAAAAGAACTTCCGCAACTTCTGCATCATCGCGCATGTCGACCACGGCAAGTCGACGCTCGCGGACCGTTTCTTGGAGCTGACGCACACCATCGACGCCCGCCAAATGACGAGCCAGGTCTTGGACTCGATGGACCTGGAGCGCGAGCACGGGATTACGATCAAGGCTCGCGCCGTCAGGCTCCACTACACCGCCGAGGACGGCGAGACTTACGCGCTGAACCTGATCGACACGCCGGGTCACGTCGACTTCACCTATGAGGTGAGCCGATCCCTCCAGGCGTGCGAGGGCGCCATCCTCGTGGTCGATGCGGCGCAGGGGATCGAGGCGCAGACGCTGGCCAACGTCTACCTCGCCCTGGAGCACGATCTGGTCATCGTCCCCGTGATCAACAAGATCGACCTTCCGTCGGCGCAGCCGGAGCTCGTGATCGAGGAGCTGGAGAGCGTGCTGGCGATCCCGCGTGAGGAGGTCATCCTCGCGTCAGCCAAGGAAGGGACGGGGGTCGTCGACGTGCTGGAGGCGGTGGTTCGACGGATCCCGCCGCCCAGGGGAGATCCGGGTGCCCCGGCCCGTGGTCTGATCTTCGACTCGCACTACGATGCCTACAAGGGCGTCGTAGCGTACGTGCGGCTCGCCGAGGGCACGCTGCGCGCCCACGAATCGGTGCGGCTGATGGCGTCGGGCGCCGAGAGCGAGCTGCTCGAGCTCGGAGTCTTCCGGCCCCAGCTGGTGCCCGTCGAGACGCTGTCGGCGGGTGAAGTCGGCTACGTGGCGACCGGTCTCAAGAGCGTGCGCGATTGCCAGGTCGGGGACACGCTGACGTCGGCCGAACGCCCTGCGGCGTCCCCGCTGCCCGGATATAAGGCGGCCAGGCCACTCGTGTTCGCTGGCTTCTACCCGATTAAGGGGCCCGACTACCCGCTTCTCAGAGACGCACTGGAGAAGCTGCATCTGAACGACGCCTCGATCACCTTCGAGCCCGAGAGCTCGGTCGCGCTCGGGTTCGGGTTCCGGTGCGGATTCCTGGGTCTCCTACACATGGAGATCGTGCAGGAGCGGCTTGAGCGCGAGTTCAGCCTCGAGCTAATCGCGTCTGCGCCGTCGGTCGAGTACCTCGTCACGCTAACCAACGGTCGCGGCGACGTCCGGGTCGACAACCCCGCCGAGCTTCCCGGACCCTCAGACGTCGAGCAGATCGCCGAACCTTGGGTGCGCGTCAAGATCGTCACCCCGAACACGTACATCGGAACGCTCATGGATCTCGTCAAGGTGCGACGCGGCGCGTTCCAGTCGATGGAGTACCTCGACCAGGCGCGTGTGGTCATGCAGTTCGAGCTGCCGCTGGCCGAGGTGATCGTCGACTTCTACGACCAGCTGAAAAGCCGCACCCAGGGCTACGCCAGCATGGACTACGAGGAGATCGGGTTCCGGCCCGAACGACTGGTCAAGCTCGAGATCCTCGTCAACGGCGAGCCCGTGGACGCCCTCTCGATGATCGTGCACCGGGAGGATGCTCAGGCGCAAGGCCGCCGGTTGGCCGAGCGACTCAGGAAGCTGATCCCGCGCCAGATGTTCGAGGTGCCCATCCAAGCCGCCGTCGGGAGCACGGTCGTGGCGCGCGAAACGATCAGCGCGATGCGCAAGAACGTGCTCGCGAAGTGCTACGGTGGCGACATCACGCGGAAGCGCAAGCTGCTGGAGAAGCAGCGCGAGGGCAAGCAGCGCATGAAGCGCGTGGGACAGGTGGAGATCCCGCAGGAGGCATTTCTCGCCATCCTGCGAACCGACGAACAGGCCTGACGGTCGCGCACGAGGGGGGACCTCGGGAGGCAGGCGGTGCCCATGCCGGTCGACGAGATTCGGACGCTCATGGCGATCGCCTTGGCGGGCCTGCTGCTCCTGCTGCGGCTCGACGCGCCCCGTTTCGGTTCCGCCGGTTACGACGTGGACATGACTACCAACTCGATGGGATCACGCCTGACGAGGCTCGCCTGGCCGGGCTTGGCGGTCGCGCTCGTGGCGGCAATCGCCATCTTGCTGCCGGCCGGGCGCGGCGCCATCGGGCTGGGAAGCGCGAGCGCCTTGTCCCCCCTCACCGTCGTGCTGGCGATCCTGGGCGCCGCCGTGGGGGTCGGTGCCGTGGTTGCCGTTGCCCGGCTGTGGTCGTCGGAGTGGCCCCCGCGCCTGAACCCCGGGGGCGACACGCCGCGCTTTGCCTTCGACTCACTCGCGACGGCGATCGTGGACGAGCTGACATTCCGCGGCGTGCTGCTCGGGTTCATGCTGGTGGCGGGCGTGCCTCCAGCGGCCGCGTTTTGTGTGCAGCTCCTCCTGTACGGGCTCGAGACGCGTCTCGGCCGGTCGGTGGTGACACTCGACCTGCTCCTCGCAGCGCTCCTGCTCGGAGCACTCACCGGCATGCTCGCGCTCGCGACCGGGGGGGTGGTCGCGCCGTTCGTGGCGCATGCGGCGACCCGTTTCGCCGCGCTCGACCTAGCCGATGCCATCCCGCCGCAGTCCCCGAACCGGCTGCGCTGAGGCCCGCCTGCCGGCTGGGTCCGAACCTTCGCTGGCCGCCGAACGTGTGCGCGGCCATGACAATCGTGCCGCGTCCCAACCATCCCATGCCGTGCCCGCCCCTGGTGTGCCAATCCCGGTCGGGCATGCCAGAGACGCCGAGGACGCGCCGCTGCCGCCGATCGCCCTCTACGTGCACGTCCCCTTCTGCCTCTGCATCTGCCCCTACTGCGACTTTGTCGTGTTCGGGGGGCGCAGCGCGCGCGGCACGGGCTCTCGGATTCAGGCGTACCTATCCGCGCTCGATGCCGAGCTCAACCTCCGCGCTGCCCGGCTGGATGCGCTGCCAGCGGAGCGCCCGCTGTTGTCCAGTGTCTACTTGGGTGGCGGGACGCCCTCGCTGCTGACCGCGTCCCGCGTTGCGTCGGTGCTTGACTGCGTCCGTCGCCGCTACGGGGTCGCATCCGGGGCGGAAGTCACGATCGAGGCCAACCCCGGGTCGGACGAGCGCGGCGACTTTGGGGGTTTCGCGGCGGCGGGGATCACTCGCGTCAGCCTAGGCGCGCAGAGCATGGACGACGCCGAGCTGCGACGGCTCGGGCGCCGACATTCCGCAGGGGATGCGCTCGCAGCCGTGACGGCCGCGCGGCGAGCAGGGATCGGGTCCGTCAGTGTCGACATCCTCTACGACATACCGGGTCAGACCATGGCGACGTGGCGGCGCACGCTCAAGACGGTCCTGGAGGCCGGCGTCGATCACGTGTCAGCTTATGCCCTGACGCTGGATGACCCCGACGCCGAGGGTCTGACGGGCCCGGCCGGCGACCACCTACCGACCCGCCTTGGTGCCCGCTCGTGGCGGGATCGGGCGCGCGCCGAGCAGGACGACGACCGCGCCGCCGACCTCTACTGCGCTGCCGACGAGATGCTCGCCGCCGGCGGGTTCCACTGGTACGAGCTGTCCAACTGGGCGCGGCCGGGGCACGAAAGCCGGCACAACCTCGCCTACTGGCACCACCATCCATACGAGGCCGTTGGGCCGGGCGCGCATGCCTTTGACGGGCGCTCGCTGCGCCGCTGGAACGCGGCACGGCTCGAGGGGTACCTCTCGGCGCTGAGCGCCGTGCCCCCGCGGCTCCCACCGGGCGGCGAGGAACGGCTCGACCAGGCAACGTTCGCGGCCGAGGAGGCGATCCTCGGCCTCAGGCTCCGCGAGGGGATCGAACTGGACGTCGGCTCGCGGCCGGAGATCGTGGCCGCGCTGGGCTGGGCGCGCGGCCACGATCTCCTGGAGGACGTCGCAGGAGGGCGAATCCGCTTGTCGCTGCGCGGGCGGCTGCTGTCCAATGAGCTCTTCGCGCGGATCGTTCCATGATGACAGGGTCAGGGTCCGTGGCTCTAGGCCCCTGGCCCATTGACACGCCGCGAGCCAGCTTGGTACCATCGGGGACGTTAGCACTCCAGTACAGAGAGTGCTAACGAATGCGAGCCGGGGCGGCCCGGCCAATCATGGGGGATAGGTCGTGGCGCGTCGGAGAGACCGCGAGCCCGGGCCGCTCGACCCACGGGCGCAGGCGATCCTGCGGACCATCATCGAGGAATACGTCGTGACTGCGACTCCAGTGGGCAGTCACGCCCTCGTGGAGCGATACGGACTGGGCGTGAGCTCGGCCACAGTGCGCAACATCATGGCCCAGCTCGAGTTCGCCGGCTACCTCTCGCACCCCCACACGAGCGCCGGGCGCACGCCTACCGACGCCGGGTACCGGCTGTACGTGGCATCGATCTCTGAGGGCGTCCACCTGGCCCCGGTTGAACAGCTGATGATCCGGCACCAGTTCGGCCAGGTCGAGTTCACGTCCGAGCAGTGGTTCCGGCTCGCAGCGGCGACGCTGGCCGCCGTGACCCGGGAGGCGGGCTTGGCCACGCCGGCCAAACCGGCAAGGGCCCGACTCCGCCGCGTCGATCTCGTGCAGGGCGGCGATCATATCGCGGCACTTGTCCTCGTCCTTGCCGAGGGTCCTGTCAAGCAGTGCCTCTTGCAGCTGGGCGAAGCCGCCGACCAGGAGACCCTTGACCGCGCAGCGCGCCAACTCAACGAGCTGCTGGCTGGCCGCACCGCGCGGCAGGTGCAGGAGGCGCTGGCGCGCATCGATGCCTCGGCCCCGGTGTTCCCGGACACGGCGGAGCATCGAATCGTGCGTTATGCGGCGTCTCGCGCACTGCAAGTGATGCACGAATTCGACGCGGCGTCGGTAGAGGACATGGTCAGCGAGGGGCTACTCAACGTGCTGGCGGCCCCGGAGTTCTCCGAATCCGAGAAGGTCCGTCGCGTGTTCGGGGCGCTTCAGGATCGCGAGTACCTCGGCCGGCTGGTGCGCCGGGTCGCCGGGAACAGCGGCGTGCAAGTGTTCATCGGCCGCGAGAACGAGGTCGAGGAGATGCGCGACGTGAGCCTCGTCGTGGCCTCGTACGGCCGTCCCGGACGGGCCGTTGGCATCATCGGCGTCCTTGGCCCGACGCGCATGCCCTATCCGCACGCGATCAGCAGCGTCCGCTACGTGAGCGGGCTCATGAACGAGTTGGTGGATCACTTTTACTCATGAACGAACGACATCACAACGGCGGCGCCCGGCGCCGTATCCATGTGTCGGGCTCGCCCCGGCCCAACGGGGACTCCGGCGCGAGCCAACTGCCCGACGCGGTGGACGCGGCCGCGGAGCAGGTGCCGGTCGCCGAGAATCCGGCCGACATAGTCGAGGCGCTCCACGCTGAGCTCGAGGCGGCTCGGCGGGAAGCCAGCGAGCTGCGCGCTGCGTGGCAACGCAGTGCGGCGGATTTTCAGAACTACCGGCGGCGGAGCGAGCAGCAGCGCGAGGCCGCCTTTGGGCAAGCCAGCGAGTCGCTGCTCCGCAAGCTGCTCGCCGTCGTCGACGATTTCGACCGCGCGCTCGGGGCGATGCCGGAAGACCTCGAGCAGTCGGGGTGGGTCGAGGGCGTGTGGCTCGTCGAGCGCAAGCTGCGGGCGCTCCTTGCATCGGAGGGCGTGATCGCCATCGAAGCGATTGGCCAACCGTTCGACCCACGCGAGCACGAAGCTGTCGTGCACCAGGAGACCACCGAAGCTCCCGATGGCATCGTCATCGCGGAGCTCCAACGAGGGTACCGGCTGGGGGATCGCCTCCTGCGCCCCTCTCTCGTGGCCGTCGCCAACAACGCGGGCGGGCGGGAGACGCCCGGAGGAGAGAACTAAGCAATGGGCAAGATCATCGGCATCGACCTCGGCACGACGAACTCAGTAGTCGCCGTTATGGAGGGGGGGAACCGACCGTCATCCCGAGCGCCGAGGGCGGCCGGACCGTCCCGTCCGTCGTCGCCTCGACCAAGACGGGCGAGCGGCTCGTCGGGCAGCTGGCGAAGCGCCAGGCCATTACGAACCCGGCCAACACCGTCTACTCAATCAAGCGTTTCATGGGGCGCCGCTGGGACGATCCCGAGGTGCAGCGTTCCAAGGGGCTCGTGCCCTACAAGGTCGAGCGCGATGCGAAGAGCGATGGGATCAAGGTCGTGCTGGCCGACGGCTCCACGTCGTACACGCCGCCCGAGATCAGCGCGATGATCCTGCAGAAGCTCAAGTCGGACGCCGAGGCCTACCTGGGCGAGAAGATCACCGACGCGGTGATCACCGTCCCGGCGTACTTCGACGACACGCAGCGGCAGGCTACGAAGGACGCCGGCCGCATCGCCGGGCTCGACGTGAAGCGGATCATCAACGAGCCCACAGCGTCTGCGCTGGCCTACGGCCTGGACAAGAAGACCGACGAGAAGATCGCGGTCTACGACCTTGGCGGCGGCACGTTCGACATCTCGATCCTCGAGCTGGGTGATGGCGTCTTTGAGGTCAAGTCGACCAACGGCGACACGCACCTGGGCGGCGATGACTTCGACCAGCGTGTGATCGACTGGCTGCTGGCGGAGTTCCGGAAGGACCAGGGGATCGACTTGCGCGCCGATCAGCAGGCGATGCAGCGCCTTAAGGAGGCGGCCGAGAAGGCCAAGGTCGAGCTCAGCTCGACCCTCCAGACCGAGATCAACCTGCCCTATATCACGGCCGACCAGACCGGCCCAAAGCACCTCGTGCTCCCACTCTCGCGCGCGAAGCTGGAGGATCTGGTCGCCGACCTGGTCGATCGGACCAAGGGGCCGGTGCAGCAGGCGCTCAAGGACGCCGGGCTGAAGCCGTCCGAGATCGACGAGGTCATCCTCGTTGGCGGCCAGACGCGCATGCCGGCGGTGGTCGACGCCGTCAAGGTCATGTTCGGCGGCAAGGAGCCGCACAAGGGCGTCAACCCCGATGAGGTGGTCGCGGTGGGCGCCGCGATCCAGGCGGGCGTGTTGGGCGGCGAGGTCAAGGACGTCCTGCTCCTCGACGTGACGCCACTTTCGCTCGGCATCGAGACGCTCGGCGGAGTGATGACGCGGCTCATCGACCGCAACACCACTATCCCGACCTCGAAGAGCCAGGTCTTCTCGACCGCCAGCGACAACCAGCCGCAGGTTGAGATCCACGTCCTGCAGGGCGAGCGCGACATGGCGTCCGACAACAAGACGCTCGGCCGTTTCATCCTCGACGGGATCCCGCCCGCCCCGCGGGGCATCCCCCAGATCGAGGTGACGTTCGACATCGACGCCAACGGCATCCTCGACGTGAAGGCCAAGGATCGCGCCACCAGCCGCGAGCAGCAAGTTCGCATCACGGCCTCGTCGATGCTCTCGAAGGACGATGTGGACCGCATGGTCCGCGACGCGACCGAGCACGCCGCCGAGGACCGCCAGCGGCGCGAGGAGGTCGAGACACGCAACCAGGCTGACACGCTGGCGTTCCAGGCAGAGCGGACGCTGCGCGACCTGGCCGACAAGGTGTCGCCCGACGACCGAGCGGCGACCGAGCGAGCCGTCGAGGCCGTGCGGGAGGCCCTTAAGGGCAATGACATGGACGCCATCCGTTCGCGGACTCAGGAGCTCGCTACGCAGCTCCAGAAAGTTGCCACTGCCGCGTACCAGCAGGCCGGCTCGCCGCCGGCCGAGGGGACCGGCCCGGGCGAGGGCCCGAAGGGCGGCCCCGAGTCGAAGGGCGGCCCGGGCGACGGGGAGGACGAGGCGGTCGAGGGCGAGTACAAGGAGGTCTGACCCGCAAACCGGCAGGTCGTCGGCGTCTGCCCGACCCGCGCCGCGCTTGCCCCGGTGGGGCGCTTGCCCGGGTAGGGCGATTGCACCCGCGCGTTGCTTGGGTCGGGACGTGACTCAGTCAGTCGCCGGCGAGCGCCCGTCCGAGTCGCGTCCGTGACGCCCGCCCGTGCCGCCGTGGCCCGACGACCACGAGCGCGATGCCCCAGACCAGGAGTGACACCATCACGAGCCCGTAAACGGGCCAGTACGTGCCAAGGCGGTCGACGCTGATCCCGCCGAGCTCAATGGGCAGGATCCCGCCCAGCGGATATGCGACGGCGAGCACGCCGAAGATCGAACCGAAGTTGGGCCCTCCGAAGACGTCGCTGAAGGCCGCCGAGCGGAGGGCGATCGTCGCGCCCATCCCGAACCCATAGAGGACGACGCCTGCGATGGCGATCTCGGCCATGGCACCCGTCCCTGCGAAGGCGGCGGTGGAGCCAAGGCCGACCACCGCGAGCGCCGCGATCCCGACCGGGCGGCGGCCGAACCGGTCAGACAGCGCGCCCCCGACCAGCTGGCCGACGATGTACGAAATCGACTCGAGCGCTAGTCCCTGCGCGGCTAGGGACTCCGGCACGCCCTGGCGCGCTGCGTGGGGCAGGAAGGTCTGGAAGACCCCCTCGTCCATGGCGCCGATCGCGACCGCACCAACAAACAAGACCCAGAAGCGGGCGGTGCGGAGGGTGCGGCGGAGGGTGTCGGGGCGTCCCTGGTCGCCCGACGGGCCCACTTCGCGCGCCGCGCCCACCGCGCCAGGCGCGGAGGTCTCGCGCAGGCCGGCGCTCTCGTGCGGTCCGCCACTCCCATGCGGCCAGGTGCCCTCAGTCGCCCCCGCCCGCGCCGCCGTTCTCGGATCTGGCGCGCGCGTGTCCAAGTCGGTGTGTCGGGCGCCGCCGCGCCGCGCAGGCCTCGCGGGGACGAGGACGGCCGGCCCGGTAGTCATAAGCCACACGAAGGGCAGCCCGGCCAGCGAGAGGAACCCGAAGATCGCGAGGATCTCGCGCCATCCGATCGCGGGGATCGCAGGCGTCACCAGCGGCAGCGCGATCGCAACCCCGGCGCCGGGCCCCGCGTAGGCGATCCCCAGTGCCAGGCCCGTCATGCCCGCGTAGCGGCGCGAGATCGCGGTCGTGGTCCCCACAAACACGAGCTCCAAGCCGACCGCAAGCAGGATCCATAGGAGAACACGAGCAGTCCCACGTCGCTGGCGAGGGCGGCGATGCCCCAGCCTGCGGCCATCAGCGCCATCCCGGCAGCTAGGAGCCAGCGGTCCGCGATCAGGTCGTAGGCACGGCCGAGGAGGGGGCTCGACAGGGCGGTAACGAGTAGGAAGAT
>CAWIHR010000043.1:0-165451 GCA_963835945.1 uncultured Chloroflexia bacterium
AAGGCAGGGCGCCAGGATGACGCGCTGTGACACCACGTGCTGGGACTTGACCGGCTGCCTGCACCCTGAGTGTCCGTCGAATCGAACTGGGGAGTGCAACAATCGCAACAAGATGGACCAACCACTGGCACAAGCGAACTCGAACGCAGGCCCGACGGTCGTGATCCGGCCCCACCCCGGCTGGGCCGCCCTCGAGCTCCAGGAGTTATGGTCGTACCGCGAGCTCCTGTATTTCTTCGTCTGGCGCGACCTCAAGGTCCGCTACAAGCAGACCGTGTTTGGCGCAGGCTGGGCGGTGGCGCAGCCGTTCCTCCTTATGGTGGTCTTCACGCTGTTCCTGGGTCGCGTAGGCGGGCTCAACCCGGGCGGGGTGCCGTACCCGCTGTTCACTTATGCGGCCCTGGTCCCCTGGACGCTGTTCTCGGCCAGCCTGATCGGCGCGTCCAGCAGCCTCGTCGACTCCGCGAACCTCCTCCAGAAGGTGTACTTCCCGCGCCTGCTGCTTCCCGTCGCGGCGGTCGGCTCGTACGTCGTGGACTTCGTCATCGCGTTCGCACTGCTCGTCTTGCTGATGGCGTATTTCGGGGTCGCCCCGTCGCTAGCCGCGCTATGGGTCGTTCCGCTGACCGTTCTGGCGGTCGGTGTTGCCCTGGCGCTGGGTATCTGGCTGGCGGCGATCAACGTCCGCTACCGAGATGTGAAGTACGCCGTGCCGTTCGTGGTCCAGCTGTGGCTTTTCGCGTCTCCGGTCGCGTACTCGGCCAGCATCGTCCCGTTGAGATGGCAGACCGCCTACCAACTCAACCCGATGACAGGTGTCGTGGAAGGGTTCCGGTGGGCTCTACTGGGCGGCTCTGCCCCCCCCGCGGCGGCGGTGCTGATGTCTGCCCTGGTCACAGCCGTCGTGCTCGTGTCCGGTCTCGCGTACTTCCGGCGCACCGAGCGCACCTTCGCGGATGTGATCTGACGTGAGCGATGTCGTCATCTCGGTCGAGGGGCTAGGGAAACGCTACCGGATCGCGCACCAGCGGGAGCCCTACGGAAGGCTCACCGAGACGCTGTGGAACGCCATGCGCGCGCCGGTCGATCGGCTGCGGGGACGGGCGGCGACCAGCGAATGGATCTGGGCGCTCCGCGATGTGTCCTTCGAAGCGCGGCGCGGCGACGTAGTCGGCGTAATCGGTCGCAATGGCGCGGGCAAGACGACGCTGCTGAAGGTGCTCTCCCGCATCACGGAGCCGACGACGGGCCGAGCGTCGCTGCGGGGGAGGGTCGGCGTCGCTGCTGGAGGTGGGCACCGGCTTCCACCAAGAGCTGACCGGGCGCGAGAACATCTACCTCAGCGGGTCGATCCTGGGCATGCGCCGGCGGGAGATCGACCGTCGCTTCGACGAGATCGTCGCCTTCGCCGACGTCGAGCAGTTCCTCGACACGCCAGTGAAGCGCTACTCGAGCGGCATGCAGGTGCGGCTCGGCGTTCGCGGTGGCAGCGCACCTAGAGACCGAGATCCTCATCGTGGACGAGGTGCTCGCGGTCGGCGATGCTGCCTTCCAGCGGAAGAGCTTGGCCAAGATGGAAGGCTTGTCGCAGCGGCGGTCGGACCGTCTTGTTTGTGAGTCACAACATGCCGGCCGTGGAGAGCCTCTGCGGGTCGGCGATCCTCCTCGAGAAAGGCGCGGTGGCGTCGGGCGGGTCGTCACGAGAAGTGGTGGAGCGGTACCTACAAACGATCGCCACACTAGGAACGGAGAGCTTGGCCGATCGACAAGATCGCCAGGGTGATGGCCGCCTGCGGTTCATCGCGATTGAGCCTTCCGCGAGAACCGGAGACTACTCGGAATTCCGCCTGCGTTACACGGGTCGAGAAAGGCTGCGGAACGTGGCGGTCTCCGTCGGCCTATTCACCGTCCGCGGAGATGGCGCCCTTTATCTCGCGAATGAAGTGAGCGGTGACCAACTTCCAGAGATCCCTGCAACCGGGACGCTCGTCTGTCGTATCGACCGAACGCCGTT
This sequence comes from uncultured Chloroflexia bacterium, assembly GCA_963835945.1. Taxonomy (GTDB): domain Bacteria; phylum Chloroflexota; class Limnocylindria; order Limnocylindrales; family CSP1-4; genus JAJYNJ01. The sequence continues at coordinate 2,015 of CAWIHR010000043.1, forward strand.
GCTCCCCGGCCGCTACTCAATGAACGTCTACTGTACAGTCAACGGGATCTTGGCCGATTGGGTCCAAGAAGCGGCCATCGTCGAGGTAGCCGAGGGCGACTTCTACGGCACAGGTAGACTACCGCCGCCGGGCTATGGAGCAACTGTCGTCCCACATGCTTGGTCGGTGGAACGTTGAGGGAGCTTGCGTCTCGCCAGTTGACGTCCGGCGGAACCGCATCGCGCGTCCTGTTCGTGGAGCCACGGATGACCGAGCCCCGCAAGCCCATCGAACCCGGCGGGGCGGGCAGACCGCTGGCCATCTCGGCCTTGGCCGCTCGTGCATGCAGGACTCGCGAAGCACGCGGACTCTCTTTTTTAGAGCGCTCTAACGTCACGTGAGAAGAACCGCTCGCTACGTCGCGCAAACGAAATCTGCGGCCCGGCGAGAGGGGCTGCCGTGGGCCCTGACGAACGCGCGCGACTACCCGCGATGGATGCGCACCCAGCGACGCGGGTCCCCCCTGGATGACCGGTTCCCGTGGATAACCTTCGGCGCTGAGCGCCACCTCAAGAGGATACTGCCGCGCGTTTCGCGGGCATTCGAGTACGGTTCGGGAGGGTCGACCCTGTATCTGTCCGAGCGGGTACCCGAGCTGGTATCGGTCGAGCACGATCCCGACTGGAGCGCTCTCGTTGGCGCCCAACTCGCCTCCCGGGCGAACGTCCGCCTCGAGCTCCACCCACCGACCGCGGGCGAGGATCCGGCCTACAGATCCACCGACGAGCGCTATGTCGGGATGACGTTCCGGGACTATGCGTCCGCGGTTGGGCGGTTCCCGGACGGCCATTTCGACCTCATCATGATCGACGGGCGCGCGCGAGTGGCGTGCTTCCGACAGGCGCTGCCGAAGTTGCGTCCGGGCGGCTGGCTCGTCTTGGATAATTCGGACCTCATCGAGTACGCAGAAATCCTCGAGGTCGCCCAAGCCCGCAGGTGGATGGCACACCACCACTACGGACCCGGACCGTACATCCCCAACTTCTGGAGGACAACTATCTGGAGAGCAAGCGAGCGGCCACAGCCTGGTTCCGCGCTTCCGGGGTCCCAACGGTAGGCACCGCGTCGCCGGTATTCCAGGAAAGTTGGGAACGGCCCATGCGTACCTCAGCCTTGCCGATTCCGACAGCAAGGAACCGTTGAGCGCAGCAACTCGAATGGCGCCCAGACCACCCTAACGTCCCCGAAAGCGCCTGACTCTCAGCGCAGTCCTGCGCCGCCAGCTAGCTCGCAGTAGACGCGCTTTCCCCTGACAGGATAAGTCACGGCGCCGTCTTGGCTCTCGAAGCAATCGCCGCGGAGCAGCATCGGGCGCGTGCCGTCGGGCGTGGCTAGACACCGCTCCAGGAGGCGGACCTCGACATCGGTCAGGCACGCCGGGGTGTCCGGCAGTGATTCGGAGGCGACGGGCACCCATGGATGCCGCACAGCGTCCCTGACCCGAGATCGTGCACGTCGGTGTTCCACGATCGCGGGCTCTTCATGCCAAATCTGCATAGCATTGAAGAGATCCTGACGCTCCCAGAAGAACGTCTGCCAGGGATGATAACTGCGACTCATCCAGAGCTCCATCACCGGCGAAGTGACGTGGGCTTCGTGCTGTCGTTTCGAATACTGAAAAAAGTGCATCGTTCCTTCGAACTCAACGACCTGCCACTCGTGCATATACCCCGACCCAACCCAGATATCCTTTCCATACGAGGGCGTTTCGATGTACCCGCTTTTTGCGATTCGAGCCAGTTCCCGACCCGCCACTGCCGGGTGAGCAACGTGCTCCAGAACATGAGAGCAAATCGCGAAATCAATGGACTTCGAGAGAAACGGAAGCCTCTCGACCGTGCACGCGATCAAAGGCCGATCATCGACGACGCCTCCTGACCGATGGAAGTCATCCTCGAGGAAGTAATCGGCAAGTATGTCGGCGCGCGGAACCGGGTGATTGCCACTCCCGATGTCAAGAACCACATCTTCCGTACGGATGTGTGGAGCCACAATGGGCTCTTGATAGTCCCAGCTCTCGAGATGGATGTAGGGGTTAGGTTTCGAGAACGGGTCCCTCAGGTGCGACCGGACCGTCCTGCCCAAGGCCCTCGCGGCACGCGTCATCACGGGAGCATGCTAAGAGCACAGTCAACAGCGCCATAACGAGCGTTGGTCGTCTGCGCTATCGAGCCGAGACCGAGAGTGGCGGGCAGAACCAACTTCTTCCAGCACCGAGCCATCGTTGACCGTCGCCTACTTGCGGCTTGCGATGCCAATGCCGGCACCTGGGTACCAGTGTCCTCGGGGAATCTCACCGAAGAAGTGGAAGCCAGCCCGTGCCGGTCGCAGAAGTCTCGGAATGCTGTCCCGGCGTGAGCATTGTCGCTGAGCAGGACGGCATCCGCTGCAGCAAGAGGCCAGATGGCCTCGAACTCGGCGGTCTCGTGCTCGTACCGGTGGTCGCTATCGTGGATGAAGAAGTCAACGGGCCTCCCACGCAATGTCTCGACGAAGGCGTCTGGGGCGGGAGCGATCTCCAGCTGATACCGAGACCTCACGAACGCCGGGATCAGCCATCCCGAGTTCCGATTGGTGTCGTAGGAGACAAGAACGCCCTCGTGCCCTTCGTCTGCGTTGCGCGCCAACGCTCGGAGCAGAACCGCCGAGCCGAGCCCGTCGTGCACGCCAGTCTCGACCACTAGCTTCGGCTTCCTCGCCCTCACGATCGCGTACCAGCCGAGGCGCCGGCCGTAGGGCATCGTCCGATTGCGGTCGCTGCGCCCGCGGAGCGTAGCCTCGATCGCGCCTCTCAGCTGCGAGTCGCCCTGCAGCTCAGCGATGTAGCGTGCGGCATCTGCCGCCGCTATCCCGACGGCCACGTCGAGGAAGCGTGCTAGCTCGGCTTCGTTAGCGATCTCATACGTGAAGTTGTCAAGCTCGCGGCCAAGGGCCATGTAACGCACCGCCTCGATGGGCGAGCGCTGAATTAGCCGGTAGTGGCGGATGACATACGTCTTGTATTGGAGGCGGCGAAGCCAGCGGCGCGCAGGCGCAGGGACCACCGCCTTCGCCCAGCGGCGCGCAGCGCCCCTAGTAGCGGCCTGCTGTGGATCGCTCATGCTGTGTCAGCCATGTTCACGGTTCACCCATCCGGTGCAGACCGAAGTTCCGAACCTGAGGCCTCAGCGTGCCCAAGTTAGCGTTGCATCAAGAGCCGCGCCTTGGCTGCAGTTGGCCACCCAACCCTCGGATCCTGCAATTCTCATCACTCGGGGACCTCAGAACGGCCCTCTTCAGAGGTTAGAATGTCGGCAATACGTTCGGCCGCATGCCCATCCCACAAGGGCGGTATCCGTCCGGGCTTGCCGTGCCCGGCAAGGATCGAGTCAACTTCACGTTCCAGACGGTCGTAGTCGAAGCCGATCAAGGTGTTCGTGCCCAGGCTCACGGTGACCGGGCGCTCCGTGTTCTCGCGCAGGGTCAGGCACGGCACGCCGAGGAAGGTTGTCTCCTCCTGGATCCCACCCGAGTCGGTGATGACCACCCGGGCCTTCCGCTCGAGGCCAATGAAGTCCAAGTAGCCAAGCGGATCGATCAAGTGCAGGTTGGGCGCCTCGGCAAGCACCCGAGAGTCGGACAGTTCCGCGAACCGTTGCTGCGTTCGGGGATGTACCGGGAAGACGACCGGCAGCCGATGACTGAGGCGCACGATCACGCCAAGCAATCGCAGGAGGGTCTCACCGTCATCCACATTGGATGGGCGGTGCAGAGTGACCAGGGCGTGGCCTTTCGGCAAGTCAACGACGGCGGCGCGCTTCGCAGCGGCCGGCAGGCACCTGACCAGCGTGTCGATCATTACGTTGCCGACGAGTCGGATTCTCTCGGGCGGCACGCCCTCTCGGAGCAGGTTCTGGTTCGCATCCTCGGACGGCGTGAGTAGCAGGTCGGCCACCTGGTCCGTGAGGAGCCTGTTGATCTCCTCTGGCATTCGCCGATCGTGCGATCGCAACCCAGCCTCGACGTGTGCTACGGGCACGCCCAGCTTGGTACAGACGAGTGCTGACGCTACTGTCGAGTTCACATCCCCGTAGACCACGACCCAATCGGGCCGCGCATCGAGCACGACCCTCTCGAGCCGCAGCATCACCTGCGCCGTCTGCTCCGCGTGGCTGCCTGACCCCACCTCGAGGTTGACATCGGGCACCGGCAGCTCGAGTTCGTCGAAGAACACCGCCGACATCTGCCGATCGTAATGCTGGCCGGTGTGGACCAGCACCTGCGCGAACCCGCGACGCGCGCAGGCCCTGTGCACCGGCCCGGCCTTGATGAAGTTGGGCCGCGCGCCGACCACATGCAGCAGCTTGGCTTTCCAGCGTGTTGCGCTCAGCTGTCTGCCCTCACCTCTTCAGCGCCGCTGCGTAATCCGAGGTGCGTGCCTCCGCGATCCGACGCCAGCTGAACCGATCACGCATCTTCTCGCTGCCAGCCTGGCCCAGCCGCTGCCGCTCCTCGATCGGCTTCAGACGCACGAGACTCTCGACCAGGCTTGCAACGTTTCCCTCCGCGTACATCAGCCCGTTGCCCTCAACCCTTTCCAGCACAGCGACGCGGTCGCTTAGTACGATCGGCAGCCCGCACGCGGCTGCGTCGAGCTGGCTGGTGGATTCCTGCCTAGGCCAGACACCCACGTCCGCGGCCCAGTAGAAGAGGGGGAGCTCACGGGCAGGGACAAAGGGGTGCACCTGGCAGCCGGCCTTGTCGCGTAGGGCCGTAACTTCGGCTGAGGTGCCGCTCCCCACGAACAACCCGCGATATCGCTCACCCCGCCGAGCGAGTTGGTCAATAGCCTGCGCGAGCAGCTGCGGACCCTTGTCGAGTGCGAACCGACCCGTGTAGATGCAAACGATGTCGTCCCGGCCGAAACCCAGCCGGGTGCGGAAGTCAGCACGAGCTTGCCTTTCCTCCACAGTCAGCGGCGGGCGGAAAGCATCCGTGTCCACGCCCAGCGAACACACCTCGATCTTCTGCGGCGTGATCCCGAAGAACTCGACTGCGAGTTCAGCCGCGTCGGTGCTGATCGGGTAGCACCGCTCGACGTGCGAACTCAGCCAAGCCCCCGCGGTGCGCCTGTAGAACCACCACTTCAGACGTGGCCTCCACCGCCTGCGCTGCGACTCGACGTCGAACACCGACGCATGAACGTGAGACTCTAGAAACAGCTTGAAGCCGACTCGCGGCTGGATCCAGGAGGCCTCCAGCGTGGTCAGAGCGAGCGTCTCGAAGGCCTGTACGACGTCCGGTCTCAGCCCCGTCAGCGTCTTCTGCAGGCCGCGGATCCGCAGCCGGCCGGCGAGCCACGCGTGAGGCAAGCGGTGCAGCACGTACCCGTCGAGGGCCTTGACCCCCGTCGCGACAACGCCCGGACCGATGAAGGGCTCGTAGGTCTCTGCGTAGCCCGGGCTGTTGAAGTATGGCTGGGCGTCGGACGTGATGACATGAACCTGATGCCCCAGCGCCGCCAGCACCTTAGGTAGGCAGTTCTCGCTGTAGCCCATCGCCTCGGCGAACCAGTCCGAGATCAGAACGATCCGCATGCGTCACATCGGCCAGGGACACATCGACAGCGCGGCCGCGTCTCGGTCGCGCCCAGCCGAGTACAGCCCAAAGTTCAGGCCCATCTCAAGGACACATCTTGGCGGTGCCGCGGCCGGCAGACAAGTGGCGGGTCGGCGCCGGCCATAATGACCCAAGCGAAGATATCCGCTGCCGTGGTGGCGTTCGTCAACCGACATCGCAGGGGGCAACTGGCCGATGACTGGCTCCTCCGCACCCGATCAGGCCGTGGCCATCGTTGGTCTTGGCTACGTGGGGCTTCCACTTGCGCTGTCCTTCGTGGAGGCCGGGCTCGACGTAGTCGGGATCGACGCCGACCGATCCCGCATAGCCAGTCTTAAGACTGGTAGGTCACCGATCGCCGACATTCCCGATGACCGCATGGTGGCGGCGCTGTCGCTGAGGCTAGAGTTAGCTACGCCCGACGATGCGGCCGCAGAGGACGTCGACGCCTTCTTCGTCTGCGTGCCCACTCCAATCGACCGCGCGAAGGTGCCCGATCTGGGGCCGATCGTTCGGGCTGCCTCGCTCATCAGGCACAGCCTGCGCAGTGGCCAGCTAGTCGTCCTGCAGTCGACAACGTATCCGGGAACCACCACCGGCCCGTTTCGCGCGGAGCTCGAAGCTAGCGGGCTTGTTGCCGGCCGAGACTTCGATCTGGCGTTCGCGCCCGAACGTCTTAACCCCGGGGACCCAGCTAGTGGGTCGAGCGCGGTTCCGCGCCTCGTCGGCGGGATCACCCCAGAGTCCACTGAACGGGCAGCGGCTCTGCTTGAACGGATCAGCGACCGGGTCATTCGGATGTCATCGCCGGATGCTGCGGAACTGTCGAAGCTTCTCGAAAACGTGTTCAGGAACGTCAACATCGCCCTCGTGAACCAGCTTGCCTTGCTCTGCGAGCGGATGGATCTCGATGTCTGGGAAGTGATCGATGCCGCCGCGACGAAACCATTCGGTTTCATGCGGTTCGCGCCGGGCCCCGGCGTCGGCGGGCACTGCATTCCCGTTGATCCCTACTACCTCGCCTGGCGCGCGCGCGAATTCGACTTCGTCGACCGCTTCATCGAAACGGCCGGGGATATCAACCTCGCAATGCCTCGTCATGTCGTCGACCTTGTCACCGTTGCGCTCAACGATCGCGGGCGCTCGCTTCACGGCTCTGGGGTAGGACTCATCGGGGTCGCGTTCAAGCCCGATGTGCGCGACGCGCGGAACTCGCCCGCGGCCGCGATCATGGCCATGCTCGCCGATCGAGGCGCCGTGGTCGCGTTCCACGATCCGCACGTCGACGCCTTCATCGATTCGTCCGGCGTTGAACGTCGCTCGCTGGGATTGGCGGACCTAGTCGCCACCAGCGACGCGATCGTCGTGATCACGGCTCATCACGCCGTCAATTGGGACGCGCTGTTCGAGGCGGCGCCTTTGATCGTGGACACCGTCAACGCCTCCGCTGGCCGGCGCGTCCGCCCCCGCCAGGTGCTGCGTCTTGGAGCCGGTTGGTCGACTGCCGCCGTGTGACTCGATGGGCAAAGAGGCGGGCGGACCGTGCTGCGAGAACTAGAAGCGCACGGGACCCAGCGCGAGCATAAGGTTCCCTTTGACTGCCATCTTCACGACTGTCCGCGTGGGCGGGCGGCCGGACCGTGCGGTTTGCGCGCCCGTGGGTGCTCGCACCGACCGACGATCCATCGTGGCCGCAGCCTTGTTCAGCGCATCTATGTAGCCGCCATAGATTTGCCGCCGGAGGCTCCAGGGCATCGATCCGTAGCCAGCGAGCCCTAGGTCGTACAGGCAAGGTCCGATCGACTTGAACGCATGGAAGTGATAGAAGACCAGCGGCTCACCATCGACGGTGGGGGGCGAGACGCCGAAGTCAATCCGGTGGCGCATGAAGTTCCAAGGCGCCAACCCAACTCCGGGATCCTCGACGACGCCCACGCCCTCCAGCACCCGCGGCCAGTCGTCGAGGTACCGCTGGTCAGCGAAGCGCCCATCCTCAACGCGGTCGTAACACCACTCCAGGCACTGGGCGCGCCAGCGTTCCAGGCAGGTTCTCCCGCGTTCATCGTTGCGGAAGGCGACGAGGCCCACGTTGTAGATCCCGTGGACGTCGAGGTGGCGCAGGTGTTCGGGAAACCCGTGGGGCACGATCGCCACCGACGCGTGCTCAAGACGCTCGATGACCGGCGCCGGGCTCGAGTAGAAGAGCAGATCGGCGTCCAGGTACGTGATGGTCTCCACCCGGGGCTCCAGTCGAAGAACGTACAGGGGCAGGGACGGCGTGCTGGTGAAGTAGTACTCGACGGTGCTGCGCGCGCTCTTCACGGCCACCAGCTCGGGATCGGCCGCCTCGAAATCCGCCAAACGGATCAGTCGGACATCGGCGAGGCGCAGGCTGGACAGGGTTCGGTGCGTGTCCTCGTCGAAGCAGAGCACCCAGAGGACGAAGGGCCCGCTGTGACGCCGCAGCGACCCGTACAACGCCAGGCCCCGAGTCAGGTAGTTCCGGTCGAAGTAGGTGCAGTAGTGCACGAGCCGGCCACCCGTCGCTGACTCCGTCACTCTGACCAGGCTCTCACTGCGCACACGATGCGATCGACATCGGTCGCCGCGAGCTCAGGATACATGGGCAGGCTCAGGATCTCGGTCGCGAGCAGTTCCGTGTGCTCGAGCGGTGCGGGGACACTCACGCGCCCTTCGTATCCGGACTGCAGGTGGACAGGCACCGGGTAGTGGACGGCCGTCCCGATGCCTCGGTTGGCGAGGGCGGCGGCCAGCTCGTCGCGGTTGGACGTGCGGACGACGTACTGGTGGTAGACGTGCCTGACGCTCGGTGCTGCCTGCGGCAACCGAAGCCGCGTTCCAACCAGCTGCTCCGAGTACTGGCGCGCGATCCGGCGGCGACAGTCGTTCTCCTTGTCAACGTGAGGAAGCTTGGTCCGGAGGACGGCGGCCTGCAGTTCATCGAGCCGGCTGTTCAACCCACGCTCGGCGCTCACGAACCGCTCGCGCCAGCCGTACTGGCGCAGCTCGCGCACGCGCTCGGCCAGGGTCGGGTCGTTCGTGGCGACCAGCCCCCCGTCGCCGAGCGCGCCGAGGTTCTTAGTGGGATAGAAGCTGAAGGCGGCGGCGCGGCCCCACGTGCCAGCTGCACGCCCGGCGATGCGAGCCCCGCATGACTGGGCGCAATCCTCGACGACATCCAGGCCGGCCGAGGCCGCGATCTCGGCGATGGCCGGCATGTCCGCCGGATGCCCATACAGATGCACTGGCACCACTGCGCGTGGGCGTCCGCCGCCCGATCCCGATCTCCCTGCCACGACGTCGCGCAGCCGCTGCGGATCGAGGGTGAAGGTGCGGGGATCGACGTCGACGAGGATGGGCTCGGCCCCGCAGGCCTCGATGGCCGCGACCGTGGCCACGGCCGTATGCGAGACGGTGTACACGGCGTCGCCGGGTCCCACGCCGATAGCGCGCAACGCGAGCTCGAGCGCGTCAGTGCCACTCGCCACGCCGACCGCGGACGAGACCCCGAGGTACGAGGCGAACTCCGCCTCGAACGCCTGGACTTCTGGGCCGAGGATGTACCGGCCGCTGCGCAGCACCCGGCAGATCGCCGCGTCGATCTCCCCACGATGGGCGAGGTAGTTGGCGCCGGGAGAGGCCTGCGGGATCGGCTCGGCGGCCACGATGGTCACATCAGGTATACGCGGCGAGGTTGGCGCGGTAGAAGTCGAACGTGCGACGGAGTCCCTCCGCCAATCCGACGCGCGGCGCCCATCCCAGGGACTCCCGGATGGCACGGTCGTCAGCGTAGTAGTCGCCGATGTCTATCCGCTTCCGCTCGTCAGGGAAGACCCTCAGCTCGTAGGAGCCGACGCCGAACAGTCGCACCAGCAGGTCGGCGAGATCCTTCAGGCTGATGACCTCCAGGCCGCCGAGGTTGAACGCCCGTCCCACGGCATCATCGCGGACGGCGGCCAGCAGGAACGCGTCGACCGCGTCATCGACGTACGTGAAGTCGCGCAGTTGCTCTCCACCCCAGACCTCGAACGGCTCGCCTTCCAGGAGACGGCGGATCCAGATGCCCAGAAAGGTCTGCCTCGCGTCCTTGATGCGCATGTGCGGACCGTACGTGTTCGTGAGGCGCAGCGCCGTCGCAGCGATGCCGTACACGGTGCTGTACAGCAGGTGGTACGACTCACCGGCGGCCTTGTTGATGCCGTTCACGTCCACGGGCTCCACGGGGTGTCGCTCGTCTACCGGCAGGTACTGCGGGCGCCCATAGATCTGGCGGGTACTGGCGAAGACAATCCTGATCGCTGGGTTGTAGCGGCGACAGGACTCGAGGATGGAGAGCTGGGCCTGCGCGTTGATCGCGAGATCGGTCTCAGGGTCGCGCATAGAGTCGAGGTGCCCGGTCTGGCCGGCGAGGTTGAACAGGTAGTCCTGGTCCTGGACCAGGTAGCGCATGCCGTGCTCGTCTCGCACGTCGGAAATGTTGATCCGCGCGCGATCCACCACCGCCCGCACGTTGAAGAGGTTGCCACCGTACTCGGGGATCAGGCTGTCCACGATGGTCACCGCTGCACCAGCGTCCACCAGCCGCGAGGCGAGGTGGGAGCCGATGAACCCGAGGCCTCCGGTGACGAGCACTCTCTTGCCCTGGAAGGCTCCGCCTGCGAGCACCTGGCTGCCGCTCATGGGTGCCCGCTCGAGAACAAGAAGCCGCGGTACTGCGGCGGCTCGGGCGCTTTCGGCACAACGGGCCGCTCCCACACCAGGAACTCGCGCTCGAGCCGCAGCCCGAGACGGGATGTGGCGTCTAGGAACTCGCTGCGATTGAGCACCCATCCGGGGTATTCGGTCTGGTAGCCGTAACGATGCGGGCGCTGCAGCACGACGAATGAGCTCGCGGCGTCCACGAACGGCTGACGGGTGACGAACAGGTACGCGCCGGTCGCAGCAGCCAGACGGCCGAGCGGAACCCGCCAATCCTGCGAATAGTGGAGAGAGCTGCTGGCCAGCACCAGGTCGTACGTCCGATCGAGAGCGGTCTCATCGACGTCGTGGAACACGGCATCGGGAAGAACCCGCCGACCCGCACGGCATATCGCCGGGAGGTCACGGCAGTGGTAGTCGAGCTGAAGGCCGGGTAGGAGAGCACGGCTGAGGACGTAGTACTGGCCGAGGCCGCCACCCCAGTCCAGCAGTGAGAGCTCCCGTCGTCCAAGGGCCGCGCGCCCGAGCACATAGCCGAACGACATCATCGTGTTGTGCGCTCCGTAGTCCTCATCGGAGGCCCAGCTCGGCGCCTCGATCGAGCGGCCAAGCGGCTTCGTGCTTTCGGCGGCTGCGACGTACGCCGGCCATCGCGCGAGTTGGGCCTGCGCGACCGAGTCGACGTCCCACCCTCGGGCTACGCGATCGGTTGGCCATCCCCTGGGGAGGTATTCCCACTCTGCGTCGCTACGCTGCGCGCGCAACGCTCGGAGAGCATCCGTCAGGACGGGCGGCAGGAACTCCTTCGCGAGGCGCCGTGCGGCGCGACGCTGTCTTGTTGCACTGCGTGCCGAACCCTCGCCCATCAGCCCGCCACGCGCGCGGTCCCTCGGCGGGCCGCGAACCATTCGATCGTCCGGCGCAGCCCCTCCTCGAAGCTCGTCCGCGCAACGAACCCGAACCGCTCGCGAGCGCGGCTCGTATCCAGCGCCCGGCGCGGCTGCCCGTCCGGCTTGGACGGGATCCCAGCAAATCTCTCCACCGAAGCCGGTCAGTCCGGAGATCAGCCCGACCAGGTTACGGATCGTGATCTCGCGCCCGACGCCCAGGTTCACTGGGTCGGCCTCGTCGTACCGCTCGGCGGCGAGCACGATCCCCTCCGCCGCGTCTTCGACGAAAAGGAACTCGCGGGAGGCCGACCCCGTGCCCCAGACATCGATGTGATCGGCGCCCGACTCGCGTGCATCGACGCACTTCTTGATGAGAGCCGGGATGACATGCGACGAGGCCGGGTCGAAGTTGTCGCCGGGTCCGTACAGGTTCACCGGCACCAGGTGGATGACGTTGAACCCGTATTGCTGCCGGTACGCCTGACCCTGCACAAGAAGCATCTTCTTGGCCAGGCCGTAGGGTGCGTTCGTCTCCTCCGGGTACCCGTTCCAGAGGTCGTCCTCGTGGAACGGGACCGGCGTGAACTTCGGGTAGGAGCAGACGGTCCCGATCTGGACGAACTTGGCAACGCCGGCGAGGCGCGCCTGCTCCATGAGCTGGACGCCCATGATCCCGTTCTCGTAGAAGAAGCGCCCTGGGTTCTCGCGGTTCGCGCCGATGCCGCCGACGACGGCAGCAAGATGGATCACCAGGTCGGGCCGCCCATCGGCTAGCGCGCGGGCCACGCCATCCGCCGTTCGCAGGTCGTAGTCGACTCTGCGCGGAACGAACAAGTCGGTCGCCCCGGCTTGCTGCAGACGCGTGACAACATGCGAACCTAGGAACCCCGCCCCACCGGTCACCATGACGCGCCGGTTGTGCCAGAACCCGGTCACCGTGGAGCCCACGCGGCACCCGGATCGGCCGGCACCGCGTCGCCGTCCATGTACCGCTCGGGGTCGAGCCCGGCGTCTCGGATGTCGTGGGACAACATGATCCGCACGAGTTCGGCGAAGCGCGTCCGCGGTCGCCAACCGAGATCCCTCTGGGCCTTCGATGCGTCCCCACAGAGTTTGTCCACCTCGGTGGGCCGCAGATAGCGCGGGTCGATCTTCACGTGCGGCTGCCAGTCAAGCCCGACCAGCCCGAAGGCCGTCTCGACCAGCTCGCGCACCGAGTGCATCTCGCCGGTCGCGACCACGTAGTCGTCTGGGCTCGGTTGCTGGAGCATCGCCCACATCGCCTCGACATACTCGGGTGCGTAGCCCCAGTCGCGCTTCGCGTCCAAGTTGCCGAGGTAGATCGTCTGATCCAAGCCGGCCAGGATGGCAGCCACGCCGCGGGTCACCTTGCGCGTCACGAACGTCGCACCGCGGCGGGGCGACTCATGGTTAAAAAGAATCCCGTTGCAGGCGAACAGTCCGTACGCCTCGCGGTACTGGACCGTCATCCAGTGAGCGAAGACCTTGGACACCGCGTACGGGCTGCGCGGGTAGAAGGGCGTCGTCTCGCGCTGCGGCGTCTCCCGCGCCATCCCGAACATCTCGCTCGAGCCTGCCTGGTAGAAGCGGACGGGCCAGTCGGCGTGGCGGATGGCCTCAAGCATCCGCAGGGCGCCCATGCCGGCCGTGTCGGCGGTGAACTCAGGCATCTCGAAGCTGACCCCGACGTGGCTCTGCGCGCCAAGGTTGTAGACCTCGTCGGGCTTGATCCGGTTGATCCACGTGACGAGCGATGAGCTGTCGGTGAGGTCCGAGTAGTGGAGGAGTAGTCGAACCCCCTTCTCGTGCGGGTCGCGGTAGAGGTGGTCGATGCGCCCGGTCGAGAAGGAGCTCGAGCGGCGGATGAGGCCGTGGACCTCGTAGCCCTTCGAGAGCAGGAGCTCGGCGAGGTAGGAGCCGTCCTGCCCGGTGATGCCGGTGATGAGGGCCTTCTTCACCGGGTCGACAGCGCCATTCTTAGCGCCCATTGAGCGCCGCCGGGATCGTCCGGAGCAGGATCGTCAGGTCGAGCCAGAGCGACCAGCGGTCGATGTACTCAAGGTCGGCCGCGACCCATCGGTCGAAGTCGGGCTCACGGCGGCCGCGGACCTGCCAGAGCCCTGTCATGCCGGGCTTCATCGACAGCCGGCGGCGGTGCCACAGGTCGTAGGACTTCACCTCGTCAGGGAGCGGCGGCCGTGGGCCGACCAGGCTCATCTGGCCGCACAGCACGTTCCACAGCTGCGGGAGCTCGTCCAGGCTGGTGTGCCGGAGGACGCGACCGACAGGCGTCACACGTGGGTCGCGAGCGAGCTTGAAGGCATGGCCGTTGATCTCGTTGTGGGCCGCCAGTTCCGGCCGGCGCACCTCTGCGTCGATAGCCATTGAGCGGAACTTCAGCAGGTCGAACGGCCGCCCGTGGAGCCCGACCCGGCGCTGCTCGAAGAGGACAGGCCGGCCATCCTCGATCAGAACCGCTAGCCCCACGAGCAGGAGCACGGGCGATAGCACGACCAGGGCGATGGCGGAGACGGCGAGGTCGAGCCCGCGCTTCATCGCAAGGGCCAACGTACGATCTGGCCCCGAGACGAGTGAGAAGACGGGCGTCCCATCCAGATCCTCCACGCGCCCCGCGGCGATCGCCCGATCGAGGACGTCCATCGGGATGCGGACGATCTTGCCCTCCTCCTCGCAGATCTCCGCAAGCGCGTCGATCTTGTTCCACTGGGTGAAGGGGAGACAGATGGCAACCTCGTCAACCACTCCCTCGTGGAGCACCGACTCCAACCGGTCGAGCGGTCCGAGGTACGGCCAGCGGGGCGAGGCGTATGCAAGATCGTCGTCCAGGAAGCCGATCACGCGCAGCCCGAGCGGCCGCTGTGCCTCCAGCTTCTCCGCGAACGCCTGGCCCCTGGGTCCCGCGCCCAGCACCAGCACGAACCGCATGTTGTACCCGCGACGCCGCAACGCCTCAAAGCCGAGGCGCAAGGCACCGCGCGTCGCGAGCGTCACGAGTGCCTGGGTCGGGAACAGGACCAGCAGAAAGAGTCGGCTGACGTTGGGGAGGTGGAAGAGGAAGAGGACGCTCAGCGTCAGAAGCGCCATCACGACGGTCGCCCGGCCAATGTCGATCGCCTCGCTGCGGATCGACCAGCGCGCCCGCGGCCGGTAGAGGCCGCTGAACGTCAGGACGACGACCCAGCCCAACGAATAGAGCGCCAGGAACACCGGCGGCTCGGGCACGATCTGGCGCCACCAGACCGCCCAGTCGGACCCGAACCGCCAGGCCGACAGGGCGACCAGAAGGAACGCGGCCACCGCGGCGTCCGCGACCATCAGGAGTCCGCGCAGTTCGGACCCGTACCTTCGGATCATCGCGCCGGCAGCCTATCCCCCATGGTGCGCGCAGGCAATGGTACCGAAGCGCTACAAGGCGGCGACGTCAGCGGTACGCGAGGCGGGGCAGGTCGAGCACGAGTAGGTCCTGTGGCACGGGCCGGCGGTAGGTGAAGTAACCGTATTCGAGCTCGTTGGCACCCGTCATCGCGGCACAGCTGCCGCAGGTGGGGCCGATGACGATCTCGCTCTGCCCGGCGATGTCCGCCAGCCGGTTGGCGACCGGGACGTCACCGAGGCGCTCGGCCACGAGCGAGGCCATGCCTGCGACGCCGACGTCCAGCGGGCTGGCCAAGACGCGGGAAACGAGCGCCGTGAGGGCGGAGCGGTCGCCGGTCCAGGCGCGTATCACGAGGTCCGCGGCGGCTTCCTGCGCTGGCGGGAACGCAGCAGCAAGGCTCTCGGCCTCCGCCGTCTGGCCCGCGGCAAGCGCGATCTGGTAGAGGGTCGTGGAATCGGTCCTGGTCGGCTCGCCCGCGATGATGGCCTGGAGGATGACAGGGTCGAGGGCTCGGTTTGCGGCGGTCCGGAGCGCGGGGCTGGACGACCAGTACGGATCGGCCGCGAGCTGCGGCACGAGTGCGAACGCGTCGGCGATCGCCTGCGTGGCGGCGGCCGTGTCGCCGAGCCGCAGGTCGAGGCTGGCGGCCGGCACGGCGACCACCGGCTGCTGCGCCCCGAGGCGCATGGCCCGGGCAATATCGGCGCGGGCAGCGGCGGCGTCGCCTAGACGGAGCTGCACCGCGGCCAGGTCAAGCCAGGCCTCCGGGAAGTCGTCGGTGCGGGCCTCGCGGGTGAACGCATCCCGGGCGAGTGGGAGATCTCCAGCCTTGGCCGCGGCGATACCGAGGGTGAACTGGTAGGGCGGCATCGCTGGATCGGCGCTCGCAGCGGCCTGTGCACGAGACAGCGCGGTGGCCCACTGGCCCTGGTTGGCGGCCATCACCGCCTGTTCCTGCGTCAGCGCAGCCGACTCGCTCCAGGCTGAGAACGCGAGGGCGGCGAGCACGAGGAGGGGGAGGATGCCAAGGGCGAGGCGGCCCATCCGGGGGCGCAGGCCGGCCGGGAGCCGCATCGTCGTCGGCGAGTGCCGGGCGATCGCAGGCAGCCGGATCCTCGTCGGCAGCGGTCCGCTCGTCGCATCGAGCACGCCCACCGTGAGCGCCAGCGCGAAGAAGACCGCGGGCATGTTGGCGTAGAAGTCGACCAGCTGGAGACCGGCCAGGAACACGAGCGCGAAACCGGCGCCCCAGCCGTAGCGGCGACGGACGGGGTCGCTGCCGCGGATGGCGCCCAGGACGAGCCAAGCCAGAGTCGCGACCACGACCGCCCCGACTAGCGCGCCGAGCAGCCCAAATTCGGCCAGCGTTTGCAGATAGATGTCGTGGGCGTGGGGAATGTACATGTCGACGCCGCTGGGATCGGTGAAGGCAGCGCGCCGGGCGACCCAGGTGCCAGGGCCGGATCCCAAGAGCGGCGCCGAGGCGAACATGCGCAGCGCGGAGACGTAGAAGCTGAGGCGCGAGGTGAGCGTGTTGGCGGTCAGGCGAGCGAGCAGGGATGGCAGGAGGACCAGGCCGATCGCGATGACCACCAAGACCACAGCGAGTGCAGCGGAGCGAACCGCACGCGTGGCGGCCAGGCGACGGAGGGCCGAGCGGGACTCGGGCAGAAGGAGGAGCAGAAGGCCGAGCGCGCCGACGGCGATGGCGCTGCCGAGCCATGCCCCGCGCGATCCGGTGAGCAGGACGACGGCTGCGGTCAGGGCGAGGAGGAGGGCGTCGAGCAGGCGGCGGCGGACCGTGCCTGCGCCGAGGTACGCGAGGGACGCGGCGCACAGCAGCAGCATCATGGTGGCCACGGCGCTGGGGTTGCCGTAGGTCAGGCTCTCGGACGCAGGGCGGAGCGGGGGGACGGTGAGGCGCCCCACGGCCGACCACCAGTCGATCCAGTCTCGTAGCACGAGCGCGAGATAGCAGGCGCCGGTGCTCAGGGTTAGCAGGACCGCCGCCCCGCCGAGCCGAGGTCGGAAGAACGGGTGCGCCAGGAGCCGGACCAGGAGCAGGTACAACGCAGTGCAGATCACCGCGTAGGCCACGTACTCCAGACTGAGGCGCGGGCTCCACGAGGTCACGGTCGAGATCGCGAAGGCGGCCAGGGCCGCCGCGAACGCGGGCCAGAGCACGGTTCGGGGGCGCCAGGCAGGGTTGCGCCAGGCGGCGACGAACCAGCCGAGCAGCGCGATGGCGATCGCGGCCAAGCTCGCAATCCGCCACTGGACCACGTAGATGCCCAGGGCCGCACTGCCGCCAATGAAGGTCAGGTAGACGATCCCGAGCGCGATCCCGACCCAGGCGAGCAGGCGGGATGGGCCCGCGCTGGTCGCGGGCAAGCGGGCTGACGTCGCGGCGGACGGGGGCGGGGGCTCCGCGGCCACGGACCTGCTCCTCTGGGTGTGGTTCAACCTTGAGCGCGGACATCCTACCGGCGGCGCCCGCCCAGCCGACCGGCTGAGAAGGCCGGGGGGGATGGTACGTTCGGGCCACCGGGCGGGGCGATCGCCGTTGCTAGCATGCACCATCGTGCAGAGCATCCACGACCCAGCCAGCAACCGTGGAGATCCGTGGGCGCGCGCAGGACGCGACGTGCCCTCCGCACCGGCCGACCGGAACCAACTTCGATGACCGGTCGCGTCGAACGCCTGCCCGGCGCAGCCGCAGGCCGGTCGCTGCGTCCCCTGGCGATCCCCCAGTCCCTGCGCATCCCGATCGCCCTGTTCGTCGTCGCCTTCATCGCGCGCGTCGTGACGGCGCTGCCGTTCTTCGCGCCGGGCTACCCCGACTCGGTCTACTACTTGGCCACGGCGCGCGAGCTGGCCGCGGGGCACGGCTTCACGATCCCGTACATCTGGGCCTTCGTGGACACTGGCGGCCACCTGCCGGCCGTAGGCACCCTGCCGATCCCGTCGAACGCGCACTGGATGCCGCTCGCCTCGATCGTGCAGGTGCCGTTCATCTGGCTGCTGGGCCCGACCTACCTGGCCTCCTGCCTGCCGTTCTGGATCCTTGGCGCGATCGCCGCCTCGATGACGTATCTGCTGGGGATCGAGGCCGGGCTGGGTCGTCGGACGTCGATCGCGGCGGGGCTGCTGCTGGCCATGCCGGGACTAGCGGCGCCGGACCTGTCACAGACCGACAACTACTCGCTGTACATGGTGCTGGCGGTCACGGCGCTCTGGCTGTGCGTCCGGGGGACGGCCGGGGACCGCCGGGCGTTCGCGCTGGGCGGCGTGGTGGTGGGGCTCGCGATGCTGGCCCGCACCGACGGCGTGCTCCTCGGAGTGCCCTTCGTCGTGGCCTTCGCGATCGAGCTGTGGGGGCGCTGGCGAGGCCGCGAGCGCGGGGCGGTCCGCATCGGCTGGGGCGCCGCCGCCGCCTGCTTCGGGCTGTTCCTGCTCGTGATGGCGCCCTGGTGGATGCGCGACTACTCGATCTTCGGCTCGATCTCGCCGTCCTCCTCGAGCGGGCGCATCATCTGGATCCGCACCTACGAGCAGCTCTTCAGCGTCAGCGGCCAGGCCACGCCGGCGACCTTCTTCGCCCAGGGGTTGGGGCCGCTGCTGGCCAGCCGGATTGGGGGCCTCGCCGCGGTGGTAATCGTCCTCGCCGGGGAGCCACTCCTGCTCGTGCTGGTGCCGTTCATGGTGTGGGGCGCGTGGCTGCACCGCCACGAACCGGCGTTCCGCCCGTGGCTGGTGTACGGCATTACGTTCCTGGTCGTCAGCGCGCTCGTCTTCGCCGTTCACCTGCCGCACGGCATGGCGCTGCACTCGGGCATGGCACTCGTGCCGCAGGCCTACCTGCTGGCCGTGGTGGGCATCGCCGCGGCGGTGCGCTGGGTGGCAGCCCGCCGCCCGCACTGGGACGCGCCGCGGGCGACGCGCAACTTCACGATCCTCGCCATCGGGCTGGTGTGGGTAATCGGCGGGTTAGCCACGGTGCAGGCGGCGGACGCCTGGGGGCGGGAGGCCGACTACCGGACAACGATCATGACGGCCCATCCGATCCCCACCACAGACCGACTCATGAGCGCGGACCCGGGCGCGTACTGGTATGGCTGGGGGATCACCGGGGTCCCCACGCCCAACGACCCGCTGGCGGTGGTGCGGCAGGCGGCGGCGCTGTACGACGTGCGCTGGCTGATCCTTGAGAAGGACGAGGTGGTACCGTCGCTCGAGCCGGTGCTCGCCGGCATGGTTCACCCGGCGTGGCTCTCGAAGCCGCTCGCGGTGGTGCCGGAGGACCGCGGCGCCACGGGCCCACTGGCGACGCTGCCCAAGGCCGAGCTGTTCGCCGTGTGCCTGGCGCCGGGGGACGCGCGCTGCGGCGCTTCGGGACAATCGCCGTGAGGAGCTCTGCGACGGCGCGATTGCCAGCAGCAGCGCGCAGCGCTCACAGTTTCGGCATGTGGGTCCTGGCGCTCCCCATGCTCCTGGTGTCTGCCGCCGGTGCGCACCTGGCCCTCACACCTGCCACCGACCCCGACTTCGGGTGGCACGTACGCACGGCTCGTTCATGCTCGCCCCGGCGGCCACGCTCGCCCTTGCGGCCGCGCTCATGCTCGGCCGGGATCGGCAGGCCCTCATGGCCGTTGGGCTTGCAGCCTTCATGGCAGCCGTGCCCGTGCTGAACCCATGGGGGCTCGCGCTGTACGGATCTGCCACGCAGTCTCTGTCCAGCGCGGTCACGCAGCGCCTGCTAGACGGGAGATCGGAAGTCCAGGGCGACCACCTCCTGATGGAGGCAGCCGTGCTGCATGACGTGGCGCCAGGCTGGCAGGCCGAGCTCCGGGCGTTCCGCCCACGGGTCGCACTGCTGGGGACGACGAGCCCGCTCGCGCGGACGCGTGAGGGCCAGGGCTGGGAGGTCACCGCCAGCGACCCCCTGGCCGCTGTCCTCGTCGCGCCTAGGGCCTCGTGATGGCGGCCGGCGCTGGCGCCCGCCGCGATCGGGACGCCTTGCGAGGCTTCGCCGCCGTCCCGATCGGCCTCTTCCTGCTCGCGCTCGCGATCCGGGCGGTGCTGGCCGCGCTCTCCCCCGACCCCGCCTACCCGGACTCGGCCTACTACGTGGACATCGCGCGGAACCTGGCGGCCGGCAAAGGGTTGACCGAGAACTTCCTCTGGACGTTCATCGATGTGGGCGGACGGATCCCGGCCAACCCGCACCTCCCGGTCCCCAGCAACGCGCACTGGGCGCCGCTGGCCTCGCTGGTCCAGGTACCCTTCATCTGGCTCCTCGGCCCGACCCAGCTGGCGTCGCTGTTGCCGTTCGTGGTGGTCGGTGCGCTCGCCGCGCCGCTGGGGTGGGCGATCGCGCGGGACGCCGGCGCATCGCCGTTGGTCCAGCTGGGGTCCGGGATCCTGGGCGCGGTGCCCGGGCTTACCACGGTCTTCATGGCCCAGCCGGACAACTTCGCGCTGACCATGGTGCTGGGCGGCACGGCCCTGTGGCTGACGTCGCGCGGCCTGCGGGGCCACGCGCGCTCGTTCGTCGCCGCGGGACTGCTGATCGGGCTGGCGACGCTCGCGCGCAGCGATGGGGCACTCTTGGCGGCCGCCCCTGCGGCGGCGTTCGCGTGGGACCGCTGGCGAGCGTGGAGAGCGGGGCGAGTCTCGCCGGCCATCCCGTGGGCCGCCGCTCTCGGGTGCGCGGTCGCGTTCTTGGTGGTGGTCGGGCCGTGGTGGATCCGCCAGCTGGCCGTCTTTGGCAGCATCTCGCCATCGACAGGCTACGGCATCCTGTGGCTCCGCTCGTTCGCCGAGCTCGACAGCATCACCGCGCCGCGTACGCTTGCCGCCTTCCTGGCCCAGCCATTGGGCGACCTGGTGGGCAGCCGCGTGATGGGCTTCGTGGCGGCGATCGGCATCTACCTCGGGCTGGTGTGCGCCGTGTTCCTCGCCCCCTTCGCGGCGGTCGGCTGGTGGCGTCGACGGCGCTCAACCGAGACAGGGCCCTGGCTGGTGGCGGCGATCGTGCTGCTCCTGGTCTCGGGCCTGCTCTTTGCGATCCACGTCCCCAACGGCATGTTCCTGCACGCAAGCGTGGCCCTCGCGCCACACACCTACTGGCTCGCGATGGAGGGGATCGTGGCAACCGCCGGGTGGGTGGGGGCCCGGCGTCGCTCGCCCGACGCGGGACGGCTGGCGCGCCCGCTCACGGTGGCGCTGCTCGCCGTGGTGGTGGCCGGGTCCGCGCTCGCCGCGGCGACGGTGCGGACGGGCTGGCAGGCCACGTTCGCCGAGCGCGGACAGCTCACAGCCGCCATCGACCGACTCGCAGCGCCCGGCGACCTGCTGATGTCGATCGACACGGCAACGTTCGAGTACCTCACTGGGCATGGCGGGGTGGTGATCCCGAACGACCCGCTCCCGGTCATCGAGCGGGCGGCCCGGGCGTACGCGGTGCGCTGGCTGGTGCTTGAGCAGGGCGGCGTGGTACCGGCGTTGGCGCCCCTGCTGGCGGGGGCGGCGCCACCCGCGTGGCTGGGGCCGCCTGCGTTCCTGTTGCCGGGGAGCGAGGCAACGGCGGTCGCCGCCGTCATCTACCCGGTCTGCTTCAACCACGTGCTACCGGGCTGTTCGTCCGGGGGAGCCGCCATGACGGCCGGCTCTGCGGCCAGGGGGACCGCGCTGGCCCTACCGGACGGCTCCGCCATTCCCGGTCACCACCCGTGAGCCGCCGCGAGGCCTGGCTCACCGCTGGTTGCCTCTTCCTGTTCGCGCTTGCCGTGCGAGCCGTGGCCGCCGCCGCGATCCCCTATCCCGTCTCCGAGGACACCGCGTACTACGTGGCCGTCGCCCGAAACCTGGTCGAGGGGCGCGGCCTCATCAGCGACGCGCTGTGGAGCTACCAGACGCTGCCGCTGGTGGTGCCGCGCGCTGCCTTTGAGGTCTGGCTGCCGCTGCCCACCTTCCTCACGGCGGTTCCCATGCTGTTCTTGGGCGCCACCTTCAGGGCCGCGCAGGTGGCCGCAGTGGCAGTCGGCGCGCTGGTACCGCCGCTCGCCTGGCGGCTGGCCGCCGATGTCGCGAAGGAGCGGGGCCTGCCGGCGGGGCGAGCACGCACCCTGGCGCTCGGCACCGGACTGGTAGCGACCGCCTACGGCCCCCTGGTGGTGTACGGCGCGCTCCCGGATTTCGACCATGCCCTTCGCAGCCCTGGCGTTGGCGGCCTGCCTACTGATGTCCCGGCTTCTGCGCGACCCGCGGGGCGCCATCGTCCGCGACCCTCGGCTTCTGTGTCTCGGGGTGGTGCTCGGGCTCGCCGCGCTCGCGCGGAACGAGGCGGTGTGGCTCGCGCTGACCTGGGCCGGCCTGGCGTGGTTCGGCGCCGGTGCCCTCGACCGGCAAGCCCGCGCGCGCCTGATCGCAATCCCGGCAGTGATCTCGATCGCGATCTACCTGCCGTGGATGCTGCGCGATTGGCTGGCGTTCGGCTCGCCCGTGCCCGGCCAGACGCTGGCCAATGCCCTGTCCGTGACGGGCTTCGACATCTTCGCCTGGCAGGACCACCCAACCCTCGCCCGGTACCTGGCGCAGGGGCTGGGCGGCCTGGTCGGCGCGCGCGTGACGGGCTTTGAACACAACCTCTTCGACGTGCTGCTGATCCCGGCCATCCCGGCGGGGCCGATCGGGCTTGTCGCTCTGCCCTGGCAAGGGCGCGGCGGAGCACTGCGGCCACTGCTGGTGCTGTCCGTGCTCACCTTCAGCGCCACCACCCTGTTTTTCCCGGTTGCCACCACCTGGGGCACGTTCCTGCACGCGGCCGGCCCGGTTCAGGTCCTGCTGCTGCTCGCCTGCCTGCTGGCGCTCGACGGGCTCATCGCTCGCGTCGAGCGGTGGCGCGGCTGGACGCGGCCGGTGGCCTGGCTCGGGCCGGTGCTCGTCGCGGCCACCGCGATCCCCATCCTGGCCATCTCGGTGGCGTCGATCGCGGCGGTCGGGCGCGACGCGGAGGCGCGATACGCGGCGCTCGCGGACCGTCTGGCGGCCGACGGGATCCCTCCGGCCCGTGCCGCCCCGATCGTCACGGACCATCCGATCTGGATTGCCTGGAGTCTGCAGGTACGCACGCTGGGGCTGCCCGACGAGTCGCCGGCAAACGTGCTGGATCTGGCCCGACACTTCGACGCCCAAGTGCTGGTGGTGACCGACACCGACGGGATCTGGCCGGGGGTCCTGGCTGCCGGCGCTCCCGATGCGTCCTGCTTCGTCCCGATCAGCCTGGCGGGCAGTGGCGGCACCGCCGCGTCGGCGTCGACGCCAGCGACCACGACCGCGCCGGTTGCAGGCCCGGACCCGCTCGCGGGCACCCACGCCTACCGGATCACGTGCGTCCCATGACAACGGACCGAGTGGCCTCGCGCGCGAACCCTATACTCGCGAGCGATGGACGCGGCTGAACGTGGCGGTACGCGCCTCGACCAGCTCTACGCGGAGGCGACGCAGCTGGTCAGCTACGGCGCCAATCAGCTGCGCTCCATCGCGACCCGCTACCGCGAGGCCTACGCCGACGTGCTCGCGACGACCCGCCTCCAGCGCGAGGAGCTGGAGGCCCTCTCACGCGGGCCGGCTGATCCGGGCAACCAGGCGCGCCGCGTGACCCTGCAGCAGGCGCTCGAGACGACCACCACCGACCTCGGCGAGCGGCAGCTGGAGCAGGCCAAGCTGGAGCTCGTGATCCGCCACCTAGAGCGCGCGTGGCTCTTCCTCCAGCAGGGCGACGCCAGCCTGGTCGCTGACGGCAGCGTCCGCGACGCGCCCACCGACGTGCAGATGCGGATCGTCGAGGCGCAGGAAGCCGAGCGCCAGCGCCTGGCGCAGGAGGTCCACGACGGCCCGGCACAAGCGCTGACCAACGCGATCTTCCAGGTCGAGTTTATCGACCGCACCCTTGAGCGCGATCCGGCGGCGGCCCGCGCCGAGATCCGCCACCTGCGCGATCTACTGCGCCGCGAGCTGGGCGACGTTCGCGCCTTCATCACACAACTGCGACCCCTGCTGCTCGACGAGATCGGCCTTTACGGCGCGATCCGCGACCAGGCCAGCGCCCTCGAGACCGCTACCGGCGTGGGCGTGGAACTGCAGCTCACGGCGCCCCCGGAGCATCTCGGCGACACGCAGCAGACGGTGGTGCTGCGGATCGTGCAGGAGGCCCTGCAGAACGTGCGTCGCCATGCCGACGCGCAGCACGTCCGCATCTCCACGCACGCGGCCGGAGGCCCGGGCAGCGAGTGGGTGCTCGAGATCGTCGACGACGGGAGGGGGTTCGATCCGGACCTCGTCCGCGAAGGCGCGGGCCGGAGTTTCGGTCTGCAGTTCATGCGCGAGCGCGCCGAGCTGATCAGGGCTCGGCTTGAGGTGGTTGCGCGGCCCTCGGCGGGCACGCGCGTCTGCGTTACGATCCCCGCTGGGGCGGACAGGAGGTAGGGGGCAATGTCTGAGTCCTACGAGGGACCAGATCGGAGACGGACACCGGACCGGCGCGGAGCGTCGATGATCAAGCTGCTGCTCGTCGACGACCACCCGTTCTTCCGGCTCGGCCTGCGCAACGTGCTCGAGCAGCAGCCGGACCTGGAGGTCGTGGGCGAGGCCGAGGACGCGCAGCGCGCCATCGACGCCGCCGACCAGCTTGCCCCCGACATCGTCCTCATGGACCTGTCGCTCCCGGCGCCTGGCGGGATCGAGGCCACGGCCCGGATCAAGCGCGCGCTCCCAAGCGCCGCCGTGATCGTGCTGGCGCAGAACGAGGACGAGGATTCGCTCTTCGACGCAATCAAGGCCGGAGCCGCCGCCTTCGTCCTGAAAGACGTGGCTCCCCAGGACCTGGTCATGATCATCCGTCGCGTGGGCGGGGGCGAGTACCTCATCAACGACAAGGTCTTCTCACGGCCGGCGGTCGCAAGCCGTGTGCTCAAGGAGTTCCGCGAACTGTCGATCTACGGGCAGGAATCGCAGCCGATCTTCGCGCCACTCTCGCCGCGCGAGGTCGAGATCCTGGACAACATTGCCCAGGGCATGACCAACAAGCAGGTGGCCTTCCAGCTCTCGATCAGCGAGCAGACCGTCAAGAACCACATGAGCAGCATCCTGCGCAAGTTGAGCGTGAACGACCGCACGCAGGCCGTCGTGTACGCGATGCGACAAGGCTGGATCCGGATGCCGGAGGACTGAATGGACCGGCCCAGCGAGCCCGCGCCGGAGTCGCGCCAGGCCGCGCCGATAACCGGAGGTCTTGCGGCGTCGCCAGGCGGTCCCGTGGCCGTCGCGCGGGGCGGTGCCGAGGAAGAGCTCGAGCGGCTGGGGCGCGAGATCACCGAGATAGCGATGCTCGAGCAGCAGGCCCGCGCCGAGTTCGCGCGGCAGGAGCAGCGGACTGCCCAGGCGGGTGAGCGGCTGGTGGCGATGCAGGCCCGCCTCGACGCGGACCCCGCCGAGCTGCGCCAAGCGACAGCGCAGCTGGTGACCGGGACCCACCGAACCGCGCTCATGGAGGGGCAGGTCGACGTCCTGGCGGGCAAGCAGCAGGCGCTAACCCGCTATCGCGACCACCTGGCCGAGCTGGTCAAGGCGCTTCAGGCAGCGTCCGAGCCCGTTTCGCCGACCGGTTCCCCCGCGACGGCCGATGCGCTCCCCATGCCGGCGTCCGTTGCGCGGGTCATCCTCTCGGCCCAGGAGGACATGCGGCGCGACATCGCCCGCTCCATGCACGACGGGCCGGCCCAGAGCCTCGCGAATATCGTGCTACAGGCGCAGATCGTGGAACGCCTGGTGGCGCGCGACCCGGAGTCCGCCGTCCGCGAGGCCCGCGTGCTGGTCGAGGTGGTGCAGCGCGCGCTGGACGCCACGAAAAAGTTCATTTTCAACGTACGCCCCATGGTGCTCGACGACCTCGGGCTGGTGCCCACGCTGCGGCGACTGGCCCGGGACCGGGGACGCGAGGCGCGGATCCCGGTGGACTTCGACTCCGACGGTGCCGACCGTCGACTCGACATCGACCTCGAGACCGGGCTCTTCCGCATCATCGACGAGGCGACGGTGGCATTCCTGGAGACAGAACCGTCGCGCGTGGCGCTCTCGCTCACCTGGGAGCCGGCGTCGTTGGCGGCGCGCGTCCTGTCCACACACACGGCCGAGACCGTGCTGGCGCTTCCTTCGGACCTCGAACTGCCGTCTGGGACGCTAGCCGGCGCCGGTGCCGGGGCCTCGGTGGACACGCGCGAGCAGGGCGAGGATCTACCGCCAGCGCTGGCCGCCATGATCCGCGAGCGGCGCGAAGACGAGGCCGCCCGCGCAGCTGCCGAGCCGCCGTCACGGCCGCAGGGCTTGCCGGCCGCCACCTGGCACAACATCGAGCAGCGCGCCCGGTCGCTGGGGATCGAGGCGCGCCTGGGCGAGGGCGGCCTGTGCCTGGAACTGACGGCAGAGGTGCCCTCCTGAACGGGTCCCGCCCTGCGACCCCGCAGAGCCGTCCTCACCTATAGATCGTCCGGCAAGGCCAAGCGACTGCGGCGTGACAGCCGGGTGCTGCTCGCCCCGTGCGACATGCGCGGTCACGTCACGGGGGACGTCACCGAGGGGACGGCCCGCTTGCAGGATGATGCGGAGACGGCGGTTACGCTCGAGCTGATCCGGCGGCGCTACGGCCTGCAGGCTCGGCTCCTGTACTGGTGGGAGGGTCGCCACGCCGGAGACAGCGCGGTCGATCGTCGAGTCGGGATCGCCATTCGCGTCACTGGCTCGGTTGCGAGCTGACCTCCGACGAGCTGGGGCGCGTCATGCGGCACTCCCGGCGACGTCGCGGAGCTCTAGGAGGACTGCATGAGCCCGATTGAGGTCACGGCTGCCGTCGCGGGCGACGGCTGGGACTGCACGGTCACCGTGCGCAACGGCAGCGCGACGCACCACCGGGTGCACGTGTCCAGAGCAGACCTCATTCGGCTCGCTCCGGGCGCGCCTGATCCCGAGGACCTCGTGCGGGCCAGTTTCCGCTTCCTGCTGGAGCGCGAGCCACGTGAGTCGATCCTGCGAGCGTTGGACCTCACCGTTATCGGGCGGTACTTCCCCGAGTACGAGCGGGAAATCGGGCAGCGCGTGACGCGTTAGCTAGAAGACCCGGAGTTCGTCCCCCTGCTGCGCTAGCCAGACCGGCGTGGCACGCGGCGTGCCGTCGCGCCGAAAGGTCGTCAGCGACGTTTTGTGACCGACATTCGCCAACAACTCGACTGCTGGGACCGGTTAGGACAGCCTAAGAACGCGGGACGGGTGGGCCGGGTGGGGGCCGCGCCTCGGTTTCGGGATGTGTCGGCCGTCCTGGCGGCCCTAACCGTCCCGTAGGCGATCGTGGCGGGAGAGGCTATGACTTCGCGGCGGTGCGCGGGGTGCCGGCCGACGGGTCGGGTGCGGCTCGCTGCCGCGCCATAGCCCACGTTGGCCTTGCGCGCTGCGCGTCCATCGCCGGCACGATCGCGACCAGCACACTTAGGCTGTTGAACCAGACGACGGGGGCGGATAGCGCCACGGCCACGGGCATGAAGGCCGGGCGTCGGATCGCGATGAGGGCGCATGCGCCCGCGACGGCCAGGCGCACTGGCAACGGGACCAGGCGGCCCACGTTGTACCACTGCCAGTCGACGTTAGGTTGGTGGAGCAGGAAGGTCACATAGTTACGCCAGAGGTCGGGTGCGGCGAGTGCTGATACCGCGCAGAGAAGCAATGTGCCCAAGGCCCCGAGCAAGAGCGCCCGACGGTTCCGCGCCAGCCCGAACGGAAGAGCTGCAAGAGCCGCGAACTTGGGCATGGCAGCCGGAACCAACCACCGGTTGTCGCCCCTAATCGCGGTAGCGAGTGCGGCCGCTATCAGCAGGTTGATGTTTCCTGCCTCGATCTCAGCCACGACCGGAAGGCAGAGGATCATCGAGGCACCTGCCAGCTTCCAGGAACCCACCACGTATCGCAGGCAGAAGAGCTCGAGCGCTCGGATTCCCCAACCGAACACCGGCAGAGGCAGCAGCGAGAGCGGCGCGATAAGCTGCGCCGCGATTGGCGGATACAGGAAGGCGAACGGCTCGCCCGCCGTGTCCGCATACAGGGTCTCGCCCTCAAGGAGCCTGCGGCCCGCGGCCCAGTAGGCACGCGCATCGCTCGCCCCCGTGCTGCCGTGCTCGACGATAGGAGACCTGAGGTTCCAGGCAAGCAAGGCGAAGCCGGCCAGCGAGAACAGGACGAAGAGACGCTGCGGCCAGATGGAGCCCATCCAGACGCCGGCCACGCGGGCTGCCCATCCGTTCGAGTCCGGGTGCATCCGGCCCATCGTACCGGGGGCGCAGAGGGCGTCGGACCCCGGTCTGCCTAGAACGCCAGCCACAGACCGCGGAACCGGGCGCCGCTCCGACGCCAGGAGCTCGGATAGCGGAGCGTCCCGCCGGGCGTCAGGCGGCGGCCCAGCGGCTCCCCTGGCCAGTCACACAACCTGCCACCGGGACGGTGCGGCCAGGAATGGGCGCGACAGCGGCACGGATCGTTGCGGGCGCGCCGGCCCAGGTACTCGGCCCGCGTCGGCGGACGGTCCCGGTGGTGCCCGGCGTGCCGAGAGCAGAACTGGCGCGGCTCGCCCCAGGCGGCCCAGGCGCGACACTTCCAGCCGTCCCGGCGGTAGCCGAGACAGCGGCGACGGGCTCTGGCCTCCTGGCTATATGCCACGCTCGCCACCGCGGCCACGCTGCGTCTGCAAACTTGCCAACCTCCACACGATCAGAGCGGTATAGAACTGACGGACATCGTGTACACATCGGGGCCTCTGGCGATGAGGAGGACCGATGACACCGCCGAACCGACCGTGTCGAGCTGCTTGGCAGCGCCGTGGCGGCTTTGATCGTAGGCGACGTGGTCGACCCAGCAGCGATAGATCACGCGGATCCATGCTCGGGCGAGGATCCGGATGGCATGCGGGTGGTCGGCGCCGCGGTCGAGGGCAGCCTGGTAGATCGCGGCCGCCCACGGACTGGCGTGGCGGCTGTTGTCGGCGAACGTCGCCACCGCGACCGCCCGAAGCGCTACGAGAAGCCGCAGCCTCAGGCACCGCGTCCAGATCGACGTGAAGTTCATCGCGCCGTTGCCGGAGTCGAGGCGCAAGTACTACCGGTTCACTGCGATCGACGACTGCACCCGGATCCGGGTCCTGCGGGTCTACGACCGCTGCAACCAGACCACGGCGATCCGATTCCTCGACGAGGTCATGGCGAGGCTGCCCTTCCTTAGTCGAGACGGTCCAGACCGACAACGGCGCGGAGTTGGAAGTCGGGGTTCCACTCCCACGTGCTCGACCGGGGCAGCGGGCACGTGTACATCCGCCCCGCCCCGCCGCGGCTCAACGGGAAGGTCGAGCGATCGCACCGGATCGACGCCGACGAGTTCTACAAGCTCCTGGAGGGCGTCGTCATCGACGACTCAGGACTGTTCGCCGAGCGCCTCCGGGAGTGGGAGAACGTCCACAACTTCGACCGACCGCATGGCGGTCTCGGCGGCCAGACGCCCTATGAGAGACTGCGACAGAAGACCGGAGCCGCGGTGTGACCGGCCATCGTCAGTTGCACAGCTAGCGCACCAACGCCGATTGGTCCGCCCACAGTGGGACCATCGTGGGGCTTGTGCCCGGCCGCGGGTCCGCGTACGGTGCACATCTCGACCCGGGATTATCCGGGCCGGGGTGTCGTTATTCGGCTCGTATCGAGCCGACCGGATCGGAGGATACAGGATGAACACGCTTTCCCCGCCAGCCCGCGCGGCAGCGGTTGGGCAGGGACTCGTGGAGTACGCGCTGATCCTGGTGTTGATCGCGGTTGTGGCCGTGAGCGCGCTGTCGTTCTTTGGCCACGACGTCGCCGGCTATCTCAGCATGGTCGGCAACAGCATCTGAGCGTTGCGCGGGGGCAGTGGACCGCGCGGCAGGACGCTGCCACCCCAGCGCGAGAGCGATATCATGGGCCGCGCCAGCGGCGGCACGCTCCCAGGATCGATGGACGGGAGGCGCGTCTTGCGCGTCGCGCTCCAGTACTTCATTGCCCAGTCCTCTGCCCGTGAGGACGGCCAGGGGCTTGCCGAGTACGGCCTCATTCTTTCAGTCATCGCGATCCTCGCCATGCTGGCGCTCATCTTTCTGGGCGGCCACATCGAGGACATCCTCGGCACCGCCGGCAACGCGAGCTGATCGACGCGAGCTGATCGACGCAGGCTGATCGACCCAAGCCGCTTCCCAGACCGGACCACGAACCGGTGCGCGAAAACACCGAAATGCATGCTTCCTACTGGACTTCCCGACACGGCCCTGGCATACTCGCGCTCCGGTTTGCATCATCAGACCGAATCCGACAGAAGGGAGGAACCCCAGAGTTATGCTCCAGTACTTCACCGCCTGGTACTTTGCCCGCCACGAGGAGGGCCAGGGGCTGGCCGAGTACGCTCTCATCCTTGCACTGATTGCAGTCCTCGCCATCGCGGCGCTCATCTTCCTGGGCGGCAAGATCCAGACCATCCTCAGCACCGTCGGCAACTCGATCTGACCGACGCCCCGATCAGAGAAGAGCGCCAGCCACCTGGCTGGCGCTCTTTGGTTTGATCGGGGTCGGTGGGCCCCCGAGCCCTCGATAAGCTGGGTCGAAGACGAAGGACGCTGGCGTCCATCACCCCTTCGGACGCTGATCATGGGAAATTGGTGTGATTAGACGTGCGCAGTTGCGTGCTACAGTTTGGCCGCCTGTCACCTAGGGGAGCGTGGGGAGCACTCACTTGAAACGGACCAGTCGCCTGATCATCATCGTCGGGGTTATCCTGGCATTAGTTGCGTTCGGCGGCATCCTGTGGTGGGGCAGCCATGGCGCGACTACGTCGTCTGCAGGCCCCGGCCCGACGGTCGCCTCCACGACACAAATCGTGGAGGCTGCCGCCAACATCCCCCTGGGAGCCGTCATCAGCACCAGCCAGGTCACGGTCAAGGCTGTCCCGGTGGCCAGCGCTCCGATCGGTGCGTACAGCGACGCGTCCCAGGTGGTCGGGCGCATCGCCCGCCAGGCGATCAACTCGGGCGACACTATCACGACCGCTGACTTCGCGAGCGGCAACACGGCGCAGGGCGACCAGATCGTCCAGGCCCTGAAGCCTGGCTTCCGGGGGATGGCCGTGGAAGTCGATCAGGCAACCGGCGTCGGGACGCTGATCCAGCCCGGCGACCGCGTGGACATGGTGATCGCCTTCCAACTGCAGGAGTACCTGCCGCAGCCGGCCACGGGACCCGCCAGCAGCCAGCCGCCGGTGCCGCTGCCATCTCAGCCAGTAAGCGTCAAGGACATCCTCGAGAACATCGAGGTCCTGGGCACGCTCTCGCCGCCGGTTACCACGACCACAAACGGCCAGACCACGACGCAGCCGGCGCCCTCCCCCGGCCAGGCCGTCGGGCTCAACAACCAGCAGATGATCGTGATCCTGGCGGTGACCGCCCAGCAGGCCGAGGTCATCAAGTACGCCCAGGTCGAGGCCTCCAGCAACACGGCCGCCGGCGGCGCCAACATGCCGATCTCGCTGATCCTGCGTGCCCCGGCCGACGCCTCGGCACCGCCGGACAAGACCAGCGGCATCGTGCTGAAGACGCTAGTCGACCAGTACGGCGTGCTGCCCCCCGTCCTCCTCTCGGGGACATTGCCTAGCAAGTAGTAGGTCACAGTTCAGGGCGGGTGGCCGGACCACCCGCCCTGAACCCGTCCCGCCGCCACACGAGGCGGCACCAATGAGAGCCACGCACGCCGGCATGAGCGACCGAATCAGGATCCTCGTCGTGGATGACATCCCGGAGACCCGGGATCATCTCGCCAAGCTGCTCGGCTTCGAGGCCGACATGGAAGTGGTGGGAGCCGCCGAGTCGGGCCCGCAGGCGCTGCAACTTGCCCAGCAGTTACACCCCGACGTCGTCCTCATGGACATCAACATGCCGGGCATGGACGGGATCACGACGAGCGAGCAGCTCGGCTCTCTGGTCCCATCGGCGGCGATCATCATGATGAGCGTGCAGGGCGAGGCGGAGTACCTGCGCCGATCGATGCTGGCCGGGGCCCGCGAGTTCTTGGTCAAGCCGTTCAGCGCAGACGAGCTGACGACGTCAGTCCGAAAGGTCCGCGAGCGCGAGGTCGAGAAGCAGTCACGGACTTTGGATCGCGCGCAGGCCGCGGCCCCGGCCCACGCGGCGGCGCACCGCGATCGATCCGGCTCGGTCATCACGCTCTTCTCGCCCAAGGGCGGGGTCGGGCGCAGCACGATCGCGGTCAACCTGGCGGTCGCCGCCGTCCAGGATGGCCGGAGGGTCGCCCTCGTGGACGCGAGCCTGCAGTTCGGTGACATCGCGGTGATGCTGAACCTCGATCCGCGCCACCGGTCGCTGGCCGACCTCGTGCCGGAGATCGAGTCGGGCGTCCCGGAATCGCTCGACACCGTCCTCGTCCACCACGACAGCGGCATCGACGTGCTGCTCGCGCCGCCGACGCCCGAGACGGCCGAGCTGGTCACGCCGACCTATATGCGCGGCGTGCTGGCGAAGCTGCGGGACGATTATGACCTGGTCGTGGTGGACACACAGCCGATCCTCAACGACTTGGTGCTGACGATGTTCGACATGGCCGAGCGCATCGTGGCCGTGCTCACCCTCGAGATCACTACCATCCGCAATCTCCGGGCCTTCCTAGAGATTGCGCGCCAGCTCGGCTACGACGACGGACAAATCGACCTGGTGCTCAACCGGGCGGATTCAACCCTGGGCATCCGGGTCTCCGACGTCGAGCGGTCGCTCGGCAGGAAGGTCGACCATTCCATCGTCAGCGACGGTCGAAGCGTCGTCTACGCGCTGAACCGCGGCGTCCCTTTCGTCATCAGCAATCCCCAGGCGCAGGTAAGTCAGGACCTGTTCCGCCTCGCGCGCGACTTGTCCGGCTCGCCGCCTGAGGTGCGGGAAGCCGAAGCCGGCCCAGCGCCGGTCGATTTTCGCTAGACGATGAGTATCATGCGAACCTAAGGGAGCCCACCAATGTCCCTGCTCAGACGAATTGAGAGCGCCCGGCCTGGCAGCGACGGTTCGCTTCCGGCACCCGCCCTGCCGGATGCGCCCGGCGCGCCCACTCCCCCGACGCCCCCGGCGACGGCCGCGCCGCTCAACACAGGCACAGCCCGCACGGTCCCGCAGATCCCGGTCCGGGAGTCGTTCCGCGACGTCAAGTTCCGGATCCAGAGCCGCGTGATCCAGGAACTCGATCCCAAGCTGGACCTCTCGAACCAAGTCGAGGTCCGGCGCCAGATCGAGGAGGTCTTCGGCCGTGTCGTCGACGAGGAAGGCCTCGCGCTGACGCGCGCCGAGCGGGTTCGGATGCTGGAGCAGATCACCGACGAGATCATCGGCCTGGGCCCGCTCGAGCCGCTCCTGCGCGACGAGACCATCACCGAAATCATGGTCAACGGCCCGCGCCAGATCTACATCGAGCGGGGCGGGCGCCTGGAGCTCACCAACGTGGTCTTCCAGAACGACGACCACGTCATGCGGATCATCGACCGGATCATCGCGCCCATCGGGCGGCGCGTAGACGAGTCGTCGCCCATGGTCGACGCTCGCCTCACCGACGGATCCCGCGTCAACGCGATCATCCCGCCGCTCTCGCTGGTCGGGCCAGTGGTGACGATCCGGAAGTTCGCGGCGTCGCCGTTCACGGTGGACGACCTGATCCGCTTCGGGACGGCCACGCCGGAGATGTTCGACTTCCTGAAGGCGTGCGTGGAGGCACGGCTCAACATCTTCGTCTCGGGCGGGACCGGGTCGGGCAAGACGACCACGCTGAACGTCCTCTCGTCGTTCATCCCGAACGACGAGAGGATCGTCACCATCGAGGACGCGGCCGAGCTCCAGCTGCGCCAGGAACACGTGGTGACCCTGGAGGCCCGCCCGCCCAACATCGAGGGCCGCGGCGCCATCCCGATCCGCGAGTTGGTGCGGAACGCCCTCCGCATGCGCCCCGACCGCATAGTCGTGGGCGAGGTTCGGTCGGGCGAGGCGCTCGACATGCTGCAGGCCATGAACACCGGCCACGACGGCTCGATGTCGACCGGCCACGCCAACACGCCGCGCGATATGCTGGCGCGCCTCGAGACGATGGTCCTCATGGCCGGTGTCGAGCTGCCGCTGCGCGCGATCCGCGAGCAGATCTCCTCCGCGGTCGACCTCATCGTCCACCAGAACCGGCTGAAGGACGGCCAGCGCAAGATCGTGGCCGTCACCGAGGTCCAGGGCATGGAGGGTGACGTGATCGTCATGCAGGACGTTTTCGTCTTCGAGCAGACCGGAGTCGTGGACGGGAAGATCACCGGCCGGCTGAAGCCAACCGGCATCCGTCCGAAGTTCGTCGAGAAGTTCGAGGTCGCGGGCATCCACCTGCCCCCGGGCCTCTTCGGTTTCACGTACTGAGCAAAGGGGGGTACAGTGCGGAGCGGAGCGTCGCGATGAGCAACCCGATGTTGTTCGGTTTGGCTATCGTGGCCGCCATCGCCATCCTTCTCCTCGCCCTGGGCCTGGCAGGTGCCGGGGGCACCGGCGTGAGCGAGCGCCTGGAACGGTACGTGTCCGGGCGGGAGGCGCAGGAGAAGAAGGCCGCCACCCCGTCGCTTGCCGACCTGCTGCAGAACTCGGCGGCGCTGACGAGCCTGAACAAGGGGCTCGAGCAACGCGACTTTGGCGCCAACCTCGCACGGGACATCGCCCGCGCCGACCTGCACCTCAAGGTCAGCGAGTACCTCGCGATCTGGGCCTGCGCCACGCTCGGCATCCCTCTACTAATGATCCTGCTGAGCCCCTTTGTGACGGTGTTCTCGAGTCCTCTTGTCTGGGTGATTGGGGCGGTCATCGGGTTCATGCTCCCGCGCTACTGGCTTGGGCGCCGGAAGGCCGGCCGCCTCAAGGCATTCAACGGCCAACTGGCAGACACCATCACCCTGATCGCAAATGCGCTCCGTGCCGGCTCCTCGTTCCTCCAAGCCGTCGAGATGGTGGTCCGCGAGACACTTCCACCGATCTCGACGGAGTTCGGCCGGGTGATCCGCGAGGTCAACCTGGGGCTGCCATTCGATCAGGCGCTCGAGAACATGCTGCGGCGGGTCCGCTCGGACGATCTCGAGCTGATGGTCACAGCCATCTCGATCCAGCACCAGGTGGGCGGCAACCTCGCGGAGATCCTGGACTCGATCGCGTTTACGATCCGCGAGCGGGTCCGCATCAAAGGCGAGATCCGCACGCTGACGGCACAGCAGCGGATGTCCGGGTATGTCGTGGGGTTCCTCCCGATCGGCCTGACCGCGGTCCTGTTCGTGATCGCGCCGAACTTCATGGCGCCGATGTTCCGCAAGCCCCCGGCGGTCCTGGGCCTGCCTGCAGGCCTCATCATTCTCGGCATCGCTGCGTTCTCGATGCTCATGGGCTTCACGATCATCCGCCGCATCGTCGACATCGAGGTCTGAGCCGTGTCGATTTTCACCATCCTCGTCGGTGCGGCCCTGGCGCTCGGCATCCTGCTGGTCTTCGTCGGCGTCGCGCAGAGGCTGCCCGCGGACGCCGTACAGGTCCGCCTCACGCAGCTAGGCGCCATGCAGGCGAGGAACCTAGAGGAACTCGAACTCCAGCAGCCACTGTTCGAGCGCACGATCCGGCCCTTCGCGCAGCGTTTGTCGGGGATCGGCCAGAGGCTCACCAGCGTGACGCAGGCCGGACTCACCGAGAAGCGACTCGCGATGGCGGGCCACCCGGGTGGCATGCGCACGAGCGACTTCCTCGGGCTCAAGATCGTGATCGCACTGGCCCTCGCGGCCGTAGCCTTTCTCGTCTTCGCGCTGCTTGAAGGCAACATCTTGTTCGGCGTGCTCTTCGCGATCGTCGGTGCCGGCGTCGGCTACCTCGCCCCGGAGTTCTGGCTGGGTCGCCGCATCCGTGCGCGGCAGCACAAGATCCTTTTCGCGATCCCCGACGCGCTTGACCTCCTGACGATCTCGGTGCGCGCCGGCCTCGGGTTCGACGCGGCGCTCGCCAAGGTCACCGAGAAGCTGCCCGGTCCCCTGTCGGACGAGTTTCGCCGCGCGCTCGCTGAGGTCCGCGTGGGCAAGGCCCGACGGGAAGCGCTCCGCGACATCGTGGCCCGCACGGAAGTTCCGCCGCTGACGAACTTCATCGGCGCGGTGATCCAGGCCGAGCAGCTGGGCGTCTCGATCAGCAAGGTGCTACAGGTGCAGTCCGAGCAGCTCCGCATCGAACGCCGCCAGCGCGCAGAGCAGGCTGCCGCCACGGCACCCATCAAGATGCTGTTCCCGCTCGTCGGCTGCATCTTCCCCTCGCTGTTCATCGTGATCCTCGGGCCTGCGCTCATCCTCATCTCCGTCAACCTCAGCGGTGGCCTGTAGAAGCCGTTGTTCCCGGCGCGCGGCCGCCGGACCCGAGCGGGGCGGTATCCGCGGGTTGTTCCCATGATCCCGGCGGGGCTGACACGGTGAAGACGGGCTCGGTGACTCCGGGATCGTCCGCAGTGCGTATCGAGCGAACGAGCGTCCTGCTCGCCTCTAGGGTCGGGACGGCGTCGTCGGTCTGGGTCAGGTTCCGGGGGCTGATGGGGCGGGCGTCGCTGTCGGACGGTGAAGGGCTATGGTTCCCGGGCGACACGAGCATACACATGCTCTTCATGCGCTTCCCGATCGACGCGGTGTTCCTCGCGCCAGCAGCCGCGATCGGTGGTGCGGCTCCGACGGCCGGGGCCGCGTGGCGCGTGGTCGCAATCCGGTCCCGCCTCCGACCGTGGACCGGCGTCGTCTGGTACGTCCGCGGGGCACGCGGCTGCCTGGAGTTAGAGGCTGGCGGCGCCGAGCGCGCCGGGCTGCAGGTGGGCGATACCGTCGCGTTCGAGCCGGTTGCGGACGAGAGATCGACCAGCTCCTGACAACCTTGCCCGAAGCCGTGGATGGCGCGCCTGAGGTCGTCGTCGCTTGGCTTGACGCGGAACGCTCATGACTACCGTTTGGGCATGAAGCACATGCCGTGTAGTTGCGTGTAGGTGCGTGTAGGTGCGTGCAATGATGAGCGCCCACGAACGCGCTGCGACGAGCAGCCGTGGTGTGCCGCGCCCAGACCAGCGACCGCATCCGGGACCTCCGGCCGGGCAGCCCCCCTCTTCAGGACCAGCCGGAAGCGGCCCTCCCCGGCAGTAAGAATCGACGCCAAGGAGGTCAGCCGTGCGAACGACCGTCAAAGGCAAGAACCTCGACGTCCTCGATCGCGACCGCCGCTACGCCGAACAGAAGATGCAGCGGCTCTCGCGCCTCCTCGACGACCGCAGCGAGGTCATCGTGGAGTACTCGGTCGAGCACAACCGCAGCGCCGACCAGACGCACATCGCGGAGTTGACACTCCTACTGGACGGGCAGCCGGTTCGGGGGTTGCACGAGCCGCCACCTTCAGGACAGCCACAGACACGGCGCTCGACAAGCTCGAGCACCTCGCGGTCGAGCACAAGGAGCGCCCCCGGACCCGGAGCCGGTCTGAGCAGGCCAAGTCGATCCTCCGCTCACTCGCTGACGAGGCTCCCGAACCCGAGGAGCGCGAGGGCGGCCCGTCGATCGTCAAGGTCAAGCGGTTCGCGATCGAGCCGATGTTCGAGGAGGACGCCGTCGCGAGGATGGAGGAGCTGGGCCACACATTCTTCCTCTTCGTGAACGCGGAGAACGAGCGGCTGGCCGTCCTGTACCGGCGGAGCGACGGCGACTACGGGCTGATCGAGCCCACCATCGGAGGGGCCTACACGCCCGGCCGCAAGTAGGGGCGAGCCGGCTCGCGCCGGCTCGCGCGCTGGCCGGCCGCGCCGCGACGGTTCAGGCGGGCCAGGTCTCGCGCGGCGTCAGACGGTACGATCCAGCCTCGCGCTCCATGATTCGGGCGCCGACGAGGTAGTGACGCAGCGACGCAACGTCCTCGTGCATGGTGGCGAGCCGCGCGTTCACCTTCCGCTTGGGATAGCGCTCTCCCGGCGAGAACAGGGACTCGGCCACGTAGCGCAGCAGGAGCAGGCGCTTCTTCTCCTCCAGCGGGATCTGCGTCACGCGGCCATCAGCGATACATGCCCGCAGCACCTTCGCGTCGTACGCAGGCCGGGGGGCGCCGTCCGGCCCGGGCGCCATCGCCGGCAGCTCAGCGCCCGCCCGGCCCGCGGCGTCAAGCTGGCGACCCACCTCGGCCAGCCGCCCCGCTCGCAGGCTGTACTCGACGAACGGACGACGGTCGCGCGCCTCGACGAGGCCGGCCTCGCGCAGCCTGCCCAGGTGGTGGACCGCCGTGGCCGCCGTCAGGCCCAGCGCATCGGCGAGCTCCCCCACCGCCATCGGCCTCTCCGCGAGCAGGCCGATGATTCGCAGTCGCGATGCATCAGACAGCGCCTTCAGGGCGCGCAGGAGGTCGAGGTCCATGCGGCTAGGCTCCTTCAGGGCAGGCTGATTGGATAGTAGTCTAATCACCCTTGGGCGGGGTGATTCGATAGCTATCAAACCTAAGGCTTGGTACCATCGGTCTGTGCAGCTCGACCCCCTCGCAGCGCTCGCCGGTCGCCGTGTTGGCGCACACCTGCCCTTAGCCGGCGGCATGGTCAGGGCCGTCGACCGCGCCCGAGCGATCGGGGCGACCTGTCTGCAGGTCTTCGCCGATAACCCGAGCACGTGGCAGCGCCGCCTGGAGCCGCCGGCCGAGTTGCCAGCGTTTCAGGCACGTCTGGCGGCGGACGACGTGCTCCCGCTCGCGGTTCACGGCCCCTACCTGCTGAACCTCGCGGCCTCCGACGAGACGATCTGGGAGCGCACCATCGGGGCGCTGGTCGCCGAGCTGCGGATGGCGGGGACATACGGGGCGGCGTTTCTCAACGTGCATATCGGATCACACCGTGGCCAGGGGATGGACGTGGGCGTGGCGCGCATCGCGGCCGCCGCCCGGCGGGCACTCGACGAGGTCACCGCGTCGGACGGAGCCCCGATGCTGGTCCTCGAGAACTCGGCCGGCGGCGGGGACGGGCTGGGAGCCACCGTCGAGGAGCTCGCCGCGATTCTCGAGGCCATCGGGGGCGCTGGGGTCGATACCGCCCGCGTGGGGTTCTGCCTGGACACTGCCCACGCCTGGGGGGCCGGCTACGAGATCTCGCGGCCGGAGGAGGTCGACCGGCTCCTGGACCGCCTCGAGGGCGCGCTCGGGCCGGGGCGCATCGCGATGGTCCACCTCAACGACTCGAAGGCGCCCTTGGCATCGCACGTCGACCGCCACGAGCACGTCGGCGCCGGCGCGATCGGGGCGGCCGGCCTGCGACGGGTGCTGCTTCATCCCGCCCTCGAGCGGGTGCCCTTCTACCTCGAGACGCCGGGCATGGACGAGGGCTTCGACGCCGTCAACATGGAGCGCGTCCGAACGCTTCTGCGCGGCGGGCCGCTGCCCGAACTGCCAGCCACCGCGGCGCGCGCCAAGGGCGCGCGATCTCGCACCGCCCCGGACTGAGCGAGACGCCGCGGCCCGTCCTGACGCCACGCGTCCCGGAGTCCAGACCCGAGCCAGTGACGCGCTCCCACCCAGCGGCTCACCTTGCACCCTCAAGCAAGCGGGTCATGCCGGCGGTACGAACGGGCTATACCGGTGCGCACACGCGACGGCGATCATGCACAGCATGAGCGTGCAGGACCCACGGGGATTCAACGACTGGCTGCGCGCCCAGCTGAAGGCGAAGCGGATGTCGCAGCGCCAGCTGGCGCAGCAGGCCGGTGTGGACCACTCCACGATCTCCCGCCTCGTTCGCGGGGACCGGACACCATCACTTGGGACGGCGACCAAGCTCGCGCGCGGGCTGCGCGAGATCCTCGACGAGTCCGACTCCACCGTCTACTTCGGCCACGTGGGCGGTGCCACGACGAACCCGACGGCGCGCGTGGAGTACGCGCTGCGGGCGGACGACCTGCTCCTCGAGATGCACGTGCGCCAGGTCATGGACTACTACCTGGCCGTCCGCGCCCGACGGGCCTCGTCCAGCGGCAACGGCGGCAATGGGACCGGCAACGGCGCCCGCGCGCCGATGCTGCTGCGGCCCATGCGGGGCGCCGCAAGCGGTGCGGCCCTCAGCGGAGCCGTCGGCGGTCACCGCTTCCCGGAGCGCGCCTGAACTGCTGCTCCTGTCTGTAGAACGCAGCGCCGGGTTCCTCCTCCCCGGCCGTCGCGATCTCGGATGCCGGCCCCTCCCGAGCAGGGCCGGCATCCGTCTGTTCGGTCAGATCGTCGATCCGCCGTCTCCGACCGCCGCGGGAGAGCCAGCGACCTCGCCGCCGCGCCCTGCGCCCGTCGCCCGGCCCTTGGTCTTGGGCGAGAGGACGTAGAGGATGCTGCCGAGCACGACCACCGTGAGCACGCTGATGGAGCGGTCAACGACGGTGATCGCGAGCGCCTGGTTGGACGGCACATGGTACACGGCGGTGAGGAGCCCCACGACGGCGCCCTCTACGAACCCCAGCCCGGCCGGAGTCAACGGGATCGCCGTCAGCAGCGACGCGGAGAGGGCGACGAACGCGGTGCCGCTCATGCCTAGGTGGACGTCGGAGAACCCGAGAGCCGCGATCACGAGGTAGAGCCGCGCGGCCTCGGTGGTCCAGATGAGCACGCTGACGACCGCGATGACGGGCACCTGCCGCGCGCCGATGCCGAACACGCCCTCCTCGAAACGCTCGTAGAGCGAGACCAGCCGCTCCGGCACGGGCAGCACGTCGAGCAGCCGGCGTCCGAAGTTGCGCAGCGTGAAAAGCCCGACCGCGAGGAGCGCAACCACGGCGAAGCCGACCAGGAAGATCACTAAGACCTCGTGCGGCATACCGGCGCGGAAGCTCCATAACCCCGCCGCGAGTCCCATCAGCACGATCACGAACAGGTCAAAGATCCGCTCGATAAACACGGTGCCCAGCGTGCGGCTCAGGGAGACGGCGAAGTTCAGCCGGAACAACCACGCGCGGTAGACGTCGCCGAGCTTCGCCGGCACCACGCAGTTCACCAGCCAGCTGATGTAGATGATCTCGGTGGAGTCGCGAACCGACACGTCAGACCCGGCGGCTCGCAGAAGCAGCTTCCAGCGCAGGCCGCGCAGCGGGAACCCGAGGTAGTAGACCGCGAAGGCGGCCAGGAGCAGCCATGGATCCGCCCCCAGGATCAGGCCGGGCAGCTGGTTGAGCTTGAAGCCCGGCAGGCTGACCACCAAAAGGGCCAGCACCATGATCGGGACGAGGATCGACACGAGGCTCCGCGGCTGGCGCAGCCGCCGGCCGAGGAGATCTGGTCAACCGTGACTTCGGGACCCGCGGGCGAGTCAGCCTCGGGAGCGCGCGCCGCGTTGCTCACGGGCGGACCCGCCGCCCGTTCCCGCGCATCCGCTGAACCGCCTTCGCGACCGGCATGAAGGCGCGCACGAGGAAGGAAGCCCGCTGCGTGACCAGCGACCAGCCGTCGACCGTCGCCAGCGCAAGCCGCAGCTCCTCGGCTGACTCGATCGGGCCGGGCAGCACAGTGTAGGCAACGCCCACTTCCATGAGCGTGTGCGCGTCTGAGACGGCCACGCCGGGCAGCCCGTGGTCGCGGGCGAACTGCGCGGCGAGCTCGTTGGCCGCACCGAACGGGACGCGGGCGTTGAACGCTTCGACGTAGTCCACCCGGTTGCCGAGGCGCTCGAGCCGGTCTATGCCGTCCTTCGCCGCCGAACCACGGAAGCGGTCAAAGGGGTGGGGGATGCCCGCCAGCCCGCCCTGGCGGTGGATCCGCTCGATCGTCTCGTCCACGGGCAGCCCTGACGGGATCGCCTCCGAGATCCAAAGCGCGACAATGTCGCCACCGAGCGAGCGGACCTCCTCGCCCACGATCACGATCAACCCCTGCGGCGCGCGACCCCGGACCTCGAGCGCCCCGTCGATGCGGTCGTGGTCGGTGATCGCGAGGTGGGTGAGGCCCTGCTCGGCGGCCTTGCGCACGACGCGCTCGGGATCGCTCAGCGAGTCGAACGACCGCCCCGTGTGGCAGTGCAGGTCAACGAAACACCGCTGGGCCGTCGCGGGGGTGCGATCCACCGGCGCTCAGATCTGCTGCACGAGCGACTTCTTGAAGAAGTCATAGTGCTCGAGCGCCAGGCCGGTCCCGAGCGCGACGCAGTTCAGCGGGTTCTCGGCCACGTGGCAGGGGACGCCGGTGACCTGGGTGAGGAGCTTGTCGATGTTGCGCAGCATCGACCCGCCTCCCGACATCACCATGCCCTTGTCGATGATGTCGCTCGACAGCTCCGGCGGCGTCTCCTCGAGCACCTGCCGGACGGCCGCGACGACCTGCTGGAGCGGGCTGTTCGATCGCCTCCATGGCCTCGGAGCTGGTGAACGGGATCGTGCGGGGCAGCCCGGCGATCAGGTCGCGCCCACGCACCTCCATGTTCATCTCGCGCTCGAGCGGCAGCGCGGTGCCGATCTGGATCTTGACCTCCTCGGCGGTCCGCTCGCCGATCATCAGGTTGTACTTCTTGCGGATGTAGTTGGCGATCGTCTCGTCGAAGCGGTTGCCGCCCACCCGGAGGCTCGTGCTCACCACGATCCCGCCAAGCGCGATGATGGCGATCTCGCGTGGTGCCGCCGCCGATGTCGATGACCATGTTCCCGGAGGGCCCGCTGATCGGCACGTTGGCCCCGATGGCCGCCGCCAGCGGCTCCTCGATGAGGTACGCCTCGCGCGCGCCCGCCTTGAGGGCCGCGTCCCGCACCGCGCGTTTTTCCACGCTGGTCACGCCGGACGGCACGCTGATCATGACGTCGGGTTTCAGCGATGCTGCGGCCGGCCTTGCGAATGAAATAGCGCAGCATCGCCTCAGTGATGACGTAGTCGGCGATGACGCCATCCTTCATGGGGCGGATCGCCTGGATGTTGCCCGGGGTGCGGCCGATCATCTCCCGGGCCTCCTCGCCGACGGCGACGATCTGGTTGTCGTCGCTGACGGCGACCACGGAGGGCTCCCGGATGACGATGCCCCTGCCCTTGACGTAAACGAGCACGTTGGCCGTGCCCAAGTCGATGCCGATCTTCATGCCGGACTAGCGACAGTCCCTTCTGCGAGGCGTTCGATCCGAGCGCCGAGGCCCGCGAACTTGCCCTCGATGTTCTCATAGCCGCGATGCACGTGGTGGGCACCACGGATGGTGGTGGTTCCATCGGCCGCGAGCGCGGCCAGGATCAGCGAGGCGCCCGCCCGAAGGTCCCCGATCTCCACCGCGGTCCCGCGGAGCCGGGTTGGCCCGCTGATAGTCGCATGATGAGCATCCAGCACGTCCAGCGTGGCGCCCATGCGCGCGAGCTCGCCGAGCCACTCGAGGCGGTCCTCGAAGATCGTCTCGTGCAGGCGGCTCGTGCCGCTCGCCTGCGTAAGCAGGACGCTCATGGGCGGCTGGAGGTCGGTGGCGAAGCCGGGGTACGGCGCCGTCTCCACGTCACAGGCCTGGTATGCGCCGCTGCCTCGGGGAGCGGCGTGAACCTCGATCGTGTCGCGTCCGCAGGCTACCTGCACGCCCATGCGCAAAAGCACATCGAGGAACGAACCCAGGTGCTCGCAGGGTGCGCCGTGAAGCGTGACGTCGCCGCCGGCGACCGCCACTGCCACGCACGAAGGTGCCCGTCTCGATCCGATCCGGGACGACGGCGTGGTCCGCGCCGCGCAGGCGACGCCGGCCTTGGATCTCGATGGTGTCGGGGTGGGTGCGCTCAACCTCCGCGCCCATCTTCTGGAGGAGGGCGATGAGATCATCCACCTCGGGCTCCTGCGCCGCGGGCCGGATCACGGTATGGCCCTCGGCGAGCGTGGCGGCGAGCATCGCGTTCTCGGTGCCCATCACCGTCACGTGGGGAAGCGGATCTCGGCGCCGCGTAGCCGGCCAGGCGCCTT
Source organism: uncultured Chloroflexia bacterium (assembly GCA_963835945.1). Lineage (GTDB taxonomy): Bacteria > Chloroflexota > Limnocylindria > Limnocylindrales > CSP1-4 > JAJYNJ01. The sequence continues at coordinate 45,773 of CAWIHR010000043.1, forward strand.
CGCGAAGTAGTAGCCGTTGCGGTACTCGATCTCGGCCCCCAGCGCGCGCATGGCGTCGACGTGGAGGTTGACCGGTCGGCGCCCGATCCGGTCGCCGCCGGGGTTGCTGATGATGACCCGCCCGAAACGGGCGAGGAGCGGGCCGAGCAGGATGAAGCTGGCGCGCATCTTGGCGGCCGCCTCGAGCGGCACGAACAGCCAGTCGACGTCGCCCGAAGCGACCTCGTAGACGTTGGGGGCCGGGTGGTCGACCACCACGCCTAGGTCGCGCAGCGTCTCCACCATCACGCGCACATCCTCGATCTCGGGGACGTTGGTGAAGCGGCACCGCTCGCCGGTGAGCGTGGCGGCGGCCAGGAGCTTCAGCGCGGCGTTCTTCGCGCCGCTGATCGCGACGTCGCCATGGAGCGGCACGCCGCCCTGCACGCGGAATACCTCGTGCGGGACCGGGTCGGGCTGGTACTCCCAGTGGAACGGGCCGGGCGTCTGCCACGGCCGTCCACCCGCGGCTGGCGCGGACCCTCCCGGTGACGTCGCTCGGCGACGCGGATCCGCAGGAGCGCCCTCTGCAGCGCGGCCCGGGCCCGGGCGAGGTCCGGCGGCTCGACGTACGCGGCCGGCCTCAGCGCGCGCTCGGCGTCGCGCGCGTGCCTCGCTGGGCCCGCTCGCAGGTCGATCTCGGCGCCGAGGTCGGCGGTCTCCGCCATCACGACGACCTTGTCCGGGCGGACCTGGAGGAAGCCGCCGGCGATCGCGAAGAACTCCTCCTCGCCGCCCTTGCGGATCTCGCAGCTCGCCGAACCCGAGGATGGTGAGGAGCGGCGCATGGTGCGGCAGGATGCCCGAGCTCGCCCTCGATCCCGGGCACACGATCGACCTCGTCCGACCGTCGTCGCTGTACGCGAGCTTCTCCGGGCGTGACGATCTCGAGGCGGAGTGGCATGTCGCCGTGCCCAGCCTGCTGCAGCTTCTCGGCGTTCTCGCGGACGTCGTCGATCGTGCCGGCGAGGAAGAAGGCCTGCTCGGGCAGGGCGTCCGCCTTGCCCCTCGAGGATCTCCTTGAACGACGCCACGCGTGTCGCTGGATCGGGCACGTACTGCCCGGCGCGGCCGGTGAAGACCTCGGCGACGAAGAACGGCTGGCTCATGAAGCGCTGCAGCCGCCGCGCCCGGGCGACAGTCGCCTTGTCCTCCTCGGACAGCTCGTCGATGCCCAGGATGGCGATGATGTCCTGCAGGTCGCGGTAGCGCTGCAGGACCCGCTGCACCTCGCGTGCCACGTCGTAGTGCTCCTGGCCGACCACGAGCGGGTCGAGGATGCGCGAGGTGGACGTGAGCGGGTCCACGGCCGGGTAGATGCCGAGCTCGGTGAGGTAGCGCTCGAGCCGGATGGTGGAGTCGAGGTGGGCGAACGTCGTCGCCGGGGCCGGGTCGGTGTAGTCGTCGGCGGGGACGTAGATCGCCTGCAGCGAGGTGATCGAGCCCTTCTTGGTCGACGTGATGCGCTCCTGGAGGCCGGCCATCTCCGTTGCCAGGTTGGGCTGGTAGCCCACCGCCGACGGCATCCGGCCGAGCAGCGCGGACACTTCCGAGCCGGCCTGGGTGAAGCGGAAGATGTTGTCGATGAACAGGAGGACGTCGCGGCCCTCTTCGTCGCGGAAGTACTCAGCCATGGTGAGGCCGTGAGGCCGACGCGGAGGCGCGCGCCGGGCGGCTCGTTCATCTGGCCGAAGACCATTGCCGTCTTCTCGATGACGCCCGACTCGGTCATCTCGTGGAGCAGGTCGTTGCCCTCGCGGGACCGCTCGCCCACTCCCGCGAAAACCGAGTAGCCGGCGTGCTCCGCGGCGACGTTGCGGATGAGCTCCTGGATGATGACCGTCTTGCCCACGCCGGCGCCGCCGAAGATGCCGACCTTGCCGCCCTGGGGGAACGGCGCAGATCAGGTCGATCACCTTGATGCCGGTCTCGAAGACCTCGGTCGCAGTCGACTGCTGGTCGAAGGCGGGAGCCGCGCGGTGGATCGGGAGTCGCGCTCGACGCGTCGACCGAGCCGCCCTTGCCGTCGATGGCCTGCCCGAGGACGTTGAAGACGCGCCCCAGCGTCTGCGCGCCAACGGGCACGCTGATGGCGACCCCCTGGTCGGCGGCCCTGGTCCCACGCGCGAGCCCGTCGGTGGTCGTCATCGCCACTGCGCGGACCCAGTCGTTCCCGAGGTGCTGCTGGACCTCCGCGACGAGCGGGCTGCCCGGGCGCTCGATGTCGACCGCGTTGAAGATCCCCGGCAAGTGTCCGGTCGGGAACTCGATGTCGACGACGGGGCCGGTAATCGCGATGACGGGCCGGCTGCCGCGGTGGGCGGTGGCCATGGTTCGGGTGCGTTCCTCCGTCTGCCCGTCAGAGCGCCTGGGCGCCCGACGCGATCTCGATCATCTCGCGCGTGATGTTGGCCTGGCGGACCTTGTTGTAGGTCAGCGTCAGGTCGTCGATCAGCTCTTCGGCGTTCTCGGTGGCGTTCTTCATGGCCACCATGCTGCTCGACTGCTCGCTGGCGGCGGACTCGAGGACCGCCTGAAAGACGCGGATGGCCACGTAGCGCGGCAGCAGCTGCTGGAGCACGGCTCCCGGGCTGGGCTCGAAGAGGAACTGGTTGCCGGGAACCCCCCGCGTGTCTCGGGAGGGATGGATGGGCAGCAGCGTCTCCAGCACGGGGCGCTGGGTCAGCGTGGAGACGAACTCGGGGTAGACCAGGTCCACCCGGTCGTACGTACCCGACAGGTAGTCGTCGGTAACCAAGCGGGCCAACGGCAGCACGTCGGAGAACGCCGGCCGGTCGCCGTAGTCAGGAAGAACGCGACGATCGGGACCCGCATCCGGCGCAGGGCGTCGCGGCCCTTGCGCCCGATCGCGACCACAGCGAGATCGCCGGCATGGTTCACGATCTCGGCCGCGGCGAAACGCACCACGTTCGCGTTCAGCGCGCCCGCCAGCGGCCGGTCAGTGGTGAACACGACCAGGCAGCGCCGGTGGCCCTCGCGCTGCGTAAGCAGGGGGTGCTCCTCGCCGCCCAACACGCTCGCCACGTCGGCGAGGACCTCCTCGAGCTTCTCGCTGTAGGGGCGTGCGGCGAGCGTGGCGTCCTGAGCCCGCTTGAGCTTCGACGCGGCCACGAACTGCATGGCCCGCGTGATCTGCTTGATGTTGCGGACCGACGCGATGCGGCGCCGGATCTCCCGCTGGCTCGCCACGCTCTTCCGTCCCTACGCCAGGAAGCCCGGCTTGAACGCCCGGACTGCCTCGACCAGGCCGTCCGCGATCTCGTCGCTGAGCGTCTTGGTCTCCGCGAGCGTCTTCACGAGCGCCGCGTCGCTCGGACTCGAGGTAGCGGTAGAAGGCCTCCTCGAACTCGGCGATGCGGGGCGTGGGCACGTCGTCGAGGTGGCCACGCGTCACCACGTACAGGATCGCCACCTGCTTCTCGACCGGCTGCGGGTTGTACTGGGGCTGCTTCAGCACCTCGGACGTCTTCTCGCCGCGCGTCAGCTGGTCGCGGGTGGCCTTGTCCAGGTCCGAGGTGAACTGGGCGAACGCGGCCAGCTCGCGGTACTGGGCGAGGTCGAGCTTGAGCGGCCCGGCGACCTTCTTCATGGCCTTGGTCTGCGCCGCGGAGCCCACGCGCGACACCGAGATGCCGATGTTGAGCGCGGGCCGCTGCCCCGAGTAGAACAGGTCCGACTCGAGGTAGATCTGGCCGTCAGTGATGGAGATGACGTTGGTCGGGATATAGGCCGACACGTCGCCGGCCTGCGTCTCGATCATCGGCAACGCCGTGAGGGAGCCGCCGCCGTGGTCCTCGCTGAGCCGCGCCGCGCGCTCGAGCAGACGGCTGTGGAGGTAGAAGACGTCGCCGGGGTACGCCTCGCGTCCAGGTGGACGGCGCAGCAGGAGGCTCATCTCGCGGTAGGCCCAGGCGTGCTTGGAAAGGTCGTCGTAGACGCACAGCGCGTCGCGGACGGTGGCGCCGTCCAGCTCCACGCCGGCCTCCATGATCTCCTCGCCCATCGCGCAGCCGGCATACGGGGCGAGATACTGCAGCGGCGCCGGGTCCTCCGCGCCGGCCACCACGACGATGGTGTGCCCCATGGCGCCGTGCTCTTCGAGCACCGCCACCGTCTTGGCCACGGTGGAGAGCTTCTGGCCAATGGCCACGTAGATGCAGACGAGGCCTTTGCCCTTCTGGTTGATGATCGTGTCGATGGCGATCGCGGTCTTGCCCGTTTGGCGGTCGCCGATGATCAGTTCGCGCTGCCCCCGGCCGATCGGGATCAGCGCGTCGATGGCCTTGATGCCTGTCTGCACCGGCGTGTCCACCGACTTGCGGGTGATGACGCCGGGGGCAATGCGCTCCACCGGCCGCGTCTTCGTCGCCTGGACGGGACCCTTGTCGTCGAGGGGACGGCCAAGGGGGTCGACGACGCGCCCGATGAGCCCCTTGCCGACCGGGACTTCCACGACCCGGCCGGTGGTCTTGACGGTGTCGCCCTGTTTGAGCGTCGTGTAGTCGCCCAGGATGACCGCGCCGACAGTGTCCTCGGAAAGGTTGAGGGCCATCCCCATCACGCCGCCCGGGAACTCCAGCAGCTCGGACGAGAGGGCGTCCTCGAGGCCGTAGATCTGGGCGATGCCGTCGCCCACCTCCACGATCGTGCCCACGGACCGCACGTCCATGCCCTGGTCGAATTTCTCGATCTCCGACCGGATGATGCGGGTGATTTCGTCTGAACGAATGGCCATGCTGGAGGTTCTCCTAGAGGGCGCCCGAGACGAGCCGGCTCCGCAGCCGCTCAAGGCGGCCCCGGACGCTCCCGTCGAACAGGCGGTCGCCGAGCCGGACGACGATCCCCCCGATCAGCGCGGGGTCGACCTCGGTCGTCAGGCGCACCGACCCGCCAGTGAGCTGCACGAGGCGGTCCGTGAGCTCGCGGCGCTCGTCGACGGAAAGCTCGGACGCGCTGGTGACCGCGGCGCTCGTGACGCCGCCGTGGCGGTCCACGAGCCGCTGGAACTCCGAAGCCACGAGCGGCAGCAGCTCGGCGCGTCGCCGCTGCATCAGCAACCCGATGAGGTTGAGCACGGGCTGCGTCAGCGGCTGGAGCAGCACCCGCTGCAGGACCTCCTGGCGGGTCTGCGGCGCGAGGGTCGGGTTGACCAGCACCTCGGCCACCCGCGAATCCGCATAGGCCGCGGCTGCCCGGGCGAGCGCGTCGTTCCAGGCGTCGATCGCCCGGCCCTCGAGCGCGACCTGGAATGCGGCCTCGGCGTAGCGACGGGCGTCAGTGCGGGAGTGCGGCATCAGTGGGTCGCTCCGCCGCCGGCCGGGCCGCCACCCGCGGCGCCTCCCGGCGCCGTCTCGGCCAGAAACTGCTCGACCAGGCGTCGCTCGCGCTCGGAGGTCATGGTCTCCCCGATCACCCGGCCGGCGGCCCGGAGCGCGAGGTCCGCGATCTCGGCGCGGACGTCCGACATCGCGCGCTGGCCCGCGGCCTCGATCTCGGCTGCCGCTTGTTCGCGGAGCCGGTTGATCTCCTGGCGCGCCGCGGCGAGGTCGCGCTCGCGCGCTTCCTCGGCGCCTCGCTGCGCCCGCTGCAGGATCTCATTGGCCTCATGCCGGGCCTCCGTGAGCACACGGTTCCGGTCCAGCGCCGAGTCTTCACGCTCGCGGCGGGCTTCGTCGGCGTCGCGCAGCCCCTGCTCGATCCGCTCCCGCCGCTGCGCGAGGATCTTCGTGACCGGCCCGAAGGCGAACTGCTGAAGCACCACGAGGAAGAAGAGGAAGTTGACGGCGGCGATTACGATCCAGAAGCCGTTCAAAACCAGCCCGGCACTGGAGGCCTCCGCCAGAACGGGGGCCAGCTGGTGGAATCCGCTGGCGGCGACCGTGTACACGTGTCCCGACCCTTCCGGGGTAGCGAGCGCGACTACTTCAGGAAGACGAGCAGGACGCCGACCACGAAGGCCAGGATCCCGAGCCCTTCAGCGAACGCCGCGCCCAGGATGAACGTGGCCCGGATCGTCGACGCCGCGTCGGGATTGCGGCCCATCGCGCTCGTCGACATGCCGGTCAGGATCCCGATCCCGATGCCGGGACCGATCACCGCGAAGACGGCAAGGCCGGCCCCCAGCATCGCGACATCACCAGTCATATTCCGCACGACCCTCCACTGTGCTCCCTCCCTCGCCTCCGCGAGGCGTACGGGGAGCTTCGACTGTCAGTACGCGGGCCCGGGTGCAGGCCCCGCGTCGAGTGCCGGCCCGACATCACCCTCGGAAACGGCGACGAACGCTGGCGCGGCGTGCTCCTCCTCGTGGGGCCGCTCGATCGCGGTCAGGATGTACATGAGAGTGAGCGACGCGAAGATCAGGGCCTGGATGAAGCCGATGAGCCCCTCCAGGGCCACGAATGGGATGGGCACGAAGGCGATGATCAAGGCGGTGAAGACGCCCAACATGATCCCGCCGCCATACAGGTTGCCAAATAGACGGAAGGACAGCGTGACAGGTTTGAAGCACTCAAGCAGGAACTCGATGAGGCCCACGTAGAGGTCGATCACGCCGTCCTGGACGCTGTGGCCGAACCCGCGCAGGTTGATGTACTTGCCGAGGTAGCCGCGCAGGCCCAGGGCGCGGACACCCTCCACGTGGGTCAGCACGAACGTCACCAGCGCCAAGCCGATGGTGAAATTGAGGTCGCTGGTGGGCGTCCGGAGGACGCTCACCTTGTCGCCGAAGAGGATCAGGTCGGTCCAGTTGGCGAACATGATGAAGAGGAAGAAGGCCGAGAAAAGGCTGACGTACGGCCGTGCCGCCGGGCCGCCCAGGCCGTCGGCGAAGTTGGCGAACTGCTCGTACATCCACTCGAATACGTTCTGCAGGCGCCCGGGCACTAGGCTCATCCGTCGAGTGGCGGCGATCGACAGCACGAGCAAGGCCACGATCACGATCCAGGAGGCCAGGATGCTCGAGGTGATGCTGGGATGGAACTCGACCAAGAGCGCCGAGTTGGACACCGCACCGCCAGGCGCGAAGTCCCACACGACGTTGGGCGGCACGGGCTCCAGGTTCTGGAGGATCGTGACCTTGGGATCGGGGAAGCCCTTTGGCGCGGCCAGGACCACCGCGATCGCATCGACCACCACGACGGCCGCGGCGGCGATCCACAGGGGACGGCGCGACCGCGACCCCGCGGGCGAGGCGCCCTCTGTTGCCTCCGCCCCGGCGATTGACTCCCCGGCGGGCGAATGCTCGCTCGTCACCTTACTCCACACGCTGGGCGCGACAGGTGTCGCGCTAGGATCTCGATCACTCGTACCGTGCCAGGAACCTGCTGATGAGCCGCATCACGACGAGCCCCCCGGTCGCGAGCCCCAGCAGCGAGCCCACTAGGAGGAAGACCGGCAGCGTATGCAGCTGCTTGTCGACCCACGCGCCCGCCAGGACGAAGAGCAGGATCGTGGTCACCAGGACGGCGCCAATCTCGGAGAAGAGGGCTACATAGGCGCCGGCCCGACCAGGCTCACGCACTCGTCACCCGGTACAGCCGCGAGAGTATACCAGCGGCCGCGGATCGGACGACGATGCGTGGCGCGGTCATCGGGGTCCGACGTGCCCGCCGGTCTGCCCGGCAGGAGGCATGCCGCGGCCCGCCGCGTCGGCCCGCGGCATGGGGTGCGCGTCGACAACCGGGGCCGGGCATGAACCGGTAGGGGACGTGCGGGGGGCGCCGGCCGCCGAGGGCGCACGGGCGGAGGCTGCCGCGTCCCCGTTCGGCGCGTCATCGTAGGCGTGGGCGGCGAGCCCCGTCACCGAGGTGTCGCCGGCTCGCGTGGTGAGCAGGTATAGGAGCACGCCGCTTGCGACCACGATGCCGAGGAACGCGTACAGCTGGCCCGTCCCGGAGAGCCGGAACGAGAGGATGGCGAGGAGCGTGCAGATGCCGTAGATGACCAGCACGGCCGCGCGGTGGCTGAGGCCGAGGTCGAGCAGTCGGTGATGCAGGTGGCCCCGGTCCGGCGCGAACGGCGAGGCGCCCCGGGCCAGCCTCCGGACGATGATCCAGAACGCGTCGATGATCGGAACGCCCAGCACCAGCAGCGCCACGGCCACCTTCGCCGTCCCCAGCAGCGAGAGCACCGCGAGCGTGTAGCCGATCAGGAACACGCCGGTCGTGCCCACGAAGATCCGAGCCGGATGGAAGTTCCAGGGCAGGAAACCAGCTAGAGACCCGGCCATCGTGAGGCACAAGATCGCAACCACCGGCTGCGTGGGCGTCGCGGTTAGCGAGATCCCGCCGAGCGTGAGCGCGGCGATCATGGCGATCCCGGTGCTCAGTCCGTCCAGCCCGTCGATCCAGTTGATCGCATTGACCATGCCGATGATCCAGAAGGCCGTGAACCCGAGCGCGAACACCCCAGTGATGCTGATGATCCCGCTGCCGAACGGGTTGTTGACGAACCCAATCGTCATACCGGACACAATCGCGACGAGCGCAAGGACGGCCTGGGCGAGGAACTGCCAGCGGGCGCGCAGGTCGAACCGGTCGTCGACGAAACCGAACGCGGCGGCCAAGCCGGCTCCCAGAAAGAGCCCCGCGAGCTCCCGCGGCGGTGGCCGCAGCCCGAGCGGTAGGAGATCCTGTCGCCGCTGGAACACGAGCACGCCAAGGCCCACGACCACGAACGCTGCGGCCACCGCCAGTCCTCCCCCGCGCGGTGTGGCCTCGTGGTGGACGCGCCGCTCGCCAGGCCGGTCGATGGCCCCGACCTTCACGGCGAGCCGGGCGGCGACGGGTGTCAGCAGGAATGCAGCGAGCGCGGCTAGGACGAGGCCGGCCAACGCCAGCGGGAGCGCCTCGCGGCCCTCCGGGGTCACGTCTCGGGAAGCCCCGGAACAGCAAAGCGCGCGCAGATCTCGTGGACGGCGCCAGCGATGCGCCCGAGTGTCGCCTCGTCCTCGCGGCCGGCGATGGCGCTCACGATCAGTTCGCCGATCTCACGCATCTGGTCGGCGCCCATGCCGCGGGTCGTCACGGCCGGCGTTCCGACGCGGATCCCCGACGCGATGTTGGGCGGGTTCTGATCGAAGGGGATGGCGTTCTTGTTGACCGTAATGCCCACGTCGTCGAGGATGGACTCGGCCTCGCGGCCGGTGACGCCGAGGGGCGTCACGTCCACGAGCATCAGGTGTGTGTCAGTGCCACCGGACACGAGCCTTGCGCCGCGGTCGCGGAGCGACGCCGGCGAGGAGCTGCGCGTTCTCCACGGTGCGCCGCTGGTCCTCGCGGTATTCCGGCGACGATGCGAGCAGCAGGGCCACGGCCTTGGCGGCGATCACGTGCATTAAGGGACCACCCTGCACGCCGGGGAAGACACTCTTGTCGACCGCGGCGCCGAGTGTCGTCTTTGCCAGCTTCGGGTAGTTCGCCTTCAGCTCCGGCGTCAGGTCGTCGCGGCTGAACACGAGGCCGCCCCGCGGGCCTCGCAGGGTCTTGTGCGTGGTCGTCGTGACGATGTCCGCATGCGGGAACGGCGAGGGGTGGAGGCCCGCGGCGATCAGGCCGGCGATGTGGGCCATGTCGACCATCAGGACGGCTCCGACGCCGTGGGCGATGGCGGCCAGCCGCTCGAAGTCGAGCGTGCGCGGGTAGGCCGACGCACCGGCGACCAGCAGTCGGGGCCGAACCTCCTGCGCGGCCCGCTCCAGGACATCGTAGTCAAGCACCTCGGTGCCGCGCTCGACGCCGTAGCTGTGGACGTCGAACCACTTGCCGCTGAAGTTCACGGGCGACCCGTGGGTCAGGTGCCCGCCGTGCGCCAGCGAGAGGCCCATGATCCGGTCACCGTGGTCGAGCACGGCGAGATAGGCCGCCATATTGGCTTGCGCGCCCGAGTGGGGCTGTACGTTGACATGCTCGGCGCCCGGGAACAGGGCGAGCGCGCGCTCCTGCGCCAGCCGCTCGGCGACGTCCACGTACTCGCAGCCGCCGTAGTAGCGCTTGCCGGGGAGCCCCTCGGCATACTTGTTGGTGAGCCAGGTCCCCTGCGCCTGCAGCACGGCGCCGAAGACGTAGTTCTCGCTTGCAATCAGCTCGAGCTTCCAGCGCTGCCGGTCGCGCTCGCCCTCGATCGCCGCCCAGAGCTCGGGATCTACGTCGGCGAGGGGCGCCCACGCGAGCTCGCGGCTCGTCGTCACGGTCATGTGCGGTTCCTCACCCGTGTTGCGTGAGGCACCAGTGTACCCGTCGGGAGTGGGGCCGCTCCAGTGCCACGTGGGCAGAGCCTAGTAGGGTCAGCCCGCGTCAGCGAGAATGACCGTGAACGGGAGCGCCCCGGCGCGCAGCAGCTCAGGTGGGCCGCCCGATCCGCGGAAGCGCACCACCGTGGAGGGCACGCCACCGGGCGTGGGGCCGTCATCGAGCACGAGGTCGAGCCAGGGGCCCAGCTGGCGGATCGCCTCGGCAGCATCTCGGGTGTCGGTGGCACCCGACAGGTTGGCGGAGGTCAGGGGCAAGGGGCCCAAGGCCCGGGCGAGCGCCCGCGGCGTGGGGTGGTCGGGGACGCGACAGCCGATGGCGCCGCTGTCGCCGGTCAGGATCTCTGGAAGCGTCACGCCGGGCCTGACCGGCACAACCATGGTCAGAGGCCCGGGCCAGTGACGTGCCGCCAGCCGGCGCGCGGCGGGAGACAGCTCGCCCACGGACGCGGCCTGGTCGACGTCGTCGACGAGCAGCGTGATGCCCTTGCTCGGCGGGCGCTGCTTGGCGTCGAGCAGCCGCTCGATAGCCGCGGGGTCGAGCAGGCACGTGATGCCGTAGACGGTCTCGGTCGGGACGGCGACGAGGCCCCCGGCCCTGAGCGCCCCGACGGCGGCGCGGATGGCGCCGGGGTCGCGCGCCGCCAGCACGCGGGGCGCCGCCCGCGGGCGGGGCCCCGCCCGCTCGTCGCAGTCGCCATGGTGGGCGCCATCAGGCGGGTCCATCAGGCGGCCGCCCTCCCCAGGACGAGGGTCTCGATCGCCAGCGCCGCGCCGTCCTCCTCGAACGTGCCGGTCACGTGGCGTGCAACGGAGCGGACCGTGTCCGGTGCACTCCCCATCGCCACCCCATACCCCACCTCCGTGAGCATTTCGGCGTCGTTGTACTGGTCGCCAATCGCCATCGTCTGCACCAGCGGGATCCCCAGGCGGCGCGCGAGCCAGCGGACTGCCCGGCCCTTGGTGACGCCCGGCGCGTTCCACTCGAGGTAGTCAGGGTACGAGACCGTCACGTGAGCGCGACCCTCGAACGCCGCCCGCGCCATCGGCAGCCACGTCTCGGGCAGCGGCGCCGCGCCCACTGCCAGTACCTTCGTGACGGACCCGCGGACGGCCATCAGCAGGTCGGGAACGAACTCCGCTCCAGTCCCGGACAGCCACTCGTAGGCCCCGGCACTCGTGGAGTTGACCTCCATGATCAGGCGGTCATGCACGTTGACGTGCGGATCGAAGCCGCGCTCGCGGGCCCAGCGGATCGCTTCCTTCGCCACGGCGCCGGACAGGGTCCGGTGGAACAGCAGCCGGCCGGGCGTGTCGTCGGGCGAAGGAAGGTCGCGGACGTATCCGCCTTGGTAGCAGATGATCGGCGCGACGATCCCGAGGGACTGGGCAAAGGGCACGCTGCTGCGATACATGCGCCCGGTCGCGATGGTGACGGCCACGCCCGACTCGAGGGCGGCGGTAACCGCGCGCCGAACCCGGGGCCGAATGACCCGGTCGTGTCCCAGGAGCGTGCCGTCCAGGTCGAGGACGAGGAAACGCACGGGACGCTCCGCGCGGCCGCGGCGCCCGCCAAAGGCGGCCGGGTCGGCGGGCGTCGTCGTGCGGTCGCTTCCGATCATGGCGCCGCCAACTCCACAACTCGCGGGATCCCCGCGAGGTCCTCGTGCCAAATGAGCGTGCAGCTGGGGACAGCCTCGCTGGCCGCCACCCGCACCGCGTCGGCCTGGCCAGCCCCGATCTCGAGCAGCGCGATCCCCCGCACTCGCAGCACCACCGGGAGCAGCTCCAGCAGGCGCCGCACGATGGTCAAACCGTCCGGCCCCCCGTCGAGCGCGAGTGCCGGCTCAAAGTGCGCCGCCACTGCGAGCCGCGGCATCTCTGCAGACGGGACATACGGGAGGTTTGCCAACAACACATCGACCGGAGGTTCGCCCGGCGGCAACAGGTCGGCGCGAGCGAAACGGATCGCGTCGGCCAGTCCGTGCCCGACCGCGTTCTCCGTTGCCAGCGCCAGCGCCTCGGCCGACATGTCCGTCGCGAGCAGTTCGGTCACCCGGAGCATCCCGCGGCGGCGCAGCGAGGCCGCGACGGCGATCCCGACCGCTCCGGAACCAGTCCCGATGTCGGCGATGCGGCACCGGCCTCTTTCGAGAATCGTCGCCACAGCGCGTGCAATCCCGAGGTCGACCAGCAACTCAGTGTCCGGGCGCGGGATCAGTACCCGGGAATCGACGGACAGTGCAAGGCCGTGGAACTCCTTGAGCCCCCGGATGTACGCCACCGGCTCGCCCCGCTCGCGCCTGGCAACGGCGTCCTGGACACGCCCTGCCTGGGCCGGCGATAACGGCGTCTCCGGATGCGCGATCACGGTGGTTCGGTCGGTGCCAAGCGCGTGCGCGACCAGCAGCTCGGCGTCGAGGCGAGCGGTCTCCGATCCGCTTGCCCGGAGCCGCGCGATGGCCGCGTCGAGGCTCCGGCCCAGCGTGACCGTGCCGGTGGAGTCAGGCGGCATCGCCCTCGCCGAGGTCCGCCATCCGCTCCGCCTGGTCCGTCTGCACGAGCGTGTCGATCAAGCGGTCCAGGTCGCCGTCGAGCACGGCGGGCAGGTTGTGCAGGTCCATACCGATCCGGTGGTCAGTCACTCGGTCCTGCGGGAAGTTATAGGTGCGGATCTTCTCCGAACGCTCCCCGGACCCCACCATGCTCCGCCGCTTCGCGGCCTCGGCTTCGTGGGCCTTGCGCTGCTCGATCTCGAGGAGCCGCGAGCGGAGCACGCCCATTGCCTTCGCCTTGTTCTTGTGCTGGCTCTTCTCGTCCTGGATCGCCACCACAAGTCCGCTCGGGATGTGCGTGATACGCACCGCCGAATCTGTAGTGTTGACACTCTGTCCACCCGGGCCCGTGGACCTGTACACGTCGATGCGCAGGTCCCGCTCGTCGATTTGGACGTCTACCTCGTCGGCCTCCGGCAAGACCGCGACCGTCGCGGTCGAGGTGTGGACGCGACCAGACGACTCGGTCTCGGGCACACGCTGCACGCGATGCACGCCACCCTCGAACTTCAGGCGGCTGTACGCACGGACTCCGTGCACCTCGAAGATCACCTCGCGCAGCCCCCCGATCCCGGTCTCGCTCGTCGAGAGCACCTCCACGCTCCAGCGACGCCGCTCGGCATACCGCGCGTACATGCGGAACAGATCCGCGGCGAACAGCGCCGCTTCCTCCCCGCCGGTGCCAGCGCGGATCTCGACGATCACGTCGCGCTCGTCGAGCGGATCGTGTGGGAGCAACTCGACCTTCAGGGCCTCCAGAAGCCGCGCCTCCTCCGCTTCCAGTCGGTGCACCTCGTCGCGCGCCATGTCGCGCAGCTGCGGGTCCGCGTCCTCGTCGCGCATCCCTCGAACGCCGGCCAGCTCCCGGCGCGCGGCTTGCACGCGGTCCCACGTGTCCACGGTCGGCTCGATCCGCGCCAGCTCCTTCCCGATGCGGCGCAGCGCGTCGGGGTCCGCGGCCACCTCCGGGCGCGAGAGCTCCTCGTGCAGCCGCTGGGCCTGGAGCGACAGCTCGGCCAGGCGATCCTCGAACCTCACGCGAGCGGCTCCTCCCCCACCGGGTCGGGATCGCTACCTGGCACGCCGGCCGCGACCAGCGACGCCTCCCGCTCGGCTGCCTCCCTGGCCGCCCGAGCCTCGGCCTGCGCCTGGGCCATCGTCCGCCGCGCCGGGTAGATGCTCCCCTCGGGTATGGTCTCGCCGTCGGCCCGAAGCGCCTCCTCCAGCGAGACGATTGCGACCTCGATCATCGAGTCGTCGGGGCGTCGAGTGGTGATCGACTGCAGCCAGATGCCCGGCAAAAAGATCCAGCGCACGACCGGTTGCGTACGGTGCTTCGCGCCCCAGCGCAGCACCTCATAGCTGACGGCCACGATCACCGGGACCAGGGCAACCCGTCCGACAATCGCGGCCGCAAGGCCCTGGCCGGCGAGCAGGCTGAACGCCAGGATACTCACGATCACGACCACGAGTAGGAACTCGGTGCCGCAGCGTGGGTGCGCCGTGGGGTACCGGCGGACGCTCTCCGGCGTCAACGGATCGCCCTTCTCGAGCGCGTGGATCGACATGTGCTCGGCGCCGTGGTACTGAAACACGCGCCTAATCTCGCCCGACCGGCTGATCAGCAGCAGGTAGGCGACGAAGACGACCAACCGGATGAGCCCTTCGAGCAGGTTCTTGCCGAGACTGCCCACTGAAGGTGTCAGGCTGGTGGCCGCCTGCGCGAGGAACAGGGGCAGCACGAAGAACAGGGCGATCCCGAAGACGAGGGAGATCGTGAGTGTCGCGGCGACCGCCCCGCCGCCCAGCTCGACGCCCTCGCCTGCAGCGGAGATGGCGGCGGACCGGGTCAGCCACTTCGTGCCGATCACGAGCGTCTCGTAGAGAACGACGAGGCCGCGCACGAACGGCCAGCCGGCCGCGCGATGCCGGTGCACGATGGAGTCGGAAAGGCGCTCAGCCTCCCACACGACGTCGCCGTCGGGGTGCCGCACCGCGACCGCGATCGCGTCCCGGCCCCGCATGAGGACGCCTTCGATGAGGGCCTGACCCCCGTAGTTGAAGCGAGCCATCGGGACCTTCAGTCTACTGGCCAAACAAAACGGCGGACCCCCACCGGGCCCGCCGCCGCGAGACGGATCGAGGAGCGCGTCAGGCCCGAAGCGAGCGCTCGAGACGCTTCTGGAACCGCTCTACCTGGCCAGCCGTGTCCACGATGGTCTGCTTCCCGGTGAAGAAGGGGTGGCACTGGGCGCAGACGTCGACGCGCAGCGTCTGCCTCGTGGACCCCACCGTGAAAGTGCGGCCGCACGACCCGCAGTGGGCCTCTGCCTGGTAGTACTTGGGGTGGATCCCTTTTTTCACGATCGACTCCTGCCGAGCCTTCCGTCCGGCGTGCCCGGCGGTGGTCCCGGCGACTGGCGCGCTTCAGACCTGGGCGGTGGATGCCATATCGGCAACGACCCGGATGCGCTTCTTCTCGCGGGTCTCGTGCTCGAACCTGACACGGCCTGTGATCGTCGCGAAGACGGTATAGTCACGGCCGAGTCCGGTGCCCTCGCCCGCGAGGAAAGTCATTCCTCGCTGGCGCACGATGATCGAGCCAGCGGGGACGAGCTGCCCATCGCCGACCTTGACGCCGAGCCGCTGGCCGACGCTGTCACGGCCGTTCTTGGAGCTCGAGCCTGCCTTCTTGTGTGCCATCGCCTACGCGTCCTTCCTGGTCCCCCGAGACTTGGGCTTCGCCTCGCCCTCGGGGGCGGGCGCCTGGGTCCGCGCCGCGCGGCGCCTCGGCTTCGCGGCTCCCGACACCGCCTTCTGCGTCCCGCCAGCCGACTCGACGGTGGCGGTCGTTGCCGGAGCGCCGCCAGCCGCTGCGCCCTCGGCATCTGTCGCGCGAGCCTGCGCGAGCTTCTCGGCGAGGGCCATGTCAGCGGCGGCCTGCGCCGCGGCCTGCTCGGCCGCTGCCGCCTCAAGCCGCTCCCGCTCGGTACTGGCCTCTTCGGCGAGCTGCAGCGCGCTGCGCCGGCCGTGGACGATGTCAGTCACGCGGAGGATGGTGAGTTCCTGCCGGTGCCCGTGCTTGACCCGACGCCGCGCCTTGGGCCGGTACTTGAACACGACAACCTTGTCGCCGCGATCCTGCCGAACGACGCTCGCGCTGACGTGCGCCGCGTCCACCAGCGGGCGGCCAATCGCCGTCTCGTCCCCGTCGGCCACCAGCAAGACGTGGTCCATTTCGAGCGTCTGCCCGGGCTCCACGTCGAGCCGTTCGACGTCTAGCTCGCTGCCGACTTCGACGCGATACTGCTTCCCGCCCGTCTCGATGACTGCGTACATGGGTCCCCTGAACACATGAATGGCGCCCGGCAGCTACCGGGGCGCGCGACCGCTGATGGTATCGCCCGATCCGACTGGCGTCAATGAAGCCGCGAACGGAGGGCGTCGAGTTCTAAGTGAACGTTGGCACCGCGATGGACGCCGGTCGCCTGTGGACGTCCGCGATCCTACGGCTGGTGATGGGCCGGCGGCGGATCAGCGCGGCCGCGTCACCACTTGGGGCGCACCTGTCTCAGGTTGATCGACTCGAGCACACCCAAGGCGAGCGCGGTGCTGATCAGCGACGCCCCTCCGTGGGTGATGAAGGGCAGCGGGATCCCCGTCACCGGCATGATCCCGATCGTCATGCCGACGTTGACCAGGACCTGGAAGAGCAGCATCGAGGCGATCGCCGACGCGAACGCCAGGCCGAACGCGTCATCCGAACGCCAAGCGACCAGCATGACCCGCCAGAGCAGCGCGGCAAAGAGCACGAACACGACGATGGCGCCAATGAACCCGAGCTCCTCTGCGAGGATCGAGAAGACGAAGTCGGTCGACTGGACCGGCAGGAAGTCGAGCTGGTTCTGGGTCCCGTTCGTGAGTCCTTTGCCGAACAGGCCGCCCGACCCGACCGCGATCAACGACTGGATGACGTGATAGCCGGAGCCCTGCGGGTCGGCAGTGGGGTCGAGGAATGAGATCAGGCGCTGCTTTTGGTAGTCCCGGAGCACGTACGTCCACGTGAACGGGATGGCCGCGATGGTCGCCCCAGTGGCCACGGCGAGCCACCGGAGGCTTGCTCCTGAGACGAACAACGTCCCCACGAGCATCGCTGCGAACACGAGCGACGTCCCGAGGTCGGGCTGCATAGCGACGAGCACGACAGGGGGCACGACGAGCGCGGCGGCGCCGACGATAGTCAAGAGCCCGCTGATCTGCGCCTCGCGCGAACTGATCCAATTTGCCAGCACGACCGCCATTAGCACCTTGGCCAGTTCAGAGAACTGAAACTGCATGCCGGCGATTGTCACCCAGCGCGCCGTATCCCCGACTCCCGTGCCGATCACGAGCGAGAGTGCAAGCAGTCCGATGTTCACGAAGTAGAGCGGCCAGGCAAATGTCTTCAGCCATCGATAGTCGAACGACGCGGCCAGCAGGAAGGCGATGATGCCGAGGCCCGCCCAGACGAGCCCGCGGGCGAAGGTCGAGCCGGAGGCGAGCGGCGAGACGCCGGCCTCGTAGCTGTTCGTGTAGGCCATGAGGAGACCCATCCCGGCCAGCAGCGACGCATAGATCACGAGCTGGATGTCGAAGGCGCCCCAGGCCGCGACGGCCGCCCGGCCGGCCCACTTGAGCCTGTCCTGCTGGAGCCTGACGGTGCCCATCGCTCAGTCGCCCGCTCCGGGCCGGATCAGCGCCAGGTTCCGGTAGTCCTGCTTGATGCCGTAATACATCTGGAAGAAGTACTGCGCGATCTCGGTCGACGGGTTGCCGATGCTGTTGGACGTGTCGTAGGTAAAGGCCAGGATCGCGAGCTGGGAGTCGGTCTTGGCGAAGTCGCCCGAGGGCGAGACGAAGCCCACGAACCAGGAGTCGAACGGCAGGTTGCCGTCGATCTTGCGGGTCCCGTACTCGGCGGTGCCGGTCTTGCCGGCCACATAGATCGGCATGTCCACCACGTTGCCGGTGTGGCGGATCACAACGGCCTCGCGAGCCGCCTCCCGCATGTAGGCAAGGATGGAGGGGTCGATGTTCAACCGGGCACGCACCTTAGGCGCGAACGCTTGGACGACCTGCCCGTCGGGAGCCGTGATCTGTCGCACAACCTGCGGCTGCAGCAGTTTGCCCCCGTTGATCATCGCGCAATAGGCGTCGAGGAGCTCGATCGGGGTGACCGCGTCGTAGCCCTGTCCAATGCCGGCGAGATACGTCTCGCCCGCGTAGATCGGCTCGCCGAACGTCTGCATCTTCCACGCGTTGGACGGCACGATGCCGCTCGCCTCTCCGGGGAGGTCGATGCCGGTGGGTCTGCCGAAGCCGAACTGGTGAGCCCAGTAGGCCATCCGGTCGATTCCCACCAGCGCGGCAGCCTGGTAGAAGAACGTGTCGCTCGACTGGGCGAAGGCTCCCTTGACCGTGAGCGGGCCGAAACCCACGCCGTTCCAGTCGTTGAAGATCTGGCCGTCGAGAGGCAGGTGCCCGTATGTCTGGAGCGTCTGGTCCGGCCCGAGCTTGTCGTCGGCCAGCACCGCGCTCCCCGTGACCAGCTTGTACGTCGAGCCTGGCGGGTAGGTCTCGCCGATGGCGTGGTTGAGGAGAGGCTGGTACGGGTTTCCGATCAGGGCCTGGTAGTCCGCGTTCGAGATCCCGTCCACAAATAGGTTGTCGTCATAGGTGGGCAGGCTGACCATCGCGAGCACCTCGCCGGTCTGCGGGTTCATCACGATGACCACGCCCGACTTGAGCCCCGCCACCTGAATGCCCCACTGCAGCGCGCTCTGCGCCTGCTCCTGGGTCTTCAGGTTGATCGACAGCTGCAGGGTGTCGCCCGCCTGCGGTTGGGTGGGCGTGCTCAGCACCTGGATCTCGCGACCGGAGGCGTCGCGTTCGACCTCCTCCGTCCCGTAGGTTCCCCGCAGCTGCTGCTCGTACTCGGCCTCGATGCCCGCCTGCCCGATGACGTCGTCTGACAGGTATCCCTGGGACTGCAGCTGCCGGAGCTGGTCCGCGCTGATCAGACCTGTGTAGCCCAGGAGCTGGGAGAGGGTAGGGCCGTATAAGTAGTCGCGGCGCGCCTCGGCGACCACCTGTACCCCCGGCAGCGCGAGGTGTTCCTCCGAGACGAGCCGGGCCACGTCCTCGGGCACGTCGCTCTCGATACGCACGAGATCGAAGCTCGAGCCCGCGTTGCTGTCGATAGCCTCGTTGATTGCGGTGGAGGACATCCCGAGCATGCGGCTGAGGTCAGCCACGACCTGGTCGCGCTGGCTATACGGCAGGTCCGCCGGCCGGATCTCTACCGAGAACGACGGCACATTGACCACGAGCGACCGCCCCGTCCGGTCCACGATGAGCCCACGGCTCGATGGGATCGGTTGCGAGACCGTCATGTTCGCCGTGGCCTGCCCCTGGTAGTAGCCGCCGCTCCCGACCTGGAGGTAGAAGAGCCGCACGGTCAGAGTCGCAACGACGATGAGGACAGCGAGCCCGAACAGCAGGAAACGCGGCAATAGCCGCTGGCTGCGCGGGCGATCGTCGACGAGCGACGTCATGGCCTCACCACTCGATTCGGTCGTGGGTGCCCCAGCGCCTCCACGACCACCTGCCCGCCAGCGCGAGCGGGACAGCGAGCATGGTGTTCTCGATCGCGACGGGAAGCGCGCCGCCGAGCGGGTTGCTTAGTGGGATCCCGCCGAGCGCGGTCGCAACGAGCAACCCGAACACCAGCTGATACAGGAACGTCAACGGAAAGGTCACAGCTACCGTCGTGACCACGTGATTCCGGCCGGCGACGCGCGCGATCATCGCAGCGATACCGGTCGCCACGAGCAGGGCGACCACGGTCGAGCCGATCGGACGACCCGGCGCAGAGAGCATGTCCAGCGTCAGCCCTCCGGCAAAGGCCCACACGAAGCCCGCCTCGCTTCCGATGGTGACCGCGACCGCGAGACTGCTGACGAGCAGGATGTCGGGCCGGGCGCCGCCAATGGTTGCGAAGGGGGCAACGCTGGTGTCGAGCAGCGCGGCCACGATCGATCCGACCACGGCGAGGGCGACTTGCATCGTGCCGTTCCTCGTGGGTGTCGCGCCTGACGGCGCACGGGAGAGCTGGGGATCACAGCACTCGCCAGGGTCATCGCCCGGCAGAGTATACAGGCGGTGCCCCTCCCTCATCATCACAGGTCTGACTTCCCCTCGCCGGCACCGCGATCCGGGTCGGAGTCAACGCTGTCCCGGCGGCGCGACTTGGATCGGCGCGAGACTCAGCGAGGGAACCGGTCGGTCGGCTGCGATGCCGGCGGCGGTACAGGAGTGCGGCCGGACCGGTCGGCCCCGCGCCAGTTGGAGAGCGTGCCCTTGAGGCAAAGCGCCCGAACGGCCGGATCGACCACTTGTTTCACGTGGAACGACGTGTAAGGGCGACGTCAGGCACAATCGGCTAAACTACATTCGGTGGGTGCGTACGGGCGGGGGACGGGGAGCGGCGACACGATCGCGTGCGCCAACCAGAAGGGCGGGGTCGGGAAGACGACCACCGTCGTCAACCTCGGCGCCTACCTTGCCCTCGCCGGCCGCTCGGTCCTCGTGGTCGACCTGGATCCACAGGGTAACGCGACGAGCGGCCTGGGGATCGAGAAATCGGCGGTGGCGCACTCCATCTATGACGCGCTATGTGACGCGGCGCCGCCAGAGCAGCTGATCGTCCGCACCTCCATCGCACGCCTGGAGATTATCCCCGCCTCGCTCTCCCTCGCCGGCGCCGAGGTGGAGCTTGCGCCACTGCCACAGCGAGAACGCCGCCTCTCCCGCGTACTCGCCCCGCTGACCGAGCACTACGACCACATCCTCATCGACTGTCCGCCGAGCCTCGGACTCCTGACGGTGAACGCGCTCACGGCGGCCGGGTCGGTCCTCGTCCCGCTACAGTGCGAGTACTACGCGCTGGAGGGATTGAGCCAGCTCGTGGCAACCATCAACCTCGTCCGGGATCACCTGAACCCCAGTCTGGCTATGCGGGGGGTTGTGCTAACGATGTTCGACTCCCGCACACTGCTCTCCGCCGGCGTTCGTGACGAGGCGCGCCGTCATCTTGACGGATCTGTCTACGACACAATCATCCCGCGGAGCGTGCGTCTGTCCGAGGCACCCAGCTACGGGTTGCCCATCGCCCTCTACCGACCCGACTCGAAGGGCGCAGAGGCCTACGCGGCGCTCGCGAAGGAGTTCCTGCGACGAGATGCGCGCGTAGGATCCGACCTCACGGTCGCGGCTCGTGTCGCCCCACTCGAGGCGCCCTCAATCACTGCGGTGGCCCCGTGACCACAAGATCGGGCGGCCTCGGTCGCGGCCTCGCGTCGCTAATCCCGTCGGGAACTGCGGCCCTGGCCGCCCCGTCGGATCTCCCGCTCGACCAGATCCGTGCCAACCCCTACCAGCCGCGCAAGCTGATCGACGATGAGGCACTCCAGGGTCTCGCGGCCAGCATCGTCGAGCACGGCGTCCTTCAGCCTGTCCTGGTCAACGAGACGCTGGATGGCTACGAGCTCATCGCAGGCGAACGTCGGTTGCGCGCCGCTCGCATCGCCGGCCTGACCCGGATCCCAGCCATCGTCCGCCAGCTAGCGGGCCGCGACCAGCTCGAAGTGGCACTTGTCGAAAACATCCAACGAGCCGACCTGAACCCGCTCGAAGAAGCCGAGGCGTACCGCCAGCTCACCGACACCTTTGGGCTGAGCCAGGACGACGTCGCCCGTCGCGTCGGCCGAGCCAGGTCGACTATCGCCAACACACTTCGCCTGCTCGAGCTCGCCCCTGCGGTCCAGGCCGCCATCCGCGACGGGTCCATTTCCGAGGGCCACGCGCGCGCCATCGCCTCGCTCGATCGCTCGGCGGAGCAAGAGGCGCTGCTCGGCGCCGTCACCCATCGCGGACTTTCCGTCCGCCAGACCGAGGAACTCGCGCGCCATCTCAAGCGGCCGTCAGCGCTGGCGAACCCGGCGGCCGAACTCGGGACCGAGCCAACACCCGACCCCGTGACGACCGACCGCCACGATCCGGAGACCGAGCGGATCGAGTCCGACCTGCGCGCCGTGCTGGGGACCAAGGTCAGCCTGACACGGTCTCATCGAGGAGGTCGCATCGTAATCGAGTACTACGACGAGGCAGACCTGAATCGCCTCTACGAAAAGCTCGTCGGGGGACCCGCGTGACGGGTCCGGACCCTCGTCGGGCTTCCCCGGCAGACCCGTCCGCTGCCGTGCCCCGGCGGGGCCGAGCGAAGGCGCAGCAGCAACCGCTCCCCGCCTACGATGCGAGCAGCATCCAGGTCCTCGAGGGACTGGAGGCTGTCCGTCGACGGCCAGGCATGTACATCGGCTCGACCGACGGGCGCGGCCTGCACCACCTCATCTGGGAGGTCGTCGACAACTCCATTGACGAGGCGATGGCCGGCTTCGCGACGCGCATCGACGTCACGATCCACGCAGACGGGAGCGTCGAGGTCAGGGACGACGGGCGCGGCGTGCCGGTGGGGCGCCACCGCACCGGAAAGGATGCACTCGAGGTCGTGCACACCATCCTGCACGCGGGTGGCAAGTTCGGCGGCGGAGGCTATAAGGTCTCCGGCGGGCTCCATGGCGTCGGCGTGAGCGTGGTCAACGCTTTGTCGGCATGGCTGAACGTCGAGTCGGCCCGCGACGGCAGAGTCTGGGCCCAGTCGTACGAGCGCGGCAAGGCCGTCTCGGCCGTGCACGAGATCGGCGCGTCGAATGGGCGGCATGGGACCACGACCCTCTTCATGCCGGACGCCGAAGTCTTCGAAACCATCGACTGGTCGTTCGACGCCATCACCCAGCGCCTGCGCGAGTCGGCGTACCTCAACAAGGGATTGTGGATCCGCCTGATCGACGAGCGAGCGGAACCAGATCGCGAGCGATCGTTCTACTTCGAGGGTGGCCTCATTAGCTTCGTTCGACACCTCAACAAGAACAAGGAGGCCCTCCACACCCGGCCCATCTACGTCGAGCGTCGCGACGGCCAGACCTCGATCGAGGTAGCGCTGCAGTACAACGACACATACACCGAGACCGTGCTCGCGTTCGCCAACAACATCAACACGGTCGACGGCGGGACGCACCTCACGGGTTTCCGGGCTGCCCTGACCACGTCCCTTAACGACTGGGCGCGCCGCGCCGGGGCTCTGCGCGACTCGGACGCAAACCTGTCGGGGGACGACGTACGCGAGGGCCTGACGGCGGTCATCAGCGTGAAGCTGTTGGAGCCACAGTTCGAGGGACAGACCAAGGCCAAGCTCGGCAACGCCGAAGTCAAAGGCCAGGTCCAGACGGCGGTCACAGAAGGGCTAGCCCAATATCTCGACGAGAACCCCGGCGATGCGCGCCGCATCATCGACAAGTGCCTCACCGCCTCCCGCGCCCGCGAAGCCGCCCGCAAGGCGCGGGACCTCGTAATCCGCAAAGGTGCGTTGGAGGGCGCCGCGCTTCCGGGCAAGCTCGCGGACTGCCAGGAGCGCGATCCGTCGCGCAGCGAGCTGTTCATCGTCGAGGGCGACTCGGCCGGTGGGTCCGCCAAGCAGGGCCGCGACCGGCGGTTCCAGGCGATCCTCCCGCTCCGGGGCAAACTACTGAACGTCGAGAAGGCACGCCTAGACCGCATGCTTGGGTCCGAGAACGTGCGCCCACTAATCGTCGCGCTGGGCGCGGGCATCGGCGACTCGCTCGACATCACCAAGCTCCGCTACCAGCGGATCGTGTTGCTGTCGGACGCCGACGTCGACGGCGCGCACATCCGCACGCTGCTTCTGACCTTCTTCTACCGGCACCTACCCTCGGTCATCGAGCGGGGCTACTTGTACATCGCGCAGCCGCCCCTGTATCGCGTCAGTACCGGCAAGATCACGCGCTACGCGTCGGACGAGAAGGAGCGCGACAGCATCGTCCGGGAGATGAAGACCAAGAATGTGACCATCCAGCGCTTCAAGGGCCTCGGTGAGATGAACGCGGAGCAGCTCTGGGAGACGACCATGAACCCCGCGACCCGCACCCTGCTGCAGGTCAGCACGGACGACGCCGCCGTGGCCGACGAGGTCTTCACGACCCTAATGGGCGAGCGGGTCGGGCCACGCCGGGACTTCATCCGCTCCGAGGCTCGGCGGGTGCGGAACCTGGACGTCTGAGCGTTGGACGGATCTCTGGGTGACGTCGATCCCTCGGTCGTGACGGAGATTCCCGTGGGGGACCGCCGGCTGCAGATGCGCCCGCACGGCTGCTTCGCCTGCGGCGAGCTGAACGTCTCGGGATTACACCTCGAGCTGCACGCGGACGCCGGCGTCTGCTGGGCGGAACCCACGCTCGATGAGCGGTTCATGGGCTGGGAGGGGATCGCCCACGGCGGCATCGTGTGCGCGGTTCTCGATGAGGTCATGGCCTGGGCGCTCGTCGACGAGGATTGCTGGGGGCTAACCGCCCGCATGTCCGTGGACTTTCGCCGGCCCGTGCCGGTCGGGCTGCGCCTGCGGGCGGAGGGCCGCGTTGTGAAGCGTCGCCGGAGAGTGATCCGCACGGAGGGCCGGCTGCTCGACGCTGCGACAGGCACCGTACTCGCTACCTCCGAGGCCGTCTACGTGGACGCCCCGGCAGAGCGGAAGGCGGAGCTCAAGCGACGCTACGCGTTCCGCATCGCACCCGGCGCCAGCGCGGGACAGGGGAGCGCGCCCTGGCCGTGGCCGCGGCCGGAGGACCAGGAGCCGGCCCTCCAACGCGGACCGATGATGGACGCGGATCCCGCACGGGCGAAGCAGCGGGCAGCAAACCGCCTGGCGACCCTGACGACGGACCAGGTGATCGGCCGAGAAGCGGACACGTGAGCACCGTCCCCTCGCGGGCAGATGCGTTCGTCGCCGCTCACCTCGCCGAGGCGCGGTCCCTCGCGGATCGCCTCGTGCCGCTGCTGGACCGCCCGGACGCGTTTGTGGCAGCGCTTGAGAAAGGGCTGCGCGATCTTGCGGATCCAGCCTATCTCGACGAGCTGCGGCGGATGACTCCCGGACACCTGGTGGCACTCGGCGTGCGCACGCCGCTCACCCGGCCCATCCACGCCAACGTGCGACGCATCTGCCGCGGGCGACCCGACATCGCGCTGTGGGTGGCCGAGCGCGTCGAACGAGAACCGTACCTCGAGGTTCGGGCCATCGCATCCACCCTCCTCCGCGTCTCGCTCGACGACGACCCTGAGCGCAGCTGGCAGCTGCTGCGCCGGATGGCGCGGAACGCCAGCAACTGGATCTCCGTCGACACGCTCGCCGGCGTCGCCGCTCTCGGAATCTTGCCGGAGCCGTTCCGCTGGGCCGAGCTCGAGCAGCTCGTCTACGTTGCGTCGCCATGGGAGCGACGCCTCGTCGGATCAACCATCGCGACGCTGCCGTTCGAGGTTGTCCCGGAAGACCGGCCGCGCCTGGCCGACGGGCCGGCGCTCTCGCTCCTTGAGCAGCTGGTCGGGGACGCCGACGACACCGTACAGAAGGCGCTTGCCTGGGCCCTGCGCTCCTGGATACGGGTCGACCCGATAGGCGTCGATCGCTTTCTCGACGCGCAGGCCGCGCGCGCCGCTGCCGACGGGGACGGGCACCGCGCTCGCGTGGTGCGCGATGCTCTCCCCGCGGTCGATCCCGGTCAGGCCAGACGCTTGCGTACCCTGCTCGCCGGGGTGCGCCGGGCCCCACGTAGACCCAGCACCAGCAGTGCGTCGCGGGCCGCCATCGCCTTCGCGGACCTGATCGCCGCCGGGCGCACGACCGCGGTCACGCGTCTGGTCCCGCAGACCGCGCCCACGAACTGGGCACGCACGGACCTGCTGACCGATGAGCCCGAGAGGAGCCTTGCCGAGTGACAGAGGAACGAGGCCGAGTCCTCCCGATCCTGATCGAGGACGAGATGCGGCAGTCGTACCTCGACTATGCCATGAGCGTCATCGTGAGCAGGGCACTGCCGGATGTGCGCGACGGCCTCAAGCCGGTTCAGCGCCGCATCCTGTACACGATGCACGAGATGGGCTTGACCTCGGGCGCCGGGTACCGCAAGTGCGCGGCGATCGTCGGCGACGTGATGGGCAAGTACCACCCGCATGGCGACGCGCTCGATCTACGACGCGTTGGTTCGGCTTGCGCAGGACGTTCTCCATGCGCTACCCGCTCGTCGACGGGCAGGGCAACTTCGGGTCGGTCGACGGCGACCCCGCGGCGGCCATGCGCTACACAGAGGCGCGCATGACCGCGATCTCCGCCGAGCTCCTCGCCGACATCGACAAGGACACGGTCGACTTCGAACGACAACTACGACGGCACCAAGCGCCAGCCGACGGTCCTGCCGGCCAAGCTGCCGAACCTCCTGATCAATGGCTCCTCCGGCATCGCCGTCGGCATGGCCACCAATATCCCGCCCGCATCAGCTGAGCGAGATCGTGACAGCGACCATCGCACTGATCGAGAGCCCCGAGCTCACCGCGGACGACCTGTGCGAGCACGTCAAGGGGCCGGACTTCCCGACCGGCGCCACGATCTTCCGCTTCGAGCAGCAGCGCAACGCGCTGACCGGGCAGCAGGAGCGGGTCGACGCGATCCGCCAGATGTACGCCAACGGCCGCGGTCGGGTGGTCATGCGCGCCGTCTGCGCGTTCGAGGAGACGCGCGGGAACCGCCTCGCGATCGTGGTCACGGAGCTGCCCTACCAGGTCAACAAGGCGCAGCTGGTCGAGAAGATCGCCGACCTGGTGGGCGCGAAGAAGCTCGACGGCATCGCAGACCTGCGCGACGAGTCCGATCGGGACGGGATGCGCGTCGTGATCGAGTGCAAGCGCGACGCGAACCCGCACAAGGTGCTGAACAACCTGTTCAAGCACACACCGCTGCAACTCGCGTTCAACATGAACATGGTCGCGTTGGTCGACGGTCAGCCCCAGACGCTGCCGCTCAAGGCCGTCCTGCAGCACTACATCGACTACCGCCGCGATGTGGTGCGCCGGCGCACCGAGTACGACCTGGCCCGGGCGCGCGAGCGCGCCCACATCCTCGAGGGGCTCAAGCGGGCACTCGACAACCTAGACGCGGTGATCCGAACCATTCGGGAGTCGACGGACGTCGAGACAGCTAGGCAGAACCTGATGTCGCCTTCAACCTATCCGACATCCAGGCGCAGGCGATCCTGGACATGCGGCTGGCGCGTCTCGCCGCCCTCGAACGACAGAAGATCGAGGACGAGTACCGGCAGGTCATCGAGTTGATCGGCGAGCTCGAGGACATTCTGGCTAACCCGCGGCGGGTCGACGAGCTCATCAAGGACGAGCTCCGCATGCTCCGCACAAAGTACGCGGGACATCGCCGCACGAGGATCGCCGACGACGCCTCGCGCGAGATGACCGACGAGGACCTTATCGCCGACGAGGACGTGGTGATCACGATCAGCGGACGCGGCTACATCAAACGCCAGCCGCTGGCCACGTACCGACGCCAAGCGCGGGGCGGCAAGGGCATCATTGGGGCCAGGACGGTCGAGGAAGACGCCCTCGACTCGCTCCTCGTGGCGAACACGCACGACTGGGCGCTCTTCTTCACGAACCGCGGCCGAGTGTTCAGCTCCAAGGTGCATCAGATCCCCGACGCGAGTCGGACAGCCAAGGGCATGCCCATCATCAACCTCGAGGGCGTGCAGGTCGAGCCGGGCGAGGTCCCCACCGCGACCATCACGCTCCCGGACTTCGACAAGCGTGGCTACTTGATCCTCGCCACCCGGCGAGGCGTGGTCAAGAAGACAGCCCTCGAACAGTTCGAGAAGGTGCGCTCGAGCGGGATCATCGCGATCACGCTCGCGGACGACGACGAGCTGGCCTGGGTCGACGTCACCACGGGCCGCGACGACATCATTCTCGCAACCGCACAGGGCAAGCTGGCCCGCTTCTCCGAGACCGAAGTCCGGCCGATGGGGCGCGTCGCGGCCGGCGTCATCGGGATCCGTCTCGCCCGCGTGGGCGATCACGTAGTGGGCATGAGCGTGGTGCAGCCCGGGACCGACCTGCTGGTCCTGAGTGAGACAGGCTACGGCAAGCGTGTACGGCTCTCGGAGTTCCGGCGCAAGCATCGCGGCGGCCAGGGCGTGCAGCTCATGGCACTCGAGGGCCGCAAGACCGGTGGCGTGGCCGCGGTCGAACAGGTCGGGGAGAGCGAGGAGGAGCTCTTGCTGATCAGCCGCAGCGGGCAGGTGGTCCGCACCGAGGTCGGCTCCATCAACCGCTACTCTGCCGCCGCACGCGGCGTGATCGTGATGCGGCTGAACCCCGGCGACCAAGTGGCCGGGATCGCCGTCTTCCGGGCCGGGCTGGCGGAACATAGGGCCATGGGAGACAATGGCGAAGCCCCGCCTGACGGGGTCAATCCCGATGGGGCACCCGGAATGAGACAGTGAGCAATGAGTCGGTGAACGCCTCAAGTCTCGGTCACGGCATACAGGCGCACGGCGGAACAACGGCGCCGTGAGCGCCTTTGGTTCGCGGGACACTAGCGTCTACGTCGAGCGCTTCGACATCTATACAGGGAACGCGAACCCGGAGCTGGCCCGGAGCATCTGCCGCTATCTGAAGATGGACCTTGGGCGCGCCGAGGTCTTCGAGTTCGCCAACGAGAACATCTTCGTCAAGATCCTCGACAACGTCCGCGATCGCGATGTCTTCCTGATCCAGCCCACCTGCTCGCCCGTGAACAAGTCCATCATGGAACTGCTCGTGATGATTGACGCGTTCAAGCGGGCGAGCGCTGGGCGAATTACCGCCGTGGTGCCGTACTACGCGTACGGTCGCTCGGACAAGAAGGACCAGCCGCGCGTTCCGATCACGGCCCGGCTCGTCGCCGACATGATCACGGTGGCCGGCGCGGACCGATTGCTCACCGTTGACCTTCACCAGGGGCAGATCCAGGGCTTCTTCAACATCCCCGTGGACGAGCTGACCGCGGTCCACATGCTCTCCAACTACTTCCGCAAGAAGCAGCTGACGAACATCGTCGTGGTAACGGACCTCGGGTTCGCCAAGCGCGCCCGTGCCTTCGCGGAGCTGCTCGACGCCCCGCTTGCCGTCATCGAGAAGCGCCGCGTGGGAAACCTCGACCGCGCCGAGGTCCTCAACGTGATCGGCGAAGTACGCGGGCGGCGCGCCATCATCGTCGACGACGAGATCGACACCGCCGGCACGCTCATGGAAATCACCCGGGCGTTGCAACGGGAGCACGTCGAGGAGATCTACGCGTGCGCCACCCACGGCATCCTGTCCGGGCAGGCTGTCGACCTCATTGCGTCATCGGGTATCTGCGAGGTGGTAGTGACGGATACCGCCCCGCTGTCGCCACACAAGCGCATCCCGCAGATCCAGACGCTGTCGGTGGCGCCGCTGATCGGGGAGGCGATCCGCCGCATCCACCTGGGCGAATCGGTCGGCGCCCTCTTTTCCAGCGAGCTCAACCTAGTGGAGGAGATGCTGCTCTGGGACGACGCAGCGGCGCAATCACTCTCCGAGTCGGAGGCCCCGGCGGCCCAGGTCGGCGCGAGGCGAGGTGAACGGTGTCCCTGAAGCTCTACCGACCTGGTCCCGGCGGTATGGAGCCATCGACGGCCGTCAATCGGGACTACCGGACGCGGCTCCGCTCCAGGCGCTGGCGGCTTCCCCCGCTGCGAAACCCCGAGGCGCAGCCCGTCACGGCGGTGGGCGCCGTCGTACTACTCGGCGGCCTCGCCGTGCTGACCTTTGTGATCCTTGTCGCGGGCTACGGCGCTGGCTTCTGGCACTGACGCGGGCGCCGATCCTGCCTCGCACCGGCTGTCGGCGGCAGGCCGCACCTATACTTAACGTTCCATGCTGAATTTCCTGACCCGCTTCGTCGACTCGAATGACCGCGAGCTGAAGCGGATTTAACCCTTCGTCGACCAGGCAAACGCGCTCGAGGACGAGTTCCAGGCGCTCTCAGACGAAGAGATTCGCCAAAGGATGCTCGACCTGCGGGCCGAGGTGGCGGAGGACGCGGCGCCCACCGCGCCGTCCGAGGACGAGCTCGAACACCCCGAGTCCGAGCGGCGCGCCGAGTTCCGCAAGGAGCGCGAGACGGCCGACCTCGAGCGCCTCCGCCATGTCCTCGACGGGATTCTCCCGGAGGTCTTCGCCGCCGGGCGGGAGATCAGCCTGCGCACGCTCGGGATGCGGCACTTCGACGTGCAGTTGCTTGGGGCCGTGGTGCTCCACCAGGGCAAGATCGCCGAGATGAAGACCGGCGAAGGCAAGACCCTTGCCGCGCCCTTGGCCGCCGCTCTCAACGCCATGTCGGGTCGTGGCGTGCATGTGGTGACCGTTAACGACTACCTCGCAAAGCGCGACCCGCAGTGGATGGGGCCCATTTACCACGGCCTAGGTCTGTCGGTCGGGGTCATCCAGCACGAGGCGGCGTTCCTCTACGACCCAGAGTATCGGGCGACCGAGGAGTCGCTCATGCACCTGCGACCGGTGGAGCGGCGGGAGGCCTATGCGGCCGACGTCACGTACGGCACCAACAACGAGTTTGGGTTCGACTACCTCCGTGACAACATGGTCGTCGAGCTGGACCAGCGGGTGCAGCGCGAGCGCTACTTCGCGATCGTCGACGAGGTGGACAACATCCTCATCGACGAGGCGCGCACACCGCTGATCATCAGCGGGCAGGCGGAAGAG
Organism: uncultured Chloroflexia bacterium; assembly: GCA_963835945.1. Lineage (GTDB taxonomy): Bacteria > Chloroflexota > Limnocylindria > Limnocylindrales > CSP1-4 > JAJYNJ01. Next base: position 76,436 of record CAWIHR010000043.1, read on the forward strand.
TCGGCCGACCTGTACTACCGCTTCGCACGGCTGGCGCCCCGTTTGAAGGCCCGGCCGGAGGGCGAGGAGGAGGGCGGCGACTACTTCGTCGACCTGAAAGAGAAGGCGGTGTCCCCCACCGAGGAGGGGATCGACAAGATCGAGAAGCTCCTCGGGATCGACAACCTGTTCGATGCCGACCCTCGGCTAGCCCGGCACTTCGAGCAGGCCCTGCGGGCTCACGCCCTGTACAAGCGCGACCGGGACTACATCGTCAAGGACGGCGAAATCGTAATCGTCGACGAGTTCACCGGGCGCCAGATGCCCGGCCGACGATGGTCGGAAGGACTGCACCAGGCGATCGAGGCGAAGGAGGGGCTGCGCGTCCAGCGCGAGTCGGTGACGCTCGCCACCATCACGTTCCAGAACTACTTCCGCCTCTACCGCAAGCTTGCGGGGATGACGGGCACCGCGATGACGGAGGGGGAGGAGTTCCACAAGATTTACAAACTCGAGGTCACGGCGATCCCGACCAACAAGCCGATGATCCGCGACGACCTGCCGGACTTGGTCTATCGGACTGAGCAGGGCAAATTCCAAGCGCTCATCGACGAGATCTTGGAGCTGCGCGAGCAGGGGCGGCCCGTCCTGGTGGGCACCGTCACCGTGGAGAAAAGCGAGCACCTCTCCGAAATGCTGCGCCGGCGCGGCATCCACCACGAGGTGCTCAACGCCAAGTACCACGAGCGCGAGGCCAGCATCGTGGCTCAGGCGGGGCGCAGCGGCGCGGTGACGATCTCCACCAACATGGCCGGGCGCGGCACGGACATCCAGCTGGGTGGTAACCCGGCGGGGCTTGCGTCGGAGGCGCTCCACAAGCGCGGCATCAACCCGGCCGACGCACCCCCCGAGGTCTACCAGGCCGCCCTCGACGAGGCGAGGGCACAGTGCGCCGAGGACCACGAGGCGGTCGTCGCGGCAGGCGGCCTGCACATCATCGGCACCGAGCGGCACGATGCGCGCCGGATCGATAACCAGCTGCGCGGCCGCGCCGGCCGGCAGGGCGACCCGGGATCGTCGCGCTTCTATCTGTCGCTCGAGGACGACCTCATGAAGCGTTTCGCTTCGGACCGGGTGGCCGGGCTGATGGAGCGGATGGGGCTCGAGGAAGACGTCGCGATCGAATCGAGGATCGTGTCGCGCACGATCGAGAGCGCGCAATCCCGCGTCGAGGGCTACAACTTCGACATCCGCAAGCGCGTGGTCGAGTACGACGACGTCATCAACAAGCAGCGCGAGACGATTTACGCGGAGCGAGACAAGGTCCTGCACAACGAGGACCTGACCGAGACCGTCCGGACATTCCTCGACCAGGATATCGGGTCGCTCGTGGACCGGCACCTGGCCGGCGACGACGCGGGCGCATGGGACGTGGACGGGCTTGCCGCGGCCGCGAACCTGCTCGGCCTCGCGGGCGACGGGACGTCGGCGGACGACCTGTGGGACATCGCCGACCGGTCAGCCATCGAGCAGCACCTGCGTGACCTGGCCGACGCGCGCCTGACGGCCCTCGAGGAGGAGCACGGCGCCGACACATGGGCGCTGGTCGAGCGGATCGTCCTCCTGCGCGCGATCGACGCGCTGTGGGTCGAGCACCTGACCGAGCTCGACGACATGCGGCGCGGCATCGGCCTGCGCGGGTACAGCGGCGAGGACCCGCTCAACGCCTTCAAGAAGGAGGCCTACTCGCTGTACGCGGAGCTGCGCGACTTGATCCGTCATCAGGTCGCTAGCACGATCTTCCGCGTCAACGTGGTGCGCCAGGAGCCGGCGGCCATGGCGCAGCCGCTCCCGGGTCCCGGCCAGCGCGCGCCGGGCAGCGCAGCCGCGGTGGGGACCCGGGGCGGCGTGGGGACCTGGGCGCCGCAAGGCGTGGGTGCGCTGACGGGCGCGGCCGGGGGAGTGTCGGGCACCGGGGTCGCGGCCGGGATCCGGGAGGCGGGAACGAGCGCCGCGAGAGCTGGCGACGGACGGCCGCTGGCAGGGCCGGGCGGAAGCCCAACCGGACAGATATCCCCCGCGCTGCGCGGCCTCGGACGCGACACGACCCGCGAGCTGATGCAGGGCACCATCGATGGAGCGCGGGGCCAAGCGAGGCCGGCCGGCATCCCCAAACTGGGCCGCAACGACCCCTGTTACTGTGGGAGCGGACTTAAGTACAAGAAGTGCCACGGTCGCTGAGGGCGAGTGTCCTGGGTCTCGCGCGGGCCGGGGCGACGGCCGCGGTCATCGTCGCGGGGTACGCCATATTCCGGATCTGGCAGCAGGGTCAGACCGACGAGCAAGGACGGCCTGCGGACGCCATCGTCGTGCTCGGCGCCGCGCACTACGGGGACACGCCGTCACCCGTCTTCGTCGCGCGTCTCGACCACGCCATCGACCTCTGGCTGAACGGCGCCGCGCCCTACCTGTTCCTCACCGGCGGCGAGGCCAAGGGCGACACCTGGGCCGAGGCGGACGTGGCTCGTCGCTACGCGGAGGACCGAGGCGTGCCCGCGACCGCGATCCTCGCGGAACGGTCGGGGCGAGACACCGCCGGTTCGCTGCGCAACGTGGCGGCGATCATGCGGGCGAACGGCCTGCGCTCGGCGCTGTTCGTGAGCGACCGGACGCACATGCTACGGGTGCTGCGCGTCGCCGCGGACTTAGGCCTCCAGGCGCACGGCTCGCCGACAGCATCCAGCCCAAGCGACCTCCGCCCATCGGCACGGGTCGCGTCAACGGTCCACGAGCTCGGGGCGCTGGCCGCGTACCTGGTGGCGGGACAGGGAGGCGCACGAAACCTGCAGAAATTCGGCCGCAATCCATTCCATACCCTCTTGAGTACACGGTCCGCCGTTCGTATACTCGCCCGAAACGCCGGAGTCCGCGCTCTGGCGTTCCGTTTGCCACCCGGGACGTCCCCCCGAGGGGTGTCTGGCAGCGGTGGATTTGCAGCAGCGAGGGTGTCGTGCGGGCGGAGATCGTCGAAGAGGATTTCCTCGATCTGATCGCGTGTGAGCGCGACTGCCGGAAATGCAGCTACGCCGCGAGCCTTGACTGTGACGGCAACTGCGGCGTCTGCCCCCACAACAGCTATTGTCCCTGCGTGAACCCCGTGGTAGCCCGGAGCAAGAGCGCGCTGCGCATGATCGAGCTACGCCCGATCCTGCTGCAGGACCTGCGAGCGCGTCGCTGATGGACCTCGCCGCCGTCCGCGACCTCGTGGAGCGTGTCCGGGCAACCTCGGGGAGGCTTTGACCTCGCCGACAAGGAACGTCGCCTAGCGTTACTCGACGGGGAGAGCGCAAAGCCGGACTTCTGGGACGATCAGCGAGCGGCGCAGCAGATCCTTCGTGAGGCGGAGCGGCTGCGAGAAGACCTGGCTGTCTGGCGCGACTTGGAGCGGCACGCGTCCGACGTGCTGGAACTCGCGGAGCTCGCTTCGACGGATGCCGACCCCGAATTGGCCAGCGCGGTCGATGCTGAATACGCGAATCTCGACGCCGCGTACGGGACGCACCGCACCGCGCTTTTGTTCAGCGGCGAATACGACGGTCGCGACGCCTTGCTGACGATCAGCGCAGGGGCGGGCGGAACCGAGGCCACCGACTGGGCCCAGATGCTGCTGCGCATGTACCTGCGCTGGGCGGAGCGCCACCGGTTCGCTACCGAGATCCTCGACCAGACCGAAGGCGAGGAGGTCGGAATCAAGAGTGTCACAGTGGCTGTCGACGGCCAGGGCGCATACGGCTTCCTCCGTGCGGAGCGCGGGGTGCACCGCCTCGTCCGCATCAGCCCGTTCGATTCTCAGAAGCGTCGCCAGACCACATTCGCGCTGATCGAGGTTCTACCGGAGGTCGAGAGCGACGTCGAGGTGGAGATCAACCTCGACGACCTGCGCATCGACACCTTCCGTGCGACCGGTCACGGCGGCCAAAACGTTAACAAGACGGATTCAGCCGTGCGTATCACGCACCTGCCCACCGGCATCGTCACCCAGAGCCAGAACGAACGGTCGCAATTGCAGAACAAGGACACCGCAATGAAGGTGCTGCGCGCGCGTCTGCTGGAACGCGCCCTCGAGGAGCGCGAGGCGCAGCTTGCGGCGCTCCGGGGCGAGCACGTGGAGGCGGGTTGGGGCCACCAGATTCGTTCCTATGTGCTGCATCCGTACCAGATGGTCAAGGACCTGCGGACCGAATACGAGACCAGCAACACCGGGGCGGTCCTCGACGGCGACCTCGACGGGTTCATGCGCGCGGAGCTCGAGCGATTGGCCACTACGAGTCCGGCCGGCGGCGGGACTGCAGACGCGTGAGCGAGGACGTCGAGCCCGCGATCCTCAGGCGGATCGAGTCGATGGATATTCCCGCCTGCATCGACGTTTTTTACGACTCGGTCGACCCGCTCTACCAGCGCCTGGACCAGCCGATCCCTCCAAGGGATCCCGCGTCCCTCGCCCGCCTGATTGGCCACCTCCTCGACCACGACGCGGAGCGGGCGTGGCTAGCGGAGTCACCGTCGTCGACCGGGAACCCTGATCCTCCGCGCATTCTGGGTTTCGCCAGCGCCTGGCTCCGAGAGACGACCTGGTACCTCGCCCTGTTGTTCATCCGGCCCGAAGCGCAGGCCGCAGGCCTCGGCCGGCGTCTCTTGCTGCGGACGTTCCCCCGTATCCCGCTCAGCGAAGGGGAGCCCCGGACCGCGGTTCGGATCTCCGGCGCGGAAGGCGGGCCCGACGGCCCGGCGCAGGGTGGCCTTCCCGACGGGGTGAGCGCGCGCGCCCTCATGGCGACTTGCGTCGATTTCATCCAGCCCATCTCCACGGGCCTCTACGCAAGCTACGGGATCGTGCCGCGGGTCCCGGTCTTCACGGCGATCGGCAACCCACGTGGGGGAGCGCTGCCCGACCTCCCCCGTGACGTCGTGGCGACCGGGTTCGAGGCGCTGCCGGAGACCGTGCTACTGGCGGACACGCTCGCGGCGGTCGATCGCGAACTGCTCGGCTTCGCCCGGCCAGCGGACCACCACTTATGGACGCACGAGGGCCGGCGCGGCGTGCTGATCCGGCGCGCGGGCGACGGCGCGGTCCTGGGCTACGGATATGTCCAGGCGTCGGGCCGTCTCGGCCCGGTGGCCCTCCTCGACGACACCCTCTACCCTGCCGTGCTGGGGTCCCTGGTGACACGCACGTCCCCGCCCGGCCCGTACTTTGCACTGGTTCCCGGCGTAAACCACCGTGCGATGGTGGCGCTGCTGCACGCGGGTCTCCGGTTCGAAGGCTTCCCGGGAATCCTCTCCTCGACGCGGCCGTGGACCGGGCTCGACCGGTATTTGCCGGCCAGCTTCGCGCTACCCTGACCACGCCATCCGGGCAGCACGCGAGGAGGCGGTGAGCGGATCCATCGACGGCGGAAACCGGGCGCCCTCGCCCTTCGACCCGGCCAGGTTCGACGACTCGGCCTGGGGACCGGAGTGGAGCGCCGGCCGGCGACGCGGGCGGGAGGCGGAGCTGCGGGAGTGGCTGGATCTCGCGGTCGCCTGCTGCGACGCCGCCGACGAGATCGCGCGGCGTCACTTCCGGCACGACCTCGAGATCTCCACCAAGTCCGACCGGACCCTCGTGACGCAGGCGGACCGGTTGATCGAGACGCTCATCCGGGAGCGGATCCTCTCCGCCCACCCGGGCCACGGCCTGGTGGGCGAGGAGTACGGGACCGAGGGCCACGGCTCGTCCGTGCGATGGTACGTGGACCCCATCGATGGCACGCACAACTTCGTTCGCGGCATCCCGCTGTTCGCCACTTTGCTGGGCGTGGAGCGCGATGGGGAACTACAAGTGGGCGTGCTCTCCGCCCCGGCGCTGGGGGAGCGCTGGTTCGCCTGGCGAGGCGGCGGTGCCTGGGCCAGCCGGCGGCCAGGCGACACCAGGCGCCTCGCCGTCTCCCGGGTCAATGCCACGGCGGAAGCGCAGATCCTCTACGACTCCCCGCTCGACGTGGAGCGCAGCGGGTGGGCGCCGGGGTTCACCGGCCTGCTCGGGAGTGTGTGGCGGGACCGCGGGTTCGGCGACTTCTGGGGATACACTTTGCTGGCCGAGGGCGCCGCGGAAGCCATGATCGAGGTCGGGATCCATCCCTGGGACCTGGCCGCACCGCTGGTGCTGGTCGAGGAGGCCGGCGGGCGGATGACCGATTTCGGCGGCCGCCGCGCGGTGGACGTTGCCACTGTCGTCGCCTCTAACGGGCGCCTGCATCGCGCTGTGCTGGCGGCGCTCGCCCTCCCAAGCGGAGAGAAGCGTCCGGAGCACGCCTAACGGCGGAGGCCAGGGCCTGTGCTACCCTCATGGCCGACGTGGCTTTGCTCGCCGTGCCCGCGTGCGGAGTCCCCAGCACCCTCCGCTCGCGGAGCCAGACATGACCACCTCCCTGCCCCGACTCGCCGGGCCGCTCGAGGCCGCGACCGCGAGCCGTCCGGACCGCGCAGCCGCCGACCTGCCCGCGGCGTTGGGCAACGGGGCCCGCGACGCTCGCCGCATCGCGATCGCACTTGACGACGTCAGCAAGGTCTATCCCAACGGCCGCCGCGCCCTCGCCGACGTAGACCTCGTCGTCCCCGATGGTGACTTCGTGTTCATCGTCGGGCCTTCCGGGGCCGGAAAGAGCACCCTAATCAAGCTGCTGATCCGTGACGAGCTTCCGACGAGTGGCACGGTGCTCGTCGCCGGCCGCGACGTACGTCGCCTGTCCCGCCGCGACGTCCCACGCCTGCGGAGGAGCGTCGGGATCGTATTCCAGGACTACAAGCTGCTCCCCAACAAATCGGTGCACGACAACGTCGCCTTCGCTCTGGAGGTCACGGGGACGCCCGGGCGGCAGATCCGGACGGCCGTCGAGCGCGTTCTCTCCCTGGTCGGCCTGACGGCCGCCGCCGGCCAGTTTCCCAGCCAACTCTCCGGAGGCGAGCTGCAGCGCACGGCGATCGCTCGCGCGCTGGTCCACGAACCACGCGTCGTGATCGCTGACGAGCCGACCGGGAACCTGGATCCGCTGATCAGCTGGGAGATCATCCAACTGCTGCTTCGCATCAACGAACTCGGAACCACCGTGCTCATGGCAACGCACAATGCCGAGGTCGTCACGGCACTGCGCCGCCGCGTGGTCGCCCTCGAGGACGGGCGCGTCGTCCGTGACGAGGTCGGCGGCTACCACCGCGAATACTGATCGATGCCGCGCTTTCTTCTCTTCTCCGTTCGTCGCGCCTGGGAAGGCTTCTGGCGGAACGTGGTCATGAGTGTCGCCGCGACGATCACGATGACCCTGATGCTCCTGATGCTCGCGGGGCTCGTCATCGGCTTGTCCGGCCTCGACGCAGGCCTCCGGTTCGTGGAGCAGAAGGTGGAGGTGCAGGCATTCCTCGCAGACGGCACGCCGCAGTCGCGGATTGACGCGCTGGTCGCCCAAGTTCAGGCGCTCCCAGAGGTCTCGCAGGTCGACTACGTCAGCAAGGCGCAAGCGCTGCAGCAGTGGCAGGAGCAACTGCGCCAGCAGGGTAAGCCCGACTACTCGAGCGCCACCGGCACGAACCCCATCCCGGCGAGCATCCTCGTCAAGCTGAAGGACCCGCACGTGTACGGCAACGTGATACAGACCCTGCAGGCGGCCCAGGGCGTCGTGACAGACGTCCTCGAGACGCAGCACGTGGTCGACGCGCTGCTCAGCGTCACTGGCTTCCTGAGAACTGTCGGCGTGGTCGTCCTCGTGCTCGTCGGCCTCACGGTCCTGTTCATCGTCATCAACACGATCCGCCTAGCCGTTGTAGCGCGGGCCGAGGAGATCGAGATCATGCGTCTCGTGGGGGCATCGGACGCCTTCATCCGCTGGCCATTCATCTTCGAGGGGATGCTTGTGGGGATCTTCGGTTCCGCGATCACGCTGGGGGTCCTCGCGTTGGCCGCCCAGCCGATCGGTCAGGGTGTCGCGACCCTGGTCGGTCAGGTGCCGATCCAGTTCGACCAGAGCCTCGACCAACAGCTGGTGGTCGTGGTGGGCGGCGCGGGACTAGTCCTCGGTGCTGGGGGGGCGTTCATCTCCGTGCGCGCGTACCTCATCCGCTGAGCTGTGGCGTCGGCAGCGCGAGGCGCGCAGAATCGCCGTCTCGTACCGCACCGTCGCCCCGAGGCAGCCATTCATGCAACACCAAGGACCACCGACGCAACAGGATCCCGGCACGATTGAGCCGCCACGACGCCGCCGACCGCATGGGCGCGCGAGCATTTGGCTCGCGGCGTTTGGCGCGGCGGTCGTCGCCGGCAGCGGGCTGTTCGCAGCCGGGTACACGCTGGGACGCCAGACCGCCCTGACTGACGGCACCCCGCAGGCACTGGCTGCCGATCTGCAGCCGTTCTGGGACGCCTTCGACTCGATCGACCAGCGGTACGCCGGCGTCCAAGTCAGCCGCCACGCCATCGTCGAAGGCGCGATCGGCGGCATGTTCAAGGCCCTCGGCGACCCGTTCTCTACGTACATGACCGGGGAGGCCTACCGCGCCTCCCTCACGGGACTGTCCGGTCAGTTCGAGGGCATCGGGGCGGTCATCACAACGGAAAATGCGGCCGGGATACAGGGCTGTACGCCAGCGGGCGCGAGCTGCCGGATCGCCATTGTGCGCGTCATCCCAGGATCGCCCGCCGAGCAGGCCGGACTCCGGGCTGCCGACGTGATCCTGTCGGTCGACGGAACGAGCGCCGCCGGCAAGACCACAGACGACGTGGTCAACCTTATCCGGGGCCCCAGAGGCACGGTCGTCACGCTCGCGATCGCCCGGGACGGCACCAGCTTCGACGTGCGCATCGCCCGCGCCATCATCAATCCGTCCGACGTCACGAGCCGGCCGATCGACAATGGAACTCTCGGGTACATTCAGATCTCGAGTTTCGGGTCCGGGGTGGCGGCCGACTTCATCGGCCAGCTGCGGTCGTTGCTGGCGGCCGGGGTGCACGGCGTCGTCCTCGACCTGCGCGGCGACCCAGGGGGCTTCGTCGACCAGGCCCGCACGATCGCGAGCCAGTTCGTTGGCAGTGGCCCGATCTACTGGGAGCAGACCGGCGGCGGTGCGCGGGCCCCGTACAACGCCGAGCCTGGTGGGATCGCCACGAATCCGAAGCTCCCAGTGGTCGTGCTTGTGGACGGGGGTACCGCTAGCGCGTCGGAGATCCTGGCCGCCGCGCTTCAGGACACGGGTCGAGGGCACCTGCTGGGCACCACAACCTACGGCAAGGGAACCGTGCAAGAGTGGCAGCTGCTCGGCCAGGAAGCGGGGGGGTTCCGGCTGACGATCGCCCGCTGGCTGACGCCGTCGGGGCGCTGGATCAACGGCCGCGGGCTGACGCCGAACGTGATATTCCGGGCGCCAGCAGGTGGCCCGCTCGGCTCGGACCCGGCCCTAGACCGCGCTGTGCAGCTACTGACGGACACCGGTGCCAGCGACTCCAGTGCTGTCGAGCCAGGAGGTAGATCCCTGTCGGCAGCCGCAGCAGGCTCGCTCGAGGCGCCGGGGCCATCAGGCGCACGCGCGGCCTCGAGCGCGCCGCGGTCGTCGGCGGCGGGGAGCCCGTCTCGCATCGTCTCATCGTCAGCCGGGTCCGCCGTGACGATCTCACTCGCGCCCGGTGCCGGCTCGCTCCTGTAGCGAGTGCAACCGCCCTCTTGCCTTCGGGACACCCGGCCGGTAGTATGTGGTGCAACGAAAGGAGGTGATGTGCAGTGATAGACAGTCATTGCTGCACCACCCCGCGGGAGGCTTCGGCCTAGCTCGCAGGTTGGTACGCAACCGAACGCCGGCCCTCGCTGGGCCGGCGTTCGTGCGTTCGGCGCACCTCCTCCCGTATGCTGTCTCCCCGCTGAAAGAGCCGCATGCCCGAACAGACCGTCACCCTCAACCGAAAAGCGCGCCACGAGTACTCGATCGAAGAGACGGTCGAGGCCGGGCTCGTGCTGACCGGGACTGAGATCAAGAGCGTCCGAGCTGGTCGCGTGAACCTCAACGAGGCCTACGCCCGGGTGGAGCACGGCGAGGCGTGGTTGGTGGGAGCCCACATCGCCCCGTTCGAGCGCGGCAACCGCTTCAACCACGAGTCAAAGCGGACCCGTAAGCTGCTGCTGCACCGCGGGGAGATCGACGAGCTGCTGGGGCTGACGGCCCGCAAGGGCCTCACGCTCGTGCCGCTGCGGCTGTACATCAGCGCGAGGGGCCTGGCCAAGGTGGAGCTCGGAGTCGGGCGAGGCAAACAGCTGCACGACCGCCGCCGGGAAATCGCGGCTCGGGACGCCAGAAGGGAGCTCGAGCGAGAGATGGCGGACACGGGTCGCGGCCGGTAAGAGGTCGCGGGCGGGGAGACTCCAAAGTCTGTCCCTGCCGACAGCGTCCTCGGCGACACGGCACGAGCCACCGGCCTCTGGCGACTTGGATTCCGCCCCGTCGTCCGCTAGAATCAGGCCTCCGAACGGATGTTCGGCAATGGGGATGCGTGGTTTCGACAGGGCCCGAACCCCAGGGAGCGCGAGCCGAGGTGCCGTCTGGCCTCGTTAAACCGGCGGCAAACGAAGTAACTGGCAACAGCCAGCCTGCTCTCGCCCTCGCCGCTTAGGCGGTAAGGTGAGCGTGGAAGCAGCCTCGTCCCCGTGGGCTGTGGAAGCGTCATGCAGCGGGGATGCAGCTTCGGGTAGCGTCGCGTAGCCGAGGACCAAGCCCGCAAGGGGACGTGACTGGACCGATCGAAACGCTGCCGATGGCGGTTCGGCCGGTTGACGACAAAGCATCGGACACGCTCGTAGCGGTCCCTGGCTGAAGGTTCTGGACGGGGAGTTCGACCCTCCCCCATCTCCACCAGCGCTCATCTGCGGCGGTGTCCGGCGAGGATGGGATCCCTCCGGCGCCGCCGCCCTCGCGTCAGGTGCCCGGCCAGCCCGCACAGCGTGGCGATCGCGTCGGCCTGCCCACTGCGAGCCTCGGATCAGGGTCCAGGCGAGGGGCTCGGCGAGGGAGATGGCGCTGGATCCCCGCTCGGCGACGGAGAGGGGGACGGAGCCTGCGCCACGCCCACCTCGATCAGGCCGTTCACGGTGGCGTAGTGCGAGTAATAGGTCTCCTCGTGGACGATCAGACCGTCAGCATCCTGAACCACCCGCGTCACCCACGCGTCGAAACCGTTGGAAGCGTATTCGACCTGGTTCTCCTGCCCAGGCGGGAGGGTGGTCACCTTGACGTACTGCGTGGTCGCGTACGTGTAGTTCTTCACGATCGGGGTCGACAGGGTCACGGTGCGCTGCGGATCGACGCTGAACAGCTGAAAGGTGACCGTCCCGGGCCCATTGATCGCGTGGATGAGCACGGGATAGGCCGTGTCGTTGCGCCACGTCATGTCCTGCTCCCAGCCGGGGCCCATCGCCACGGTGGCGTCCAGGCCGACCGGGTAGCGGGAGATGTAGTAATAGTGGTTGGCGCGATCGCCAATCTCGTACCCGGCCCGCAGGGCGGCGTTGAAGAGCGTGGTGGACGTGCTACAGATGCCGCCGCCGATGGCGCCGGTCTCCTCTGTGTGGCCGTTGATGATCTCACCGCCCAAGCCGTACCCCTCCGCCAGGGTGGGCACGCCGACCACTTTCCAAAAGTCGAACCAGGCTCCTGGGGCCACCACGTACCCGTCGATCGTGGCGGCAGGGATACTGATGTTCTTCCCCCAGTAGTTGGAGATGCCTGGGAAGAAGTGCGTGGTCCAGCTCCCCACTACCTCCATCAGCGGAGCCGTCTTCTTGGCCTCGTCCGTACTGAGTGCGGGCGCGACCGTCGTCACCGCCAGCTGGACGGTACCGGCCGGATTGCCTTCCGTCCGGCTCGAGAGGGCCGCGTCGATGGCGCTCAAGCTGGCGTCGACGTCAAGCTGGGCACCGTCACGGGCGGCGAGAACGCCGATCACCTTACCGGCGCCGAGCAGATAGCTGGCGTCCGACGGATTGCGCGCCACCTTCGGAGCGAGCGCTGCGAGCGCAACACGGGCGGTGGCATTGCCAACGAGCGGCACGTAGGCCCCGGCACCGGTAGACAGTCCGACGGCAGGGGAGGAGGCGAGACCGGGACTCGCGACAGCAGCGCCGCTCGGAGCGGGCGGTTGCGGCGTGACCGGCCCGGGGCCCGTAACCGTGGCAGGGCTCGCGCTGGACGATACGACGGAGGGCGTCGTGGCGGGGGTCGGGAGGGCCGGGAGGTCACCCACGACGAGTGTCGCACCGGAAGGCCACGCGATCGGCGGGCCCGTGGGAGCTGCGGTGCTCGCCGCGGGGGGCGCACCCACGACCGGAATGGTGTCGGCTCCGGGGGCCGGGCTCCCGTCCGGCGCGCCGGACGGGCTGGGAGGAGCGCTAGACGGGACCCCCGGGGCGGCGGGTTGCGGGGCGCCGAAGAACACCCACGTCCGGAGCGTATCGGGCGGGATCGTCAACGAGAACTTGGGGTTGGTCGTGACGGTCAGCGTCAGGGGCTCGGCGGTCATCTGGTTCGCCGCCTGGAGGGCCGCGGCCGCATCCTGGGTCGTCACCCCGGGGGAGACGTCCACGGTTCGAAGCCGGACGGTGACGGCCGTGACGCCAGGAGCCAGAAGTCCGATCCCGGCGGCCTCAACGACGGCCTGGCGATCCACCGCCCTTCCCTGTGCCCCAGGCTCTAGCACGAAGTTCCCATCGGGGCCGAGCACGACCATGGCGTCGGTCGGGCTCACGTCATACGCGCCCGCCACGCCGGCCACCGCTGACGCGAGCGCGGCCCGGTTGTAGGTCAGACGCGGCACCACCTGCTCGCCGCCAATGAGGGCCCGCACGTCCTGTGACACCCGCGACGACAGGTCGCCGCCATGCGCCACGGCCAGCGCCAAATCGAGGATGGCGCCGTAGTCGTAGGCCCGTCCGAGACGCGAGAACGGTAAGGTCGCGTCTCCCGACGGCGACTGGAGAACGAGCGTCCCACGGCTGGGGTTGGGCAGCTGTGCTCGCAAGCGGCCCTCAGCCGCCGCGCGGGCCAATCCCCCGATCGACACACCGTCGACGGTCACTCCGGGGACGACGCGGTTCGCGAAGGCCTCCTGGTACCCGATCGCAAAACCGGCGCCGAGCGCGGCCACGATGAGCAGCGCGGCGGCCAACGCGGCGAGGCCATGGCGCCAGGTCACGACGCGCGCCGGACCCGCATCTACAGTTTGCGCCGTCATTGCACCACATATCCTAGAATCCCGCAGGCATGTTCGTCAGGGAGACGGCAAAGCCGCGTGCCGCTCAGACGCAGCCCGGGGCCGAGCGGGTCCCCGTCGCGAAAGCCTGGGGCGATTGCTATGCCTCCCGGCGGATGACCACCACGCGGCGGTTCGGCTCTTCGCCAATGGACTGCGTCGCGACGCCGGTTCGGTCGCGGAGTGCGAGGTGGATCCAGCGCCGTTCAAGCGCCGGCATCGGCTCGAGCTGAAGCATCTTCCCGGTCTCTTCGACCCGGTCCGCGGCGCGGTTCGCGATCTCGCGCAGCTGCCGCTCGCGGCGCCCCCGGTAGTCCTCAACGTCGACCAGGACGCGAGTCCACTCGCCCATGCGGCGCGACAGGACAAGGTTCACCAGGTGTTGGAGGGCGGACAGCCGCTCGCCCTTCCGGCCAATCAGGGCCCCGAGCGCTTCCTTTTCGGCACCCTGGCCGGTGACGTCCAGCTTTGCGGTTTCGCCCGTCTGGACGGTAACGACGACGTCGTAGCCGAGATAACCCAGCATCGTCTGCAGGATGTCCCGACCGGCCTCGAGCGCCTCCGGGCTAGCCTCCGCCGCCTGCACTTCCTCACGCTCGACGTTCAGCGATCGCGCGGCGACCACTTCCGCCCGTTCACCGTCCGTCAAGGTCACGGGGCCGCGCTGTTCACGACCACCCCGCCGGTCCCGCCCGCGGTCGCCCCGCCGCTCGCGGCGCTCATCCCGATCCGGTCGCGGGCCGTGGTCGCCGGACTCCACCCTAGGCGAGGCGGCCCGCTCGAGGCTGCCACCGGCCACGGGCGGCGCCGGCGCGGTCGCAGGAGCGTCCTCGCGGCCCGGCTCTGCGCGTCCGGACACCTGCTCGCGCATCGGACGCCGGTCCGGCCCGCGCTCGCCGCGCTCTCGGCCCGGAGGCCGAGCCTCGCGCGGTGGCCGCGCAGGCGGTGGCGGTAGAGGCGCTGCCTCAGCGGCCGCCCTCCGGGGCGCCGCGCCCCCCAAGGCCGCGCGGGGCGCGGCGATCACCCGCGCCGGCTCCGCCCCCATGCCCAAGACCCCGCGGCTACCGGGGGTCAGGATTTCGAAATCCAGGTCGTCAAGCCCGGAGACCCCGAAGGTCTCTCGCGCTTGGCGCAGAGCCTCCTCGACGGTCTTCCCGGTGAACTCTTGGTATTCGCTGCTCATCGACGCCTCCCTCGCCGGCTAGTCCGGGCCCGTTCTCTGTTTGGCCTCACCGTGCCCGCCGCGCTATCTCTCGGGTCGCGGCGCGTGGGCGCCACCGTGGGCTTACCTGTGCCCAAAGCCGGCAGCTTCGGGGGCGGCGGGGCGAACCGTGGCGTGTGTCCCACGGCGAACGACGGTGTCCATCCGAACAGAGGGAAGAGGGACCCCCAGCCCGCGATCAGATACTGCTGCACGATCGAGAAGATCGTGGTGACGATCCAGTAGATGAAGAGCCCGGCCGGCAGGAACGAGCCGTACACGAGCGACAGGAGCGGGAGCAGCAGGAACGCACGCTGCTGCGCTTGGGCCTGCGGGTCGCTCGAGCTCGGCATCATCATGCGGGTCTGCAGGAGCTGCAGAAGTGCCGAGACCAGCGCCAGCAGGCTCAATCCGAAGCCGATCACCGGGAGCCTAAAGAGAATCTCGGGCTGGTCCGCGGGCAGGCCGCCGAGCCACCAGATATGCGGCTGGATGCACGGACCATTAGTACCCGCGGCGGCCTGGCAGGTTACGTGCACGATCTGGACCCCGAAGACGCTGAGCATCGAGCTGATGTTCGGCGCGGTGAGGCCGGACGAGAACACGGAATACATCGGCAGGAGCAGGACCATAGTCAGGACGGTGGGCAGGCACCCGGAGGCGGGGTTGATCCCCCGCTCCTTGTAGAGGCGCATCTGCTCCTCGCTGACCTTCTGGCGATCTCCCTTGAACTTCTGGGAGATCGCCTTCAGCTCCGGCTGCAGCATCTGCATGCGCCTCTGCGACACGATCTGTGCGCGGTACACCGGGACGAGCAGGAGCCGGATCAGGAGCGTGACGAGGATGATCGCGATGCCGATATCGCCGACGATGTTGTAGAAGAAGACGAGGACGAGAAAGATGATCTGGAAAATCGGCGTGAAGGCCCAGGCCAAGAGGCTGAACGGGTCGGCGCCGTTCGGCTGTGCCGGGCACAAGTTGGGATGGCGAGTGACTGTCGGGCCCGGCGTCTGACCCGGCGCGAGCGTCGGTGTCGGCGAGGGCGTGGGATTAGGGCATGGAGCCCGACTCGCGACAGCGCCACTCGGTGCCGGCGTCGTCACCGGAGCCACTGCCTGTCCGGCCGGGAGCGGCGAGGCCGCCAACGAGACGGGGTTCGCGGCAAACAGCAGCAGGAGCGCGGCCACCGAGGCCAGCGGCAGCAGACCGAGACGGCGAAGTGTCACCTCGCGGAGTGCTCCCTTCCCTGGGTCCTACGGTACCGGGTCATACCCGCCTGGGTTCCACGGGTGACAGCGCGCGATCCTCCGCGCCCCCATCACGCTGCCGCGCAGGAGGCCGTACTTGCCGATGGCCTGCTCCGTGTACCGCGAGCACGAGGGTTCGAACCGACACGATGCCGGCAGCCAGGCGAAGAGGACCCGGTAGAGGCGGATCGTCGCGATCCCGATCTTCCTCACCCCTTGCATCCCCCACCGCCAGACAATGCGCCGAGACGGTCGAGCAGCCGAGCCACCACATCGCGAAGCGCAGCGTAGCTCGCGGCGACGCTGGGAACCCGGGCGACGATCAGCACGTCCCACCCGGGTGCCACGCGGCACGCGAGCGATCTGACGATCTCACGGAGTCGCCTACGGACGCGGTTGCGGACAACGGCACCTCCCAGGCGCCTGCCGGTCGAGAAAGCATATCGGGTGGAAGTCAGCCCGTTTCTTGCCACCCGAACGACGACGAGTGGGTGCGTTCGGCTGATTCCCTGCTGCTGGAGGTGGGCGAAGTCCGACGGCCGGCGGAGCGTCTCCAATGGGATCGCCATCGCGACCCTGATTTCAGACAGTTAGGCGCTGCCGTCCCCGCGCCCGTCGCGCGGCTAGGACGCGCCTCCCCCCGCGCGTCTTCATCCTAGCCCGGAAACCGTGCTCCTTGGCGCGATGTCGTTTCTTGGGCTGATACGTCTGCTTCATCGGGCGCCATGGCTCCTTGGCAGGACGGGTTTGGAGCGGCGGCAGCAGGGCCGGATCCGGGCCCACCTGCCCTCGGTGGATGAAACAACACGCGCCGGCCCCTATGGCACTCCGACGCGTGCCGTGCCGGGGATTATATGGAGCCCTCGGAATGAGTGTCAAACGCGTGTACTCGTCCGGTACCTCCGTTACACCCCGGGCCCGAACGAAGCGACGTACTCGGCCGGGGTGAGCTAGCCGAGAGCCAGGTGGGGTCGGACGATGTTGCAGGCGGTCTCCCAGGCGCGCAGGCGCTCGGTGAACGGGCCGGTGTCGTCGATCACGATGCCGTCGTGAAGCCGCCAGAACTCATCGGCGTCGATGCGGTGGGATCGCTCCACCTTGCCGTTGACACATACCTTGACCGGGCCGCGTTGGTGGGTCGCCTGGTCGTTGCGGTCATGAATTTCGCACTCCGCCGCGTCGCTGGGTTCCCTAGCCAAGTGCTGGCACTGGGCGCTCTTCCGATCGATGGCCGCCCGCTCCTCGTGGTGGACGAGGGCGCGCTCCCTGGAGATCCGATCGGCTGATGCGGGGTAGGGGACGCACCGCAAACATCGGCGAGCCAGATACTACCAGGGGGTATGGCGGTTTCGCGTTGCGGTGGCCGTGCGCGCGGTGCTAGGCTTTCCGAGCTCCCGGCCCGGGACGCAACGGGAGGGTCCAGGAGAGGCCCGCCGGCGCCCACCTTCGGGGCACGCACGCGGCTTCTGCCATGGCTGGTCCGAGCCCATCAGCGCCCACACAGCGGCGCCTGACGGACTGCGGCGAATCGCTTTGATGGGGTCGAGCGAACGGAATGGACGCGAAGCAGGTGTGGCGCGCCGCCCTCGGAGAGCTTCAGGTTTCGCTGTCCCCGGCCAACTACGAGACCTGGCTCCGCGATACGGCCCTCGTCGCCGTCGATGAACATCGGTTTCGCGTCGCCGTTCCCAACGGATTTGCCAAGGACTGGCTCGAGTCGCGGTACCGCTCGCTGATCAGCCAGACCCTTGCACGGATCGTGGGCTACAGCGTGCAGGTCGATTTCGAGGTCTCCGCCCAACCAGCCGAGGCCGCGGGGGCGATCGCCTCCCAGGCGGTGCGCGTGGAGCCCACCCGGGTGGGCGGAGAGGGCGGCCCCACCAACCTCAACCCGCGCTACACGTTCGGGAACTTCATCGTCGGCTCGGCCAACCGCCTGGCGCACGCCGCGAGCCTCTCGGTGGCCGAGCGGCCTGGTCACGCGTACAACCCGCTCTTCCTGTACGGCGGCGTGGGACTCGGCAAGACCCACTTGATGCACGCCATCGGGAACCAAGTGATCGCGCGCTTTCCTCGCAAGAAGGTGACCTACGCAACCAGCGAGAAGTTCACCAATGAGTTCATCACCAGCATCCAGCAGGGCCGGATCGACGAGTTTCGCGCCCGCTACCGCAAGATCGACATCCTGCTAATCGACGATATCCAGTTCATCGCGGACAAAGAGCGCACGCAGGAGGAGTTCTTCCACACGTTCAACGCGATCCACGAGGACGGAAAGCAGATCGTCCTGTCGAGCGACCGGCCACCAAAACAGATCATGACCCTCGAGGAGCGCCTGCGGAGCCGCTTCGAGTGGGGGCTGATCGCCGATCTCACCGCCCCGGACCTAGAGACACGGATCGCCATCCTGCGCTCGAAGGCGGAGGACCAGTCCGCCGCGATAGGGCCGGACGTCGTCGAGTTCATTGCGCGCAAGGTCGTAAGCAACATCCGCGAGCTCGAAGGGGCTCTCAATCGCATCCTGGCGTATGCCAGCATGAACGCCGTCCCGGTCAGCATCGACCTCGCCCAGGCGGTGCTCTCCAACGTGCTGTACAACCCGAAGCGTCGAACGGTAACTCCGGAGCGAGTCACGCGGGCTGTGTCGGAGTACTACGGCGTGGAGCTCGATGCACTGCGCGGCCAGAAGCGGGACCGGGCCATCGTGGTGCCGCGCCAGATCGCAATGTACCTAATGCGCGAGGAGACAGACGTCTCGCTGCTGCGTATCGGCGCGGAGCTCGGAGGGCGGGACCATTCGACGGTTCTGCACGCCTGCGACAAGATCACGCGCGAGAGCCAGGACAACGACGACCTCAGGCGCGAGATCGCGGCGCTGCGCGAGCTGATCTACACAGGGGAGTGACGGGTCGTCGCCAACAGTGTGGCCGCCTGGTCCTTCCGCGCAAAGGCCGAAATCGAGGTGCCCTGTGGAAAAAGCCCAGAGATCAGTGGATAAACAGAACCCGATGTGGATAAGCCGTCCCTGAGGGCCCACCAGCCGTTCTGTCGGTTTGACGACGGGTGTACGTCGCGTGGATGCTGGCGCATCAGCTGACCTCGCCGTCGACACATCATGTGTCAGCACTCCACTGGACCAGCTCGCTGATCAGCGCTCCGAGCCAGCTATTCCACGGCACTAGCCCGCACAAGCGAGCACGCGCATCCACAGCGTGCACACCCTGATGATGATGATGATGGAATGAGAAGATATGTTTCTCGAGCGACTCCGCGCTGGATGTAGTCGGTAACCTGGGGTGTCTCGGGCACCCGGAGAGAGGAACTCGTGAAGCTGTCGCTCATGCAAGAGAACCTGGCACGCGGACTGCAGGTCGTGGGCCGTGCGGTTTCCAGCCGGGCGACTCTACCCGTCTTGTCCAACGTGCTACTCCGCACTGAGGATGCTGGCCTCAAGCTGACCACCACCAACCTGGAGATCGGTATCACCTGCTGGATCCCTGGCAAGATCGAGACAGATGGCACATTGACGGTCCCCGCTCGACTTTTCGCCGACATCCTGAACTCTCTTCCGCCGGGCGAGCGGGTAGATCTTGACAGCGAAGGTACAGACAGCCTTCACATCCGCAGCGGCCGCTTTCGTGCGCACATTAGGGGCATCGATGCCGAGGAGTTCCCGGCCATCCCCGCCGCCGGTGAACGGCCCACCACACGAGTTTCACAGAAGGTACTTCGCGCTGCCCTTGGTGAAGTGGCCTTCGCCGCCGCCAGCGACGAATCTCGGCCCATCCTGACGGGGGTTCTGACGCGCTTCGCCGGAGACCGGCTGACGATGGCCGCTGCCGACAACTACCAAATCGCTGTCAAGACCATCGACATCCTAGATCCCGTTGCGGAAAAGTCGGTGGTCGTGCCTGCTAGGTCGTACACCGAGCTCGTCCGGATCTTGTCGGACACCGACGATCCGGTCGATGTAGTGCTCTCCCCAGCAAAGAACCAGGTGCTGTTCCATGTCGAGGGCGTCGAGCTGATCACGAGGCTCGTCGACGGGCAGTTCCCGAATTACCAGCAAGTCCTTCCCACATCCCACACGACGCGCGCCGTCGTGGACCGGGAGGACCTGTTGAAGGCCACTCACCTTTCCGCCCTTATCGCGAGCTCGTCGGCGAACGTCGTGAAGCTGACGGTCTCGGGGGATGGGGCAGGCAGCGTGGCGGTCTCGGCGAATGCAGAGATCGGCGACAACGAGGGCGAGATCGAGGCAACGGTCGAGGGCGAGGGCACAACAATCGCCTTCAATGCCCGGTTCCTCATCGACGTGCTGCAGAACCTAGACGCCGCGCAGCTCGCGCTCGAGTTCAACGGCCCGCTGTCGCCGGGCGTGCTCCGTCCAGTGGGCGACGCCGACTACGTGCACGTGATCATGCCCGTCCGGACGGCGTCGTAAGTCGCTCGCTCCTCGCTAGGCTCCGACGTTGGTACGGCCGGCCGTGCGCATTCTTGAATTGGCGCTGGCCGATTTTCGCAGCTACGAGCGGCTGACGGTCGCATTCGAGCCCGGGCCACACGTCATCACTGGGCAGAACGCCGCCGGGAAGACGAACCTGCTCGAGGCGCTTGTGGTGCTCTCCCTTGGTCACTCGCACCGGACCCGGATCGACCAGGACCTAGTTCGCTGGGGCGCCCCTGTCGCCCGCTTGGAGGCCGCGGTTACCCGAGAGCCGCTCTCCTCCGTAGTCGAGACCCTCGAGGTGGCCGTGTCGACCCCGGCGGCCGGCGTCCGGGCGCGTAAGCTGATCCGCGTCAACGGCGTGGGGCGGAGGCCGGCCGGGCTGTCGGCGATGCTCCGAACCGTCCTGTTCGCGCCGGAGGCGATGACGCTGGTGACGGGGTCGCCGTCTGTGCGCCGGGATGAGCTGGACGACTTGGCGACGCAGCTTCACCCCGCGCATGCCCGGTCGCTCGCCACCTATGGCCGGGCCCTCGCGCAGCGGAACAGCCTGCTGCGTTTGGTGCGCGAGGGCGGGCCCGGTGCCGACCAGCTTCCCTACTGGGACCGTCTGCTCGTGGAGGAGGGCGGGGCTATCGTTGAACGCCGGACAGCCGTGCTCGTTGAGCTTGCCGAGCCTCTTGTGTCGGCGCACGGGGAGATCGCGCCGGGCGAGGCAGAGCTCGCGCTCGTCTACGACACGAACGCTACGCCGTCTCCCGGCGAGACGCCGGGAGACGCGATCCGCCGGCGGCTGGCGGAAACCGCTGACAAGGAAATATGGAACGGCCAGACGCTGATCGGTCCCCACCGCGACGACGTCCGCTTCCTGCTTGGCGGGCGCGACCTGGCCGTCTTCGGGTCACGCGGGCAGCAACGGACGGCGATCTTGGCACTAAAGCTCGGCGAGCTGGACGTGCTGGCGCGCACCGACGGAGTTGCGCCGCTCCTCCTGCTAGACGACGTGTTCAGCGAACTCGACCCGGCGCGCCGACGGCACCTGGTCCGGCGCATCCGCGCGCTGCCGCAGACGTTTGTGACGACCACGGCGCTCGAGGACCTGGACCAAGTGCTCGTGTCCGAGTCCACGGCATGGCGCGTCGTGCCGGGGCGCCTGGAGCGGCTGGGATGACGTCTGGACGAAGGCGCCCTATGCGACGGCTGGGTGACCTCCTGCCCGAGGCCGCGGCGTCGCTTGGGCTCGAGGACGAGCTGCGCATGGCGCGGGCGATGTCTGCGTGGGAGCGCATCCTAGCGGAGCACCTGCCGACCGCGGCCGGCAGGTCGCGTCTGATCGGGTTTCGCGGGGACGCGCTGCTGGTGACGGCCGACTCGGGGCTCGTTGCGTCCGAGCTGCGCATGCGCTCGCCACTCCTGCTCGCCGCGCTGGCCTCGTCCCCAGGCGCCGTCCGCGCCCGTGAGTTGCACGTGGCCGTTCGACGCTCCGGGGTTGGCCGGGGCAACGGCCCCGACGTGTAGACTCGGGAGATCATGGCGGTCCGGCTCCATACGAACCTCGGGCTGGTGCCGGAGGACGAGCGCCTGGAGGCCTCTCCGGACGCGGTGCTGGTTCAGGAGCCCACCATCGGCGCGACGGCGCGCTCGAAGGGCAGCCTGTACGCCATCGCGTCGGCGCGGGGCGCGACCGTTCGCGCTCGCGAGGGTACGCGGCTGCTCCTCGAGACGATCCAGCGCGAGTACTACTACGATGAATCGGCCGGCATCCCCATCTGCCTGCAGAAGGCGATTCGGACAGCGAACCGGCGCCTTGCGCACCGCCGCGATCTGCACCTGCCGCCTGGGGGCCTCGCGGCCGCGGTCGCCGTGGTCCGTGACCGCGAGCTCTACGTGGCGACGGTCGGGGATGCGGACGCGTTTCTGGCCCGCCAAGGCCGCTTCCTAACGCTCCCCGACGCCGAGCGGGGGCCCGGGCTGCCGACGCCCGGCGACCTTCAGGTGGACGTATGGCGCGGCGAGCTGCAGGTGGGTGACGTGGTGCTCATCGGCTCACGCGAGCTGGCGGAACGGCTGGGGACGGAGGAGCTGCGCCAGGCGATCACGACGCTGCACCCAGGGCCGGCGGCGCGGCACCTGCACAACCGCCTTGTGGCCGAGGGCACGCAGGGCTCCGACGCCGTCATGGTCGTCGAGGCCTCGGAGGTGCCGGCGACTCGTGTCGAGCATCACCTGGTTCCAGTCCGGCCGGCCGCGCCGCTGGCCGGCGCACCCGATCACTCGCCCATCCCGCTCGCGGATTCCGTTGTGGGCGGGGTGACGGCCGTGCGCGGTACCGCGCGGCGAGCCAGCAATGCGGGGGCAACCGCGCTCGTGGCACTCCTCGACCGCGGTTTGGATCTCCTGCCGAAGCGGGGCCCTTCGCCGCAGCGTGTGCGCTCGGTGACCGACCGCCGGGCGGCGGAGCGGCGGGTCGCCACCGCGGTGCTAGGCGTGCTGGTCCTCGTGCTCTTCATCGGCGTGGGGTACTGGCTGGTGAGCGGGGGCCTCCAGGGCAAGACGGCGGAGATCCAGAAGGCCAATTCGGGCGAGGACGCACTGGCGACGGCGCGCGAACAGATCGGCCAGGTCTTCGGCGGTGGAGGCGACCTCGTGAAGGCCGACCCGCAGCAGGCACTGACGATCCTCCGCTCGGCCTGGCGGGAGCTCGACCAGGCTCAGCAGGCCGGCGCCGCCGCCGGGATCGTGGAGTTCTACCAGGAGCAGGTTTCAGCGGGGCTCGACCAGCTCTACTTCACGGTCCAGACCGCGGCGACGACGCTGGTGACCATGAGCAAGCTCGATCCAGCTGCGGACCTCTCCGGCCTTGTGCTTGGCCCCGACGGCGCGGCCTACTCGATCGACCGCGCCGCGCATACCGTCGTGCGTTTCGACCTCGCGAAGAAGACGGCTTCCGTGGTGGTCCGCGAGGGAGACGGTGGCGCCGACGGGGTCGGCGACCCGTGGCTGCTGACCGTCGGCGGGCCCGACGTGGTGATCGTCGACCACAACGGTGGCGTCTGGCGGTGGCGCCCGGCTGACCGGAACGGGCACGGCACGCTCGGCCTGATCGTGATGAACCACTCGGTGACGTGGGGCAACGGCCTGACCGACGTCGAGACCTTCGTCCACGACGCTGACACCGGCTTGTATAACCTGTACGTCGTCGATCCGGGCTCGCAACAGATCATGCGATACGCGCCCGCGGCCGACGGGAGCGGGTTTCCGTCCGATCCGACCGGCTACCTGGCCACGGCGCAGGACGTGTCAGGCTTCGAGCAGGTCTTCATTGATGGCGACATCTACGCCCTGAGCACGAGTACCGTGACGCACTTCGTGAATGGGCGGCCGGACAGCGGCTTCTCGCTCGACACGCCGCCGGACGACCAGGACCTACGGCCGGGCCACGACTACCGGCTCATGACGGCCTCGGCCACGCGCGGCCAGGGCACGCTGTATCTGTACGATGCCACGCACCAGCGGATCGCCGCCTTCGACAAGGCAACCGGCGCCTACAAGAGCGAATACGTCGCTGCGGCGGGCACGCCACAGCTCGTCGACCTGCGTGGCATGTTCCTGCTCGACCCGGGCGGTGGCGCAACCCCGTCCATCGTCTGGGTCACCGGCGACCGCCTAATGGTGACGCCGCTGCAGCCCGGCCAGGCCGGCGCCTCCGCGTCACCCACGCCCACCGCCTCGCCGCACGCGACGCGACGGCCGGCGGCCACGCGACGGCCGGCGGCCACGCGACGGCCGTCCCCGAGGGCCACCGCCCGGCCCTGAGAACGCCGCAGTCCGGCCGGCGCGACGGCCGCAAGGGGAGCCGCGTGTAGAATTCCCGGCATGGCATCGGAAGGGCTCAGCAAGATGGTCGTCGAGAGCGTGCGGGTCCACGTGCTGTCGAGCCAGCATGTGGTGATCCTCAAGGAATTGGGGCGGGAGCGCTACCTCCCCATCTGGATCGGGCCCTGGGAGGCGAACGCCATCGCCATGAAACTGCAGGACCTCAAGCCAGAGCGGCCCCTGACGCACGACCTGTTCGTCAGCACGCTAGTGCAACTCGGGGCGACACTGCGGCAGGTGGTGGTCTCCGACCTGGCAGACGAGACGTTCCGCGCGCGGATGGTCATTGAGGTGGGTGGCAGGGCGCTTGACGTCGATGCCCGCCCGAGCGACGCCATCGCACTCGCGATCCGCGGCGGGGTCTCGATCTACGCCACGCAGGCGGTCCTCGACCGGGCTGGGGTGGAGCCGGACGCCGACGCGGGCGCGGACCAGGAGGGCAGCGACCAACTGGCTGTCTTTCGCGACTTCGTCAACTCGCTCGACGTCGACCTTGGCGACGCACCGGGCGGCGGCGGGTCGGAGGGCCGGCCTGCCCGATAGAACCCCCGAACCACACGAGCCAAGCCCGAACGGCGGGTGCCTCCCGCCGGCGCGAGCCAGTCCGTCAGGCCGAGCTACGCACCACGGGGATCCCGCGCCGCAGGGCCGCCGGCCGGTTCGCCCACAGGCGCAGCCGGAGCATCCAGAAGTCGCGCACGGCACGCAGCACGACGCGCGGCCTTGCGCCCGTGGCCTTCCCGGTCGTGCGGGGGAAGTGCGGCACTCCCACCTCCTGCAACCGCCCGCCGCGCTGCCGGAACTTGATGAGAAGCTCGGCCGACAGGAACGCCCCGCCCGACTCGAGGCGGACCCCCTCCAGCGCTTCGCGCCGGAAGACCTTACAGGCGCAGTCCACGTCGCGCACGCGGAGCCCGAAGAACGTCATTAGCGCCAGCCGGTAGAGGCGCGCGTAGACAAGCCGCACGGCCGGATCGGCGCGCTGCGTCCGGTACCCGACAACCGCGTCAGGCCGGCCCCCCCTTCCGGGCGCGCCGCCGGCTCGAACGCCGCCAACAGCCCGCCCAGGTCCGCAACTCGGAACTGTCGATCGCCGTCGGTGAAGCCGACGACCGGGAACCGCGCGGCCGCAAAGCCGCTGCGTAGCGCGGCGCCGTAGCCCAGGTTGGTGGCGTGGTGCACGGCACGTACGACGTCAGGGTGCTCGGCGGCCAGGCGGTCCGCCAGCGCCGGTGTGGCGTCGGTGCTGCCGTCGTCGACCGCGATGATCTCAAACCGCTCGGCCAGCGTCGGCAGCGTCTCGAGCGCCTCCTGCACTAGCCCTTCGATGTTGGCCTCCTCGTCGTGGGCGGGGAAGAAGTACGAGAGCGCCGGGACGAGTGCCGCGCGATCGGTCATTGAATGATCTCCCAGAGCGGGCTGTAGCCGGCGATCGTGTCGTGCTCGACGAGTTGGTAACGGTACTCGAGCGAAGCGATGTCGGCCGGCTTACGGATCAGGAAGATCGGACGGTGCAGTGCCTCGAAATGCGCCACTGCGTTGGCCACCGTCTCGTAGCCGTCGTCTAGGAGATTTCGGTCGTCCACGATCTGCACATCGGGCCGCCGTCCCTCCACCCACCGCCCGTACCACAGGGTCGTCGAGTAGCTCCACCACGAGATGACGACGGCGTCGCGCGGCAGGATCGCGTACGCCGCGTCGAGCCAGCGTGCGCCACTGTCGTCGGCGGCGCCGTGCTGCTGCGCCTGGCCGGCGAGGGCACGTTGCCCGGGCAGCGTCAGCACAATCACGGCAGCCAGGACGAGGGCACCGGCGCGCAAGAATCGGGGGATGGCGCGCAGGCGGAGGCGGCCGAGCAGCCGTGCCGCGGCGTCCCATGCTAACGAGGCGGCGACGCCTGCCCAGAGCGCGACGATCGCGAGCGGGACCAGGTAGTAGCGATCCGGGAACCCGTCGTTGTAGGCACGGGCGAAGATGGTGACGATGACGAACCAGGTGGTGGTGAGGAGCACTACCGGCAACCTCGGGCCCCGGAGGCGGCCGAGTCCCACGACCACCGCTGCGAACCCCGCCACGGCTACGACCAGCACCGCGGCGCTCAACTGGGTGGCAAAGATGTCGACGACGGCCCCGAGCCCGCCGGTGAGCGGGTTGTGCAGCAGGCCGCCGAACTGGAGGCCGAGGACCAGGTACGCGAAGCGCGCCGCGGTCGTTGGGTGTGCGTAGTCGAGCGGCGGGTTCATCGAAGCCCGGAGAGGAATGTAGGCGTATAGCAGGGCGGTCAGCAGCACGATTAGGCCCGCGCACGTGGCGACGAAACGGGGACGCCGCGCGAAGAGGCTCGGCTGGGCCGCGAGGAGCAGGACCAGGATGCCCGGCGCCAGCAGCACGCTCAGAGCGTGGTTGCCGAGCGCAACCGCGTAAACCGCCGCGGCCGACAGGAGTAGACGATCCGCCACTCGGTCGGGCGTCCGTTCGCGACCAGCGTCCGTTTCCCGCACGCGCTGCGCCCATGCGACCAGCAGGAAGAGCAGCAGTGCAGAGAGGAACAAGTGGAGAGCGTGCGGGTCGGCGCGTTCGGCCGTCCACCAGGAGATGGGGGCGCTGGCAAGCAGGAGGCCCGCCGCGACGGCAGGAACTACGCGCCCGGTCAGGCGCTGTACCGTCGCGGCGACAAGACCGGCGGACCCGGCCATGAGGATGGCGGATAACAGGTCGATGCGGAACGCGGTCCCCCCGAACGGCGACAGGATGATGCTGGCCGCCCACGTGAGCAGTACGTAGGCAGGAAAGCCCGTGGGGTGTGCGATCCCCAGGATGGGCCCCACTGTCTGGAATTCAGCCGTGTCCCAGAACCCGACGGTGGGCATCAATGTCGGCAGGTAGAGCACGAGCGCCACGAGGAAGGCGGCGATCCCGCTCACCATCCCAGCGTCACGCCCCAGTACACGCCCCACAGGTTCACCAGTATCGACAGCCCGACGAGGAAGAGTACGCGCCGGTTGAGCCCCATGTGGGCGATCTCCAAGGTGACCGGCACCAGCGCGAAGGCAACGAAATCATTGCTGAAGCGCCAGCCGAACTGTACCCACCCTTGGCTGAAGTGCGCCGCGTCGGCCAGCCCGATCAGCATGACGGCCAAGCCCCCGGCCGCGACCACCCGGTCGCGCCGCAGCCTCCGGAGCGCTGGGAGCGCGAGCAGGTACGCCGGACTCACGAGGATCAGCCCCATCCCGATCGGGTCGGGCCGCACCGTGCCGCAGTTCGGATCGAGCAGCGCGAGGCCGCACCCGGGCCGGATTTCGGGCGGGTTGAACAGCGCAAGCCGCAGGTTCTGCGGGATGTAACGCACGTCCTCCACCCCCCAGTTCGCATGGTAGAGCGCCGGCTCAGGGTGGTACTCGGTCCGCGCGATGGTGGCGTAGGCCGGGCTGAACGGCTGGCCCGTGGACGCGACGTTGTAACCGGCGAGCACCACGAGTGGGATAGCGGCGCCGACCACGGCCAGGACGAGCCGGCTGCGCCACGTGCCGCCGCCGACGAGGAACAGGAAGGGTAGGCCGAAGATGACGGTCAGCCGGGCGAGCGTCGCGAACCCCAGCAGCAGGCCCGCGACGAACGCGGCCCTGCTTCCGCCGAGGTGGTGCGACCCGGTCGCTGCGCCCGAGCTGGGCACACTCTCCAACCCCGCCGATCTGCCTGGCGCTCCTGCACCCCTCAAGGCGAGGTCCGCGTCGATCGCGATGGTCACCGCCAGCAGCGAGAGTCCCACCGCCACCACGTGGGCGAGGAACCAGGTCGTGCCGATCGCGGCCGCGTACCAGGCCACGGTGCCGAATGCGAAGAACATCGTGGCGATCAGGACCACTCCGCGATCGGCCGCCAGACGCCGGCATAGGCGCCAGGCAAGCCCCACGTCGAGCGCGCCCAGCAGCGCCGCGATCAGGGATGCCGGGGTGGCTAGGCCCAGGATGGCCACGAACGGGAGGAGTGCGAGCGCGGGCAGCGGGGGGAACGGCAGGAGGCCGAGCCCCGGGTGGCCGGGATCAGGCACCACGTCCTGGAAGTACGAGTTCTGGTGGGGTCCGCTCGAGACGGGAAACGCGATGGCCAGTCGTCCGTGCAGCCAGGCGTCCGCCTGCCACACGAAGTGGTTGTACAGGTCGTCGTGCAACGGGTTGGAGACGACGTAAACGAGCGCCGCGACCGCGAGGAGCGCGAGACCCAGCGTGCGGGGCGGGATCTCGTCCAGGCGCAGCCCGAGGCGCGTGGTCGGTCCCAGTCTGGGCAGGCGTGGGCTGTCGTCGGCGTACCGAGGGGCGGGCCCCCAAGCTGGTCCTGCGGCCCCGACGGGAGTCGGCCGTCCCGCGTCCGTTGCTATACTGCCGTGCACCTCGTCGCTCGTCAGGAGGCTCGTTCCCTGGCTCGATCGCCTTCGGCGGGTGGGACCGGACGCGGCCCTGGAGCGCCGGGATGGTCGGTGCGGGCTGGCGCCGGAATTCCCGCCATCGCACTGCTCCTGCTCGCCGGGCTCGCCCTGCGGCTCATCATCGCATACGTCCTCTTCCCGGGCTCGGGGTTCAAGACTGACATCTCGAGCTTCACCTCGTGGGCGATGACGCTCGCCCGCTATGGCCCCCCGGGTTTCTACGCCAACGCCGGCTTCGCCGACTACACCCCCGGCTACCTCTACGTCCTTTGGGTGGTGGGGCTGGCCGGACGCGCGCTGGCGACCCTGACCGGCAGCGACCAGGGCACGATCACCGGCGAGCTGATCAAGCTGCCGGCGATCCTACTGGACCTGGCCGTCGCATACGTCCTGTATCGCACGGTGCTCAAGTGGAAGGGCCGCCTCGATGAGCCGCCCGCCGGTGGGCCAGATACGGGTCCGTCGGACCCAGGGCGCGTGCGGCTCCTCGCGCTCGGCGCGGCAGCGCTCTACCTCTTCAACCCGGTCCCCTGGTACGACTCCGCCCTCTGGGGCCAGGTGGATGCCCTGGGTGCGCTGGTCGTGCTTGGGGCCGTCCTGGCGCTCGTCGGCGGCTGGTCGGAGTCGGCCGCCGCCCTGGCCGTGCTCGCGGCCCTCGTCAAGCCCCAGTTCGGGCTGGTCCTCGCGCCGATCGTCGGCGTCGTGCTGCTGCGCCGTCACGTGGTCGTCCCGGGTTCCGGGCCCCGGCCCCGGGTCCGCAGCGAGCGGCTGACCGGCTGGTTCGTCGAGGAACAAGGGCCGTGGCGCCTCGTCTCGTCCGTGGCGGCAGGCCTGGCGGTGCTGTTCGTGGTGATCGTGCCGTTCCACCTCGACATCGTGGGGCTGGTGCGGCTCGTCGTCAGCACCGCGGGCGAGTATCACTACCTGACGGTCAATGCCTACAACCCGTGGGCGCTGATCGCCGACCCGGGCGGGGCGTCCCTCGCGCACGCCGGCACGTGGTCGGACGACCTGGTCCCGCTGCTCGGACCCCTGCCAGGGTTCGCAATCGGGGCGATCCTGCTGCTCGCGGGGATCGCGCTGGGCGCGCTGCAGGTTGCGTGGCGGGACGATCGTCGCTCGATCCTGCTCGCGGCGGCCTTCCTGTCGCTGGTGTTCTTCGTGCTGCCAACGCGCGTGCACGAGCGCTACTTGTTCCCGATCTTCGTCTTCCTCCCGCTGCTGGCGCTGACCTCCCGCCGGTGGCTGGTGGCCACGGTCGTGCTGGCCGCAGCCTCGTTCATGAACCTGCACGCCATCCTGACGCTGCCGCTCTACGCCACGCCGAACATCGCGAACCTGCTGGGCGGGCCTGCGTTCCGCTCGGACGCTGGCGTCGTGCTCTCGGCGCTCGGGCATGTGGCGGTTTTCCTGCTCGCCCTGGGAGCGCTCGAACCAGTGCGCTGGCTGCTCCGTCGCGGGAGGCCAGACCCCAGGGCGCGGCCGGCGATCTCCGTGTCGAGCGTCATCCACCCGGTCGCCGGCAGTGCGGCGCTGGACCAGGGCGCTCTGGTTCCCGGGGCCGACGACTTGCCAGTTGTCGCTCCCGTTGCGGGAATGGCCGACCCAGCCGGCGGCGTTCTCGCCGCGGGGACGACCGACTCGCCGGGCGCCGCAGCGACCGCCCCGGCCGTTGAGTGGATGGGCCGCCCACCCACGCGCTGGGGCCCGGGGATGCTGCGCGGCCTCCTTGGACGGGGCTCGATCCGGGCCGACCACAGCCGAATGCTGCACGGGGAGGGCGGAGGGCGCGTCGACCGGCTCGACCTGCTGATCATGTCACTGCTGGTCGTCGCGGCCATGACCGCCCGCGTCGTGGGCCTCACGCAGCCGTATGGCATGTACTTCGACGAGGTCTACCACGCGCGCACGGCGACCGAGTTCTTGCAGGATTGGCGGTACGGGATGCCGCACGCCATCTACGAGTTCACGCACCCGCACCTTGCGAAGTACCTCATGGCGCTGGGACTCGTGGCGTTCGGTGACGACCAGGTGACCGGGACGAGCACCCTGAACGTGCCCGTGCGGGCCACCGCGATCGAGCCACGCTGGAGCGACCCGGGCGCCTCCGCCGGCCGCGACGGGGACCGGCTTTACGTTGCGACCGGAAGCAACGTGCTCGCCTACGATCTACAGGGACGCGGCGTCGTGGCGAAGCTCGCCGTGCCGGGAGCGACCGCAGTCGCCGTCGACACCGTTCAGCACGTGCTCTACGCGGCCGCAGCCGACGGGACCATCTGGTCACTGCCCACGTCCCGACTCGACGCGCTGCGCTCGACCAACGGCGGCGCGGCCGACATTCAGCCCACGAAGCTGGCGGGCCCCGGCGCCGGTGGCCCCGTGCAGCGGCTGGTCGCTTCTACGACTGGCGCAAGCCTGCTTGCGGTTACCACGACCGGCCAGCTCGTGAGCATCGACACCTCCGGCATTCCGGGGACCCTGCTCGGTCGGACCACGGCCAGCCCGCAGGCAGGCACCGGCCCCGTGGCGGGAGTCGTCCCGCTGGATCCGGTAGCCGGCGTCATCGTCGACCTCACGAAGTCGTACGACCCCACGAAACTCGGCGCGCTGACGACGGCCCTCGGCGTGTCGACCGGCCCCGTGTTCGATCTGCCGGCGGCGGTCTCTAGGTGGCAGCAAGCGGTCACGGCTGACACCGCCACGGTGCTGCAGTACGAGGCGGTGAGAGTGCGCACCACCGCCGAGGACGCCGCGCTGGCGAAAGCGCGGGAGGCACTCACGGCGGACCAGCAGCAACTCGCCACGGCGAAGGCGAACCTCCGACCAGTGGTCGTCTCGGCGTTCCTCAGTTCCGCCCAGCAGGCGAACGTCCAGTCGGCGGTGCAGGCGCTCGGCGACGCGGCGAGCCTCGACACGTCGCCGATCTTCGCCGTCTCCGCCGGCACGTCGGTCCGGTTCCTTGACGCCGTGACCCTCGACACCGTCCTCTCCCTGCCACTGGACGGGACCGCCGGGGGCATGACCTTCGTCGCGTCCGGCATCGACGAGCCCACGGTGTACGTCGCTTCGGACCGCGCGCTCCGCACGATCCAGCTTCCGCTCGACGCCCAACCAGTCGTCGGGTCGCCCATACCCATGCCCGGGACCGTCAGCGATGCCACGTGGGACGCGGCGTCGAACATGGTCCACGTACTGGGTAAGACCCCCGACGGCTTGTCGCCTACGATCTACGTGGTGGAGCCGCACGGCAACGCCGTGTACGCGAACGCGAACCTGCCGTTCACACCGGTCGCCTGGGCGTTCGACCAACAGCCCAACAACCCGTCCGGTGACCGCCAGCAGATCCTGGTCTTCTCGTCAACCGGCTCGGTCGCCGCGGTGGACGCCGGAAGCCATGCCTTCGCGTGGCGCCTGCCGGGCGTAATCGCCGGCACGCTGCTCGTGGCGCTGCTCTACCTGCTGGCCCGGATCCTGTTCCGGCGCCGCTCCGTGGGCCTGTTCGTCGCCGGGTTTGCGCTGGTGGACGGCATGTTCTTCGCGAACTCGCGGATCGGCATGAACGACACCTATGCCGCGCTCTTCATAGTGGCCGCGTACGTTGTCTATGCCGCGCTTGCGCTCGGACGCTGGCGAGGCCGCTCCGCGCTGCTGGTCGGCCTCCCGCTCCTCGGGATCCTGCTTGGGCTGGCCTGCGCCTCGAAGTGGGTCGGCTTCTACGCCATTGGCGGTATCGGGCTGCTGACCCTACTGCGCAGCGGACTGGGACGCGTCTTGGCGCTCGGCGCCATGGCGGTCCTGACAGGCATCCTCGGCTACTACTCGATCAGCGCGGCGCCGGGCGTCACCAGCCCGCAGCTCAACCTCACGTTCCTGCTGATGATGATCGCACTGACCCTGCTGCTCGGCGCGGGCATCGCCGTACGGTCCATCCACTGGACGGTGGAGGAGCTTCGGTTCGCGGTGCTCGCGCCACTCGTGCTCGGGATCTTGGCCGCCGTTGCCGGCATCGGCCTCGGATCGCGGCTACAGAGCGGGCCGCTAACGCAGAACATGCTGCTGACCGGAGCCTCCCTGCTTATCGTGGTCGCGTTCGTCGCGTACGCGGCGCCGCTCGTGCTCGCCCGGTTCGGTGCAGGCCCGCTCGCCCCACCGGCCCGACCAGGCGAGGCCCGCACGTACGCCGATGCGCCGGCCGACCCTCCCGCCGAGAGCTGGCTGGTGCCGGGAGCTTCTCTCGGCCTGCCTTGGCTCTGGGCGCTCGCGTGCATGACCGTCGTCCCGCTCGTCGTCTACGTCATCAGCTACATCCCATGGGTCGCCCTCGGGAACCAGTTCTGGACCGGGTTCCCGACAGGCAACCACGGGCAGACCCTGTGGGAGTTGACCGTTTCGATGTTCAACTACCACAACGGCCTCCGGGTGGCCCACCCCGCCTCGTCGCCATGGTGGGCGTGGCCGTTCGACCTCAAACCCGTCTGGTGGTACCAGGGCTCGTTGGCGAATGACACGGGCGCCTCCATCTACGACGCCGGGAACTTGGTGCTCTTCTGGATGTCGGTAACGGCCGTCCCGTGGACGGCATGGCAGGCATGGCGCCGGCGCAGCCTTGCGCTGGGAATCGTGGTGCTGGCCGCCGCGAGCCAGTGGCTCCCTTGGGTATGGGTGGACCGGGCGACGTTCCAGTACCACGTCCTGACCACGCTGCCCTTCTCGTTCCTTGCGCTCGCCTACTTCGTGGCGGAGCTGTGGCATGGCCCGGCGCCGGGAACGTGGGCGCTGGCGCGCGTGACCGCAGCCCTGGCCATCCTGGGACCGGCAATTCTGTGGCTTGTCAAGGGCCCGCTCTGCGTCTTTGCTGGTACGGCCGCGGTGGACCCGGCGTCGCAGGTCTGCGGCGCCGTCGCCAACCCTGTGATCGTGACCCAGCGGGTAGCCGCGGCGGCCACCGTCATCGTGATCGGAGCACTCGGCGCTGGCTGGCTCTGGTGGACTGCGCGCGGTGCGGCCGCCGGCGACGACGGTCGAGTGGGCCGGCTCCGTGTGTACGGTCCGTCGCTTGCCGCGGCGCTCATCGCGCTGGCGGCACTCGTCGTCGTTCAGGCGAGCGTGCCAGACGTCCTGCTCGTCTCCGTCCCGCTGGGGAGCGGCGGGCCGTTCGTGGTCGCCGCGGTCGTGGGCCTGCTGCTGTGCGGCCCAGCCTGGCTGGTGCTCCGCGCTCGCGACCCGCGGCGGTTCGCACTGGGGGTTCTGGTCGCGGCCGCCCTGTGGTTCGTGATCTGGTATCCGAACATCGCCGCGCTGCCGCTTCCCGGGTCTTTCGTCAACATGTACCAGGGCCTGCTGCCGACCTGGATCTACGACTTCCAGTTCACGGTGAACATGACCCCGGCCGCCCAGCCGAAACTGCTTACGGCCGAGTCGATCTCGCTCATCGTCGCGGTCCTCGTCGGCTCCCTGGCGGTGATGTACGCGGCCCGCGCCTGGAGCCTCGAGCTGGCGGTCCGCCGTGCTGAGCGCGAAGGGCGCGTCGCGGACCCTGCCGGCGAGACAGGGCCGGCGACGACGTAGCCGGAGGGCAGTCGGGCGCGCGCCCGACTGCCTACTCGGCGGTTCCTGAGGGGAGGGGCGGAAGGGTCGGGGAACGTAACGGGATCGGCGCGTGGAACCCGGGAGGCAGCTGGCCCTGCGCGGCTAGACGACGGATCACGAACCCGTAATAGTCGTCCACCCGCGCCGCCACTCGGTCCCAACCGAATTGGTGCGACCGCTCGCGGCCGGACCTGCCCATGCGGGCACGCTCGTCTGGGTCGTCGAGCAGGCGGCCGATCGCATCGGCTAGGGCCTCCGCGTCGCGGGGCGGGACCAGCAGCCCTTGTTCCCCCCGCCGCACCACGCCCTTGTAGCCGTGGATGTCGCTGCACACGATGGGCGTCCCAGCCGCCATCGCCTCCAGCAGCACGATCCCGAACGACTCGCGCCCGGTCGCCGGTGAGACGTACACATCCGCCGTTGCGAACCAGCGAGCCTTCTCGTCCTCGGTGACACGTCCCAGCATCTCGACATCGCTGAGCCGCCGAGTCATCAGGTATCGTCGCGCCTCGCGCTCCTGGGGTCCGTGCCCCACCACGAGCAGGCGGCAGTCGCGGCCTTGACGCCGGAGCAGCCTGTACGCCTTCAGCAGGTGCAGGAGCCCCTTCCGTTCCTCGAACCGGCCCACGAACAGCAGGTTCGGCGTGCCGTCGCGCCAGCGCTCGACCGGGCGCGCCGAGGCGAACCGCTCCACCTCGACGCCGTTGGGGATGACCTTGTACTCGCCCGGGAAGTACTTGTCGATGAAGTACCGGGCGGCCACGCTCACCGCGATCCGCCCGTGCAGCCGTCGCGCGTATCCGGACAGCATGCGCCGCCCGAACTCGTAGGCGGGGCTCCAGCCGTTGTAGGCATGGAACGTGGCAACGTTGACGCTGGTCGACTCCCGCAGTAGTACAAGCGACAGGAAGGGCACGAAGGGTTCGTGGAAGTGCAACAGGTCGAACTGCTCACGCTCGAGCACCTCGCGGACCTGCGACAGGAAGCGCGGCGAGACCGTCAGCGTCCCGACCGACCCGTTGGAGGGCACGCTGAAGCCGCGCCCGATGCGGATGATGTCGCCCTCGCTCGAGCGCTGGAGGCCATGCGTGCTGCTGAGGATGCGCACGTCGTGACCGCGCTCTCGGAGGTGCTGATACAGGAAGCCGACGTGAGCGTTGACGCCGCCCGGAAGCGGGTAGATGTACGGCGTTACCAGTCCGATCTTCACGGCGCGGCTTCGCCCCCGGCGTGCCCCCGTTCGTCGCTGGCCGGCCACGGCCTGCGATCGGCACCGTCTCCGGTGAACCGCGGCGGACGTAGGCGGCCGCCGGGATACCCAAGGTCACGTCCAGTCCGCGTCCGCAGCAGCGCCCCGCGCAGATCATCGCGGATGTCGCGGCCATACTTGCGCAGCTGACGGCCGTACATCTGCACTTCGAAGCCGAAGGTCCAGAACTCCCCGTGCCAGCCGGTCCGGTGCTCGAGGATCGCGCGGCGCAGGTCGTCGGCCGTGCGCCCGGGGAACGTCGTGTATCCGGTGGCGATTGCCTCGAGCAGGTGGCCGTCGCTCCCGCCAACGGCCGCCATCCCGAGCTCGTCGGCCAGCGCCACCACCTTCGCATGATGGCTTCGCCCGGCCGACGTCGGGTTGAACGCCTCCAGCGCGTCGAGGTGGAAGCGCGGATCGGGGTTTGCCTGGAGCCGGCGGATAGCGCGAGCGCTGGCGCAGATCGGGTAAGGCGCTAGGGGGTGCGCGGCGATCGCGAGCCCGCCCTGCTCGTGAACGTCGGCGATTGTCGCGCGCAGCGACTGGAGTGGCCGGACCCGCTCCTCTAGGAACAGCGCAAGAAGGTGGCCCCCGCGGGTCGTGATCTCCTCGCCGACGACGACATCCACGCGCGACCCGCGCTCCCGCGCGAGGGCGCGTGCGGCCAAGCCCGCGTCGATGCGCTCGTGGTCGCTGATGCCGACGACGTCGAGGTCCGTATGGTGTTCGACGTAGTCCAGGATTTCTTGCACGCCCGCCACGCCGTCGGACGCGAGGGTGTGGATGTGGGGATCAGCGAGACCGAGTCGCTCGGCTGGCTCGGGTGCCGCGCCGCGGTCGTCGATGCTCACGCTTCTTCCCAGATTGGTTGGAAGATCGACCACCACTGCTCGGGCGCTTCCGCGACGAGCCGCTCGAACGCCCGGGCGACGCTGTCGGTAAAGGCTCGCGCACGTTCGCGTCGCGTGTCGCCAGCGGCCAGTTCGATCGGGATCACGAACCCGCGGTACTCGCCCCAGCCGGAGCGGATGGCGGCGGCGGCAAACGCCGGCACGCCCACGGCGACCGCTAGGATGCCAGGGCCGGCCGGCAGCCGCGTCCTCGCTCCGAACAGCGTGACCGGGATGCCCCGGCCCGAGATGTCCCGGTCGGCGATCAGCCCGACGATGTCCCCGCTGGCGAGCGCCTGCTCGAGCACCGGCCGGGCGAGGGCGATGGGCACGATCCGCACGCCCGTCCTTCCTCGCGTCCGCTCTAGATACGCCTGGAGCATAGGGTTGCGAAGGGTTTCCATGGGCGCGATGGCTCGGCGCCCGCGAGTCACCGTGATGTATTGGGCCGGCAGCTCGAGCGCCCCCAGATGGAGGCCGATCACTAGCGCTGGTCCCGGCCGGTTCAGCTCCCGGTCGGCCGCTTGCGGATCGGCGAGCGACAGGTGGCGTGCGAGGAACGCCGGATCCACGCGCTCGTTCATCGCGACTTCGAGGTAGTACCGGGCACGGTGGCCGAACGCGTCTCGGAGCAGGCGCTCTAGGCGGGCCGGGTCGTGCGCAGCGCGCTGGACGCGGGGCGAGGCCATCCCGTTCTCATCCAGCCAGACGCACACGCGGCGAAGGTTGGCGCGCGCCAGCCCTCGCTGGCCTGGCGCGGCAAGGTACCACCCGAGACCGGCAGCGTGGGCGATCCGGTGGAGCGGGCCAGCGGGCAGCCGAGACGCGACGCCCGACAACGAGACGAGCGCCTGCGCTCCCAGTCGCTGACGACGCGTCATCCCTGGCCCTCGTAGGAACTCAGACATCGGCCGGTGTTCCGGCGGCTCCGGCTTCAGAAGCTAGGTCGGTGGCAACTGGCTCGGTGACCACTTCGTCCTCCACCGCCTCGCTCGCCATCCTCCGGCGCCGGCCGTGCCGTGTCCCATGCTCGGTCTCGTCCGCAAGCGCAGCAGCGGCGCGGGCGGCGAGTTCGTCCCCCTCGCGATCCGTGTCTGGCCAGATCGGCTTGAACGAGTACCACTGCTCCGGTGCCACCTCGATGGCGCGCTGCAGCGCGTCTGCCACCGCCTGTGTTGCGCGCTGGATGGCGGCCGGTGCGCCGGATGCAACCTCGATCGGGTCGCCGTGCTCGGCGTGATAGCGCCCGTCGCACGCACGGCGGTTGACGACCGGCACGATGGCCGCCCCCGTCTTGGCGGCCAGGGCCGCCGGCCCGGCGGGGAGCGTCGTCCAGTCACCGAAGAACCGTACGGGGATGCCGTCGGGTCGGTAACCCCAGTCCACCAGCAGCGCGAGGATCCCAGCGTCGCGCAGCACGCGGTGGATCTCGCGAAGGTTGCGCCACGCGATCACCTGCACGCCCCACCGTCGGCGCTGCTCGGCCAGCAGTTGGTACAGCTCCGGATATGCGGTGTCGTCGGCGACGCCGTACGCGGGAAAGCCGTGGGAGGCCATCGCCGCGGCAAGCGTCTCCATGCTGCCGACGTGGAGCGTCACGATGATCATTGCGCGGCCCTCGGCGCGCAGCCTCCCGTGGAGCCGCTGGAACGACTCGAGGCCGTGCTCGCCGCCCGTGTCCACGAGGCGCGCTGGCACGTTGGGCGGCAGGGCGGGGAGGCGCATCAGCCCGACGACGTACCCGGCGTAGGCACGGTAGACGGCCCGCGCAAGCCGCTTGACACGAGGGTGTCCGACGGGCAGCCCGAGAACGTGACTCGCATTCGCGGTGATGGCCCGGCGCTTTGCGGGCCAGAGCGCGTAGCCGGCGAGGAAGGCGAGCTGTGCGACAGCGACCACCGGGTCTTCGGGCAGCCTGCCCAGCAGCCACGACGTCGCCCGGTAGGCACGCACGGTCGCCTTCTCCTGCAGGCGATAGAGGAGCCGCGCGCCGCGGCCCCTCCCGTTCGCGCGACGGTGGGGCGCGTAGCCGACACCCCGCACGCGATCCGTTGGCGGCGTCCTTCCAGACCCGTCGTCGGCCCTCATGGGTCTGACCGAGCTAGACGGCCCGCCCTTCAGCGGATGGTCGCCTCCTCGGCGCCGGCGTCGCCCTGCCCCCCGTCGTGGCCGGTACGGCATCCCCGGTGAGCGTCTCGTTGTCCTCCCCGCGGATGAAGGCCTCCACCCGCGCATGCGCGACGTCGTCGTGCTGCTGCAGCGGCGGACTCTTCATGAAGTACGAGGACGGCCCGACGAGGGTGCCCGACAGGCCGCGGTCGAGGCCGAGCTTCAGGCAGCGGATCGCGTCGGTGATGACGCCCGCGCTGTTCGGGCTGTCCCAGACCTCGAGCTTCAGCTCGGCCCGCAGCGGCACGTCGCCGTAGGTCGTGCCCTCCATCTGGATGTAGCAGAACTTGCGGTCCTTGAGCCAGGGCACGTGGTCCGAGGGTCCGACGTGGATGTCGTCGGGGTCGAGCTCGTAGTCGAGCATGGAGGTGACGGCGTTGGTCTTCGAGATCTTCTTAGACTCGAGCCGTTCCCGCTCGAGCATGTTGAGGAAGTCCGTGTTGCCCCCGAAGTTCAGCTGGTAGGTCCGATCCAGCCGCACGCCGCGGTCCATGAAGAGGCGGG
Organism: uncultured Chloroflexia bacterium; assembly: GCA_963835945.1. Classification (GTDB taxonomy): domain Bacteria; phylum Chloroflexota; class Limnocylindria; order Limnocylindrales; family CSP1-4; genus JAJYNJ01. The sequence continues at coordinate 115,337 of CAWIHR010000043.1, forward strand.
TCATGACGCGGTGGGTGATGGTGGCGCCCACCTGGCTCTTGATGTCGTCGCCGATGATGGGCAGGCCGGCCTCGGCGAAGCGGCGCTGCCAGTAGGGCTCGCGGCCGATGAAGACCGGGATGGCATTGATGAAGCCGACGCCCGCATTGAGGGCCTGCTCGACGTACCACTTCGTGGCCGCTTCGCTGCCGACCGGGAGGTAGCTGACCATGAGGTCGACCTCGCGCTCCCGCAGGATGCGCACGATGTCGGCGGTCGGGCCGGGCGCCTTCTCGATGATCTGGCTCAGGTACTTGCCCAGGCCGTCGTGCGTCATGCCCCGCTCGACGGTGACGCCCATGTGCGGCACCTGCTGGAAGACGTAGGTGTTGTTGGGCTTCTGGTAGATCGCCTCGGAGAGGTCCTTGCCGACCTTGTTCTTGTCGATGTCGAAGGCCGCGACGAACTCGATGTCGTGGATCTGATAGCCGCCCAGGTCGACGTGCATGATGCCGGGGATGGTGTCGCCCACCTTCGCGTTCTCGTAGTAGTAGCGGCCCTGCACCAGGCTGCTGGCGCAGTTGCCGACGCCGATGATCGCGACGCGGATCTTGCCGTCCTTGCGACGACGCGCGTGCCCGCTGCTGTTGCCGTTGGCGCTCGCTGCGGCGATCTTCGTGGTCTCGTCCACTGTGCTGCTACTCCTTTGCTCGGCGCGCCTGCGCGCGTACATGCCAGATCCGCTGCAAGACCGTGATGGTGCTGAGGATGAACAGGATCGCTAGGGTGCCGGCGAGCCAAAGCTGGCCCCCCGACGTGAGAATGCGGGCACCGCCCGGCAGGTCGAGCCACTTGCTCGGGGCAACCCCGGCCGGAGTCGCAACGCCGCCGGCGAGCCCGGTGGCGACGAGCCCGACGGCCAAGACGACGACGCGTTCCGCGCGCGGGGCGATCCCGACGTCGCCCCCGAATGCCAGCCCCTCCGCGCGGGCACGGGTGTAGCTGACCAGAAACGCCGCTGTCATCGTGAGGCTGGCCAGCAGCGGCAGCAGGCGGTCGGTCACGCTCGCCGTGCCTGCAACGATGCCTGCGTAGAGTGCCGCCTCGCCCGCCCGATCGAGTGTGCTGTCGAGGAACGCGCCGAACCGCGAGACGCGACCGGTGGCCCTGGCCAGCGCTCCGTCGAACATGTCGAACGCGGCGAACAACAGGCCGACGATCCCGGCTGCGACCCACTGACCGGTCGCGGCGAGCCCGGCGGCCACGCAGACCCCGGCGAACCCGAGCACCGTTAGCGCGTTGGGCGTCAGCCCGGCGCGCCCCATCGCGAGCGCGAGCGGCACGGCGAGTGCCTTGATCCGGGCCCGCGTCGAGGGAGGCACCAGCGAGCGCTCGGTCACGAGAGCGCTCCCTCGGGGCGCGGCGAGATCAGCTCGTCCTGGCGACGCGCGCACCGCTCGAAGACGTCCTGCCGAAGCGAGCAGATGACCTCGCGGCCGACGCGATGGGTTTCCACCAAACCGGCCGCGCGGAGGGTGCGCAGGTGCCAGGACACCAGGGGCTGCGACAGGTCCACCAGCTCGACGAGGTCTGTGACAGTCGCGGGGTTCTGGGCGAGCCGCCGGACGATCCGGAGACGCGTCACGTCGCCGAGCGCCTTGTGGAACGAGCGCAGCTCGCGCAGGTCGTCGGGCGCGGCGGCGATGGTCGCGATCGTCGAGCGGATACGTGCCGGCGAAGCCAGTGCGGGCCCCTCACGTGAGTTAGACTTTATATAAAGTCCTGCTGATACTAGCACCAGGCGTCAAGGACCTAAGAGTGGCGTGTCGGCATGAACGACGAGTCACTTGACCATGGCGTGCTCCTTGGTGCAGTCGTATGGACGGCCAAGCCCCGCGGCCGGTCTGCAGCCTACCCCACGATCTGCCGCAGTGCGAAGAGCACGTTGGCGGGGCGCTCTGCGAGACGGCGCATGTACCACGGGTACCACGCCGAGCCGTATGCGATGAGGTCGCGCACCGCGTAGCCCTCCGCGGCGAGTCGGCGCTGCTGTTCGAGGCGGATCCCGTAGAGCATTTGGACCTCAAAGGCCGTGCGCGGGAGCGCCGAGTGCGGCGGCATGCACGGCGATCTGCTCGATGAGCGCGACATCGTGCGTGCCGACGCCGATCCGGATAGCGTGCCCGGCAGCCCGAGCCTCCAGCATGGCGACTCGCCAGGGCCGCGAAGTTGACGTCCACTTCGCGTCGGGTGCGGTAGGCGAGGGACGGGGGCTCGTCGTACGACCCTTGACGAGCCGGATGGCGGGCTCGAGCGGGAGTAGGCGCTGGATGTCTGCCGCGGTGCGGCGCAGATAGGCCTGCAGGCAAATTCCGGTGTTGGCGTGCGCTGGCTTCAGCCGTTCGTACGACGCGACCGTGCGCTCGGTGTACGGGCTGCCCTCCATGTCGACCCAGACGAACCTGCCGTCCGCTGCCGCGCGGTCGGCTAGGTGCCCCACGTGCGCGAGCGTGCGCGGTTCGTCTATGTCGAACCCGAGCTGGGTCAACTTCACCGAGAGCTCGCCCGGGATCCCCCGCACAACGATCTGCTCGAGCATGTCGAGGTAGTGCTGCGCCGTTGCGTCGCCCTCCTCGATTCGCACCACGTTCTCGCCGAGGCGGGTGAAGAGGGTGCCGATGCCCTGGGCCCGAAAGGCCTCGGCCTGGGCCAGCGCCGCCTCGGGCTCCTCGCCAGGCATGAAGCGGCGGACCGCGCGCCGGGCAAACGGCAGCCGGGGAATTCGCTCGCGGAGCCAGGTGCTGCGGGCCATCCAGAGCAGCAGGGCGCGCATGGTTCCTCCATGGTCGCTGGGGGCGCGGTGAGTGTACGTTACGCGCGCTGCGGGTTGCCCCAGAATGGAGTGGTGAAGCTACGGAACACGCGCGATCGAGGCCGGTTGTGAGCGACATCGCCCACCCCGGCACGCGCCTGCAAGGCACCTGGTACATCCTGCCCACGTCCTTCTCAGACGACGGCTCACTGGACACGCCAAGCCTGGGCCGTCTCGTCGAGGCCGCCATCGGGTGGGGTGTGGACGGTCTCACCACGATGGGCGTGATGGGCGAGCCCGGCGCCTTGACCGCCGACGAACGCGCGCAGGCGCTGGCGACGGTGGTGGACGCCGCGCACGGCCGCGTCCCCATCGCAGTCGGGTGCTCGGGACCGAGTCTCTCGATCGTGTGCGCGTTCATCGGGCAGGCGCGCGAGTTCGGTGCCGCGGCTGCGATGGTGGCGGCGCCGCCGCTGCTGCGCAACGTCGATCTGCTGCCTGGGTTCTACGCGGAGGCGGCGGGGTCCGGCCTGCCGTTGATCATTCAGGACGAACCGGCCGCGACCGGGGTGCTCATTCCTATCTCGACGCTGCTCGCCTGCGTTGACGCGAGCGGCGCCCGGGCGCTCAAGCTCGAGGACCCTCCGACGCCGCCCAAGATCAGCCGGCTGCTGGCCGCGCGCCCGGGCCTTGCGGTGTTCGGCGGGCTCGGCGGCGTGGTTGCCCTGCAGGAGCTGCGGCGCGGCGCCTGCGGGACGATGACGGGCTTCGCCTTCCCCGAGATCCTGCGCCGCGTCCGCCTGTGCGTGGAGGCCGGAGATGTCGCGGCTGCTGCACGGTCCTTTGACCGATACCTTCCGCTCATCCAGTTCGAGTCACAGCCCGTGGTCGGACTCGCCATCCGCAAGGAGGTCCTGCGGCGCCGGGGCGTGCTTGCGTCGAACCGTACAAGGAGCCTCTTGCCCGCGATCGACGCGGTCACTTCTGCGGAGTTGGACGACGTCCTGGAGCGTGTCGGCATCCGGCCGGGTCCGGCGCCGCTCGAACCATGGACCTAGGACGCCCCGGGTCGCGCGGCTGCAGGCTTTGGCCTAATTTCGGCTCGGGGTGCGGCCACCCGGACGAGGTCGGCCGCGTGGCGGCGTTCCTGCCGTCCCCGGCTGCGCTGTACGTCGACGCTGTGATCATGGTGATCGACGGGGGCATGATCCGGTCGCTGCCCTGATCGGTCGCGACGACGTGTCGTCGCCGGGTCATCGGACGCCAGCCAGGAGGAGGAGCGCAGGTGAGAGCCGCAAGTCCACTCGTCGCGGTTGACGTCCACGCCGCAGGCGAACCCGGTCGAGTCGTCATCGGCGGCGTCCTCGACGTCCCCGGGCAGAGCATGTTCGATAAGATGACCTACTTCGCGGAGCACCACGACGACATCAGGCTCCGCATGTTGCGCGAGCCGCGCGGCTACCCCGCGATGTGCTGCAACGTAATCCTGCCACCCACCGACTCCCGGGCCGCCGCCGGCTTCATCATCATGGAGCAGAGCGAGTACCCGCCCATGTCGGGCAGCAACACGATCTGCGTGGCCACCGTGCTCATCGAGACGGGCATGGTGGCCGTCAGTGAACCCGTGACCGAGTTCGTGCTCGAGGCGCCGGCCGGGCTGGTCGCGATCCGGGCCGAGGTCGAGGGGGGCAGGGCAAAGCGCATCACCTTCGAGAACGTTCCGGCGCTCGCGCTCGCGCTCGATGTTCAAGTCGAAGTCCCTCGCCTCGGCACGCTGACGGTGGACATCGCATACGGCGGCATGACCTACGTGATGGCGGATGCGGCCGCGCTCGGGATGAACCTGGCCCCAGACGAGGCCCGCGACATCGTGCGGGTCGGCGAGATGATCAGGCAGGCGACCCGCGACCAGCACCCCAGCGCACATCCAGAGAACCCGGCGATCGTCGGTCCCACGATCTCGATGTTGTCCCGGCCGCCGAGCGGTGCTCACGCTGACCTGAAGAGCACGGTCGTCGTCTCTGCAGGCAGTTTCGACTGGGACCGCCCCGATACGTGGGCCGGCTCGATCGACCGTTCTCCGTGTGGGACAGGGACCTGCGCCAAGATGGCGACTCTGCATGCGCGGGGTCGACTGGGTCTCGGCGAGGACTTCCGCCACGAGGGCATCCTGGGTACGGTGTTTGTGGGACGGCTGCTGCGCGAAACGAACGTCGGGGGCAGGCCAGCGGTGGTTCCCTCGATCAGCGGCACGGCCTGGATCACAGGTTTCGCGCGATACGTCCTCGATCCGGACGATCCGTTCCCCGCTGGGTACACCGTCGGCGACTTGTGGGGCGCGGGGAGCGGCCCCGCAGAGCATGTCGCGCCGGGGCCGCTGGCGTGACTCTCGGTTGCCGGGTCTGGATGGCGCCCCTCCCGCGGATGCTGGTGTGACGCGGCGCGCACTCCTGCTCTTCGGCCTCATGTCGCTGATCTGGGGTATCCCCTACCTGTTCATCCGGGTTGCCGTCGCGGAGATCTCGCCGGCCACGCTGGTGTTCGCCCGCACCGCGATTGCGGCCCTGCTCCTACTGCCGATCGCGCTCCTGCGCGTCGATCTCCGGCCGGTACTCGTGCGCTGGCGTTGGTTGGTCGCCTTCGCGGCGGTCGAGATCGGCCTGCCCTGGGTGCTTCTCGGGTCCGCCGAGCAGCGTCTCGCGAGTTCCCTATCTGGGCTGTTGGTGGCGGGCGTGCCGCTTGTCGGAACCGGTATCGCAGCTGCGACGCGCAGTCGGGAGCGCGTCGGTCGCATTGGTCTGTTCGGACTGCTATTCGGGCTGGCCGGCGTCGCGGCGATCGTCGGCGTCAGCGTCGATGCGTCGAACGCGACCGCGCTGCTCCAGATGGCAGTGGTGGTCGTCTGCTACGCCGTCGGGCCGGCCATCCTGGCTCGCCGGCTCGGCGGTCTGCCGTCAGTGGGAGTGATGGCGTTGTCGCTCTCGATCTGCGCCCTCGTGTACGCGCCGATCGCCATCGCTCAGCGACCGGCGGTCGTGCCCACCGCCGGCGTGCTAGGAGCCATCGCGATCCTGGCCGTGGTGTGCACGGCGGTGGCGTTCGTCGTATTCGCGGCGCTCATCGAGGAAGTCGGTCCGGTTCGAGCCACCGTGGTCACCTATGTCAACCCCGCTGTCGCGGCGCTGCTCGGTGTCGCCGTCCTGAAGGAACCGTTCACCATCCCGATGGGCGCCGGGTTTGGGTTCGTGATACTGGGTTCGCTGCTTGCCACGCGGTCGTCGCCCGCCCAAGGGGCGCCTTTCCGAGCAGGTCTCGGGGACGGCCAGCTGGACGCAGCCGAGATGGATACGTCGGGAGGGTAGCCAGCCGCGGATGCGACCTGGTCGATGGTGAACGGCCCAAGCTCGCTACGGGCTCGGATCTAGCGGCCTCACGCTCGCTGCAGGCCGACCTGCTGAGCGACGCCGTGGCGGCCGCGAGCGCGAAGGCGACGATGAGGCGCACGAGCCGGATCAACGGCGTGCCGGACCCGATGCCGATGGTGAGGCTCCGACTTACCGGGTGCGCCGGTCACGCTCGTCGCGTCCGGCGCCGGCCTTAGGTCAGTCCAGGGCGTGTGCGCGGTCCGCACCCTCAGGAACTCGCCGAGCCGCGCGTCCGCGTCCCTCGTACCATCTGCTGAACCGCGCCGGATGCAGGAGGTTCTGTCGCATGGGTGACGAGACGCTCACCGAGGATGTGTACGACGCGATTCCCAAGGTCGAGCTGCACTGCCACGTCGAGGGTTGTGTTCGAGCGCAGACGGTACTGGAGCTGGCTCGCAAGGCCGGCCGCGCCCTGTCCGTCGAGGATCCGAGCGAGCTCTATCGATACAGCTCTCTCGACTCCTTCCTCGCGATCTTCTGGCTGGTGCAGGAAACGCTCGTCGAACCCGCCGACTGGGAGCGCATCGCGTACGAGTCGCTCGTCGACGCCGCACCCCACGGCCTGCGATACCGCGAGATGTTTTTCACACCCGCGCGCCACCTCGCATCCGGTCAGACCCTCACCGGCATCATAGACGGCATCACGGCAGGTATCGAGGCAGCCGAGGCGGAGACCGGCGTGCGATGCATGCTCATTGCCGACATGGATCGCGCCTATGGGCCGGTTGCGGGACGCGAGCTGGTCGAGCAGCTGAGCGAGCTGGCGCAGGCGAACCGCGCTGAGCGCGTCATCGGCGTGGGCATGGACTCGACGGAGCTTGGGGTGGATCTCGCCTCGTTCGCAGAGCCGTTCGCGCTGGCTCGCCGAAATGGGTTCCGCCTGACCGGTCACGCGGGCGAGGCGGTGGGCGTGGGCTCCAGGAACGTCCGGGTCGGCCTCGACGTGCTCAAGCTAGAGCGGATCGACCACGGGATCGCCGTCGCGGAGGATCCGGCGCTCACCCGGCGAATGGCCGGCGACCGCGTCCCGCTGACGGTGTGTCCTAACAGCAACGTGGTGATCGCGAACCGCTATCGGAGTCTGCGCGACCACCCCTTCCGTGCCATGCGGGAGGCGGGGCTTCTCGCCACGCTGAATACTGACGATCCTGGGATGACCGACCTCGATCTCGGCAAGGAGTACCGCACCGTCGCGGAGGCGCTGGGCTTCGACTTCGACGGCCTTGCCGCCGTTGCCACCGACGGCATCGAGGCGAGCTGGCTCGACGACAGCGACCGTCGCGCCCTCCGGAGCGAGTTCTCGGAGGCGCTGGAGCAATTGCGACAGCGGGCACCTATGGCCTGAACCCACCACGGGGCGACACACGGGATTTCGGGACCTGCCGGTCGCCGTCGGCAGGTCCTGTCGCCGTTCGTGGTCGCTGCCACGTGCCATGATGGCCGCCATGGGACGGCTCCCCCGCCTCGCGCTGCTCGTCGCTCTCGGCGGCGGCGTCTTCGTGGCGGGCCTCGAGCTGATGATCACCGCCACCGCGTTGCCCAGCATCGTCGTGGGCTTGGCCGACTGGACGAGGTTGCGCGAGGCATCGTGGATCGTCAACGGCTACCTAGTCGCGTACGTCGCGATGATGCCGTTGGCGGGGCGGCTTGCCGACCGGTTCGGCGTGGTCGGACCGTACATGGTCGCCTTGGTCGTCTTCGCCGCCGGCTCGGCGCTGAGCGGCTCAGCGCCGTCACTGGAGTGTCTGATCGCGGCGCGGGTGCTTCAGGGGCTTGGGGGCGGCGCGCTCGTCCCGCTCGCGACCGCCGGCGCGAGCCACCTTTTCGAGGGCAGGGCGCGCGCTCGTGCGCTCGGACTCATCGGCGCGCTCACGTTCCTGGGCATGGCGGCCGGTCCATTCGCGGGAGCGGTGATCCTCGGCATCGGCGACCTGCGTCCGGCGTTCCAGGCCGCGGGGATGCCGGCGTGGCTCGTCTCGGTCACCACGCCAGCGTGGCGATGGGTCTTCTACCTGGACGTGCCCGCGGCACTTCTGGCGCTGCTCTATGTGTGGGCCGCCGCGCCCGCGTGGGACGCCCCGCGCACCCGGACGTCTCTGCATGCCACGGCTCTGGTGCTGTTCACAGCGGGCCTCGCCGGGTCGCTGCTGGCGCTTACCTGGGCAGGGGACGCCCAGGCCCCCGGCGGGCCGCTCGGGCAGGTCGCGCTCGCGATCGGGTCAGTCGTCTCGCTCGCCTCGGCGCTCGCCATGGGTGCCGCCGTGCGTGATTCTTTGCTGGACCCGCGCCGCTACCTCCAGCCCGTGCTGGGGGGGGCGGTCGCCGTGAGTGCGCTCACCGGGTACGCCCTGGCCACCGCGCTGATCGGCGGCGCCGTCTTCGTGGATCGCGTCCTGTACGGAGGGCCGTCGGACCAGCGGGTGGCACTCGGCGCGCTGGCCGGTGCCATGGCCGTCGGCGCGCTCGTGTCCGGCCTGGCCCTCGGGCGCGTGGGCGTCGTGCGAACCAGCCTCATCGGGCTGGCCGTGTCCGCAGCCGGCATGGGCGTCCTCGGCCTGACGACCCGCTTCACGCCGCTGGACGAGCTTGCGGCACTCCTCGCCGTCTTCGGGCTGGGATTCGGGCTGACGGTGTCGCCTCGCTCGATGGCCGCGGTCGAGGCGGCAGGGAGTTCCGCCTTCGGGGTCGCATCGGGGGCGGTGACCGTCGCGCGAATGCTGGGCATGGCCGTAGGGCTCGCCGTACTGACCGCGTTCGGCTCGGGAAAGATCCAGGCCTTGAGTCGGGCCGTGCAGGACCAGGCCTACCGGAACAGCGTTCTGCCCGCAGCCCTGCGGGGCCGGCCCCTCGATGACGGGCTGGTGGTGGACGCGCTGGAGCGATGGGCGGCGAGCCAGGGGGCGGCCATCCTCGACGGGCTCTTCCTGGCAGCCGGCGTAATCACGCTGGCGGCGATCGTCCCGGCGCTGGCAATGCGGGCGCGACCAAGGCACGCTCGTCCGATCCCGTCCGAGACCGGTTCGGTGGGGGGCGACAGCGCGCCGGGAGACGGCGGCGCCCGAGCCACCGCGGACGGCTGACAAGGTGCCGGTCTGCCCGGCGGTGGCCAACGGCCGGCCCGTCAGGTGCAGACCTGGGGATGGGGTGTGGGATGCGACATCGCGAAGGTCGCTGGCTGCACGAGCTCGAACGCGGCCAGCACCTCCAGCTTCGTGCTGCTGTCGTACGGGCCCTCGCTGGTTTGGAGCACGAGTTGCTGCACCCCCGGGGCTGCCTTCGCGATAGTCCACTCGTCCGGGCCGCCGGGAACCACCCCGCGCTTGACCACCGAGATGCTGTACCAGTAGACCTGCGAGTCGCTCGTGTAGACGAGGACACTGTACCCGATCATCGCTGCCCCATTGTCGACCTGGGAGGCGGACAGCAGGGGTAGGAACATACCCACGCGCGCGTGGGCGTACAGATAGGTCGTGCCCGGCTGGCCGGGCTGCACGGGACGGAACGGCGCCTGTCCGGGGGTCAGGTACTGGGCCACGCCGCACAGGGGAAAGCGGCCGTTGCCGGAGACGACCGGCAGGTCGATCTTGAGTGCGGGGATAACCACCCGCGTGACGACGGCGCCCGATGCTCCTGGCGACGCCGGGGCCGACGACGGCTCGCCAGACGACGGCTGTGGCTCCGACGATAGCGCCGGGCCGAGCGACGCCGACGCCGGGGCCGACGACCGCGATTGGCTCGCGGTTGGGCTGCCAGGAGGTGCGGACGCCGACGTGCTGGCCGCACCAAGCGGCATGACGTAGGCGAAGAGTCCGGCCGCTAGCAGCGTCACGCCGGCGCCCGTCAGGATCGAGGAGACCAGGTGGCGTTCGACTTGGCGCAGGAAACGGGTGATTCGACGCTGCTCCATGGAGACGGAATTGTAGCAGCAGGCATCCGGCCCGGCGTCCGGCCTCCCGCGTACACTCGCCAGCGATGCATGTCCCCGCCGCTCGGGCCACCGACTCGACCGCCGCCGACGCGGCGGGAACGGACGTAGCCGCTCCGGCCACCCAAGCTCCGACCCCGGACGGCGCGTTCTCGGCGCCCGCCCGACTGCTGCTTCTGCCCGGCCGGCAACTCCTTGAGCTGTGCGAACGTGACGTGCACCTGCGGCCGCTGCTGATCGTCAGCGACTTCGACGGCACGCTCGCGCCGATCGTGATGGACCCGTGGGGTGCGACCATCATGCCGGGCGCGCGCCGGGCCCTGCGGCGCCTCGCAGGCACCCCCGGCGTTTTCGTGGCGGTGCTGTCGGGGAGAACCGCGGCGGACCTTGCCGCCCGCGTCCGGGTCGGGGGCGCGCTCTACCTCGGAAACCACGGCGTCGAGCGGGCGATGCTGGCGCGCCACGTCCGCGCCGAGATGCTGCGGGTTCCGGAAGATCCCTGGCTCGCGTCGTACATCGGGGACGCGAAACGGATGGCCGTCGAGGTGGCGGCGGCAGTACCGCAGGCTTGGCTGGTGATCGAGCGGAAGGGGCCCGCGGTCGCGTTCCACTTCCGTGCGGCGCCCGATGTCGCCGACGCACGCCGGCGGGTGATCGAGGCAGTTGAACGGGCGGATCCGGCCGGCCGGCTCGCCCGCCTGTTCGGGCGGCGGGTGGTGGAACTGCGCCCTCCGGGCGCGATGTCGAAGCGCGATGCGCTGCGGGAGCTGGTCGAAGAGCGGCACCCCGCCATGACCGTCATGCTGGGCGACGACGACGCCGACGCCGAGGCGTTCGTCGTGCTGCGGGAACTGCGCGAAGCTGGCCTGACCCACGGGCTTGCCGTGGCGGTTCACGCCCATGCTGACATGCCCGATTTGGTGGTAGCCGCCGCCGACGTGGCGCTTGCCTCCCCCGGCGAAACCGCGCGGTTCCTGGCGGGATTCGCGCGCGCGGTGGCGGGTTCTTAGAGCAGCGCCTTGGCGGCCGCTTCGGCGATCGTGATCAGCCCGCTGGGGAAGACGCCGATGACGATCGTGGCCGTCGCCGCGATCACGAGTCCGGCCTGCAGCTCAAGGCCGCGCGCCAGCGGTGGAGCCGACTCGGGGGCGTCACGCATGTACATGTAGACGACGACCCGCAGGTAGTAGAAAGCGGCTGCCGCTGCGTTGAGCACCGCGAGCACAGCGAGCCAGGATACGAACCCGCCGGTCTCGATCGCGGCGAGGATCACGTAGTACTTGGCAAAGAACCCGGCCGTGGGGGGGATGCCTGTGAGCGAGATCAGGAACAGCGCCAAGAGCAGGCCCGCGAGCGGCGCTCGGCGGCCGAGGCCCGAGAAGGTCTCGATGTCGCTGGTCACGCCAGGACGGCGCTGAAGGGCGGCCACGATAGCGAACGCGCCTAGGTTCATGAAGGTGTAGGCGACGCTGTAGACCAAGATCCCCTGCAACCCGCGGGCCTCCGCTTCTGACCCAGCCGCCGCACCTGCGTATGCCGCGAGGCCCACCAGGATGTATCCCGTGTGGGCGATGGAGCTGTACGCGAGCATGCGCTTGACGTTCGACTGCGTCAGCGCGACCAAGTTGCCCAGGGTCATAGTCAGCGCGGCGAGGATCACGATGGCGCCCACCCAGTCGGCCTTGACGGGGCCGAGCGCGCCCACGAAGAGCCGCAGGATCAGGGCGAATGCGGCCACCTTCGGTCCCACCGACAGGTACCCCGTAACCGGGGTCGGAGAGCCCTGGTACGCGTCGGGCGTCCAGTAGTGGAACGGCACCGCTGCGATCTTGAACGCCACGCCCGTCAACAGGAAGGCCAGACCCATGGCCAGGCCAGGCGCCAGTGGCTTGCCGGCCGCCACCGCTTGCAGCACCGCCGAGACCCCCGCCACGCTCGTGGTCCCCGTGTAGCCCCACACGAAGACGAGGCCGAAGAGAAACACGGCGCTCGAGAACGAGCCGAGCAGGAAGTACTTGATGGCGCCCTCGGTGGCCAGGCCGTCCCGCTTGGCGAACCCGGCCAGCATGTAGCCCGGCAGAACCATCAGCTCGAGTCCGAGGAACAGCACCAGCAGGTCGCGCGCCCCGGACAGCAGCATCGCGCCGCTGATCGCGAACAGGAGCGTGACCGAGAACTCGGCCAGCGGGAGACCACGCGGGCGTAGGTAGTCGGGCGCGAACAGCAGGGTCAGCACCGCGATCGACAGGAACAACAGATCGAGGAGCACCGTGAGCTGGTCGAGGATGTACGACCCGCCGAACGCCGTGCGCGGCGCCTGCGAGGCGACCGCCGCCGTGATGGCCATCACCGCTAGCGCGCCGATCGTGGCAATCCCCGAGGAGAGCCGGTCGCGGTCCGGCACGATGACGTCGACCAGGATCACTAGGAAGGCGACCACCCAGATCGCCCCGACAGGGAGGATTGCTGTCACGTCAGCGCCGCTCATCGCAACCTCCTCACGGCAGGATCCCCAGCGCCACGCCGTGACTGACGTGGTCCAAGACGCCCGCGACCGGTCCTTGGATGAGGTTGAGCAGCGGAGCGGGGAAGACGCCGAAGACGACCACGAGTGCGGCCAGCGGCACGAGTGTCGCGATCTCGATCGGGACCATGTCGTGGAGATGGTCGCCGAGGCCCAGCAGGAAGTCGGAGAGGTCCACGAACGCGACCTGCTGGAACATGTACAAGAGGTACGTTGCGCCCAGGACCATGACGATGGCGGAGATCGCCGCCACGACAGGCGCTACGGCGAACGTCCCGAGGAAGACGAGGAACTCGCCAACGAACCCGGAGAGCCCGGGCAGTCCGGCGCTGGCGAGCATGAAGAACCCGAGGGCCGTGGCGTAGAGCGGCATTCTGCCGGCCAGCCCGCCCATCACCGCGAAGCGGCGGTCGTGCGTCCGTTCGTAGATCACGCCCACGCAGAGGAAGAGAGCGCCGGTGATGAGGCCGTGGTTGACCATCTGGAGCACGGCGCCCTGCAGCGCCTGCGACTGGAAGGCGAAAATACCCAGCGTCACGAACCCCATGTGGCTGACCGAGCTGTACGCCACCAGCTTCTTGAAGTCCGGCTGCACTACCGCCACCACCGCTCCGTAGATGATCGCGATCACCGAGAGCACGATGATCGCGGGGGCGAAGGTGTGCGCCGCGTCGGGGAAGAGCGGAAGGGAGTAGCGGATGAAGCCGTATCCCCCCAGCTTCAGGAGGACACCGGCGAGGATCACCGAGCCCGCGGTCGGCGCCTCGACGTGCGCGTCGGGCAGCCAAGTGTGGAACGGGAACATCGGGATCTTGATGGCGAACGCCAGGAAGAACGTAACGAATGCGAAGGTCTGGATCTCGGGCGAAAAGTGGAAGCCCGAAAGGTCGAGGTAGCTGAAGCTCCAGGTGCCCGTGGCCGAGTGGTAGGCGTAGGCAGTGGCGAGGATGCCCACCAGCATCAGTAGCGAGCCGACGAGGGTGTACAGAACGAACTTGATGGTGGCGTAGATGCGGTTCGGGCCGCCCCATATGCCGATGATCAGGTACATCGGCACGAGCACCACTTCCCAGAACACGTAGAAGAGGAACAGGTCGAGCGCGGCGAAGACGCCGATCATGCCGATCTCGAGGACCAGGAACGTGATCATGTATTCCTTCACGCGCTCCTGGATCGGGCGGAAGGAGGCCAGGACACTGATCGCGGTCAGCAGCGTGGTGAGGACGATCAGGATGAGGCTGATGCCGTCGACGCCCACTTGGTAGTGGATCCCGAACAACGGGATCCAAGCCACGTCCTCCATGTATTGGAAGCCGCCGGCGCCGGTGGCGAAGCCGGCCAGCATGACCAGCGACCAGCCCAGGGTGACGAGCGTCGTGGCGAAGGCCAGCCAGCGCGCGACCTGGGGCCGGTCGCGCGGCACGAACGCGATCAGGATCGCTCCGACCAGCGGCGTGAAGATCGTGAGCGAGCAGAGGGGGAGCATCTCTGTCTACCTTGCCGTGATCACGAGGAGGCCGGCAGCCATCGCGAGCAGGCCAATGGCAATGCCCAGGGCGTAGTTCTGGACGTGGCCGGTCTGGATGCGGCGCACCTCGCGCCCCGAGAACACGGTGAGCGTCCCCACGCCGTTGACGACGCCGTCGACCACGTGACCGTCGAACCACCAGGCGGCGCGAGCTACCACCCCGCCAATCACGTAGAAGAGGCCGTGGTACAGGTCGTCGAACCACCACTTGTTGCGGGAGGCGATGTAGAGGGGGCGGAGGCGCGCGGTGGTCGCCTCGACAACCGCGGGCTTCGGCTCGACGTCGCGGCCCGGCAGCCGCAACCCGAAGAGCCGGACGGCCGTGACCAGGCCGAGGGTCGCGAGGGCGACGCTCACCAGGAGCAGCGCGCCGTCGACACCGAAGACCTGGAACGCCTCCTGGTGTACGCCCAGCGTCTGGTCGGCCTGCGCGAAGACCGGATCGAGCCACTGGTGCACGAGGCCGGAGTCCGGCGGCCAGCCGATGGCGAGGCCGAGCAGCGCCGCGGGGACCGCCAGCAGGACCAGGGGCACCCACATGGCGGGCGGCGACTCGTGCGGGTGGACATCCGGGGCGACATGGCTGGGCCCGTAGAAGGTCTTGCCCATCAGCCGGAACATGTAGAAGGCGGTCATGGCCGCCACCACCGCCCCGATCAGCCAGACGACGTAAAAGCCGTTCCGGAAGCTCGCCCCGAGGATCTCGTCCTTGCTGAAGAAACCCGCCAGGGGCGGAATCCCGGAGATCGCGATCGAGGCGATGAGCATCGTCGCGTGCGTGATGGGCATCTTGCGCCACAGGCCGCCCATCTTGTTCATGTCCTGCTCGTCGTGGACCCCGTGGATCACGGAACCGGAGTCGAGGAACAGCAGACCCTTGAAGAAGCCGTGTGTCATGAGGTGGAAGATCGCCGCGGCGTAGGCACCCACGCCGAGCGAGGCGAACATGTAGCCCAGCTGGGACAGGGTCGAGTACGCCAGCACGCGCTTGATGTCCGTCTGGGTCAACGCGATCGTCGCGGCTAGGAGCGCGGTGAAGATCCCGACCGCGGCCACGATCACCATCGCCGCGGGCGCGTGGCTGAAGATCGGGTTGGCACGAGCGACCATGTAGACCCCGGCGTTCACCATCGTGGCGGCGTGGATGAGGGCCGATACGGGGGTGGGGCCCTCCATAGCGTCGGGCAGCCATACGTGGAGCGGGAACTGCGCGCTCTTGCCGACCGCGCCGCAGAAAAGCAGCAGCGCGATGCCGGTGATCTGCCAGGTCTGGATCTGACCGGAGGCCAGCATCTGCGGCAACTTTGTGAACACGTCGGAGAAGTTGAGCGAGCCCACGGTGGTCCAGATCGCCCAAATCCCGATGCTGAACCCGACGTCGCCGACGCGGTTGACCAGGAACGCCTTCTTGGCGGCCAGCGCCGCGCTCCGGCGCCGGTACCAGAATCCGATCAGCAGGTAGCTCGACAGGCCCACTAGCTCCCATGCCATGAACAGCAGCAGGAAGTTGCCCGCCAGCACCAGCAGCAGCATGCTGAACATGAAGAAGTTCAGGTAGGCGAAGAAGCGCCACTTGCCGGGGTCGTGCGCCATGTACCCGATCGAGTAGACGTGCACGAGCATGCCGATCGTCGTCACCACGATCAGCAGCGCCGCGGTCAGGTTGTCCACCATGAAGTTGGCGTCGAGCTGGAAGGTCCCGGCCGGGATCCACGTGTAGACCGTAAAGTGCAGCCCGTCCGGTCCGAAGGCACCGGTCAGCTGGCCGAAGACGACGAGCATGCCGGCCGCCCAGGTGAGGAGGATGGCCCCGACCGAGATTGCCCAGGAGTTGTCGCCGAGCCGCCTCCCGAAGACGGCGGTCAGCGCGAACCCTGCGATCGGCAGGACCAGGAGCGCGAGGACGAGCGTCTCGTTCGACATCGCCGCCTAGTCCCGCATCGTGTCGTACTCGTCGACGAGCGGCGTGCGCCGGTTGCGGAAGATCGCGATCACGATCGCCAGCCCCACCGTCGCCTCTCCTGCCGCGACTGCGATGACCATTAGCGCGATGACAGAAGCGTGAACCGTCAGCCGGGGCGTGAAGGCGCCGAATGCGACGATCGCCAGGTTGACGGCGTTCAGCATCAGCTCGATCGACATCAGCATCGCGATGGCGTTGCGTCGGGCGAGGAACCCGAACATCCCGGTGCAGAAGAGCAGCGCGGACAGCACAAGGTAGGCATCGAGAGAATGGCTCACCTCACCGCTCCCTCACCTGCGGTTCCTCGCGTTTGGCCAGGAACACGCCACCGATCACAGCGGCGAGGAGCAGCACGCTCACGACCTCGAGCGGGAGGACGTAGTCCTTGAAGAGCAAGTGAGCCAGCGCGTCCGTGGCCGTGTGGAGTTGGTGGCCCACCGTGTCGGGCCAGGCCGTCGACGTTACGACGCCGATCAGCATGGCGGCCAGCACGATCGCAGCGACGGCCCCCGCCCACGCCTGGTGGTGGAACACGAGCCTGGTGGGACCCGCCTTCGTCTGCGTCAGCATGATGGCGAACAGGACGAGGATGCTGATCGCGCCGATGTAGATGAGCACCTGGGCGGCGGCGACGAGCGGCGCATCGAGCATGACGTAGATCCCTGCCAGGGCCGCGAACGAGACGATCATCGCCAGCCCCGAGCGGATGATGTCGCGCCCGAGGACCACGGTCAGGGCGGCCCCGAGCATCGTCCCACCGAGGGCGAGGAACAGGAGATCGGCCCAGGACCACCCCAGCCCCGGGATCGTCGCGCCTGCCAGCGCGTTCGACATCGACTCCCCTTACCTCGCGGGCCCGGACGGCAGCTGGTGCGCGACCGCGGTGTGCCCGTTGCCGTGGCCGTTCCCGGCGCCGTCCCCGTTGCCGCGCCCGGGACCGATCCGGGCCGGCAGCACGGGCAGCAACCGGTCGGTCGACACGTCGCGGCCGGCGGCAAGCGCGCGCGACATCCAATCCCGTTCCCGGCGGACGTAGCTCATCTCGGTGTCGTGCTGTACAGCGGAGTACGACAGCAGGTCGATGTGCGGGATCTCTCGGCTCTCGTGCGCGAGCTCGAAGTCCGGGCCGCAGCGCAGCGCGTCGTACGGACAGGCGTCCACGCAGATCCCGCAGAGGATGCAGCGGGACTCGTCCACGTCGTACTGCTCGAGTACGCGCGGCTTCGGCATCAGGGCCCCCGTCGGGCATGTCTCGGCGCACCGGCCGCATGAGACGCACGGCGTGTCGTTGAGGCTCATGTCGAGCGGCGTCGTCACCAGGGTGTCCATGCCGATCCGCATGAAGTCGTAGCATGCGGCGCCCACGACCTCGGCGCAGACGCGGGCGCAGCGGCCGCAGTCGATGCACCGGGACGGCTCGCGCAGAATGAAGGCGTGGCTGTCGTCCCGGGTGTAGTCGTGGTTGTACCCGGTGAAGCGGTTCTCCAGGACGCTGCGGTAGCTGAACCCGGTGCGGGACGGCTCGAGCGTCGCGAGCGTCGTGCCGTACTCGATGCCGAGTCGCCGCAGGTCGCAGTATCCGATGGCCTCGCATGTGCACTGCAGGCAGCGGCGAGCCTCGTCCATCGCCTCGGCCTGCGTGTAGGGGATCTCGTACTCGACGTAGCTCCTGTTGCGGACGTCGGCCGGCATCGAGCGCAGGCGGTGCCGAGCCTCCTTGAGCTCCCCGGTGAATGGGACAATCGAGAGGAACGCCGGCTGCGGCTCCGCGATGGTCTGTCGCGTCCGGACGGCTGCTAAGTCCATGCCCTTCAGGTACGCGTCAATGGCATACGCGGCGCGGCGGCCCTCCGCGATGGCCTGGACCACCGTGGTCGCGCCGACCCGGACGTCGCCCGTCCCGAAGACGCCCGCGCGGCCCGTGGAGAAGGTCACAGCGTCGGCGGCGAGCCGGTTGCGGTTTGCCTTGACACCATCGGAGCCGTGGTCCAGCCAGCTCAGGTCCGGCCCCTGCCCGATGGCCAGCAGGACCCGGTCGCACTCGATCGTGAACTCGGTACCAGGGACCGGCTCCGGGCGGCGTCGTCCGGACGCATCGGGCGCGCCCATTCGCATCCGCTGGAACTCGACGCCGGTCACCGCGTTGCGCTCGTCGGTGATGACACGCGTGGGCGCGGCCTGGAAGATGGCGCGGGCGCCCTCCTCAATCGCCTCGTGGACCTCGCTCGAGGCTGACATCTCCTTCATGTCGCGCCGATAGACGAGCGTCACCTCGCTGGCGCCCTGTCGGAGCGAGGTCCGCGTGCAGTCCATGGACGTAAAGCCGCCGCCGATCACGACGACCCGGCTGCCCTGGTGCCCGGGGAACGGAAGTCCGAGGGTGGCCGTCCGCAAGTATTCGAGGCCGTCGAAGACGCCGTCTGCGTCCTCGCCCGGGACCCCCAGCTTGTTCGTGTTGTAGCAGCCGATCGCGACGCACACCGCGTCGTATCCCTGGTTCTGCAGGTCGTCGATCGTGAAGTCCGTGCCAAGGGCCATGCCGCACTCGAAACGGCCGCCCAGCTCCAGGATCGACTGATACTCGCCGTCGACGACGCTGTCCTTGGGCAGCCGGTACTCGGGGATGCCGTACCGCAGCATGCCGCCGGGCTTCTCATCGCGCTCGTAGATGGTCACGTCGTGGCCGTCGATCAGCAGGTAGTAGGCCGCGGACGATCCGGCGGGGCCGCTCCCGATGACGGCCACCCTCTTGCCGCTCTTGGGCTGCAGTTCGAAGGGGAGGGGCGCCTTCTGGCCCTCGGCCTGGAGACGGAGCACCTGGTCGCCGGCGTATCGGTGGCTGTCCCGGATGGCGATCGCCTCGTCCACCTCGTCGCGCCGGCAGTGTTCCTCGCAGGGTGCCGGGCACACGCGCCCTAGAACGCTCGGGAACGGGATGGTGCGCTTGAAGATGCGCGCCGACTCGACGAAGTCGCCCTCGGTGTTGGCCTTCAGGAAGCCCGGGATGTCGATGTGGCTAGGGCACTTGTTCTGGCACGGCGGCAGGCAGTAGGCGTTGTGGTCGCTGAAGATCAGCTCGAGGTTGGTGTGCCGGATGGCCCGCACGCGCTCGGTCTGCGTCCGCACCACCATGCCCGCCTCCGCCGCGCGGGCACAACTGATTGGCGGGTGCCCCTCGCCTTCCACGTCGACCACGCACATCCGGCAGGCGCCGAACCCGGGCAGCTTCGGCTCGTAGCAGAGCGTGGGGATCTCGATGCCGTTGTCTCGGCAGACCTCCAAGATAGTCTGGCCTGCGCGACCCGTGACCTGCCGCCCGTCGACCTCGATTGTGAAGGCCGGCGCGGACTGAGGCCGCTGCGGCGATTGCGTCTCGAAGAGACGCTCCGCAAGCGTCGGCGCAGTTGCCTGGATCTCGATCAGGTCGGTCATGCTGACATCCGGGTCACCGGGGAGCCGCCGCGACGGGCGTCACGCGCAGCAGATTGCACACTCCGGCGGGACACGTGCCGGCGTTGAAGTGGGCGTCGAACTCGTCTCTGAAGTATCGTATCCCGCTCGTGAGCGGGTTGGGCGCCAGGATCCCGTGCCCGCAAAGCGAGCCGTCCCGCACGTCGGCGGCGAGGTCCACCAAGAGCTGCGGATCAGTTGGGCGCGCGCGCCCAGAGGTCGCGCGGCCGGTGAGCTCGAAGAGTCGCCTCGTCCCGATCCGGCACGGGATGCACTTCCCACAGGACTCGTCGGACATGAAGCGTTCCATGACCCGCCCGAGTTGCACCAGGCAGGCCCGCTGGTCCACGACCAGGATCTGGCCGGACCCCAGGATCGCGCCGGCTGCCTCGAGCGCGGCTGGGTCGAGCGGCGCGTCTAGCCGGGACTCTGGAAGGAACCCTCCGGCAGGGCCCCCGACGAGCACGGCTTTGAAGGCGCTCCCTTCCGCCATGCCGCCGCCGACGTGGTCAAGGATCTCGCGCAGCGGCGTACCCATGGGGACTTCGGCGACGCCCGTCAGCCGCGCGTTGCCCGAGACCTGCACCAGCTTGGTACCGGCGAGTCCATTCCGCCCGGCTGCTGCGAACGCCTCTGCGGTGTGGCGCACGATCCAAGGAACCGACGCGAGCGTCTCGACGTTGTTGACAACGGTGGGGTGGCCGTCCAGCCCGCGCACCGACGGGAACGGCGGCCGCTGGTCGGGCATGCCCCGCTGTGACTGCAGCGCGCGGATAAGCACCGTCTCTTCGCCCAAAACGAAGGCGCCCCGAAGCGGCCGCACCTCGATCTGCACGTCGAAGCCGCGATCGGTGGCGCTGGGCCCGAGGTACTTAGCATCTTGCGCTGCCGCGGCGGCCGCGCGGAGCCGCTCGACCGCCAGGCCGTACTCGGCATTCACCGCGACGTAGGCGCGGCGTGCGCCGATCGCGTAGGCCGCGAGGGCCGTCCCTTCGATCACGCCATGCGGGTCGAGCTCCATGAGGATGCGGTCGACGAAAGCGCCGGGGTCGGCCTCGATCCCATTGGCGATCACCACCCGGTCCGGGTCTTCCTGCGAGCGGGCCGACCGCCACTTGTTGGCGGTGGGGTAGCCGGCGCCGCCTCGGCCACGCAGCCCGGCGCGGCCGACGAGCGCGATGAGCATGTCCGGACTGGATGCGACCGCCTGCCGCCAGGCCGCCCACGCCCCGACGTGCTCCGCCGCCCCGAGCCCTTCGTCCGGGTCGTACTGCCCTGCAGCGGCAAGGGCGATGCGTGGCCAGCCGTCGGGCGTGGCGAGGATAGCGGGCATCAGGCGAGTCCGGGCCGTGCGTCGCCGGCGAGCGCTCGCGCCAGCTGCGCGGCGGCAGCGGCGGTCATGTCCCCTTGCCGCCGGCCGTCAAGCGTCACCCACGGCGCACCCCCGTTCTCGCCGTGGCAGTCGTCGGACGCGAGTGCGACCGACCCGTCCGGCGTCGTCCCCCCGAGTGAAACCCCGAGGCCGTCCTCGAGCGCCGCGCGGACGGCGCCGGCGCCGAGTAGCGAGCAGGATGGGCAGCGGCAGATGCCGAGCCGGTGCATCGGGGGAGGCTCGAGATGCAGCTGTCCGTAGAAGGACGCCGTGCCGTAGACCTCGGCGTACCAGGCCCCGGTCGCGTTCGAGATGTGCTTGACGGCGGCCACGGGGATGTACCCGTAAATCTCCTGAGTCCCCTCGAGGATGCGCAGCAGGCGCCGAGGGTCGTGGTCTTCTTGCTCGAGGAGCGCGTCCAGCGCGGTCGTATCCGCGGGGTCGAACGACGCGAAGTTCGGGTCGGGAACCGGCCGGCCGGAGCGGCGCAGGGCCTGCTCCTCGCGGCGTTCGGCGTACTGCTCGGGCGGTCCCCAGTGCACGTGGAACCGGTCCTTCGTGTCTGTGCCGCCCATGTCGATGCACTCGATGGGGCAGGCCATCGCGCACTGGAAGCAGGTCTCGCACTTGAGCGTCCCGAGCTCGTCGTATAGCAGCTGCAGCCGGCCCCGGTGTCGCGGCGGGATCTCCGGCGCCTGCTCTGGGTACTGGACGGTGACCTTCGGTTCGAAGAATCGGCGCAGGGTCAGGGCCATGCCCTTCACGATCCCGATGCCGGGGACGAAGCTCATGGATGGACCACCAGGATGGCGAGCGCTGTGAGGAACAGGTTGACGAGCGCGGCCGGCAGGAGCCACTTCCACGCCAGCCCCATCAGCTGGTCGATGCGGACGCGCGGCAGCGTGG
Organism: uncultured Chloroflexia bacterium; assembly: GCA_963835945.1. Lineage (GTDB taxonomy): Bacteria > Chloroflexota > Limnocylindria > Limnocylindrales > CSP1-4 > JAJYNJ01. The sequence goes on from CAWIHR010000043.1 coordinate 137,221, forward strand.
CCCGCATCCACACGAAGGTGAATACGAAGACGTAGGCCTTGGCGAAGAACCAGACGATGCCCAGCAGCGCGTCGAGGTTGATCAGCAGGTAGATCCCGAGCGCGCCGAGAGCAAGCAGCAAGAACAGCAGGAGCCCGAGGATCCACGCGCGCCAGAACGGCCACTCCGATCGCAGCATCCAGACGGGGAGCGCGAACAGCACGGAACCCACTACGGGCACGACGACGATAACGGCCAGGAGCGCCAGCCCAAGCTCGCTGGACGTGAGCAGGATGTGCACCGGCCACGGCCACGGAACCGGCGCGGTCCAGCCGCCGAAGAAGAGCACGACGGCGAGACCGGAGAGCAGGAAGACATTGACGTATTCCGCAAAGAAGAAGAAGCCGAAGCGCATGCCGCTGTACTCGGTGGCGAAGCCGGCCACGATTTCGCTGTCGGCCTCGGTCAGATCGAACGGCGTGCGGTTCGCCTCGGCAGTGGCGGCGATGAAGAAGACCAGGAACGCGAGCGGCTGGCGCACGACGAACCAGTCGAGGAGGCTCCCCGATTGGGCCTGCACGATCCCGTTCAGGCTCATCGTGCCGGCTAGCATGATCACGCCTGCCACGGAGAGCGTCAGCGGGATCTCATAACTGACCATCTGCGCGGCGCTCCGCAGGCCGCCCAGCAGCGAGTACTTATTGAAGCTCGACCAGCCGGCCATCAGCAGGCCGACCACGCCGAGGCCGCCGACGCCGAAGAAGTAGAGCAGGCCCACGTTGAAGTCGACGCCGAAGAGGCCGGGGCCGAACGGCAGCACCATGAAGGCCATGACGCTCCCGACGAAGGTGACCACGGGGGCGAGCGTGAAGACGGTGACGTCGGCTCCGGTGGGCGTGAAGTCTTCCTTGGAGAGCACCTTGAGGCCGTGGACAACCGACGCGAGGGTGCCCCACGGGCCGACGCGGTTGGGACCGATCCGCAGGTTCATGAACGCGATCACCTTCAGCTCCAAGAAGATGATCACGAAGGCGGTGGGGATGGTGAACAGCAGCACTGCGGTCGCCGCGACGACGAACCGGACGATCGCAACGTTTGCAATCAGGACCCCGCCGATCCAGATGACGATCGCCGGGACGAGCCCGGTGCCGACGCCGGCCAGGAGCACCACGAGGAGCAGAACGAGCGCGCCGAGCAACGGCACGACGACTTTGCCCGAGGGGGAGAGCCGGCCGGTGGACCGGGCCACGACGCTCACTTGTCGATCCCGCCCATCACTGGGTCGAGGCTGGCCATGACCGCCATCGTGTCCGCCAGCAGATTGCCGGGCATCAGTGGCACCACGGCCTGCAGGTTGACGAACGACGGGTCGTGGATGCGGAAGCGGAACGGCTGGTCGGTCCCGTCGCTGATCGCGAAGCAGCCGTACTGGCCGCGCGGACTCTCCACGGCTGCCCACGCGCGGCCGGGTCGCGGGGTGATGCGACGCGGCAGCTGGGCCATGACCGGGCCGTCCGGCATCTGGTGCATGACTTGGTCAATCATGTGGATGCTCTGCTTAATCTCGTCGATCCGCAGCATGTACCGCGCGTACGAGTCCCCCTCCTCACGCGTGGGGATCTCGAACTCCAGCTCTGGGTACACGGAGTACGGATGCGCGCGCCGAACGTCGTACGGGACGCCGCAGGCGCGGACGTTGGGCCCGCTCATTCCGAGCCCGAGCGCAGTCCGCCGGTCCACTCGGCCGAGTCCCCGCGTCCGCCGTACGAAGATCTCGTTCTGGTTCAGCAGCGCGGTGTCGGCCTCCACTTGGGCGAGTGCGTGACCCATCCAGTCCCCCAGGCGGCTGAGGAACTCGTGGTTCAGGTCTCCGTTGACGCCGCCGATCCGCATGTAATTGAACAGCATCCGCTGGCCGGTCAGCGCTGCCAGCATCTCCACGATCTCATCGCGCTCGATGAAGCTATACAGGATCGGCGTGATCCCGCCCAGGTCCAGCGCCATCCAGCCCATGAACAGGGCGTGGCTGGCGATCCGGTTGAGCTCGCAGGACAGGACGCGGATGTACTCGGCGCGTCGCGGGACCCGCAGGTCGAGGAGGTGCTCGAACGCCATCACCGGCGCTAGCTCGTTGAAGAGCGAGCTCACGTACTCCAGCGGGTCCGTGTAGCAGATCGCGTGGTGGTAGTCGGCGTTCTCACTGAGTTTCTCGATCCCGCGGTGGAGATAGCCCAGAACCGGGTCGAGGTCTACCACCCGCTCCCCCTCGATCTTGACGACTAGCCGGAGAACGCCGTGCGTCGAGGGGTGCTGCGGCCCCATGTTCACCAGCATCTCGCCGTCCCGGAGCGTGTAGAACTCCGCCTCGCGCTCCGTGCGCGGCGCGTACGGGGGGATCGCGTCATAGATGGTGGCGGGGGTCTCGACGAGGACCCGCGGATCGTCGAGTGACGGGATCCGGGTGACCATCGGCTTCCCGGTCAGCGCGCCCGGCTGCGCCGGATAGGCGCGGCCGATGCGACGGGCGGATGGACCTGCTCCATGTGCCTGACGCCGAGCCCGGGCGATCGCGAGGAATCGTCAGCGATGTAGAAGTCCTTGCGAAGCGGGAAGCTGGTGTAGTCGGGGGGCATGAAGATGCGGCGCAGGTCCCGGTTGCCCTCGAAGACGATCCCGAACATGTCATAGGCCTCGCGCTCCATCCACTCGGCGCCTTTCCAGAGGAACGTGGCGGACGCGAGGCGGGGATCGTCGCGGGCTAGGTCGACGACGATCACCCGGAGCCAGTCCGGCGTGGTCTCGGACCAGAGGTGGTAGACGACCTGCATCGAATTGCCGGTGTCCACGCCGGCGAGGTCGGCGAGGACCTCAAACCGGAAGGCTGCGTCGTCGTGCAGCGTCCGAAGCACGTCGATGACGGACCCGGGGGCGATGCGGATCTCCGTCTGGTCGTTGCGCTGCCGGACGGGTCCCACGAGCATCGGGCCGAGGCGTGTCTCTAGGCGCCGCCTAAGCGCGGTATCCGTGTTGTCCCTCCCGTCAGTGCCCGGCCGGAACGGTCGGACCGACCGCGCGCTCCGCCCAGTGGCCGCGCCGCTCCATGATGAGCTGCTGCAGCTTCATCATCCCGTAGATGAGTCCCTCCGGACGGGGCGGACAGCCCGGCACGTAGACATCGACGGGCATGATCCGATCGATGCCCTGGACCACCGAGTAGGATCGCTTAAAGCGCCCGCCGGAACACGTGCAGTCGCCCATCGCCACGCACCACTTGGGCTCGGGCATCTGCTCCCACAGGCGCAGCAGCGGCCCCGCCATCTTGGTGGTGAGCGTCCCTGCCACGATCAGGACGTCGGCCTGTCTCGGGCTTGCCCGGAACGGGAACATGCTGAAGCGGTCGACGTCGTTGCGACTCGTCGCGGTCGACATCATCTCGATCGCGCAACAGGAGAGTCCGGAAAGGAGCGGCCAGAGGCTGTTGGCTCGGAGCAGGTCGAGCAGGTAGTCGGCCTGGGCCGGAACCACCTGGAGCGCACCCCAACGGCCGTTGTCGCCGGTCTCGGAACCTTCGGCTACTTGCTCCAAGTGCGTGATGGCGACCGGCCGTCCGCCCCCGTACGCCGCCGGATTTGAGGACGACCAAAAGTCGTTGGCGACCACGATGGGCTCACCGATTGCCTGATCGGGCGGAACGATCAGGCCCCGATCAGCATCACTCGCGGCGACCTCGGAAATGGCGCCTTCGGGCGGCAGGCGGTCGGGACTCAGCGCCATCGCAGCACTCCCTTGCGCCAGGCGTAGGCCAGACCCAGGGTTAGGATGGCGACGAAGATCGCCATGTCCACAAGGCCGCCGAGTAGGAGGTCACGGAACACCATCGCCCAGAGATAGATGAACACGACCTCGATGTCGAAGGCGACAAAGAGCAGGGCGTAGATGTAGAACGAGAGGCCGAACCGACCCCACGTGTCGCCGAACGTGTCGATCCCCGACTCGTACGGCAGTCCCTTGTGGCGATCCCCTCGGTTCCGGTGACTGATGAGCCAGGCGAGCCCGATCGTCATGAACACGAACGAGACGCCCGCGAACAGGAAGCCGAGGACATACCAGAGTCCGGTCACATCTCCTCGTCATGAGCCGGCAGGCGCCCTAGCGAGCGTTCGGGGGCGGCTGCACGTCCGGCATTCTATCGCAGTGCGCTGGAGCGCCCGGGGGCCTCAGGGACGCCCGAGGGGCCAAGAGGATGCCGGCGCTCGACCCGCCTGTTCGGTCTACCGGATGCCGTGAAGCAACAGAGTGATCCCCGGACCTACGAGGGTGTGGCCGCCGAGCAGGATGGGCGTAGGCGCCGCCGCGGACGCGGCGGTCAACTCGCGCAACCACGGGTCACCCACGCGATCCGCCAGCAGCAGGTCCGAAGCGAAGCGATCCTCGGCGCCCGGCCAGGAGGCCTCGTCGGCGCCCAGCCGATCGGCGAGGAGCACGCGCGTGTCCACCACCGCCGCATCGGCCAGATCGGCCACGATGCGGCCCAGAGCCGCCGGGCCCTCGCGGTCGAGCAGGCGACCGAGCGTGGCTCGGGGTGGCCGCGCCGGGCCAGCCGACGGCGACTTCGTGGCCGGGTGCGGCATGCCGCCGCTGGACCGGACTTCCCCGACGGCGAGGGGCGAGGACGCGCGCATCCCGCGCTCCTCGGCGAGGAACCGCACGCGACAGCGCACGTGACGCTCGAGCCAGGCGAGCGTCCCTGACGAGCTTCGCCCGAAGACGAGCAGCTCCCGGTAAGGGTCGGCGCCGACCGCGCGCACCTCATCGGCGCGTGGGATGTCGAGGCCAGCCACGGTCACCAGGCGTCGCAGCGACGCTGGGCAGTCGGGCGCCAGTGCTAGCAGGGCGAGGTCGATCGGCGTGTCGAGGTCCAGCGCGAGCCGGTCCCGACCGGGGAGCTCACGAACGTCGAACCCTGCCAGTTCCTCGAGCCAGCGGGGGAGGGCGTTGTCGGACGGGAGCGGCGGGAGGTCGCGAAGGACCGCTGCGTCTGCCACCGAGCAGACGTCGGACGAATAGCGGTTGTTGGTGACCGCCCGGGCTCCGCCACCACGTGCCAGCTCGACGAGGCGCCGGGCATCGGTGAAGCGGAGGCGCGGCACGGCGCCGTCGCCGAGCACAACGCAGGCCTCGATCTGCTCGTCGCGGACGAGACCGGCGAGCGCGTCGCCGAAGGTGGCGCCGGCCGTCGGCCGGAGGGGCGGAAGGTAGCGCGCGGGCGCGGCGTGGGACCCGCCGCCGGCGCCCGTGGCTTGCACCGCATCAACCCGGGCGTCCAGAACCCTCCCGTCCTTAGGCCCCGCGCCGGTGATAAACGAGGCCGTGTCCTCTCGGCCGAGCACGGCACCCCGCCCCGCGGCGAGCACCACGCGATCGACGCCGGCGCGCCGGAACAGCGCCACTTGGCGCTCGGCGAGCGCCTCCCGGCCGATACCGAGCAGCGCGGTCAGCGGCTGGGCGCCGGCTCGCCGCGCTGTGTGGAATAGGATGAGCGTGACTTCGGGCACGTCGGCGCAAGTCTACGGGCACGGCGCCGGCAGGTCCCGCCTCAACGGCCCGGAGTCCCACCTTCGGACTCCGGCGTACGCTGCCCGGAGTAGCGGCGGGGGAATGCAGATGTTGGATCGTCGGCGGGCCGTTGTGGTGTCGGTCGTTGTCTCCGCGGCGGGCGTGGTCGCGGTGGCTGCCGCGAGGAGGTCGGCGTCGGTGCGCGAGCGCGTGCTCGGACGTCCAGAACCCAGCGGCCGGCTGCTCGCCGATGCCGGCGCTTACGATCTGTGGTCGCGGTTGTTCTTCGGGCCGATCTTCCGGAGGATCGCCGCCGATGTTGCCTCGGTCGCACCACCGCGCTCGGAGGTGCTCGAGGTCGGGTGTGGGCCGGGGCACTTGGCGATCCGGATGGCGCGCGACCATGGGCTGCGCGTGACGACGTCGGAACTCGACCCGGCCATTGTGGTGCGCGCCCAGGCCAACATCGAGCGCGTGCTCGGGGCGGACGATTTGACCCGGCCCGGATGCACCGAGGCGGACGTTGCCGCGCTGCCGTTCCCGTCCGAGTCCTTCGAGGTGGTGGTGAGTACGTTCTTAATGCACCACTGGGCCGACGCCTCGGCCGGCCTTGCGGAGATCCACCGCGTGCTTCGGCCCGGCGGTCGTGCGCTCGTGTGGGACTTCTCGAGGCTGGCCCGCCGGCTGGAGGGACGCACTTCCGATCTGGCCGTCGCGGTGGCGGCCTCTCCATTCCGAACCACGACCGTGCAGGCGTGGCAATGGCCGGGACCCCTTCACGTGTGCGAGCGCGTCGAGCTGCGCCGTGCCGGCACGACGGCGCCGGGAACGAGTGCCTGACGTCGGCGACCCCGGTCGACGTGCCCGCGTACGGGCCTACGTCGGGCTCGGTGCCAACGTCGGCGACGCCGCGGCCAGCCTCGCCGCCGCTGTTCACGCGCTCGGGGCCCTGCCTGGTGCGTCGCTTGCCGGCGTCTCGCCTCTGTATGTCACGCGGCCCGTCGGCGTCGCGGCGCAGCGGGACTTCCACAACGCGGTTGTCGCCATCGACGTGCCATCGGGACCCGACGTGGAGACGGGCGCCGTGGCGCTGTTGGTCGCCCTGAAGAGCATCGAGCGCGCGTTCGGCCGGCAGGCCCGCGGGCGCTGGGGACCGCGCGAGCTTGACCTTGACCTACTGCTGTTCGGCGGCGCGCAGTTGAGCGTGCTGCGGCCCTCGCCGGGCGTCTCGATGGATCCAGGCCACCGCGAGCGGCTGCTGGTCGTGCCGCATCCTGAGGCGGCCGACCGGCTCTTCGTGCTGGCGCCGCTGGCCGACCTGGCGCCGGATCTGGTGCCGCCCGGATGGCCCGAATCCATCCGGGCCGCCCGCGACCGGCGGAGGGCTGCGGAAGGGCCGGACGCGGTTCTATGGATCGGCCCGTGGGACGGCGAGGCTTGGAGGGTCGCCCCCTCGCGCTAGTGGCGGAAATGGCGCCGGCCGGTGAAGACCATGGCCATGTGATGCCGGTCGGCCACCTCGACCGACATCTCGTCGCGGCTGGATCCGCCGGGCTGGATGATCGCGGTCACGCCTCGTTCCGCCGCCAGCTGGATCGCGTCGGCGAACGGGAAATAGGCGTCGCTCCCCATGCAGCTGAGCTTTGCGCGGTCCGAGGCCTTGTGCAGGGCGATCTCCACCGCGGCGAGCCGGCTCGTCTGTCCGGCACCCACGCCGACGGTGGCCATGTTCCGGGCCAGGACGACCGCGTTGCTCGGCACGTGCTTCACCGCGCGCCACGCAAACAGCAGGTCCGTCAGCTCCTCGAGCGTTGGCCGTCGCTGCGTGACAACCCGCATCTGTTGGCGGTCGGGGTCCAGCCGGTCGATGGTCTCGACCAGGACGCCACCTCCGATGCGGCGAAAGTCGAGGTTTGCCATCCCGTAGTCGGAGATGCCATAGGCGGGGCTAGGAGGCACTCGGAGGATGCGAAGGTCGTCCTTCTCCATGAGCACGGCGAGCGCGTTTTCCTCGAAACCGGGCGCTACCACCGCCTCGTACTGGTTCCCCAGGATTTCGTTGGCCGTGGGCGCATCGATCGGGCGGTTGGCTGCGACCACAGACCCGCCGGCGGCGACGGGATCGCCCTCCAGGGCTTTCCGGTACGCGTCGCAAAGGTCGTCGCGCGAGGCGATCCCGACCGGCGTAACACCCTTCGCCATACACACGGCAGGCGCGGCGAAGTCGGACACGATGCGGTAGGCGGCGTCCATCGAGAGCAGATCGTTGAAGGACGGCGGTGGACCGTGGAGCTGTGTCGCATCGGCGAGCGAGCCCTGTCGGTGTGACGTCTCGCGGTAGAACGCCGCGTGCTGGTGCGGGTTCTCGCCGTAGGCGAGGTCGGTCTTCTTGTCAAGGACCAACGTGAGATGGTCGGGGAACCGGACCCCGCTCACGTGGTTCAGGTAGGCGGCGACCTCGGCGTTGTACGCGGATACCGCGGCAAAGGCGTCGGCGGCAAGCCGCTCCCTGAGCTCGGCCGAGACCACGCCGCGTGTCAGGATGTCCTCCAGGACCTCGGGATAGCGGGCGGGGTTGGACACGGCGGCGACGCCCGCGAAGTTACGGGCGGCGGCTGAAAGGAGGGCTACCCCGCCCACGTCGATCATGTCGACCGCCTCGTTGAGCGGAATGAGGTGCACACCCACCTGTGGGGCGAAGGGACGGACGTTGACGACGACCAGGTCGAGCAGCCCAATCTGCTGGTCGGCAAGCTCGGCCAACTCGTCGGGGCGATCGCGCCGGGCGAGAATGCCGGCGTAGATCGCGGGGTGGAACGTCTTGACTTGTCCCCCCAGCAGCGAAGGGAGCGACGTCAGCTCACCGACCGACGCGACCTCTACGCCCTCGCCGACGAGGTGCTCGCGGGTCCCGTCGGTAGCGTAGACCGCGACGTGCAGTGCCAGCAGTTCGCGGGCAAACGACGCGATCCCGTCGCGATCCGCGACCGACAGCAAGGCTCGCACCCGGTTCCTCCAGCTGCGATCAGGCGAGCGGCGGCGCGGATCCATGCCGAGCGCGTGCCGTCCTGGGGCGAGGTGAGTATAGCAACGGCTTCCCGACGTCCGACACGCGGGCACCGACCCGGTGCTCCCGACCCGGTACGTCCGCAACTCGCCCTGCCCGACGATGAGTAGCTCGCGCCCGGCGCCCGCACGCTTGCGGCCGACCCGGTATCCTCCGCGGCAGACTCATCGCCATCGAGGCCCCGTGGTCGACCGATCGGAGACGCTCCGTTGACGCACATGCCCTGGTACTACTTCTTCCAGCCGTTCAACTCGATCGAGTTTCCGGACCTGTTGAACCCGCTGTGGATTCTGGCGCTGCTCCTGCTCGTCGCGCAGGTCGTCCTCTACAACGTGCGTACGCGCCAGCTCCGCAGGCACGAGCCGCTGGTGGCCCTGCAGGAGTGGCTGCTGTGGACCGGCGTGATCTCGTTCTCACTGATCCTGATCGAGGCCGTGTTCGCCTGGTACTTCCTGTTCGTCCTCATGACGGTCATCGTGGGGCTTGGGGTATACGTGTGGGTGCGGTTCCTGCGGTTCCCTCCACTGATCGCCCAGTACAACGAGTACCTACGGCGCACGCGCTTCTTCAGCCAGGCGAAGTACAAGCATCCCGAGGCGACCATCCGGCCGAGCCGGCGGAGACGCCGCGCTCGTTGACCCATGGCCGCCCGGCGCGCGACCCGCGGCCGGCGGCGCCGCAGCTTGGGGGTTGCGTATGGAGATTCGCCGCTTCGGTCCCGGGCACCGTCGGCCCGACGGGCCGCCGGGAACCCAGGGGGTGACCGGGCAGGTCATCCATCAGGACGGCCGAGGGACCGTCGCCGAACTGGCGTTCGCGGCCAGGGCGATGATGGCGCCGCACACGAACCCCAATACCACGTACTTCGTTGTGGTGAGTGGCGGCGGGTTCGTGCAGGTCGCGGACGAGCGAGCCCGCGTCGGGCATGGCGAGGCGGTCGTCTGGCCGGCTGGCCAGCTCCACGGCGCGTGGACGGACGGCACCGAGATGCGCGCGCTCGTGGTCGAGTTCAGCGGCGGCGGCGACGACGCGCTCGAGCTGGCGGGCCGTGTGCGCGAAGGCCTGTCTCACTCGCCCGCGGGTGTGTCCGAGCGCTCCGACCCGGTCGAGCGCGGGCGCGGATCGTTGGCCGAACCGCCGCCGCCGCCCGCGGATCGGGACGAGTCCAGCGGGGAGCCCTGGTAGTCCGCGGGCCCCAGCAGCGCCGCGAGCTGTCCCAGGACGCGCGCGGTGGCTCCCCAGATCCGGTAGCCGGCAACGGGGTAGGCACCGTACCTCAGCCTCCATCCAGACCGTTCTTCCTCGACTGTCACCATCGGCGCGCCGGCCATGAAGGCGCGAAGCGGGACCTCGAGGACGACTGAGACTTCGCGCTCGTCGCCCTCTAAGAACGGCCTGCGGGCCGCTGCCGCTATCACCGGATGCAGGCGAAAGCCGGAGGCCCGCACCTCCACCGAGCCGAGCTGTCCGAGCAGGCGCAGGCCGCACTGCGCCGGGTCGAGCCCAACCTCCTCATGCGCCTCGCGGATGGCAGTCTCCGCCATGGAGGCGTCCTCGGACTCCACCGCGCCTCCGGGAAAGCTCACCTCGCCGGCGTGCCTCAGCTGCCCGGCCGGCCGCTCGGTCAGGACCGTCCACGGTTCGCCGTCAGGGCCGGGGTACAACAGGACGAGGACTGCCGCGTCGCGGATTCCGCGACCGGCGTCCAGCGCGACCGGCTCGGTCTCTCGGACCGCGACGGGTCGCAACGCCTCGGGCGGGTCCGGCAGCGGATCCGGGAGGCGCTCGAGCTGCGCGACGGCATCTTCGAAGCGCATCGTCGGATCGTACGCGAAAGGCCGGCTGGCACCCATGGTCCATGACGAGAGTGCGCGGGACACTGAGTTCCGCGCCGCGGGCCGCGTCGCCGGTGGCTCGCGCCGAAGGTCCCGCCTTCCTACTGGATAATTGGGCCGCTGGTGCGTCGGGGCCGGCCGGCGGCGGCGATCGTCTCCTCGATGATGTCGCGAGGTCGCGCCGGCTGATCCGCCGAGCGGGCGTCGCGCCGCCCGGTGGCCGCCACAACCTGGTCGCCCGACCGGAAGAGGACCGTGCCGGTGGCTTGGTCCGCCTCCACGGTGAGCCGCGACCCGGGCTGGAACCGGCCCTCGAGGAGGGCGCGGGCCAGCGGGTTCTCGATCGCCCGCTGCACCGCTCGCTTGAGCGGCCGGGCTCCGAACGCGGGATCGTGGCCCTCAGCCGCGAGCAGTAGACGCACCGAGGGCGCCAACTCGATCGTCAGGTCCACGTCCGCCAGGCGCCGCTGCAGGTCGGCCATCAACAGGTCGACGATGGCCGCCAGGTCGGCGTCCGTCAGCGAGTGGAAGACGATGACCTCGTCGACTCGGTTCAGGAACTCCGGCCGGAACTGCAGTCGCAGCGCCTCCATGACCTGTCGGCGCATCTGCTCGTGCTCCTGGTCGTCGCCGTGCCCGGAGGGAGGCGCGATGAACTGGCTTCCGACGTTGCTGGTCATGACCACGACGGTGTCCTTGAAGTTCACCGTGCGGCCCTGGCCGTCGGTCAGGCGCCCGTCGTCGAGCACCTGCAGGAGGACGTTGAACACGTCCGGGTGTGCCTTCTCGATCTCGTCGAGCAGGATCACCTGGTACGGGCGACGTCGCACGGACTCGGTGAGCTGGCCGCCCTCCTCGTACCCCACGTATCCGGGCGGAGCCCCGATCAGCCGGCTGACGGCGAACTTCTCTATGTACTCGCTCATGTCGAGACGCGTCATGGCCTGGTCGTCGTCGAAGAGGAACTGCGCCAGGGCGCGGGCCAGTTCGGTCTTCCCCACGCCGGTGGGGCCAAGGAAGATGAACGACCCGATCGGCCGACGAGGGTCCTTCAGGCCGGCGCGAGCGCGGCGGACGGCGTCGCTGACGGCCTCGATCGCCTCGTCCTGTCCGACGACCCGCTCGTGCAGCCGCTCCTCCATGTGGATGAGCTTGGCCTGCTCTCCCTCCATCAGGCGCGTCACTGGGATGCCGGTCCACTGGCTCACGATCTCGGCGATGTCGTCGGGGTCGACCTCCTCCTTGAGGAGACGGCTCGACCCGTCGAGGGCGGCGAGGGCGCCCTCCTGCTGCTCCAGCTGGCCCTGCAGTTCGACCCGCCGGCCGTAGCGGAGCTCAGCGGCCCGCCCGTAGTCGGCGGCACGCTCGGCCGCCTCGATGTCGTGCTGGAGCCCCTCGAGTGCGGCCTTGGTGTGCCGAAGGCCGGCAATGGCGGACTTCTCGGTTTGCCACCGCTGCTTGAGCGCGCCCGCCTGCTCGCCGATCTCGGCCAGTTCGTGCTCGAGCGCCTCCAGGCGCGCCTTCGAGGCATCGTCCTGCTCCTTGCGCAGCGCCTCGCGTTCGATCTCGAGCTGGATCCGCCGCCGCTCCAGCTCGTCGAGCTCGGCTGGCATCGAATCGATCTCCATGCGGAGCCGGCTTGCCGCCTCGTCCACGAGGTCGATCGCCTTGTCAGGCAAGAACCGGCCGCTGATGTAGCGGTGTGAGAGCACTGCGGCCGCGACCAACGCTGAGTCCTTGATGCGCACGCCATGGTGCACCTCATACCGCTCGCGCAAGCCGCGCAGGATCGAAACGGTCTCCTCAACCGTTGGCTCGTCCACGTACACCGGCTGGAAGCGCCGCTCGAGCGCGGCGTCCTTCTCGATGTGCTTGTGGTACTCGACGAGCGTGGTGGCTCCGATGGCGTGCAGCTCGCCGCGGGCCAGCATCGGCTTGAGCAGGTTCGACGCGTCCATAGCGCCCTCGGCTGCGCCTGCGCCGACCACCGTGTGGAGCTCGTCGATGAACAAGATCACTTGGCCCGCACTCTCCGTGATCTCCTTGAGCACGGCCTTCAGCCGTTCCTCGAACTCGCCGCGGTACTTCGCGCCGGCGATCAGCCCCCCCATGTCGAGACCGATCACGCGCTTGTCGCGGAGCGTTTCCGGGACGTCGCCGCGCACGATCCGCTGCGCAAGGCCCTCGACGATCGCTGTCTTGCCCACCCCGGGCTCGCCGATCAGGACCGGGTTGTTCTTGGTGCGGCGGCTCAGGACTTGGATGACGCGGCGGATCTCTTCGTCGCGCCCCACGACCGGATCGAGCTTGCCGTCGCGCGCCGCGCCCGTCAGGTCGATCCCGTACTTCTCGAGCGCCTGGTACGTCGAATTCGGGGTGCTGCGAGGTCACTCGCTGGTTGCCCCGCACGCTGGCAAGCGCCTGGAGGATGCGTTCGTGGGTCGCGCCGTGTTGCTCGAGGATGCGCTGCGCGTCGCCGCCGGCCTTCGAGACTCCGAGCAGGAGGTGTTCCGTGGAGACGTACTCGTCCTTGAGCCGCTTCGCCTCGTCCTCCGCTCGCTCCAGCGACTCCCGTGCCCTCGGCGCGAGCGAGAGCGACCCGCCCTCGATGCGCGCGCGCCGAGACAGCGCCGCCGCCAGTTCCGCGCGGATCCCCCCGGGGTCGCCGTTGAGTCGCCGAAGCGTGGTGGCGGGGATGCCGGCCTCGTCTTCGACCAGCGCGGCAAGCAGGTGCTCGGCGTCGAGGACCGGGCTCTGCATGTCCGTGGCCAGCCGCTGAGAATCCACGATCGCCTGCTGGGCCTTCTCCGTGTACCTGTCGAGTTTCATCGTCTGTCGGCGGTCCTTGTCCCGTGATCGGTCGCAGTTGCTGTCGTTGGATCTGCCTTCGTGGGGCCTGCCTGGTTGGCCGCGTCCAGGAAACGAGTTGCGAGCTCGCGGGCGTGCTCGTCGAGGTTCGTGGGCAGCACCACGCGCACGCGGCAGTACAGGTCGCCCCGGCCGCCGACCCGGAATCGCGGGAGCCCCTGGCCGGCCAGACGGAAGATGCGGCCGCTCTGGGTCCCGGCAGGGATCCGCAGAAGCAGTCGGCCTCCCGCCAGCGTCTCCACAGGGACTTCTCCCCCCAGGAGCGCGTCGCGCAGGGAGATGTTCACGTCGCGCGTGAGGTCTGCGGCGTTCCGTTCGAACGTCGGGTGAGGGAGCACCCTGATGCGCACGTAGAGGTCGCCTGCCGCAGGCCCGCTCCCGGCCTTCCCACTCAGCCGGATCCGCTGACGGTCCGCTGCTCCAGGCGGGATCGTAACCTCGTAGCGCCGGTCGCTCACTTGGAGCAACCGCGTGGTGCCGTGGAACACTTCCTCGAGGGTGACTTCGGTCTCTGCCTCCACGTCCTGCCTCGGAGCGTCTGACGTGGTCGCGCGTCCCCGGCGGCCGCGCGCCCGCGCGGGCGTGCCCTCGAAGCCGAGGCCGCCGAGGAGGTCGTCGTAGTCTATGGAGATCCCGGCACCGGCGCCTCGCATCGGGTTCTGCCCGCCTCCGGCCCCGGTCGCAGAGCCGCCCGTGCCCGGCGCCCCGCCACCGAAGAACGTCCGAAAGAAATCGCTGAAACCGGATAGATCCTCCGCGCTGCCGCGGTACTCGAAGCGGATGCCTCCCGGGCCCGTCCTTCCCGCACCGCCGGCGTACGAGCGGCGAACGAAGTCGGCGAACGGGTTATCCGCCGCGCCCGCCCCGCCACCCTGCTGGTACGAGGCCCAGTTCGCGCCTAGCGAGTCGTAGGCCTTGCGCTTCTCTGGATCGTTGAGGACCGCATGGGCCTCGTTGACCTCCTTGAACCGCCGCTCTGCCTCCGGGTTCCCCTTGTTCACGTCCGGGTGATGCTGGCGCGCGAGCTTGCGGAAGGCCTTCTTGATCTCGGCCTGGCTCGCCGTGCGTGGTACGCCCAGGATCGCGTAGTAGTCCTTGTATTCCATCTGGCCCGCCAAGCGGTGTCCGGCTCCTCGACGTTGCCGGACACCCGGTGCTCACTGCTCGATGCTGACCACCATGGCCGGTGTCGGCGGAAACGCATTCCGTCCGGCGGCGGCCTCCGGCAGCCCGGGCTCTCGCTCGGGCTGCGACTCGGGGGACTGCGCCGGCAGGGCCGCGGGCCGCCGCCGGAGCGCCGACTCCAGCACCTGGTCCATCGTTTCGACGAGGACCAGCTTCATCTGACGCCGGATCTCCTCTGGGATATCCCGCAGGTCCTTCTCGTTGCGTTTCGGCAGGATCACTGTGGAGGCGCCGGCGAGGTGAGCGGCGAGGATCTTGCTCTTCAACCCGCCGATCGGTAGGACACGTCCGCGCAGCGTGATCTCACCGGTCATTGCCACGTCCTTCCGGACGGGGATTCCCGTGAGCGCGCTCACGATCGCGGTGGCCATCGTGATCCCAGCGGACGGCCCGTCCTTAGGGATCGCGCCGGCCGGCACGTGGATGTGCAGCGTGTTCTTCTCGAACACCTCGCGGGTGATCCCCAGCTCCCGGGCGTGGGCCCGTGTCCAGGAGAGTCCGGCCCGTGCCGACTCCCGCATAACCTCGCCCAGCTGGCCCGTGAGGATAAAGTCCTCCTTGCCCTCCATGCGGGTGACTTCGACGGCGACGATGTCGCCGCCGGTCTCGGTCACCACGAGGCCCGTAGCCGCGCCGACTTGGTCCTCGGGTTCCAGCTCGCCGTACTCGAAACGAGGCGGCCCCAGGAACTCGTCGAGTTTCTTGACGTCGATCA
Organism: uncultured Chloroflexia bacterium; assembly: GCA_963835945.1. GTDB lineage: Bacteria > Chloroflexota > Limnocylindria > Limnocylindrales > CSP1-4 > JAJYNJ01. The sequence continues at coordinate 152,426 of CAWIHR010000043.1, forward strand.
CCGTCTTGCGCTTGCGGCCCTCGGCCACGGTCTTGGCGACCTTGCGCATGCTGTTCGCGATCTCGCGCTCGAGGTTCCGGACGCCGGCCTCGTGCGTGTAGGCCTGCACCAGCTCGGTCAGCGCCTCGTCGGTAATCTCGATGTGCTTCGCCGTCAGCCCGTGGTTCGTCATCTGCTTTGGGATAAGGAACCGCCGGCCGATCTCGGCCTTCTCCAGCTGCGTGTAGCCGGGCAGCTGGATGACTTCCATGCGGTCCCGGAGCGCCGCGGGGATGGGATCGAGCAGGTTGGCCGTCGTGATGAACAGCACCTTGGACAGGTCGAACGGCACCTCGAGGTAGTTGTCCTGGAAGGTGTTGTTCTGCTCCGGGTCGAGCACTTCGAGCAGTGCGGAGCTCGGGTCGCCGCGGAAGTCCATGCCGATCTTGTCGACCTCATCGAGCATGAACACCGGGTTGTTCGACCCGCCTTGCTTGATGCTCTGGACGATGCGGCCGGGAAGGGCCCCGATGTACGTGCGCCGATGGCCGCGGATCTCCGCCTCGTCGTGGATGCCGCCTAGGCTCATCCGCACGAACTTGCGTCCCATTGCCCGCGCGATGCTCTTGCCCAGGGATGTCTTGCCCACGCCGGGCGGGCCGACGAAGGCCAGGATCGGGCTGCGGATGGTGCTCGCCAGGGTGCGCACCGCGAGGTACTCGAGGATCCGCTCCTTGACCTTCTCCAGGCCGTAGTGGTCCTCGTCGAGGATCTTGGCGGCCTGCTTGATGTCGAGGTTGTCCTCGGTCGAGACGTTCCAGGGCAGGCCGACCAGCCAGTCGACGTAGGTGCGGATCACACCAACCTCGGGGGAGGCGGACGGGATCCGGCTCATGCGGTCGATCTCCTTGATCGCCCGGGTCTTCACTTCGTCCGGCATGCCGGCTGCTTCGACCTTGTCGCGCAGCTCGTTGATCTCGGCCTGTTGCGGGTCGTCCTCGCCCAGCTCGCGTTGGATCGCCTTTAGTTGCTCGCGCAGGATGTACTCGCGCTGCGTCTTGTCCATCTCGGACTTGACTTCGGACTGGATCTTGCCCTTCAGCTCGAGGATCTCGATCTGCCGTGCCAGAAACCCCGACACAAGGCGGAGCCGCTCGACGACGTCGGTGGTCTCGAGCATCTGCTGCCGCTGTTCCGTGCTCATGTCGGGGCTGTACGCCACCATGTCGGCGAGGAGCCCCGGCTCGGTGATGTTGCGAGCGGCGACAGCCGCTTCCGGTGGTACGGGCGCGCCGGACTGGACGTACTGCTCGATCTGCGACTGCACGCTCCGCATCAGCGCCTGCACCTCGAGGCCCGAGGGCTTCTGATCCTCGAGCATCTCGACGATGGCCACGACGTACGGGTCCGTCTGCTGGAACGACACGACCCGCAGGCGCTGCTGACCCTGCACAATGGCGCGGACCGTGCCGTCCTGCAGCTGCACGACCTGCGCCACCTTGGCGAGGGTGCCGACCTGATACAACTCCCCTGGATCGTCGATCTCCTCGCGGTCGGCCACGCGCTGTGTCACCAACGCAATAGGTGACGAGTCGGCGACGGCCGCGTTCAGCGCCTTCACCGACTTGTCCCGGCCCACTTGAAGCGGGACGATCATCTCGGGGAAGATCACCGTCTCGCGCAGGGCGAGCAGCGGCAACTCCCGGCGGGACGGACTGGGGTTCACAGATGTCGGCCGCGTCTCATCCGGGCTCGAAGGTCGATCGGTCATGATTGCGTCATCTCCTACTTTGCGGGCGACCGGTGCGCGACAGGAGCTTCCTCCGGCAATTCGTCCCCGTCCCCGTCCAGGGTTGGTTCGGTGTAGAGAGCCTCGAGGATGGGCGTCCCCAGCTTTTCTTCGATCTCGAAGAGGATCCGGATCCCGGCCAAGTTGACGCCCAGGTTCTGGGTCAGGTGTCGAATCCAGAGGACCCGGCGAAGGTCGCGTTCCGAATAGAGGCGGATATTGGTCGGCGTGCGCGCCGGGCAGAGGAGACCCTCGTCCTCGTAGATGCGCAGTGTGCGCGGATGGACTCGGACAATGCTGGCGGCCACGCTGATCACGTAGACCGGCTGACCCGGATCTCGTACCCGGTCCCGCACGACCCGACCGTCCCGTTCAGCGGCCGTCGGACGGCCGGCGGTCCGAACCGGCGGCGTTCGTCGCATCGTCGGTCACGGGCGTGATGCGGATCTGCCGCGGCCGCGCCTCGTCGCGCTTGGGGAGTGTGAGCGTGAGCATGCCGTGCTCGTAGTGAGCCTGCGCCTGGTCGGCACTCACGTCGCCCGGCAGCTGGATCGTCCGGCTGAACCGGCCGCGTCGCAGCTCGCGGAACAGGTAGCCTCGCTCGTCCTCCGACCGTTCCTCCCGGAACTCGCCGCTGACCGTGAGGGTGTCTCCCTCGACCGTGATATCAACGTCTTCGGGCTTTACCCCGGGGAGCGCCGCCTTCACGACGAGGGCGTCGCTGCTTCGGTAGATATCGAGGGGCAAGAACGCCGAGTCGGCGTCGCCCGCCCACCGCGGACGGACGTACGAATCCTCGAACAGGCGGTCCATGGCCTGGCGCAGCGACACGAGATCGCTGAATGGGCCCGTTCTCCGCACGATGGTCATGATGTCGCTTCTCCCGTGGCCGTCTGCCACTGAACTCTGCGATGCGGCCCCGCCATTTGAGGCCGGAGGGGCGCTCGGTCCACTCCCCCACGCACCGAGCCACATGGTCAACCCTGACAATATTGTTGTCAAGAGTATTGCCGTTTCTTCATCTAGAGAGCTGTCACCGTTAGACGCAACAAAGGGGTATACGACGGTGACGCTACCGGCGGCAGGCTCGTCTGTTAGGCCGGGGTCCACGGGGGTCGGATTCCGCCGGCTCCGCCCTGCCGGGCCGCGGGTCCGCTAGTCAGGGACACCGCCGGCCCAACGGCCGGGCTCCGGCCCACGCTCTGCGACAACGAGCCGGGCGCCGGGCCCTGCGTCCGGCACCTTCATTGCCTGGAGGAGCATGAGGGGCGTCCCGGATGCGCGCGGGCGGCTGCCGAAGCGAACGCATGAACGCCCGGACGCGCGATCAGGCGTTCGCGACCGGCTCGGGGTCGCCGATCAGCAGCCGGCGCACCTCGTCCTGACAGTCTGTCCGACTGAGGGCGACGAGCTTGTCGCCGGGCTCCAGCGTGGTGTCCGAGCGGATCGCCTGCGCCACGTTGCGACGGATCACGACGAACAGCAAGCATCCCTCGGGCAGCGCGAGGTCGCGTGCGAGGCGGCCCGCGGCGGGCGACTCAGCTTCGATCTGCGCCTCGACGAGTTCGAGGCCTCCAGTCGAGAGCTGTGCCAGGTGCAGCAGGTCGTGCACCGGGATGTCCTGCTCGATCGCACCCAGCGCGATGCGCGTCGGGTTGATGACCTCGTCTACGCCGAGCTTCCGGAAAAGCGCCTCGTTCTTCGTGCTGTTAACGCGCGCGATTGTGCGCGGAACGTCAAAGTGGTGCTTGGCCATCTGGCACACCACGAGGTTGTCCTCGTCGTCGCCCGTGAGCGCGGCAACGATCGAGGCCCGGTTCGCGCCCGCAGCCGCCAGATGCTTCCCCTCGCACCCGTCCCGGTTAAGCACCACGCTGCCGATCTCGTGGGTGATCTCAGCTGCACGCCGTGGATCTTTCTCGAGCAGCACGACTTCGTGGCCGGAGCTCAGTAGCTCCCGCGTCAGGTAATAGCCAACCTTGCCGCCGCCGACGATGATGATGAACATCAGGGGGCCTCCACCTCGTCCGACGGCTTCACGACCACTTCGGCGACGAGGTCGCCGGCTCCGGGATCGGCGGGCAGGCCCATGAACCTGGAGAGCGTATCGACCATGATCGTGGTCCGGCAGACGACGGCCAGGCCCATCGCGCGATAGGCGGCGGCCCGGACCGGGTCGTTGATCTTGGCGATGACGTGCGGGACGTGGAGCGCGTCCTGGGCGATCTGCGCTGCGAGCGCGTTCCGGTTGTCGCCTTCGGTCAGCGCGAAGAAGTAGTCGGCCTGCTCTGTGCCTAGGCGGCGGAGGACGTCCTCGTCCGTTCCGTCCCCGCGGACCGCCTGTCCCGGGAAGTCAGTGTTGAGCCTGTTGAATGCCTGGGTGGACACGTCGATGACCGTCACCTCGTGACCCGAGCGCGACAACGCGTCGGCAAGACCGGCGCCAACCCGTCCGCATCCCACGATGATCGTGCGCACCAATGCTCCTTCAACCGCGGGCAACGGCCCGCCGCTCCACGCTGCTGCCGGCATCCGCCGGGATGGGGCTCCTCAGGACGAGCACGGCCATCGGGGCGTTCTGCAGGACATACGGGACCACTCGGCCCATCGCGAAGTCCCCCCCGAACCTCGTGCGGTACGGCAGGCCCAGGACAATTAGGTCCGCACCGACGGCGGCCGCCTCGTCGACGATCGCGGCGCCCACGTCACGTGCCTGTAGTAGCGTCGTCTTCAGGGCGACGCCGGCGCGCTCGGCCTGCGCCTCGGCTCGATCAAGCACCTCCGACGCCCGCTGCTGGCTCCCCTGCACCGTGTCTGCGAGGTCGTGCGTCCAGTCCACTTCGATCACGTGGACGCCGGTGATTTCCGCCCGGGCCTGCTTGCCCAGCCAAATCGCTGCGCCCACGACGAGCGGGTCCGTGACTCCCCCGTTGAGTCCCAGCACGGCGCGGACAAACTGGCCCGGTGGCTTTGTCTCTGTCATCGGCGCGTAGGGTAGCACCCGCGATCGGCGCCGCGAGCGCCCGACGGCAGGGCACAAGCCCTATGCCGGAAGCTTGGTCGGTGCTCCTTCCGTTACGCGACGAGCGCGATCACTGGGTCTGGGCGTCCGATCAGGGCATGCCGGAGTTGTGCCGCCGCGCGGTCTCGCACGACACGCTCAGAACAAAGCGCTCACGATGTTGAGATCAGACGCGATCTCGTCGAGCGCCCACGCCATCGACGAGATCTTCACCATCCCCGCCCTCTTGTCCCGTGCACGCCCGTTCCCGAGCTTGCGGGCGCGCCCAGAACCGCATGGTCGGCCATGTTGGCGCCGTCTCGCTTCCGGTCGGCTCGGGCTGCTCCCTCACAGACCCTGCTCCAGCCGATCGACCAGCCGCTGGGGCAGGCCCGCCGTCCGCATCGCCTGCTGGGTGACTCCCACGGCGTACGGCGTGCGCCGCCACGTCACCGTGCCAGCCGTTGTGTCGAGCAGCGCCCCGGAGGCGCGAGGATCGCCGTCCCGAGGCTGCCCGACGCCACCCGGGTTCAGAATCGCGCGCCGCCCATCCAGCTCCATCACGGTTCCGTCGCCCGGCACGATCACCTCCATCCCGCCCTCGGACTCGCGGAACACGAGCGGCACGTGCGTGTGCCCGACGAGGCAGTAGGGGGTCGAAAACGCGGCAAGGTTCGCGCGTGCCAGCGTCGTCGAGAACAGGTACTCCCAGAGCGGGTCGCGGGGAGAGCCGTGGGCCAGAGTGAACGGCCCCTCGACCCGTGTGCGCGGGTTGGCGGCCAGCCAGTCGCGCGTGGCGGGCGTGAGCTGCTGCGCGGACCACTCGACGGCCCGGCGGGCCGCGTCGTTGAACCAGTCGGTGCTGATTTCGCCGATGGCCGCCGCGTCGTGGTTGCCGCGCACGCCCAGGGCACCCTCGTGCTGGAGCCGCTGCACCACGCCCACCGGCTCGGGACCGTACCCCACGACGTCGCCGAGCTGCCAGACGGCGTCGAACGGCGACAGCACGTCGAGGATGGACTCGAGGGCTGCCAGATTGCCGTGGACGTCCGAGAGCAGCGCGACGCGCACGGGCTCAGGGTAGCAGGCGAGGTGGCCGACCAGACCGCCTATCCCGGCGGTCTGGCATGGCGCGCCGCTTGGTCACGAACACCAGCCGGTGGTCTCGAAGGCCCTCCAAGGCCACCGGCTGAACTTCGGGCCTCGGATCGGCACCGAGCACCTCGAGCTGGGACAGCGCGGACGCCATCTCGGCGCCGAACGCGCCGTCGCCCGAGTCGCGTTTCCAGGCCACGAAGACGCCACCAGGGCGGACCAGCGGCAGCGCGAGGTCGAGCAGCGCCGGCAGGCGGGCCACCGCCCGGGCGGTTACGACGTCCCACCGATCCCGATGGTCGGGACGGAGCGCCAGCTCCTCGGCCCGCGCGGTCACGACGCGCACTCGCACCCGCTCCTCGCCGTGCATCTCGAAGGCGCGTTCGGCGGCCCCCGCCGCCACTTCGAGGAATGCCGCCTTGCGCATCACGGACTCGACGAGCGTCGCCGTGGCGACGGGGACCGCGACCGCGACCGGCAAGCCCGGATATCCCGCGCCGCTGCCGAGGTCGAGGAGTCCAATCGCGCGGCGCCGCCTCCGCCCGCTCGCTAACCGGTCGAGGAGCGTGGGAACCGCTGCGAGGCTGTCGGCCACGTGCTCGAGCGCGATGGCCGCGGGACCGTGGATGCCGCTGAGGTTCACGATCGAGCCCCAGGCGACCAGGAGGCGAGCCTGGGCGTCGATCGCCTCGCGCATGCCCGGCGTCAGCTCAAGGCCGAGCTGAACGAGCGCATGGTCGACGACCTCGCGGAATTCCGGCCCGATCGGCGAAAGGTCCGTCGCGTCGCGCGGCAGCGGCTCGCGAACGGGCACGCCTGGCGGCTCGCCTCGACCATCGATGCTCGGGGATCGGGGCTGGATCTGTCGGCGCACCGAAGACCACGGCGCCGGAAGGGAGCGCGTGGCGCCCGGTGCATGCCCTCTCGAAGGCAGGTCCCGGGCTCCCGTCGGCTCGACCTTCCGGCGTCGCGAGTTCAAACGCACCTTACAGCCTTTCAGTTTTCCGCCGTTCGTCCGGACCTCCAGCCGGTCTCCCGGCCCCTCGCGAGCAGCGTTACCGTACTTGGCCTGCGGTGCAGGCGAGAGTGTTCGGCCGCTCGCCGCGCAAATCAAGCGGCTTATCCACCAACCGCCCGCCCGCCCCGAGGTTGTGGACAAACAGGGCCCCCGGAGGCCACAATCGAGGTCTCTGTGGAGATCAGGCGTCAGGCTGTGGCGATGACCTGACGCTCGGCGTCGAGCGCGCGCCCGAGCGCGCCGAGGACGGCGGCTGGGTCGGCGTCCTTCGTCGCGGGCAGCGCCACCACGAAAATCGACCCATGTCCGGGCGCCGACACCACCTCGAGATCGCCACCCATCCGGCGGGCGAGGTCCCTCGCGATCGGCAGTCCGAGGCCTGTCCCCACCACGCGCTCCGCGCCCGAGGCTCGGTGGAACGGCTCGAAGATCATGGCGCGCTCGTCGGGCGCCACGCCAGGACCATCGTCGCGGACGGTGTACAGGGCCGCCGGGCCGTCGAAGCGCAGCGAGATCCGGACCCTGCTCGACGGAGGCGAGAACTTGATCGCGTTGCCCAGCAGGTTCACGAGCACCTGCTGCAGGCGGCGGCGATCGGCATGTACGGTGCGCAGGCGCGGAGGCAGCGCCGTATCGAGGAGGATTCCGCGTTCCATGGCGAGCGGCGTGACGTCGCGCACGGCCGTCTGGGCTGCCTCCGCGCCCGAAAAGGGCGCCGGTGTGAGGTGGAGCTGACCGGCCTCGAGACGGCTGAGCTCGAGCAGATCGGCGACGAGCGTGGACATCCCCGACACGAGGTCGCGCGACCGGTCGAGGAACTCGCTGCTGCCGTCCGACTCGAGCAGGTCCAGGTACCCGGCGAGTGAGGCCAGCGGCGTCCGCAACTCGTGTGCCACGACGGTCACAAACCGCCGACGCTCCGCGTCCGCGTGACGCAGCTGTGTCAGGTCGCGGGCCTCCTCGAGGCGCTGCACCAGCGATGCCACGAGGTCTGCCGTAGAGCGGGCCAGTGGTGCCGGGAAACGGAGCCCGAACGAACTCTCTGCCCGAGCGGAGCGGAACGTGAATGCCATGGCGGCCCGTGGCCTGCCGGGCACGACGACGGAGCGGCGCCAGATGGCGCCCGCCAAGCCTGTGCTCGCCGTCTCCAGCTCGGCTGCCGCACCGTCCTCCTCTGCCGTCCCGATCTCCAGGAATAACGTGGGAGTCCGATTCTGGCCGCGGCGCGGCGGCAATTCCGGTCGAGCCAGTCGGCCAGCGCGCGGCCGCCGGGCGGACCGTCCTGGGTGCTCCTCCAGACTAGGACGCGGTGCCGCCCTTGTTCGGTCGCGACCGCCACGTCGGCGGCGGCCGCAGTCTTGGCGACGTGCGCCAGCAGCCGCTCGATCCGGGCGTCCGGACCCCTGTCCTCGGCTGCGATCCGCAGGGCGTGGGCCAGGTACCGGGCGCCGTCCGGCACGCGCGCGTGCGGCTGGCGGGCCGGCGGATCCCCGGGACGTCCGCCCCGATCGCTCATCGCTCAGCCTGCTCAGGGACGGTGCGCGCCGTCCGAACGGGCCGGCCGAGGGTCCTCCGGACGACGTCCATGACCTCCTCGGTATACGCGGTTGCGTCGCCGGTCGCGACCGCGGTCCGCAGGCAGCCCGCGACGTGATCCTCGAGGACGAGGAGTGACACGGCGTCCACGGCGGCACGGAGCGCGGCAGTTTGCTGCAGGATGTCGATGCAGTACTCGTCGCGCTCGATCATGCGGGCGATCCCGCGCACCTGGCCCTCGACGCGCGAGAGGCGCCGCAGCAGCAGCTGCCGATCCTTGTCGTAGCTGTGTCGGAAGTGTGGGTTCACCGCCGGCGCAGGCTCGCCGGCGGTGTCGGGGGCGGCCCCGCTCGAGGTCGCGTCCGTCTCGTCGCGTCGATCGGTCACGTGTCCTCCGTCCGGGCCGCCGGTCCGGACCCCTGTCCCATCGCGGACGGATACTCCCCCGGAGTGTAGCAGCCCTGATCCGGCGGCGAGATGAGGCAGTGACCCGGTGCAGCGCTCGACCGGGTAGACTGGGCTCGATGTACGTCGATCACGGGGCCCAGGCGGTCCCGTTTGCGCACGCCAGCGAGGCGGAGTTGGCGCGGATCCTCGACTACTACGGGATCGCGTGGGAGTACGAACCCCGCGTGTTCCCCATCCGGTGGAACCTCGACGGCGCCGTCGTCGAGAGCTTTGCACCAGACTTCTATCTGCCCGACCTCGACCTCTACGTGGAGTTGACGACGCTCCGCCAGAGCCTCGTCCGGAAGAAGAACAGGAAGCTGCGACGCCTGCGGGAGCTCTACCCGGACGTGCAGATCAAGCTGTTCTACGCGCGGGACTTCCGGGCGCTCATGCTGAAGTACGGACGCATCGGGCTGCTCGACTCCCTCGCTGGTGCGGGGGGACAGGCAACCCCCCCACGACGGGTGAGCCCGGAGACGGATGCGGCAGCGCGTGGGCGTGGCCCCGAGGGCCCCGATGAGCGGCTCGTGGCCGACGCCCGTCGCCCTGGCTCAGCAACAGACGTGGCCCCGCTTGCGGACGTTGCTCCGCCCCGTGCCGGCGGGGAGCGACGGCGACGCTCGAGCCAGCGCCCCCGGCCGACGCAGTCGGCGCACGTATGAAGCGATCCATGCCACCGAGCCGCTCGCTTGCCGCAGGGGACGTGTCCCACCCCTCGTCTCGCCGCACTCCGAGGAGGACCTGACGCCCTATGCGCATGCCGGACCTGGTCGGGGACGTCGCGAGCGTCCTCGTGACCGAGGAGCAGATCCGCAAACGGGTGACCGAGCTCGGCGCACAGATCAGCGCCGACTACGCCGGCCGGGAACTGACGCTGGTGAGCGTTCTGAAGGGCTCGCTGCCGTTCATGGGCGATCTGATGCGGGCGATCTCCATTCCCGTATCCATCGATCTCATGGAGGTCAGCTCGTACGGCGGCACGGCCACCGAGTCATCCGGCCTCGTGCGGATCCTGAAGGACCTCAGCTCGCCGATCGAGGGCCTCGATGTCCTGATCGTCGAGGACATCATCGACACGGGTCTCACCCTGAACTACCTGATCCGCTATCTGGGCGGCAAGAAGCCGCGCTCGCTGCACATCTGCACCCTGCTTGACAAGCCGGCCCGCCGGCTCGTTGACATCCCCATCGATTACCTGGGCTTCACGATCCCCGACCAGTTCGTGGTCGGCTACGGGCTCGACTACGGCCAGCACTATCGCAACCTTCCCTTCGTCGGCGTCCTCAAGCCGGAGGTGTACGCCGCGTCGTGAACCGTCGAACGCTCGGCAGGGGGCGCTTGATCGTCGGCCTCGGATGCCTGGTGACGCTCGTCGGCTGCCTGTTCCCGTGGGGGCAGACGGCGGGCATCGGGCTTCCGCCCGAGCGCACCGGCGCCTTTGACGGGTTCGGGATCCTGGTGTTCATCGCCGCCATCGCCCTGCTGGCCCTGATCGCGCTGCCGTACGCGGCGGGAGATCAGCCCATCGCGCTCGACCGCCCGCTGTCCTTCGCCGTCGTGGGCGCTGTGGGCGTCATCGGGTTCGCACTGAAGCTGTGGCAGATCCAGGCCGACGGGCTCCTGGCATTGCCGGATCGCGCGCTAGGCATGTGGGTCGCCGGGATCGGGCTGGCAGTCGTCGCGTGGGGTCTGGCTGAGATGCTCGCGGAGCGCCCGCGGGCCTGAGGCGATCCGGGCGCCTCGTCGAAGTTGGTCAGCGGGCCCGACTGATCCACGCCGCTGCAAGGGCGTTGTCGGGCAACCCGAGCGTCCCCACCGCGACGAATGACGCCCCGCCAACCGCGACGGCCGCCATCTCGCCGCCCCCGAAGCTCGGATCATCGGGCACGCGGCGCCACGTGATGCCGTCCGATGAGACCCACACGGTCGGTGACCCGTTGCCCGCGTCGTCTCGCGACCCCACTGCCACCAGGTCATGTGGCCCCGCCGCGACCGAGGCCATCGCGATGCGCAGACCGCCGCCGCCGAAGCCCGTGCCGTCCGGGACGCGTGTCCAGCGCTCCCCGTCGGTCGACGTCCATACCGCCGCGCTGCCGCCGTCGTCCGCCGAGCCCACGGCCACGAAGCCCGGGCCGCCCACGGTCACCCCGTTCATCCGCGCGTCCGCGAACGAGGCGGCCAGGGGGGCCGCCGTCCAGACGCGCCCGTCGGTCGACCACCAGGCTGCCGCGCGCGTCGAGCCCGATGGATCCAGGACGGATCCGACCGCGACCAGCCGGGACGGGCCGGCGGCGAGGGAGGCCAGCGACCCGCCGTCGAACGCCGCCTCGTCGGGAAGCGGGGTCCAGGTCGTGCCGTCCGGCGACGTCCACAGGACCGCGTGGTGCTCGCTGGGCGTCGGCTCGACGTCTCCGCCCGCCACGTAGCCGCCCCGCCAGACGACCACGGCCGCCATCCGGGCCTGGCCGGTGATGGGCGGGGGCGTCACCGTCGCGCTCGACCAGGCATGACCGCTGGCGCTTGTCCACGCTGCGGCGAGCGCGGCGATCCCGCCGACGGCCACGATGCGGCCCGGCGAGACGGCTACCGCGGTCATGAGCGACTCCTCGGGAGCGTTGAGTCCGGGTGCTCGGCTCCAGTCAAGCCCGTCGGACGAGAGCCACGCGGCCGCGTACGCCGGTGGAACCGACATGCCGACTGCCACCAGGGAGGTGCCGTTCGCGGCCACGCCCAGCATGCGCGTGGCAATCCCCGCATGGCAGGGTGAGCAGAACGCCGGGATCGAGGCGCTTGCCCAGGGGGCCACCAGGCTCGCCGGCTGGGCAACGCTGGCCTCGGCCCAGCTCTCTCCAGGAGCTGAGGACGCTGGCGCGCTCGGTGCCGCGCCCGAGCAGGCGATGACCAATCCAGCTGTGACCAGCGCGGAGAAAAGGAGCGGCGGTCGCCTGTCTATATTGGCCTCCAGATTGGCCTCCAGGCCTGCCCAACTTGGCGCTAGCTGGTCGATCCGGCTAGGACGAGGCTGCATGGGCTCACCTCGATGCGGCAGGCGGCTTCGTGACCGATGGTTGCGCGGGTGCTACGGCCGATACGACCGGGGCCGGCGCCTCGTAGGTCGCGATCGCGCCGGGACGGCAGGGCGCGCAACGGGTCTGTGCGCTGCGGTCACCGGCCTGTTGTCCAGAGCTAAATCTCTCCGAGGTACGCCCGTCTGACATCGGGGTTTGCAGCGAGGCCGGCGGCCGTGTCCGCGAGCAGGACCCTCCCGGTCTGGAGGACGTACCCGCGATCGGCGACCGAGAGCGCCTGCAGCGCGTTCTGCTCCACGAGCAGGATGGTCGTGCCCTGCGAGTTGATTTCCCGAATGATGCTGAAGATCTGCTGCACGAGGATCGGAGACAGGCCAAGCGACGGCTCGTCGAGGAGCAGGATCTTCGGCTCCGACATCAACGCCCGCCCGATCGCCAGCATCTGCTGCTCGCCACCCGACAGGGTGCCGCCCGTCTGGCTCGCACGTTCCTGCAGCCGGGGAAACAGCGTCCAGACGCGCTCCAGATGCTGGGCGAAGTGCGCGCGGGTCGTCGTGAACGCCCCCATCTGGAGGTTCTCCAGCACGGACATTCTGTTAAAGATGCGGCGACCTTCAGGGGCTTGGCTAATGCCCTGTCGCACGAGCTGGTGGGCCGGAATGTGGGTGATGTCGCGACCGTCGAACCAGACTCGTCCCTCTTGAGGATGCAAGAGGCCGCTGATCGTCTTCAGCGTCGTGCTCTTGCCGGCCCCGTTGGCGCCGATGAGGGTGACGATCTCGCCCGGGTGCACGTCGAGGTCGATGCCCTTCAGCGCCTGGATCTTCCCGTAGAAGGTCTTGACGCCCTCGAGTTTGAGGAGAGTGGTCGCGGCGTCGGGAGCGGGGCGGGCCAAAGCTGCCGCGGTCATGCGACCGCCGCCGTTCCAAGGTACGCCTCGATGACCTTGGGATCGCTTCGCACCTGCGCTGGCGTCCCCTCCGAGATCTTCTCGCCGTGGTCGAGGACGGTCACCCGATCGCTGATCCCCATGACCACCCGCATATCGTGCTCGATCAGCAGGATGGTCAGGCCCAGTTCCGATCGCAGGCGCCCGATGAGGGCGGTCATTTCGGCCGTCTCGACGGGA
>CAWIHR010000044.1:0-95885 GCA_963835945.1 uncultured Chloroflexia bacterium
GTTGGGAGCACAACGGGATTGTCTGCCACATCAACATCCTGAAAGAACGGGTGAAGCTGACGCTCCACGAAGGCGCCAGCCTCCCCGACCCGCACCAGCTCTTCAACGACCGGCTTGAGGGCACAAAGGCCCGAGCCATCGACATCTGGGAGGGCGATAAGCCCAACGCTGACGACCTGAGAGCTCTGATCCGCGCCGGCGTGGAACACAACCTTGCCAAGGCGAAACCGGCCCGCAACAAGAAGTCGGACGAATAGGGATCCACCGCAACCCACTTGCCTACCAAATGGGATCCGGCGTAGCCCTTCGTTTGTGGCTGGTCACGCCGGCGACACGTCTCGGTCTGGCTAGACAAATCGGTGATTCCGTCTCCCCTGCCTTGCCGGGCACGTTGGCCGCATGGCCAGATCAGTCCTCGATCCAGCCCGCGAGACGACCGCACCGGGGGCACGTCCCGATGCGGATCGATCAGGCGCGGCTGGCAAGTCCCCGCGCGTCCGCCAAGCGGGCTCGCTCCGCTCCATGGCGCGACCGCATTGTGGGCCATGGCGAGGTCGATCCGTGGCAGCTGCAGCCAAATCCGTTGAACTGGCGGCGTCATCCGCCGGCCCAAGAGCGCGCGCTGAACGGGGCACTTTCTGACGTCGGCTGGGTTCAGCGAGTCCTCGTCAACAAGCGCACAGGGCATGTCGTAGATGGCCATTTGAGGTACGACCTCGCCGTCCGACACGGCGAAGACACCGTCCCCGTCACGTACGTGGATCTGTCCGAGGACGAAGAACGGCTCGTCCTTTCGACCCTCGATCCCATCGGCGCTATGGCGACCTCGGATCGAAACCGCCTCGATAGCCTGCTGCATGAGCTGGCCGCGCACGACGTTGGACTTGACCGAGTCATCGAAGACCTCGCCCGGGCCAACAACATCGACCTCCGACGTGTCGGCCTGACCGGTCCCGACGAGGCACCACCAGCGCCGGAGCCGGCCGAGGTCTACGTCAAGGCTGGTGACTTATGGGTCCTTGGTGACCATCGCCTCCTCTGTGGTGATGCGTCCGAGGAGGCGGACCTGCGTCGCGTGATGGGTGGCGAAGTCGCCGACTGCCTCTGGACCGATAGTCCGTATGGCGTGGCCTATGCCGGCAAGACGAAGGACGCCCTCACCCTTGAGAACGACGACGGAGACGCCGATCTCCTCCTCCGATCGATGCTGGAGGCGGCGCGCAGCTTCGTCGTGCCCGGTGCTCCCTTCTACTGTTGCGCTCCGGCGGGACCGGGCAACGTCGCGTTCCAGCAAGCCATCAGCGCCGCAGGCTGGCGACTGCATCAGGAGCTCGTGTGGGTGAAGGACGCCTTCGTCCTCGGGAACTCTGATTACCACTACGCGCACGAGCCGATCTACTACGGCTGGGCACCGGGTACGGGTCGCTCAGGGCGAGGCGATCACGTCGGCTCGCGTTGGTATGGGGATCACCGCCAGTCATCGGTCCTCGCCTTTGACCGCCCCAAGCGCTCCGAGCAGCACCCCACGATGAAGCCGGTTGGGCTCATCGCGCGCTGCCTCGCCAACTCGACGCCGGCTCGCGGCTCCGTCCTCGATCCCTTTGTCGGCTCTGGCAGCACCCTCCTTGCGGCCGAGCAACTGAATAGGCGCTGCTTTGCCATCGATATCGATCCCACGTACGTCCAGGTGGCCATCGACGCTGGCAAACCTTCACCGGCAGGAAGGCGGTAAAGGCATGAGCGGCTCGACAGTTTCGACGCCGAAACGCAAGGCCGCTGCCCTCGATGCCTACCGCAACAGCGGCGTCGTCCTGTTGGCGGCTACTGCAGCCGGCGTGCATCGCGCCACTATCTACAACTGGCTCAAGGCCGATCCGGCGTTCTGCGATGCGTGGCAAGCCGCAGGTGAAGATGCCATCGAGCGACTGGAACTGGAGGCGCGGCGGAGGGCTATGGCGAGCTCGGATACATTGCTGACCTTCCTACTCAAGTCGCTTCGGCCTGAGCGGTATCGCGAGCACCTTGAAGTGCGCTTCGATCTAAGAGTCGAGGCGGAGCGGATTGCTATCGGCTCGGCGTGGATGCCGAAGCCGCCATTGCAGAGGCCGAACGCATCCTCGCGGAGAGTAGGTAGATGAGCAGTCTCGCGCAGCTGCCTCCTGCCGAGGCTCGTCGCCTGCTCGTGCTGGCGGCGATGTCCCTGCGGTCGCGACCTGTGGTCGTGAACCTGTGGCGATGATCCAGATGCACGGCACGACGATCAGAGATGAGGAATACGAGGCGGTAGTAGTGCGGTGGCGCATCTCCTGATCGCCCGAAGCGCAGTGGCGGGAGCGCCCGACGACGGTGACGTGAGCGGCCCGCTGGTCGTGGATCTCGATGAACTCGCGCAGCATCGCAAGAGCTGCGCCGACTGCTCCGAGCAGGGCGTCCAGACAGGTCCAGTCCGACTCGTCCGCTCCGCGCCCCACGGCGTCCTTGTTCGATGAATTCCCGTGGGGAACGCGCCCGACCGAAGACTTGGCCGGCGGATCGGCAGCGGAGCGGCCCAGGCTTCGCTCGGACGGGGCCGTGACTGCGGGGCATACTGATGCGACATGGAGCGCGCAAGCGGGATCGACGTCACCTGCAAGCGGTCGAGCGTCGGCTGGATCTGTGAGGTGACGGTGCGCAACCCCCGTGAGACGCACCACCGCGTCCACGTCACCCGCGCCGATCTCCCCCGGCTGGCACCCGGTGCGCCCGATCTGGAGGAACTCGTGCGGGCCAGTTTTGCCTTCCTGCTGGAGCGCGAGTCGAACGAGTCGATCCTGCGGGAGTTCGACCTCTCCATCATCAGGCGGTACTTCCCCGAGTACGAGCGCGAGATCGGGCACCGCTTGGCAGGCTAGCCGCCGGTCTCACACGCAGGCCCGCGTTCCACGGCCTCTACCGAGGCGACCCTGGATCGCATCGGCCGCCGCCGCTGCCATCCTGTGATGGACCGAGCCGAGCGCGTGCTCTACCACCAGATCCACCCGGCGAAACTCGCCTCCGACCTGACGGCGGAAGCGGTCTCTACCGTGCTCCTGTGGCGTCATCGGCTTGTCGCTGGTTTCCTCGTCCGCCTCGCCACCGGCCATCGTCGCCTCGGCCGTCCTGATGGGTCGGACCGGGGATCTGGAGCGGCTGCGGTCCTCCGCCGCCGGGCGGTGCGTCCACGACCTGTGCAGTGGGGAACGCTACAGACAACCGTCAACGGCTGGAGCACCGCTCCACAATGCGGCGAGACTGGGAACAATATCCTTGTCCAGGCCGCCTGCGCCGAACACCTGTGGGCGGGCATGAAAACTGCAGAGAGTTGAGCACGAATAGTGCAGAGGCCACCGGGGTGACCCGGGGGCTCTTCGTGTGGGTCGGATACGACGACGCTCCCCCTGTCAGGCTCGGGCTGCTCAGCTTCGAACCGACGACGGAAGGGACAGATTGCAGTCTCAAGGTCACCTGGATGGAACTGCACGTGCTCCACCGCCACGGCTGGTCAATCGCCGCCCTCGCCCGCGAGTTCGGGCTCGACTGGCGGACGGCGAGGCGGTACGCCACCGCCGAGGCACCACCGCGATATCGGCCACGGGTCCGGCCAGCGGAGCTGACAGCCGCCGGCCTCGCCCACGTCGAGCGCCGTCTGGCCGCCTGCCCCGACCCGCGGGCGACAGTCCTCCACCGCGAGCTCGTCGAGGGGTACGGGTACACCGGCTCCCACACGAGCCTGCGCCGGCGGGTGGTCGAGCTCCGACCACACCAGAGCGCCGAACCCGAGCTGCGCTTCGAGACCGGGCCCGGGGTCCAGGCTCAGGGCGACTGGACCGACTGCGGTGTCTGGCCGCTGGGGGACGGTGCCGGCGAGCTCTCTGCCTCCATCGCGATCCTCGGCTATTCGCGGATGCTCGCCGTCCGCTTTGCGACCGACAAGACCCGCTCGACGACCATGCGGGCGATCGTCCGCTGCGTCGACGACCTGGGCGGTGCGACCGCGGAGTTCCTGACCGACCGCGATACGGCTCTCCTGAGCGGGTCGCGCGCGGACGGCTCCCCGATCTACGCCCCCGAATGGGCCGACGTCGCGGCCATGCTCGGCACCCGGCCGCGGGCCTGCCGCCCATACCGCGCGCGTTGACCATGGCCGCCCCAGTGGCTAGGTCGCGGCGGTAGCCGCCTCGCCGCCGGTCCGGACTAGCTCGATCCGCTGGGTGAACGGGAGCCGCCACGGCCAGCGCCAGGGCGTCGCGCTCGCGAGCTGCAGGGGCGAGCTCGCGACCTTATCGAGCGGGTCAGGCTGGTGGCGGTGGAGTGGCACAACGCCCGGTCGGATATCCCAGACGAGGGCCCGCCCGCCGGGGCGGAGCACCCGGCCGATCTCGGCCTGACCGGCCGCCGCGTCGGCCCAGTGATGCATCGAGAGGGTGCTCACGACGAGGTCGAACGAGCCGTCGGGAAACGGCAACGCGGCGACGCCACCGACCACGAGGGTCGGGCGGCGCTCGGCGGTGACCGCCCGCTCTGCGTTGGCGCGAGCCCGCTCGATCATCGCCGGGTCGAGGTCGAGCCCGGTCACCTCGAGACCGTGCTCGCGGGCCAGCCGGTTCGCGAGGTGCCCGGGGCCGCAGCCCACGTCAAGGACCCGACCTCCAGTGGGTGCGGTGGCGGCGACATCGGCCGCAACCGAGTCGTAGAACAAGCCGAGCAGGACCCCGGTGAGTGAGTCGTAACGTGCGGGGTCGGCCATGACGATCCCGCCGGGTGCGTGGAGTCCAACGGAGCCCCGGGTGTGTCGCAGGACCGCGACGGCAGCGACTGCGCCGCCGAGCATCATCGCAACCGTGCGCAGCCGAGGCATGTCTCCCTCCTATCCGCTGTAGATACCCAGAGTAGAGGCTGTTCCGCCTGCCCGCCTACACTCCGACCGTCCATCCTTCCCGCTCTCCGGCCGGAGTGTCCATTCCGTCTGCTGGCCCCGTCCGGCGACGGGAAGGACGCCCACCGTATTTGGCGGGATCATCCCGTACCGCTCCATCGCCGCCGCCGCCTCGGGGGAGGGGGGCGCGCTCAGGGCTGCCTGAAAGGCCTCCATGTCAGGGACGTCCCATGTGCTGGCGACACGGTTGCTGCCATCCATGGCGACGTAGCTCGTCCCGTCTGACGCGACGGCGGACATCTGGGCGATGAGCTGCGGCTTGAACTTCAGCCACGCCTCGACATCCTTGACCGCCGCAGTAACCACGATCTTCGGCATTCCTGCCCCCCTGTTGGAGGCGCATCTCGACAGCCTGATGGCTGGAACGCCCCCGGTGCGAAGACGGCGAGTATAGGAGTGGGCAACGCTTCGACAGTGTGGCGTTCCACGCAGCCGTGAAGCATCCGAGTGCCCCCGCCAAGCACGAGCGGTGCACGATGGTTGCACGACGGACAAAGCATCTGTAGGTCGCGGCTTCCAGACCCGACTGCCGAATGACCGCGCCCGAGTCCCCGGTGCCCGCACCATCCGCGAGGCTGCCAAGCCCTGCACGAACCGTTCGTGCGGCATCTATGCGGCTGCTGCAGCACGAGCTGCCCGACACGAGCTGCAGTGCGTTCATCGTGGAGGCCGGTGCCTGAACGCACCACTTGTTGGCCGCCCGGCGCCGTTCGGCCATGCCATAGGAGCCCCGCTCAGGTAGGCACCCGAAGCGCACCACAAGCACTATCGGGTGCTCGCTTTCGACGAGCACCCGCCGCGACTGCGACAGTTGGATGCCGTTCCGCGGGTCCGTGCCGATCGGCTCGTGCACCTCGAAAATCGACTGGCTTTCGGTCCACACCAGCGCCGCCGACCGCACGCTCGGGTCGCCGGCCAAGACTGTGCGCAGCGCGGCGAGCTGCTCAGGATCGAGCCGGCTGGGGTCGAACGGGCGAACTTCGTAGGGGGACAGGGCCGGCGATCGCGGCGCATCTCGATGCCGCCGGAAGCAGCCCGCGGCCCTGTTCACCTCCCGGGACCTCCGGCCACACGGTAGGC
The DNA here is from genome assembly GCA_963835945.1 of uncultured Chloroflexia bacterium. GTDB lineage: Bacteria > Chloroflexota > Limnocylindria > Limnocylindrales > CSP1-4 > JAJYNJ01. Next base: position 6,035 of record CAWIHR010000044.1, read on the forward strand.
GTCCCGCACGACCGCGGCGAACTCGTCCACCTCAACGAGCATGTTGGAGGATCGTTGCTGGAGGATCGTGCCGGGCTCGCCGTTCAGGCCTGCCTCGTGGGCGTCTCTATCGCGAGCAGCACGACGGCCGTGGAGCGCACCCGGCCGATCAGCGAGAACACGGTACGGACTGTGTGCTCATGCTCATCGGGGTTCAGGGCCGCCATGCCGTCCTCCACGAACACCTGCTCATAGCCGCGCTCGTAGGCGTCGCGGGCCGTGCTCTCCACGCCAATGTTGGTCGCGATGCCGGACAACAGGATCGTGTCGATGCCGCGGCGACGAAGCTGGAGGTCGAGCTCGGTGCCGTAGAAGGCTCCCCATTGGCGCTTCGAGATGACGAGGTCCCCCGGCTCCGGGCCGAGTTCAGGGACGATCTCGGTCCAGTCGGGGGGACGGGGCCCGGACGGCTAAGCCGCTGTGTCCGTCTGAGGGTGCAGCACGTCCTTGCCGTCCACCGACCGGCTCCCATGGACGAGCACGACGGTCCCGCCAGACGCCCGGAGCGCAACGGCTAGTGCCGCCGCATGTGCCACCACCCCGCTTGCCGGGCGCGGAGCCGTCGGCCTCCCCGCGGTGCCCCGCTGCAGGTCGATCACTACCAGCGCCGTCCGCGCCGGGATGAGCGCCAGGTCCATCGCGACCTCTCTCTTTCGCTTCACTGTACCCAGGCGGAACTCAGGCGGCAACGGGGGTCAGCTTAGCGGCACCCTGATGCTCCGGGCGGGAAGGGTGGGCGCCGACGACCGTGCGGGAGAGGACACACGCCCGGGAGCGCACAATGCGTCCTGCATCATGGCTGCAAGGAACGGCCACCTCATCCGGCCGTCGAGCGACCCCTTCTGCAAGTGTGTCCGCGGAGACTGGGGACAACCCTGCCCTGTCTGCGGCCGTAGGCTGCCGCCGCTGCCTGGTCCCCTGCGCTCCTGGCATGCCGCCAGGGCCATTGACGCAGACCGCTCGGCGCAAGCGCGCGACTCGGTCGTGCTGACTCAGTCGTTCCGCCGCTGGCACATCTGACACCGCGGCGCCGGACTGCTTCCGGCGCCAGGGATGCCTTGACCTCTCACTCGGCCCCAACCCCTGCGCCACGTCGTCGTACCGTAGCCCCGCGTCCAGCCAGGTGCCGGAGCCCGGAGGTTGGGGATGCAGATCAACGACGTGCATGCCCCTCTCTTTCCTCAGCGCTGCCACTACCGGCAGAGAACCACGACGCAGGGTAGCGCCGCCCAAACGACCACGGGCGCTCAGGGGACAGCGACAGAAGACGGTTCTCGACGTTTCGTCGGCGCGGTCCACACCGTCAACTGCCACGCCGCCACGGACCGGCGACCTAGCCAGGGATCGACTTAAGGTCGTCCTCGATGGGGCGGCGATCTTCCGGATCCCGCGATCTCCGCGCAGAGTGCCAGCCCGCGGGCTCTCCACGTCGCTGCCGCCTCGTGGTTCCCGGCGGTCGCTTCCGCCCGAGCGACAGCCTCGCAGGCTGCCGCTCGATCCCAGTCCTCGGCACCGCCCCCGTCAGGACTCGAGGCGTGCTCGTCCAGGATCGCAAGGCAGCGCACTGCGTGCCAGCGGGCCGGTTCGGCTCGGCCGAGCACGGCGTAGACGCGGCTGCACAGCCACTCGCCCCGGGCCAGTCGAATCGGACGTTCGGCGAGCTCGCCCCAGTGGTAACGCGATGCGTGCGCCGTGTGGACGAGCTCGTCGTCCTGGGCAGGCGTCCGGTCGCGCATTTCCAGGAGTTCCCACGTGCGATTGAAAAGGCCCGCTGCGAGCCCCCGCTGTGTGGCTGGGTCGAGATCGGGCAGTGGGGTGGGCATACGAGCCTCCATTGGCAGCTGAAGTGATGATTCCTAGACGCAGCGCCTGCCGTCGACTCGCCGGACCCATCGATGATGGCACGGACTGCTGGCACGGGCCGGGGGCGGCGGGCAACTTCGCCCGGAGCGTCACAGAACGCACCGTCTCGCAGCAGCTGCGCAGCGCCAGGTGCGCACGAACCTGCTGCGTCCCTCCGCCCACCGGCCCGCCCACGCTGGGCGGACCCACGGACGGGCTGCGGGCTGGCCTGGCACCGGCCAGACTGTCGTCGCGTCCGCGACAGTGCCGGCGCAACCAAGGACCGTTGCACGTCCGGCGCCCGCTGGGATCATCGGCGCAGACCCCGCCGCCCCCGACGGTGGGCCCGCACGGGTGGTTCTGGCCCGGCCGCGGCGCCCGCCGCCCGGCTGTGAGACCATGCCGCCACACAAGCGAGGGTAGAGATGGAGCTGCGCCGCCTCGGCCGGTCCGGGCTACTCACCTCAGAAGTCGGACTCGGCACCAACAACTTCGGAACCCGCCTCGACGAGCCGAGCGCCCGGGCGGTCTTGGACCAAGCGCTCGAGCTCGGGATTACCTTCATCGACACGGCTGACGTCTACGGCCGCGGCGCGTCTGAGGCGCTCCTGGGGAAGCTCCTCGGCCCGCGGCGGCACGACGTGGTGCTAGCGACCAAGGTCGGCATGGCCATGGGGGACTCACCTCTCGAGCGCGGCACCTCACGGGCGTGGATCCTGCGCGAAGTCGAGGCGAGCCTCCTTCGCCTGCGCACCGATTACATCGACCTGTACCAACTCCACGCGCCCGACCCGGACACGCCAATCCTAGAATCGCTGGAGGCGCTGGACGACCTCGTCCGGGCTGGCAAGGTCCGCTACGTTGGTTACAGCAACTTCGCAGCGTGGCAGATGGCGGACGCCGACTGGACCGCACGCACATGGCACCTAACGCGCCCCATCTCGGCCCAGGACCATTACAACCTGCTCGTCCGCGAGGTCGAGCGCGAGCTCGTGCCCATGTGCCGGGCGTTCGGCTTGGGCCTCATTCCCTACTTCCCGCTGGAGTCAGGCTTCTTGACAGGCAAGTACCGGCCGGGTGCGACGCCCGAGGGCGCCCGCCTGGGCCAAAGCCCCCGCGCCAGCCGTGTCTTGACACCCCAGAACTTCGAGCGCCTGGGCCGGCTCGACGCGTTCGCGCACGATCGCGGGCACACTCTGCTTGACCTGGCCTTCGGCTGGCTGCTCGGCCACCCAGAGGTGGCAACCGTGATCGCCAGCGCCAGCTCCCCGGAACAGGTGCGCCAGAACGTGCAGGCAGCCGGGTGGAGCGTTGACCCGGCCGAGCTGGGGGCGGTCGGCGCCATCTGACCCGAAACCAGGCGTCGCCGTGCGGCGCTGCCTCGTGCGGCGCGCCAGCCGTTATCCGAACAAGTACAGAGGAGCGTCCCACCCATGTGCTTCGAGCCGCATGACCGGCCTCCCATCCTGCCGATGGCGGGCGGAGCCCACGACCACCGCACCTTCGAGCTTACGTCGACCGACGGAACCGGCGTTCGGGCGTTCGAGGCGCACGCGGCCGACCAACCGTCCGACGCTGCCATCCTGATCTTGCCTGACGCCAGAGGGCTCCATCCGTACTACGAGGAGCTCACGCTCCGCCTCGCCGAGTCCGGAGTCGACGCGCTGGCGATCGACTACTTCGCCCGGACCGCAGGTATCGGTTCGCGGCCGGACGACTTCCCGTATGTTGACCACCTCGCACAGGCCCGCTGGACCGACCTATCGGCAGACATCACCGCGGGCGCGACACGGCTCGACGAGGCCGCCCCGGGGCGAGCGCTCTTCTCCATCGGGTTCTGCTACGGTGGCCGTCTGGCGTTCCTGACCGCGACCTGGAGCCAGCCGCGGTTTGCCGGCTCGATCGGCTTCTACGGGGTGCCCGTGGGCTCGCACCGGTTCGGCGACTCGCCGGCGCCCGCCGACGTCGCCGCTGAGATGCACGGCGCTGTCCTCGGACTCTTCGGCGGCGCCGACCAGAGCATCCCTGCCCAGTCGATCGAGCAATTTGGCGTCGCGCTGTCCGCGGCCGGGGTGCCGCACGAACTGCACGCATACCCCGGGGCGCCGCACAGCTTCTTCGATCGAAAGGCGACGGAGTTTGCGTCGGAGTCGGCCGACGCGTGGCGCCGAGTGCAGTCGTTCATCGCCGAGCGCACGACGCCGCGCTGATTGCGCGATTGCGCGACCTCAGCGCGCCCTGCGTGGCCGCCGCGCGCGTCACCCTCCGATCGCGAACATCTCCACTCGCTGGAGCCCCGCCGTCTCCGCCGAGCGCAGTTCGGAGTAACGGTCGGTACGGTGGCGCCAGCGACCCGCGATGGCCTCATCGATCTCCTCGTCAGACGCGCCGCCTCGCAGCAGGGCCCGTAAGTCCATGCCGGACGCTGCGAACAGGCACGTGAACAGCTCGCCCTTGGCGGAGAGGCGCGCGCGCGTGCAGGCGCCGCAGAACGGTTGCGTAACGGAGGCGACCACGCCGATCTCCCCGGCTCCGTCCGCGTAGGTCCAGCGCGACGCGACCTCGCCCGGGTACGCGGGCGCGATCGGATCGAGCGGGAACTCGGCCGCGATGGTCTCCACCAGCGTGGACGCCGGCACGACGTCCTCCATGCGCCAGCCGTTGGAGTGCCCTACGTCCATGAACTCGATGAGCCGTAGCGTGAGCCCCCGATCGCGCGCGTAGCGTGCCATGGGCAGCACGCTGGCCTCGTTCACCCCGCGCCTCACGACCATATTGACCTTGACGGGCTGGAGTCCAACTTCCTGGGCCGCGCGGATCCCCTCCAGCACCCGAGCCACCGGGAAGGCAACGCCGTTCATCGCCCCGAACACGGCGTCGTCGAGGGAGTCCAGGCTCACGGTGACGCGCCGCAGCCCGGCGTCGTGCAGGGGTCCCGCCTGCGAGCGCAGCAGCGTCCCGTTAGTGGTCATCGCCAAGTCGTCGACGCCCTCGATGACCACGAGCTGGCGCACTAGATCGGGCAGGTCCCTGCGCACCAGCGGCTCCCCGCCCGTAATGCGAAGCTTGGATACGCCTCGGCCCACGAAGAGGCGGGCCAGGCGGGCGATCTCCTCGAACGTCAAGATCTCCGCTCGCGGCAGGAAGGCGTAGTCGCGCCCGAATACTTCGGCCGGCATGCAGTACGTGCAGCGGAAGTTGCAGCGATCCGTCACCGAGATGCGTAGGTCGTGGAGGCGGCGCCCGAGCCGATCCTGGACGCGGGGGTCGAGTGTGGGCCGGCCGGAAACTGGGAATCCGGACGCTACCGGCTCGCGGTGAGCGCCCGTCACCTGGCCGAGCGCCGTGACGGCACCGCGACCTTCACCCGGATGCCGTCGATCGTGCGCCCCATCGTTTCTCTGGTCGTTTCTTGACAGAACTGCGCGCCCACGGGAGCGATGGTACTGGCAATCCGCCAGGCTCGACCCACAGCCCGCCTGAACCCGGCGCAGCGGTCGCCAGGATCTGCGTGCCGGTTCGCCGCGTCGTGGTCGTCGCGTGGTGGTTGCCGGGCCCCCGGGCCGCACCGACCGGCTCAGCGCGGCTCCCAGCACACCACGCCGACGCGGCGGGGTCTCTCGCTCTTCAGGCTCACGCGGCCGTCGCGCTCCGCCAGCTCTGCACGGATGAGTTCGCGCAATCTGCGGTCCTTCGGGCCGCCCGACGCGACCCACAGCTGGAGCCGAACGAACTCCGCAAGTGCGTCCTCGTCGGGGTAATCGCGCGGGGGCTGCTCGACAGTCGCCAGCAGCTCGGGCTCGCGCCCGCGGGCGCGAAGCAGCTCGAGCAGTTCGGGCAAGGCGGGCAGGGCGATGCGCGCCTCGCCGTGGAGCGGCGGCCAGAACCGTTCGGCGAAGGAGGCGGGCTGGCGCTCGGACATCACCGCGACGCACAGGCGCCGCGCAACGGCCTCCACCATGTCGAGGAAGCCGCCGATGCGCTCGACGTCGTGGCCGACGCTGGCGATCAGGCTGACGTCCGCGGTCGGGGCGACGGCGTCCGAACCGGGCACGATCGGCCAGCGAGCTTCGATCGTACGGATGTTCCCGATCCCGGCTCTGGCCGCCTGCTCACGCAGCGCTGCCAGCATCCCGGCGGACGGGTCGAGCGCCACCACCTCATGCGCCAGCAGCGCGATCGGCAGGGCGAAACGACCGGCCCCAGCGCCGACGTCGAGCCAGGTGTCAGCGGGCCGTACGAGCGAGCGCAGAACCTCGAGCACAGGATCGTCGGTGCGGCGGGGATCGGCCAGAAAATGGGCCGCGACCGGCGCGTAGAAGTCGGGGCCGTCGGGGACCTCGCGCACGCGGTCGACCTGCTCCCGGTTTGCCCGCACGCGTTCACCCCAGGCGAGCGCCGCGAGGTCGCCGTGCGTGTCGACGTCAGGGTTCGCTCCGGACACCGGGACCTCGCGTACCAGGTCGTAGTGCGCCCGCAGCACCGGGCCGAGTCCCCGGTCGCCGTTCGCCTCCAGCACGAGCGGCCACGCGGGCCGGCCCAGCAGGACAGGGTTCTGGCCCCCGCCCTCTGCGTAGACCGGCACGGCCGCGGACCCTGAGTCCGGATCGAGCGCGGCCAGAAGCACCGCAACCGTGGCGGGCCGCAGGAGCGGCTGGTCGCCGAGCACGAGCAGCGCCGCCTCTAGGTTCCCGCCGAGCGCTCCGATCCCGACGCGCAGCGACGACGACAGCCCGGCGTCCGGGTCGGGGTTGCGGACCCGCCGCTCGCCCCGCCAGCGGATCGTGGCGTCGATCTCGTCCGCCCAGTGCCCCAGTACCACGACCGTCTCTTCCAGGCCGGACTCGGCCACGGCATCAAGGACGTACTGGAGGATCGGGCGGCCGTCCAGCTTCGCGAGCGCCTTGATGTCGCCGAAACGTGACCCGGCGCCGGCGGCCAGCACCACCGCGCCAACCCGGCCCGGTTCCACGTCAGCGCACTGCCGCGGGCCGACGGGGGGATCCGTTGCCGGCAGCGCGTTCGGGCGGGGGCTCGAGCGCTCGATCCAGCATCGGCCGGCCGCTTCCGCCGTAGCGCGCGGCCACCACCTCGGCCATGATCGCCAGAGCCACCTCGGCAGGGTTCCGTCCACCCAAGTCCAGGCCGATCGGCCCGCGCAGGCGAACCAGATCCTCTTCGCCGATACCTGCCGCGCGAAGGCGCGCGCGCCGGTCTGCCTGCGTCTTCCGCGACCCGACCGCACCCACGTAGCGGCAACCGTGACCGAGCGCGGTTGCGATAGCTGGCTCGTCGAACTTGACATCGTGCGAGAGCACAGCCACGGCGTCCGCCGGGCCCAACCCGATGCCGTCCGCAACCTCGTCGGGCCACCCCACCACTAGTCGATCCGCATCGGGGAAGCGCTCGCGGGTGGCGAACGAAGGCCGCCCATCAACGACGACAGTCTCGTATCCAAGGGTCCGGGCGATGGCGACCAGCGCGATGGCGACCTGCACGGCCCCCACGATGATGAGCCGAGGGCGGCGTGAGAACGCCTCGATGAATAGCGAGCGGCCCCCGACCTGGACGGTCCTGGAGGTTCCGCGCAACAGCGCGTTTGCAGCCACCCGAGCCAGTTCCACGTCCAGCGCCGCATCGCCAAGCGTCCCGTCGAGCCGCCCGTCCTCCCAAGCGACTAGGACGTCGCATGGCGGCTCGCCCACGCCGTGCCCGTGCGGTCCCACCTCCGGGCCGGGTGCGTCCGATGGGAGCGGCGTCACCACTGCTCGCGCCGGCGAGAGAGAGGGGCCCGATCTTAGGTCTGACGCGGTGCTTGACCCCTGCCCGAAACCGGCCGTCAGCCTGGCGGCCTCCTCGACCTCAGGGCGCACGAGCGGCTCGACCAGCACGTCGATCGTCCCGCCGCAAGCCAGCCCCACGTCCCAGGCCTGCTCGTCGCTGATCCCGTAGCGAATGACCCGCGACCGCCCGTCCGCGCGCGCGCGGACGATCTCCTCCGCAGCAGCGCCTTCCACGCAGCCGCCGCTCACCGACCCCGCGATCCTACCGTCAGACGCGAGGAGCAGCACTGCGCCCTCCGGTCGTGGAGCGGATCCGAACGTCCGGACCACAACGGCGCGCCCAACTTCGACCCCTTCGGCCCGCCACGCGGCGAGCGTCTCGACTAGCTCCTTCATTCGATCGCCTCCGCAGGACCTACCCATGATCCACCTACGGGCGCTTCCAGGGCCCGTGCGTACGCTGGGAACCGGAAGCGCATCGCCCGGGTCAGCACGCCTCCATGGCCCAGCGACGCCGCCATGCGCGAGCTCGCCCGCTCGCCCGTCAGGAGTCGGGGAAGGAGCAGGTCGGCCGCCGTGGCCTTCGAATAGGCCCCGCAGGTGGGCAGCCCGAGCAGGTCAGTCCCTTGGATCCGCGCAAGCCAGACCATCGAGCCCGGATGCGCCGGAACGCCGTGGCGGACGACGTGACCACCGAGGCGGCCGATGGCGACGAAGAACGGGTCGGTCGGATCGGTCGACGCGGCCCCGGCCGTCAGCACGACATCGACCCGTTCAGATCCTTGTGTGAAGCGACGCAGATGATCCACCACTTCGTCGGCGGTGGTGGCGTACGCGATACCGGTCAAGGTCGAGCCGAGCGAATGGACCCGCGCCCCGACCCCGCGCTCAAAGCGGTCACGGGCCACGACGCGGACCGTCTCGCGCACGACCGCGGCCACCCGCCTCGGAATGAACGGCGCGACCCACACCAGAGGCGGACCGGAGCGCGCAACCCGGAGGCCCCGCTCGAGGAGGTCCTGCGGCACCGCATGCGGGCCGATCTTGACGCTGGCCACGACCTGGCCGATCGACACGGACTGCCCGTCGTAGAGTGTGAAGAGCTGCAACGGGTCAATCCGGTCGATCCGCTCTACCCGCTCCCCCCTCACGCGGAGCACGCCGTCAGCGCGCGCCACTAGGTCAATGCGGCTTTCAACCGGTCCCCTGAGCTCGATGCCGGACCCCGCGACCGCCGTCGCGAGCCGGAGCGCGGCCTCGTCCTCGTGGACGTCGCCCGGCTCAAGGACGAGGATCGTGAAGCTGCGCGCATCGAGGGAGGCCGGGGCGAGCGACCTGGCGGCGTGTGTCCGCCCGGGACGCGACTCAGCTAGTCCGGCACCGCGCGGCCCTAGGTCCACCTCGACGCCCAGGCGAACGATGCGCTCAACGTCGTGGACAGACAGCCGCCGCCCTTTCGCCCAGTGTTCCCCGTCTACCGAGAGGTCCCGGACGAGCACAGCCCCAAGCGCCTCAGTCGGCGCAGGCATTCCGGGCACGATGACGAGGGACTTCATGGACACCATGGTCAAGTGACCGCGCGACGCCGTCAACCGAGCCGGTATAGTGGGCCGCACCTCCCGGGATCGGGCGGCGACCCGCGCCTGCAAACCGGTCCGAGCGCGCGACGAGCCGATGGCCGGACCGTGCGGCAGGCCGCTGCTTGCATCCGGGGGGCTAACGGCCCGGGGTCCATGGGGTCCGCGTGACGTCATCGGAAACGAACAGGCAGAGGTTCTTCAGGCGGCTAGCAGCGGCACCGTGCTGTGCTGCGATTACGTCCAGCCAGCACCTAGACGACGCGCTCGCCAGCTCCGTCGGCATCGTCTTCATCCTGCGGGCGGACGGGCTTACGCTGCGTCCCACACTGCAGCGCATCCACGCAGCGGACCGGCTCGTCGCAGTCCACCTAGACCTGGTCGATGGCGTGCGGCCGGATCGCGCCGGCGTCGCGTGGCTGGCGCACGCAGGTGCTGATGCGATCATCAGCTCCCAAGGACAACTTGTGCCTGCCATTCGTCGCGAGGGCGTCGTCGCCATCCACCGGCTGCTACTGATTCGCCACAGCCTCATGGAGGCGGCATTCGGGGCCGCGTCTAAGTCGGGCGCCGACATCCTCGAGCTGTTGCCCGGCGTGATCCTGCCAGACATCGCCCCGCTCATGCCGCGGCTTGCCGTCCCGCTGCTCGCCGGCGGGTTCATCAGGACCGAGGCCGAGGCGCGCGCGGTTCTCACGGCGGGGGCTGCGGGCGTTACGACGAGCTCGACGAACCTGTGGAGTGCGTCCTTTGCGTAACGGCCCGGACCTCTTCCGTGGCAACCCTGACATCCGGCTCCCGCGCGTGATCGTGGCCACGGACGGGAAAGCGCCTTTGGACCTGCCGCTGTCTCTTTACAGCGCCCGGCTGCTGAGGGACCTAGATCTTCCGGCGCTGGTGGCGGCGGCCACGTCGGCGCGCCCTCCGCTAGCCGTGGACATCGACACAGTACTGGGGCTGAACTCGGACGCGGCGGGGGTCGACTTCGTCACCGGCGAACTCGGCCTCGGCGTCATCGCCACCCGCCGGGCCTCGGCCGCCGCCGCGGCGGCGGCCGAGCGCGGCTGCCTCGGGCTCTTCCACGTGTTCGCCTTCGATTCGACCGGCCTGTACCGTGCGCTGGAGGCCCACCCACGTCGGGCCGGCGTGGGCACGATGATCTCGCCCGGACCGGTGATCACCCACATGTTGCCCGAAGACCTCGACAGCCTGCCACGGCCGGTCGTGGCGTACGGGCTGATTGCCACGGCCGAAATCGCGGCTGCGCTGCTGGCGCGCGCGGAAGCGGTCGTGGTCTCGCCCACCACGGCAGCTCGGCTGCCATGGGGCCTTCTCGGCGACCCACCGCGACCCGCTGCTGGACCCCGCCCGGCGATCGGCTCTTGACACGTCGCTGCCGCTCGGATACAACGGCGTCAGCCTCAGTCCCCGGGACTAGGATATGGTGAAGTCCCGCTCCGGCCGTGTGTCGGCGCGGGTTTTTTGTTGCCGTCGAGCGGGGCCGGCCGAACGGGAGGAAGCGCATCGATGGTCATGAGGACGTCAGCGGCGCCCAATCTCGACTCTCGTGAGGCAGGCGAGCCATCGAATGGCGTCGCGATTCCGGTTGAGCTCGACCTGCCGCGGAGGGACGATGACGACGAGTGGCGTCCCCTGCTGGCCGGCGCAGTGGCTCACGAACTGCGGGCGACGCTGGCGCTGATCAGCGGGTACGGCCAGAGTCTGCTGCACCTGCCACTGGACGAGGCCACGCGGCGCCGCTACCTCGAAAGGATCCTTTCGGCGACCGAGGCACTTGCGCAGTTTGCGGATCAGATCATGGACGTCGCCGGGCCCGGCGACGTCCGCCCCGTCCTCCGGCGCCGGCCGGTTGCCCTCGAATGGCTCGTCTCGCGGCTGGCTCGGGAGATCGCCAGCGAGCCCGAGCAGGCGCCCATCCGCTACCAGCAGACCCGAGACCTGCCCCTCGTAGACGTGGACCCAACATGGGTCGGCCATGTGCTGCGCAACCTCGTGCGCAACGCGCCGCAGCACGGCGCCGCCGGGGTGGTAGTGGTGCGGGCCCGTCCGCTCGATGGCATGGTTGTCGTCACCGTGCGCGACGACGGACCCGGTTTCGAGCCTGACGAGCACGACCTAGTCTTCCGGCCGTTCTACCGTGGTCGCCGGGCCTACACCTCGCGACGAGACGGGCTTGGTCTCGGGCTCTACCTGTGTCGCGAGCTCGTCGAGGCGCACGGTGGCCGAATCTGGATCGACGAGACGGCCGAAGGCGGCTCGATCTCGTTCAGCCTTCCGACAGTCCAGTCGGCCCAGGCGGTCCCAGACGAGACGGGCGTGCACGACGCTCTCGGTCTGCCCCTCGTGGCCGGCGTGGGCCCTGCCTTCTGAGCTAGGTCCGTCCGATCGAGGCCGAGGCTCGCGACCCGCGGGCTCTCAGCCGCGGGCCATCATCGTCAGCCGCTCAATTTCGGCCCTGGTGGCGTGGAGATAGTGCCTCCAGCACCAAGCGCACGACCACAGCGCCCACAAGCGCCACGACGACCGCGCCGAGGAAGCCCCGGGGGTCACCGAAGGCGAGTTGGCGCCCGATCCATCCGCCAACGATCCCTCCGATGACACCGACGAGCACATTTGCGAGGCAGCCGCGGGCGGCGCGGCCTGGCACCAGCATCCCCGACAGGGCGCCGGCGATAAGGCCCACCACGATCCAGCCGACCAGGTCCATGTCCAACATCCACGACCCTCCCGGCGGGCAGTGTAAGGTCTCCACGGGCGGCCTAACGAGCGCGCCCGACGGGCACTCCCGGGCTCGACGCCACCTTAGACGCCATGATTCGGTGCGCCCGGCTTCCGCCGGATGGCCGGAGGCGCGTGGTAGCATCGCTTTAGGAACGCCCGAGTTCGAGCTCGGCGGCGCGACGACGAGGTTCCATCCATGGCCACTGTGACGTTCGACCACGTGTGGAAGCGCTATGGCGACGTCGTCGCCGTGAACGACTTCAACCTCGACATCCAGGACGGCGAGTTCATGGTCCTCGTGGGGCCCTCGGGCTGCGGCAAGACCACCAGCCTGCGCATGATCGCGGGCCTCGAGGAGGTCAGCGAGGGCACCGTACGCATCGGCGAGCGGGTGGTCAACGACCTCGCGCCCAAGGACCGCGACGTGGCCATGGTGTTCCAGAGCTACGCCCTGTACCCCCACATGAGCGTGCGCGACAACCTCTCCTTCGGCTTGAAGCTGCGCAAGACGCCCAAGCCCGAGATCGAGCGCCGCGTGGCGGAGGCGGCCAAGATGCTCGACCTCTCCAGCCTGCTCGACCGCAAGCCCAAGGCCTTGAGCGGCGGCCAGCGCCAGCGCGTCGCTCTGGGGCGGGCCATCGTGCGCGAGCCCGCGGTGTTCCTGATGGACGAGCCGCTCTCCAACCTCGACGCCAAGCTGCGCTCGCAGACACGGGCCGAGATCCTGCGCCTGCACCAGCGCCTCGAGACCACCTTCGTGTACGTCACGCACGACCAGATCGAGGCCATGACGATGGGCAGCCGCATCGCCGTCATGAGCGCCGCGCTGCTCCAGCAGGTGGGCACCCCCCAGGTGCTCTACGACCACCCGCTCAACAAGTTCGTGGCGGGCTTCATCGGCAGCCCGGCCATGAACTTCATCGACATGACCGCTACCCGCCGCGACGGGGCCGTGCAGCTCACCAAGGGGGAGCTCACCTTCCCCGTGCCCGAGCGGTTGCGCGAGTCGGTGGCCGCCGTGGCTGGCAGCACGATCACGGTGGGCATCCGTCCCGAGCACCTCGCGCTCGGGGAGGCCCGCCCTGGCGATGCCACGCTGCGCGCCAAGGCCGACGTCGTGGAGTACCTGGGCGACGAGGAGCAGCTCCACCTGACGGCCGGCCCCGACGAGATCGTGGCCCTCATCAGCTCCTCGGCGCGGGTGCGTCCGGGCGACGTGCTCGACCTGCGTGTGCCCCTCGACCAGGTGCACATGTTCGACGCGGCGAGCGGCCTCTCGCTCACCAGCCGCCAGCTGGCGGTAGCGTAGGGGGCGGGGCGGAAGGTTACCCAGCCGCGCCAGCGCTCAACGGCATTCAGCCGCCTCCCTCCGGGACGACGTCCTTACGGATCGCGACCCGCAGCTTGGCAGCCGCGTCCTCTGGGATGCACTCGCTCTGCGTCTCGGCAAGCATCTCGTGGCCGACCATGAACTTGCGGACCGTCGAGGAACTCAGTAAGGGCGGGTAGAAGGGCACGTGGAGCTGCCAGTGCGGGTGGTCTGCCGCGTCGAACGGAGCCTGGTGCCAGCCCATGGAGTACGGGAACAGGACGCCGAACAGGCTGTCGCAGCAGTCCGGGAGCCCGATCGGTGCGCTCGCTAGGGTGTCCCGTCGGCCGTCCCCAAGATCGATCAGCTGTGCTACGGGCCGCTTTGGTACGACCAGCATCTCGAAGGGCCAGACAGCCCATAGCGGGCCCAGGCCGAGCCAATCGTCGTCCTCAATGACCATCCCGGTGCCGCCGTGCTCCCGTGTCGCGTATTCCACGAGAAGTCTCGTATCCCGCTCGTCAAACCACCCTGGGCACAGGTAGCAGGCAGGGTCGTACAACGGCGGGGCCGCCGTCGGCGGTGTGCCCTACACCCTGCCACGGCCGCTGTGTGCAGTCCGATAACACCAACACCCACTCATCCAGCAGGGGTTGTAGCGGCGGTGCGGCTGCGCGACGAGGTGGGACGAACAGAAGCGCCACGCGGTCGAGGCGACGTGCGGCGCCGTCCCGGGGAGTTAGCGCCAGACCCCAGAGAACTCGCTGCGCCGGCCCGCCGCGCGGCCTCGGGCGTGAGGGTGCGGGCCGCAGTCGCCCCGCGCGACGCCTTGCCGGTGCGCGGCTCGGCGAGGATCGGCTAACGCACGTGCGAGCCGAGCGTCTCGCGGTCCGGCGATGCGGGGCGGGAGTTGATGATCAAGGCATCCGCCGGGTCGAGCTGGGCAAACGAGCTAAGGTCCACCAGGTCCCATTTCGCGTGGTCAGCGACCGCCAGCAGCAACCGCCTCGCCTAGATCATGACCCGTTTGGTCTCCGCCCTCGAGCAGGTTGGGCGAGGTGAACCGCGCGCGCACGTCCACACCTCGGTAGACCCCCGCGATTACGGTTCGGCGGACGGCCGGCGCATCACTCGGACTACAGCCCGTTGAGCAAGCGCCGCGAGCAGCGCAAACCCGGCGGCGAACCCCAAGTCCGAGTATAGGTGCACCTCGAAGCCGAACAACGGCACGGTCGGGCCGAACCCGATCCGGAGCCGGTGCCCAATCGTGCCGAGCGACGCGATGGCGGCGACCACCGGCAGGATGAGCACGGTCCAGCGCCGCGGTCCGACCAGCCAGCCGACAGCCGACCCGATGACAGTCCCGGCCGCCATGAAGGTGGCCAGCACTCCGTACGCGTTCACTGGCATTCCACGCATTCCCCCCGCGGAACCCGCTTCCCGGCCACCGGGCCGTGCCCGGTCCGTGCCGCCCGCCCTACTCGAGGTAATCCTTGAGCTTGCGCGACCGGCTCGGGTGCCGCAGCTTTCGCAGCGCCTTAGCCTCGATCTGGCGGATGCGCTCGCGGGTCACGTTGAACTCCTTGCCGACCTCCTCAAGGGTCCGGGCGCGCCCGTCCTCCAGGCCGAAGCGCAGCTGGAGCACACGGCGCTCACGTCCCGTGAGCGAGTCGAGCACGGCCTCGACCTGCTCCTTGAGGAGCTGGTGCGAGGCGGCCTCGGCCGGCGCCAGCGCCGCGCGGTCTTCGATGAAGTCGCCTAAGTGGGAGTCTTCCTCCTCGCCGATCGGCGTCTCGAGGGAGACCGGCTCCTGGCTGACCTTGATAATCTCGCGCACCTTCTCCGGCGTGACCACGATCTCCTGGCCCTTTGACATCGCATCCGCGATTTCCTCGACCGTCGGCTCGCGGCCAAGCTCTTGAAGGAGCCCCCGCGAGACGCGGATGAGCCGGTTGATGGTCTCCACCATGTGGACCGGGATGCGGATCGTGCGCGCCTGATCGGCGATCGCGCGCGTGATCGCCTGCCGGATCCACCACGTGGCGTACGTGCTGAACTTATAGCCCTTCTCGTAGTCGAACTTCTCGACCGCGCGGATGAGTCCGATATTCCCTTCCTGAATGAGGTCGAGGAAGCTCATGCCGCGGCCGATGTACTTCTTGGCGATCGACACGACCAGCCGGAGGTTCGCGCTGGTCAGCTGCTCGCGCGCGTCGCGTCCCATCCGCACGAGCACGCCGCGCCGCTCGCGGAGCTTGGTTCCCACTGGGACCATGGGATCCCAGCCCATCTCGAGCAGCAGTTCGGAATCGTTGCCGGCCTCGATCCAGCGGCGTAGGTAGTCGTGCCCGACCTCGCGCGTCCAGTCGTAGAGCGCACGCAGCCCTGGATTGTCCCGTGAGTCGAGGTCACCGTTGTGGACGGACCTGAAGGCGAAGTCCACCATGTCGGTGAAGGCGTCGGTCGCCGGGCCCTCGTTGTAGCCCTGGACGCGAACCTTGGCCTCCTTCAGCAGGGCCTTGGTCCCCTCCCCGGTCGCCTCGCGCTGCGCCTTCACTAGGTGCAGGTCGGGGACCGGCACGAGCAACCCGTCCGCGGCGGCCTGTGCGAACGCCGCGCGCACGATCTGCTCGGACTCTTGGCCGTACGGCAGCCGGTGTTGTGGATGCAGCGTGCGCGTCTTGCGCTCCGTGTCGTTTCTCGTCCACTCGAAGAGCTGGAGCACGCCCTTCCAGGGCTCCTCCGCGACCTGCTCACCGAGCTCGATCGCCTTGGCCAGAACGACCTCTTCCTCCGCCGTCAGGAGAGGCACCTTGCCGATCTCCTTCAGGTACATGCGGACCGGGTCGTCGATGCCGATCATGTCGGCCGACAGCGCTTCGATCTCCTCCGGGGTGGGCTCCTCGGCCTCCTCTTCGAGCTTTGCCGGAGGTTCCTGCCACGGCACGCGGTCTGCGTCCTCGACCGCAACGTCGACGCCAAGCTCGGCGGCGGCGATCTCGGGCACTTGGTCGAGCTCGTCGTCGGAGTCCTTCGTCTCCACTTCGTCGTCGAGCCCGCGTCGGCGGCGGTCACGTTCCAGCACCGATGCGACGAGCACCTTGTCGGACGGGTCCATGGTCATGCAGGTCCTCCCACGGGGGTCTTTGCGGTTCGAGTCAACATGGTGGAGGTGGCCGCCCGGCGGTCCAGGTCGGCACGCTCCCGTTGCAGTGTTCGGATTCGGTCGTGCAGCGCCACCAGCGCTGCCGGGTCGCGTCGCGCGTCGCGCGCGGCGGGGTCACGGCGGGCCTCCAGCTCGGCCAAGTCGGCACGCAGGAACTCCAACTCCTCGTCAATGTGGCGCCGGGCGAGGTTGATGAGACACTGGTCAATCGCGCGATCCGCGCGCTCGGAGGACAACCGCGGGCCGCCGCGCTGCAACAGCCCACGCGTGATCAGGCCCACCTCCGGGTCCAGGTCCCGTACGAACGACTCGAGCGAGACGCCCCACGCAGTGGAGTCGGCCGCCTTCGCCGACTCGTCAGCCGCCAGCAGCGCGCGCCACAGCTCCCTCGCCGGAGTCGTCAGGAGCATCCCGGGCACGAGGTCCGCATGTGCGGCTCGCGACTCAGGGTAGAGCAGGAGCATGCACAGCAGCTCCTGCTCGATCGGGTCGAGCGTGCGGGCCGCCTCCGCAGGGTCGTCAATGCCGTCGCGGGCTGCCAGCACCGCGTCTGCAGTGAACCGGCCGGAACCATGCCCGGTCGCGGACGGGTCGTCCGAACCGCGGCGCGCGGATTCGGGCCGCTGCAGCACCTCCAGGATCGCCCGCTCGTCGACGCCGCTGCGCCGGGACAGGGCCTGCACGTAGGCGCCGCGCTCCACGGGATCGCCAATGCGCCGCAGGGTGGGCGCCACCGCCTCCACCAGCCTCTTTCGGCCGCCCACGCTGTGCGGGTCATGGCGTGCTGCGAAGTACTCCACGAGGTAGTCCATGATGGGCTGAGGATCGGCCGTGGCCGCTTCCCATACCGTGCGGTCGTCGCGGATCACCTCGTCGGGGTCCTTGCCCTCTGGCAGGCGGACCACGCCCACCTCGGTCAGGCCGATACGCGCGCCATTGCGCTGGATCTCCGCAATCAGCGCGGTAAGCTCCGTGGCGCCGAATGTGCCCGCGCTCTGCCCCGCCGGATCGACGTCGTATGCCAGCGCGATCGATGGTGCGTAGCGGGTAATCAGCTCCACCTGCGCGGCGGTGAGCGCGGTCCCGAGCCCTCCGACCACGTTCTGGAACCCTGCCTGATGTGCCATCAGGGCATCGGTGTAACCCTCGACAATGATCGCTCTGCCCGACTTGCGCATGGCGGCGCGAGCCCGGTCGACCAGGTACAGCGAGCGGCTCTTGTCGAAGAGCGGCGTGGCTGGCGAGTTGAGGTACTTCGGACCGCGATCGCGCTCGGATGTTCCTTGCACGGGTGCTCGGGCGTGATCTAGCACCCGACCGCCCAGCCCGGTGGCGTGTCCCGACGCGTCTCGAATTGGGAAGATGATCCGGCCGCGGAAGCGGTCGTAGATAGTGCCACGGCGGCCCCGCACCGCCAGCCCCACCGTTTCGAGCTCGTCGTCTGTGGCGCCGCGCTTCGTCCGGAGCGCCTTCGACAGCGTCTCCCACGAGTCGGGTGCCCATCCCAGCTGGTGGGTCGCGATGGTGAGGTCCGTGAAGCCGCGTCCTCGCAGGTAATCGAGCGCGGGCTCCCCGTGGCGCGAATCGACCAGGACCGCGTGGTAGAAGGCGATGGCGGCCTCGAGCACGTCGCGCAGGCGCTGGCGCCGCGCGTCCTCCCGGCTCGTGCGCTCGTCGATCTCCACGCCGGCGCGACCAGCCAGCAGTCGAAGCGCAGCGGGGAAGTCCAGCCCCTCCCGCTGCATGACGAAGCTGAAGATGTCCCCGCCGAGCCCGCAACCGAAGCAATGCCAGCTCTCGCGGCCAGGGGTCACAACGAACGACGGCGTCTTCTCGCTGTGGAACGGGCACAGCCCCTTGAAGGTGGTGCCCGCCTTGCGGAGGGGGACGCTCTCTCCGATGACCTCGACGATGTCGAGTTTCGACTTGACGGCGGCGACAACGCCTTCGGACAAGGAACCTCTCACGAACCCGGCGCACGCAGGGCCGGGCTGATGATGCAGCCGGTGGTTGACGATCCAACACTGCGGGGCGGTCGCCGTTCCCGCCGCGCGACCACCCTGACACAGCTAGTGCCGTGTCAAGTCTTGACACGGCTTCAGGGTCGAGATGATGCGCCCAAATTGGACGCCTGTCAAGAGGTCGAGGGCGATGTCAAGGGGTGTCCGGAAGGTTGTCAAGGCCCCCGCCGCGGCGGAGTCGGGGGCGCGGGCGACCTTATGTGGCTCCCGCATCGGTTGTCAAGTCTTGACAGCACGATCAGGGGCACCCACGGCGAGCGCGGGACCTGCTGCTATAGATCCCGCTGGCGGATCCGCGCGTCGGTCGCGTCGTCAGCGACGCCATCAAAGAAACGGTCGAGCACTTGGCGGAACACCGGCTCGTCTGGCGATGCGCGATGGAACAGCGTCATGCACGATCGGAGCTTCCTCGCGTCGACTGCACCGAAGATCTGCTCGGCCGTCCGTCTCCTCGTGGCCGCCACAACTCCGGCACATTCGCGCAGCCGCTGCCCGAGCACTGGGTGGGCCAGATACCCGCGCGCCTCGTCTAGGGATGAGATCGCGAAGCGCCGCGACATCTCGCTGGATCCTAGCCCGGCGATTTGCGGGAAGATGAACCACATCCAGTGGCCGGACTTCTGCCCTCGCCGTAGCTCGTCGAGGGCGCTGTGGTAGATGAGCTGCTGCGCGTGGACGAACCGATCGAAGTCGTGCTCCACGCATGCAGTGTGCGCTGTGACCGCCCAAGGAACAGCGCCATATGTCTCAACGGCGATTAACAGAGGTCTTGCCTCGCGATGCCCCGCGCCACGAGCGGCCTCCACCAGCCTTTCGTGGCCATCCACCGCTAGGAGGTCAGTGACTCCAAATCGGCCCGTGCGCACCGGCCGGCGGTGGTGGAGGCGCAGGCCATCCTGGGCTCTCCCGCCCACGGTCAGCTCGCGCGTGCCGGCAGTGCGCCTGACGCCCACCGCACGCCACCCACATCCGTCAGGGCCCGTAGCTCGCGATGGCTCCAACCATGAGGTCCCAGAAGCGCTCGGCGTCGAGCCTGGTCGCCACGAGCACGTTCTTCGGGAGCCCGAGCACGTCATGCAAGTCCACCACGGTGCGCCCGTAGGAGAACTCGGCGTGCGTCTCGATGTCCACGTGCGCCGCCTGCGTCTCCATAATCGTCGGGTCGATGACCCACGCGACGGCAGTCGGGTCGTGCAGCGGCGGCCCGTCGAGCCCGTGTATTTTGCGGTAGGTGCCCGCGAAGAACCGCAGCATCTCGACGGCGAAGTCGCCCAGAGGCGTGCGAAGGTCAGCGAAACGCTGAATGATGTCCGGGGTCGCCCTTGCCTGGTGCGTCAGCTCGAGCCCACACATGGTGATGGGCGCGTCGCTCTCGAAGACGATACGGGCGGCCTCCGGGTCGACGAGGATGTTGAACTCGGCCGACGGCGTCTGATTCCCAAAGCCCCACGCCCCGCCCATAAGGGAAATGTGGCGGATCTTCGGCACGATCCGCGGCTCGCGACGCATTGCCATCGCGATATTAGTCAGTGGCCCGGTGGGGACCAGCATGATGTCGCCGTCCGACGCCATCAGGTAGTCGATGATCAGGTCGACGGCATGGCGCGGATCGAGCGGCACGTCGGGCTCGCCGGTGAACGTCGGGCCCTCCAGGCCAGACTCTCCGTGGATGTTCGCGGCGACCCGCCGTTCCCGCACGAGCGGTCGCTCGCATCCTGCTGCGACGGGTACCCCGCGGATTCCGACGCGGCTGCAGACGCGCCGCGCGTTGAGCGTGGTCTTGGCGACGGTCTGGTTGCCAGCGACGGTCGTGACTGCGAGCAGGTCAATGACCGGCGAGGCGTTCGCGAGCAGGATGGCCATCGCGTCGTCGTGGCCGGGATCGCAATCAAGGATGATCTTCTGCGGCACGCCTCCTGCTCCTTTCGCGGTCGGGCGCATCGGGCCGAACGATAGCGCGCCGCTGCGGGCATGCGTCGGTCCGTGCTGACGGCGGATTCGGCACGCGGCGGCGCAGTGCCGTGCAGCGCCAGAACCATAACCGCATCAAGCCGCAACTTGGACATGCAAGCGGGGCCGCCCGGGCGGCTGCCCGCACTCTACTTTGGGCACGCCGGCCGACGCTCCTAAACGGGGAGGTGTGGCCGGACTAGCCTCGCGAAGTGGGTAGCGCGGCTACCGCGCCCGTCGTCGATCTTCATCTCCAGGGCACCGAGCCGCCCCACAGGCCAGCGGGGCACGAGTCGCGTGCAGCTCGCGGACGACCTCTGCCGCATCCCGAGCGCGACTGCAGCTCAAGGCACGACCCGGCCCGGGGCGCCGGAGCTGGCGGCATAGGTGCGCGAGCGTTGCGTCGAGCGAGGCGGTGGGCTCGCTCGGCAGTGTGGAGCCCCGACCCTTACCGAACTAAGGGCGATTTGGCGGAGCGCCTCCCTCCGTGGAACCAGGCTGCCGGCCTTGGCCGCCAGGGCCCCGCGATGGCCGCGCCGCCCGGCGTGCCTTAACGCGCTTGAGTCGAAACCGGTCCTCGCGCTCACCCTGCTCAAGGGCGAGCTCGATGGCGCGAGTCTCGGCCTCGAGCCGCGGGACGATCCGAGTGCGGAGCGCGTTGACTCGGCTCCGTGTCCGGCGGATCTCGCGCGCCAGCCGACGTACGCGCGCCTCCATTGTCGCCTGCCGGATTGCGATCGTGAGCTCCTCCTCAAATCGCAGCGCCGCGAGCTCGAGCGCCGGCCCGGAGGCTGTGAGCGAGCGGCCCCGTTTGTCCGGCGCGCGTACGAGATCGCGCGGGGCCACCGCTGGGACGGCCACGCCGAAGACGGTCATCGGGAGCAGGTCAACCTCGACGACCTTGTCCGCGGGGGTCGCGGCCGCGGCCGAGATGACGCTGGAGCCAAGGCGCACTTCGGCCTCCTCCAGCGCAAGGCGGGCCGCAGCCGCGGCACGGTCGAGCTCCGCATACGACGCGAAAGCGACGGGCACCTCCCGGTAGAGCTCACGCAGCAGCGCGTCCCGCTTCTGCTCTAGCAGGGACTGGCCCTGCCGTGCCAGCCCGAGACGCGCCCTGCCGACCAGAAGCGCCATCCGGCTGCGACTGCCGTTCATGGTGCGGGCTCCGCTGGCCGCCACCACTGGTCGAGCAGCTCATCCGGCAGCCGCGTGAGCTCCTCGCGTGGGATCGCGGCCAGTAGCCGCCAAGCAACGGCGAAGGTATCGTCGATGCTCCTGCGCTGCGGACCTTGTGCGATCAGCTCGGTCTCGAAGCGATCGGCGAAGTCGAGGACGCGCCGTTCGGACTCCTTGAGGGCCGCCTCGCCGATCACCGCGATGAGCCGGCGCAAGTCCCTGCCGCGCGCGTAGAGCGCGTAGAGCTGGTCCGCCACGACCCGGTGCTCCGGGCGCGTCTTCCCCTCCCCGATCCCGGCGTTCATGAGCCGGGACAGGCACGGCAGCGCGTCGATCGGAGGGAACAGGCCGCGCGCGTGCAGCTCGCGGGAGAGGACGATCTGCCCCTCGGTGATGTAGCCGGTCAGGTCAGGGATGGGGTGGGTAATATCGTCGTCCGGCAGCGTGACGATTGGCATCACTGTGAGCGAGCCGGGCCGGCCAGTCACGCGCCCCGCGCGCTCGAAGAGCATCGCCAGATCCGTGTACAAGTACCCCGGATAGCCGCGTCGGCCAGGGATCTCCTCGCGGGCCGTCGACAGCTCGCGCAGTGCCTCGCCGTAGGCCGTGATATCGGTCATCACGACCAGCACGTCCATGCCCATGTCGAACGCGAGATGCTCCCCTAGGCTCAGCGCGCAGCGAGGTGCGAGCAGCCGTTCGATAGCGGGGTCGTCCGCGAGGTTGAGGAAGAGGGCTAGGCGGTCGAGGGAACCGGATGACCCGAACGCATCGAGGAACGCATCGGCCTCGCGGCGCGTGATCCCCATCGCCGCGAAGACGGTTGCAAAGCGCTCGGATCCGAGCAGGCGCGCCCCGGTCGCGATTCGCGCGGCAAGCTCGTCTGCCGGCAGCCCAGCCCCCGTGAAGATGGGCAGCTTCTGGCCGCGCACGAGGCTGTCGAGCAGGTCGATCGCGCTGATCCCCGTCTCGATAAAGTCGGCGGGGTTTGCCCGCGCGGCCGGGTTAATCGCCGACCCGTTGACGTCGACCGCACGCAATGGGACAGTCGGCGGCCCGCCGTCGACCGGACGCCCCCGGCCATCCATCGCGCGCCCGAGCATCGCAGCCGAGACGCCCAAGCGGAACGGTCCGCCGGTCAACTCCACGGTCGTGGAGTTGAGATCAAGGCCCGCGGTTCCCTCGTAGACCTGCACCACCACAAGGTCCGCGGCCAGCTCCAGAACGCGCCCGTGGCGAGTTCGGCGATCGCGACCGCTTATCAGCACCTCCTCGCCGAGCGCCACGTGCGGGAGATCGCGCATGATGAGCAGTGGTCCCGCCAGCCGCTCCGCGCCCGTGACCCGATGCGCCGAGAGCGTCACGCGGCACCCCGCAGTCTTTCCGCGAGGGCATCGAGGCGCTGCACGATCCCCGAGCCGGTCCACGACCTGATGCGCTCCAGCTCGCGCAGCGCAGGCGCGGCCGTCGCCTCCTCGATGGTTGCCCCACGCTGCAGCGCGGCGATCATGCCGTGCCGCGCGGCGAGGACTGCGCGCATGGCAGCGAGCTGGATGTCGAGCGGCCGTGACGCGTCCACGGGGTCGAATGCGTGCTGCTGGAGGAATGCCTCGCGCATCAGGCGGGCCGCCTCGAGCGTCAGGCGGTCCTCGTCAGGCAGGGCGTCAACGCCCACCAGTTCGACGATGTCGAGCAGCTGGCGTTCGCGGGCGAGGAGCCCGATTGCCTCCGCTCGCAGCGCGTCCCAGTCGGGACCCACCCGTGCCTGATACCAGGCCGTGAGCCGATCGACGTACAGCGAGTACGACTGGAGCCAGCTGATGGCTGGGAAGTGGCGGGCGTGGGCCAAGTCCGTGTCGAGCGCCCAGAAAGTGCCCGCCAACCGCAGGCTTGCCTGCGTGACCGGCTCGCTAAAGTCGCCGCCCGGCGGAGAGACAGCCCCGACGACGGTGATCGATCCGCGCCGCGGCGGGCGCCCCGCCGTTGTCACCTGCCCGGCGCGCTCGTAGAAGCCCGCCAGCCGACTCGCCAGGTACGCGGGGAAGCCCTCCTCCCCGGGCAGTTCTTCCAGCCGGCCGCTAATCTCCCGCAGCGCCTCTGCCCACCGTGACGTCGAGTCGGCCAGCAGCGCCACGTCATAGCCCTGGTCCCGGAAATACTCGGCGATCGTGATCCCGAGCTGGATCGACGTCTCCCGGGCAGCCACCGGCATGTTCGACGTATTGGCAATCAGCACCGTCCGGTCCATGAGAGGTGTCCCCGTCCGCGGGTCGAGCAGCGCGTGAAAGCTGGCCAGCAGCTCCGCCATTTCGTTGCCCCGCTCGCCGCACCCTACGTACACCACGATGTCCGCGTCCGACAGGCGCGCCAGGGACTGCTCAACCACCGTCTTGCCGGTGCCGAAGCCACCCGGAATGACGGCGACGCCGCCTCGGGCCACTGGGAAGAGCATGTCGATCACGCGGATGCCAGTCGCGAGCGGCGCGTCCGCGGGGATGCGGTGCGCGGGCCGGGGAACCCGAACGGGCCAGGGATGCGCGAGCGTCAGCGTCCGCATTCCCTCGGCCGTCTCAAGCGTTCCGATCGACTCGGCGACCGTGGCATCTCGCTCGTCGATCGCGAGAAGCCTCCCGGCACTGGCATCGGGCGGCACGAGGATGCGGTGCTCAAGGGAGCCCTCAAGCACCGTGCCGAGCTGGTCACCAGGCCCGAGCTCCTCCCCCACAGCTCGCTCCGGGACGAAGTGCCAGCGCCGCTCAGGATCGAGGGGCTGGGCCTCAAGTCCCGGTGCGAGCGACCAGATCCCGGCACGGGACAGCGCGTCGAGCGGACGCTGCAGCCCGTCGAACGTGGCCCCCAGCAGCCCGGGGCCCAGCCAGGCGTGCAGCGGAGCGGCCGTCTGCACAACGGGATCGCCGATCCGCAGACCCGAAGTCTCCTCGTACACCTGGATCGTAGCGATCCCCAACTTCAGCCGGATCACTTCGCCGAGGAGCCGGTCTGTGCCGACCCGCACGACCTCGCCCATGGCAGGAGCGGCCAACCCGGACGCCCGGATGACGGGACCGCCTGCCTCCACCACCACGCCCGGGGCCGTGGCATCGTCGGTGCCAGCCGCGGGGTGGGCGAGCCCTGGGCGCGACTCCGTCATGCCGTCTTCCCCGGCGGTCGGGCGTCACCCGACAGCGAGATCCGATGGCCCATGGCCCGCTGGAGCGCCTCGCCGAGCATGGTCCGGCGCCCCTCGACGTCCTCCCCGAGCCCGGCCGGGATACCGATCACGATCGGCTGCGCGCGACTCTCGAGCGACCCGCGCACCCGCTCGGGGATCGTCCGCCACACGTCGTCGGTCACCAGCACGAGCCCGACGTCCTCGCCTACTGCGAGTGATAGCAGCGCGGGCGCGGCGTCTCCGCCAGGGACGCCCACGACGATCTCGACTCCCGCGAGCCGGAAGCCCTCGACGAGGCCGGGCGCGGTGACGACGATGAACCTCATCCTCCTCGTTATCCTCCCGCCGCCCGCATGTAACCGGCAATCCGTTCACGGCTCCAGCGACCCGTAACACGGCTCACAATCGCACGGAGCCCGATCGCTTGAGCCTCCACTGCCGCGACGTAGCCGGCGACGACACCCACAGCGAGCGGATCACGCCGCGCCCGCCGAGCGAGCGTGTGGAGCCGGGCGAGCGTGGACCGGCGCTCCAAGGACGCTGCCGCCTCGATGCCCTGGTCGGACAGCTCCACGAACACTGCGTGTTCCACCGCGCGCTCGGCCGTCAGGAGCTCGCGCACACGGCCGCGGCACCGCTCCTGCCCGCGCACCGCTCCTCCCTCGCCTGCCAACAGGCTTCCACCAGTCCCGCCTCCACAACCGCCCAGGCCTCGCCGCGGTCGCAGATGGATGCGAGCCGGTCAGCCGCGCGCTGCTCGATCAAGCCCGCGTGTCCGAGCAGGCGGAGCGAGGCCGCGAGCGTTGGGGCGCGGGCGATCTCCGCGAGCTGTCGTCGCGTAAGGACGGCGCCGGCACCAACCTGGTCCGCAGCGACCTCCGGGTCTACGCCCGCGACCAGGAGCCGCAGCAGGTCGATCGTCCGCTCGCCGTCGAGCCGCAGCACCAGCGCCTCGACCAGCGCACGCGCGGGCGGCTCATACCAACGGGGCAGGGCACCGAGACGCGCGGACCGGTGGCGTTCGATCGCCGCCTGCACGGCGCGCGCAGGATCCGTGGCTCCAGCCTCGACCGCCTCCGAAGGCGCTCCGGGGCACGGCTGGGCAACGAAGGGTCGCCATTCCTCCAAACGGGCCAACTGTTCGAGCAGCGCGGCCGGAGACTCTGACTCCGCCAGCTGCTGCAGCTGGCCCGGGCTCAGCAGCCGGGCACGGAGGGCAGCGACGCGGGCGTTTCCGTACTCGTACACCGCCTACCCTTCTCCGGATGGACCTGCGCCGCCGCGCGCAGGTGGAGATGGTGCGACACCGACGGCCCCAAGCCCGAGGGTCGCCGCGACCCGGTCGGCCATCGCGGACTGAGCGCGCCCGAGTCGGGCCGCCAGCGTCCCGTCGACCTCGCCGCGCCCGTCCGCAGAGCGCACGCGCACGCCGGGGTCTGGAAGGGTCCCCGCGATGGGCAAGCCTGATGCGAGCACCGGCTCGAGCAAATCGACGTCGCACGCGCGGACCTCGACCATCGCGCCCGGCCCGGCGCGTTCGCAGCCCTCGCGCGTGAGGACCTGGAGCGCACGCGCCCAGCGCTCTGGGTCGCCTCCCGACGCAATCTCGTTGAGCCGGTGTGCTGCCGCCTCGAAGACCTCGTCAATTCGTCCTGCATCGAGTTCCGCGCGGCGGTGGACGAGACGCCGTCGCGCCTCGTTCACCATCCTCGCCGCGTCCTCGTGCGTCGCTCTCTCGGCGGCCTCCGTGGCCGCTGCCACGCGAGCCGCCACGGATCGCCTCGCCGCCTCAACCAGCACCGTCGCCTGCGTCTCCGCCTCCGCGAGAGAGCTCTCGGCCTGCTGGCGCGCCTCTAATGCGATCGATCGGAGCACCTCGTCGCGGCCGGCGTTGTCCGTGGACGCTCCCGCCAGCTCGTCGCGCGCCGTCTGCATCGCGCGTTACTTAGCCTGCAGGATCAGGGCGGCAATCACGAATCCCAGGATCACCATCGTCTCGGGAATCGCGACCAGGATGAACACTGACCCGATCGCCTCCGGCTTCTCCGCGATCGTGCCCGCGCCGGCCGCCCCGATCCGCGACTGCGCCCAGCCCGTGCCAAGAGCGCACACGCCGATTGCGACGGCGGCGGCCAAGTAGCGAAGACCCTCTGCCAACTCACGGCCCTCCTTCAGTGGCCACCCAGTCCCTCCCGGCGATCGCGGCTGAGGGCCGACGCGAACGGCGCGTACCGCACACGGCCGGGCTCGACGAACTTGCTGAAGAACTCGACGTAATGCAGGCGGAGACCCTGCACTGTGGCGTCGAAGAAGCCGAGGGTGAAGTTGAGCCCGTGGAGCACGCCGGCGACGAGCACGCCCAAGACCAGGTTCCCGGTCAGGGCACCAAACGTATTGGCGATCGCGGCGAGCGTCGCCGAGGCGAGCCCGATCGCCATGAGACGGGCGTAGCTCAGCACGTTGCCGATGATCCCAAGCATCTCGATCGGCGCGACGAAGCGGACGGCGGCCACTAGGACGAGCAGGCTGACCGCCAGGAGAAGGCCGGCGAGCTGGCCCACCGGGGGGGTGAGTAGCCCGGTCGCCGCGCCGAGGACGCCCAGGATGCCGGCCAGACTGGCGAGCTCCGCGAGTCTCGACACCACCTCGCGTCGATTACCCAGCCGGCGCCCGTTCACTGCGCCCAGGATGAGCCCGAGGCCCACCTGCGCGACGCCGACGCCCACGGCCAGCGGGAGCAGCTGCCCGACGGATTCGCGACGGTCGAGCCAGATGGGCGTGGCCCCAAAGGCGCGCCCGACGTCGCCAAACCACTCCCCGAAGAGCACCCCGAAAAAGACGGTGGATGCCGCGGCGATCGCCACCACCGGCCACAGTGCCGACACAATCGGAGACGCCGGCCACCTCCGGCGTGCCGCGAAGAGCAGGGCGAAGAGCAGCAGCCCGTACCCTGCGTCGCCCACCATGAACCCCAGGAACAGCGGGAACGTGACGGCGAGGAGCGTCGTTGGATCGAGCGTCCCGTATCGGGGCAGCCCGACGAACGACGCCAGCGGCTCGAACGGCCGAATGGGCCGGGGGTTCTCCAGCGCGACCGGGGCACGCTCGAGCTCCTCGGCCGTGGGGCGACGCCCCGTCACGGCCGTGACGGGGCCGAGCGCGGCCCGCAGCCCGGCGACGCGCTCCGCAGGGACCCACCCGGAGAAGATGACCAGGTGTTCACTCGCGCCCGCCTCTGGAAAGGCCGCCGCCTCCGCCAGCCGGTCACGGACCACGATCCGGGCCGCCGCTGCAAGTGCGCCGTGACTCTCCCTTAGCTCCGCGAGGTCGGCCCCGACCTGCTCGATCCGCTCGTCCAGCCGCGCAAGCGCTTGCTCCACCCGGTTCGCGGCCCCCGCGAGCGGAACGCTCTCCAATTCCGGAGGGACGGCGAGTTCATCGAGCCGTCGCCCGCCAAGCATCGCGTGAACCTCGCCGGCCAGGCGCCCGGGGAAGACTAGGATGCCCGCGGCGCGTCCGTTCCGAACTGGCATCCGTACCACGGCGCAGCGGCCCGTCGCGAGCTCCCGAAGCTCGTCCTCGACGAGGTCAATGACGTACCCGTTCCGCTGGTCAACGACGATGGCGACGGAGGCGTAGCCAGGTGGGATCGGTGGCGCGTCGGCGGTCCCGACCAGCGTGCCCACGAGTTGTCCGAACCAAGCGAGTCGGGCACGATCAGCAGCGAGCGCCTCCCGTTCGTTCGCCAGTCCCCTTGCGAGCGCGTTCACCGCCTCGAGCGGCGCGATCCGCGCCTCCAGCGCCTCGTCGTCGAGCTCCCACAGCTCCGCTACGAGCCCGGGCGGGGCTTCCGATACGCCCAGCGACGCGACCATCTCGCTCAGCCAGTCGAACCGCCGCCGCCAGGGTTCCGCGCTCGGGACGGTGGTCGAGGGGCACGCGCCGAAGATCCCAGCCTCGTCGCCCGCAGGGAGGTGGAATGGCACCAGGTGCACGGCGCCCGCCCGGTGAAGCCTTCGCACCGCGGCGGATGCCTGCGCCCGCGGCACGACGACGTCGACCAGCCGCATGTGTACGAGCATCGGTCACGGTCCCGCCGTCTCGCCGAGCACGGCACTGACGATCTGCTCGACTGCCCGCTGGAACCGCCGATCGGCGTCGGGATCCGGCCGCTGATGCCGGTCCTCCACCGCAGCCAGCGCCTTCTCGACGGAGGCCACCTCCAGGAGTGCCGCGTCCAGGAGCTGATGCCGACGCGCTGCGATGGCCGCAGCCACGGCCTCCGGCGCGGCCGCCTCAATCGCTTCGGCCTCCGTCCGTGCCTGCTCGAGGCGTCGATCCGCCTCAACCAGCGCCGCTTGCCGGTCCTCGGCGGCGGCGAGTTCAGCCCGCTCGAGCAGTACCAGAAAGGGGGTCTCCACGCGTCCCTTTCA
Source organism: uncultured Chloroflexia bacterium (assembly GCA_963835945.1). Taxonomy (GTDB): domain Bacteria; phylum Chloroflexota; class Limnocylindria; order Limnocylindrales; family CSP1-4; genus JAJYNJ01. Next base: position 35,245 of record CAWIHR010000044.1, read on the forward strand.
CCCGCGAGACCTGGGCGACCATCCCCGCGTGGTGACACCGTCGGCGCTGCGTCCGGCGGGCGCCAGAGTTGCGCGGCCCGAAGCGGGGAGCCGTTCAGCCCGCTGCGCTGTCAAGGCTGGCCGTCGCTGGCCCGCCGGATGCGCGGTCTCCCTAGGGGCGCGGGCAGCTCCGCAGGTAGTCAAGCACCGCGCTGAGCGACGCCGACGCGAGGCCGCGACGACCGTGTCCGCGGCACCGTAGTACATGTCCAGCCGGTCCGCGGCGCGATCCACCAGGAGGCCGCCGGGGAACACCACCTGCGGGACATCTCCCGAACGCTCGTACGGCGCCTGTGGGCCGAAGACCCATTCATCGCTCCGCCGCAGGACCACCGTCGGGTCGTCGAGGTCGAGCAGCGCGAGGCCCACGCGGTAGATCGGTCCCGCGGCCGTCATATGCGCTCCGTGGTAAAGGATCAGCCAGCCCTCGGAGGTCTCGACCGGCGGCGGCCCGAGACCGATCTTGCCGGCGTCCCACCACGCTCCGTCACGGGCCTCGAGGAGGAGCCGGTGATCAGCCCAGTGGCGGAGGTCAGGCGAGAACGAGATCCACATATGCGCCCCCCCGAGGACCGGCGACGGGCGATGGATCATGGCCCACCGACCGGCGAAGCGACGCGGGAAGAGCGCGGCGTCTTTGTCCTCCGGCGTCATCACGGGTCCGAGGCGCTGCAGCTCGTGGAAATCACGGGTCGTCGCGAGCGACACGAGCGGGCCGCGCCGACTGTATGCGGTGTAGGCGACCACCCACATGCCCTCGTCAGGGAGCCACGTGAGGCGGGGATCCTCGCATCCCCAGACCTCCTCCGGCGCGAGTTCGGGATCCGAGCGCAGGAGCGGGGTCGCGTCGAACCGCCAGCCCGACACGCCATCCGCGCTGCGCGCGACATGCAGCTGCGAGATCCCGCGCATGTCCTCCACGCGCACGAGCAGCACCGTCTCCCCGTCGAGGCGCGCGGCACCGGGATTGAAGACGGCGTTGGCCGGGTACGGGAGGTCGGCGGCCGTCAGGATCGGGTTGGTGGGGTTGCGGCGGAACAGTGGCTCCGGGCCGCTCACCACGACGCCCTCGCCGCGACCGGGCCGGAGCGTCGCCGTGCGCGGTCGTGACGCAGAGGCGCCGACGGGGCGGGCACCGCCGCTGGAGCGGCTTGCAGCATCCGAAGCGCCCGCATGCGCTCCACGGCAGTCAGCCACATGAGCGTCGATTCCGCTCCCTGGTTGGCGTTCACGCCGTCCGGCGTCAGCCCGTCGTGGCAGGCTCCCCGTGCCGGATCCGCCACCAGCACGCCGACGTCGTTATCGCCGAGGAACCACGCGTAGGCGCGTTCGGCCGCGGCTCGGTAGCACTCCCGTCCGGTCGTCCGATAGGCCGCATCGGCGGCCAGGAGGAGCGATGTCGCTTCGATCGGCTGCTGATCGAAGCGGGCGCGTGGGCCGCTCCGAGGCCACCAGCCAATGCATCCCACAGGCGAGAGCCGACCATCGGGCAGCGTCTGCACCGCCAGAAGCCAGTCGAGGGCGCGGAGGCCTGTCCGGGCCGCGTCCGCATCGCCCAGGTGCGAGCCCGCGACGATGAGCGCCTGCGCCGGCAGGCCGTTCTCGTAGGTGAGCGTGTTCTCCGGCCACGGCCACTCACGGACGTAACCGCCCGCCTCGAACGTGCGCCGCAGGCCCGCGGTCAGCCGTCGGTATGCGGCGGGCAGGGCGCTGTCGATGCCGCCACCCCGGGTCGCCGCGTCGCAGCCCAGCATCGACGAGGCGCGTGCACGGATCGCGGTCAGCTCGAGGGCCGCCGGGAGGGCTCTGGCGAATGCCTTCGATGCCTGCTGGCGGACGGCGGGATCGGGCGCCCGCCGGATTGTCTCTCCGAGCGCAAAGAGCGCCCGTCCGTGCGAGTCCTCGGAGCCGACTTCGTCCAGCCACGAACCGTCGACACGCCGCAGGTTCCGGAAGCGACCCGCACCGGCGTCCAGGGCGTCCGAGAGGAACCGCACCGAGCGACGCGCACTCGGAGCGACGGCCTCCCAGCCCACGACGCGAGCCTGAAGCAGGTCCACGACGAGCGCCCGCGCGACGTCGTCGGTGCACGAGCCGTGTGCGGGATCGGGCACGGCGCCCCTGGCGTGCTGCAGGATCCCGAACTCGCCGGCCAGCGCCTCGACGTGTTCGCGTCGCACAGGGTGCACAGGAGGGCTGTCAGGCATCCAGCACCCCCGACGGCAGGGAGCGCAACACCGCCGGGGCGAGTGGTCGTCCGGCGCCAGCGACCCGGTTGGTGCGGCTCGATCGAGCAACACGATCGAAAAGCGCCGAGTAGGTCCCACCGACCTCCGACCAGACCATGTGACGCCCGAAGCGGTAAGCCAGCGCACCCATCCGTTCCCGACCGGCCGGATCGCCCAGCAGGTCTATGAACGCGGTGGCGAGGCTCGACACCGAGGCCGGCGGCACGAGGATCCCCCGTCCCTCGGCCAGCAGCTCGACCGCGTACTCATACGGCGTCGAGACGATCGCCTTGCCGGCGCCCACCGCGTACGACAGCGTGCCGGAGACGATCTGCTCGAGGTTCGGGTACGGCGTGACGAATACGTCGGCCGCCTGCAGCCAGCGCCCCAGTTCCGCCGGGCCGACGAAGCGGTTGACGAACCGGACGTGGTCGCCCACGCCGAGCTCGCTCGCGCGTGCCACCAGGCTCTCCCGATAGGCCTCACCCTCGCGCAGGAGCAGGTCGGGGTGGGTGACCCCGAGGATCACGTACAGCGCGTCCGGGACCGCCTCCACCACGGCCGGCATCGCGGCGATGGCACGCTCGTACCCTTTGCCCGGCCCGATCAGACCGAAACTCAGGATGACCGCTCTCCCGGCGAGGTCGAGTCCCGGCTTCACCAGGTCTGGGTCCACGCGCGGAAGGTCCGGCACACCGTGGGGGATGACGCTGACGCGCATGGGGCTGACGCCGTAGACGCGGGTCAGAAGCGTGGCCGCCGCATGCGACATGACCACGACGCCGTCGACCGCCGCGCAGAGCTCAACGAGAATGCGGTGCTGGCCGGGCGTGGGCGTTCGGCGAACCGTGTGCAACGTGGCCACGGACGGCATCGACAGGGCGCGGACGAAGTCGAGCACATGCGAGCCGTCGTCGCCGCCCCAGATCCCGTATTCGTGCTGGATGGAGACGAGCTCGACGCCGTCGCGGGCCAAGCTGGTCGCCGTCGTACGGTAGTCCGCCAAGACATCGCGCCGAAGCCGATGGTGAACCTCCAGCGGGTAGATCGTGGGCGAGCTCGCCGCGTGGAGGGCGACGACCGACTGGATCCCCGTCGCCCGCACAAGGTCGCGCGTGAACACGGCAATGCCGCAGTGGCGAGGGGGATAGGTGGCCACGACGGCCGTCCGGAGGGTCAACGGGTCGCTCCTCTCGTTGCAGACCTCGAGAAGGAGGGAACCCGGGAGATGGGCCTGAAGATGTCCCGGGGGCCGGCTGTCGCCGGCGTGAGTTTGTGACTGGGCGGCGGCCGGTTGGATTCCGTGCTCACCGCGGGCGGAACAACTGTCAGCCCGTCGGCGACCGCGGAGGGCGGGGACGACGTAGGGACGGACGTCGTCCGTCCCTACGGTCGACGCAAGGCGCCGAGGCGCCGTGCTATGCCCGCCTGACCTGCGTGGCGCGCGGGCCCTTCGGGTTTGCTTCGATCTCGAACGTGACCTTCTCGCCGCCGGCCAGATCGTCGAAGATCAGACCGGACGTCAGGCCGTCACGATGGAAAAAGTACTGCTTGCCGTCGTCGCCTGCGATGAAGCCGAAGCCACGTTCGGCGATGACCCTGGCAATGCTGCCGCTGTTCACTGGGGTGACCCTATTCTCTTCCCGAACGAAGGATCAGACGCACGGTCCGTTCGAGAAGGGTCGACCACGCGAGCGCCTCAGGCAACTGCCGGCGGCCTACCCACGGTACTCCTTCCGGAGCGATCCGGCAACGGACACGGACGGCGCCGCGGCGGCGAACTCGATCATGCCGGGGTCGAATGACCGACCAGGGAACGACGCAAGACCCTCGTCGAGCGGCGTGAGGCGGCGCAAGTCCGAGCCCGCAGCCTGCCTGCGTTTAGCTATCCCGGTTGCTGGATGCCGATCCGGTTGCCCTCAGTGTCAACGACAAAGGCGATCCAGCCACCCATCTCGCGCATGAACTCCTTGGGCTGGAGGATCCGGCCGCCCGCCTCCACCACGCGGGCGAGCATTCCGGCGGCACCCGACCTCGAAGCAGCGCGCGTCGTCATCGCAGAAAGCGGCAAGCGCACTGTCATCGGCGGCCCATGTACCGGGTCGACCGAACTCGTCGCCGGCCACTGCGAGTGCGCCTCAACCAACCGAGGCGCGGCCGTCGTCGTCCCGGACCACCTCGCCGCGCTGCAGCACGAACGGGACCCCGTCGGGCTCGGCGAGTATCTCGATCCGCTCGATCGGGTCTCCCCGCACCAAGACAAGGTCCGCGTCCTTGCCCGGCTCGATCGTCCCGATCCGGTCGGCGAGCCCGAAGAGCTCCGCGTTCACGCGCGTGGCGCTCACAACCGCGGCCATAGATCCGATTTCCTTCGCCTTCTCCACGATTTCACCGGCGCGCCACGACTGATCGACGCCGACCAGGTCTGAACCAGACCCGAGCGGGATGCGGCGTGCGTATGCAAGGCGCACGCCGTCCCGCGAGGCGCCCGAGACGCGCGTGGCTTTGGCTGCCTCGGCCGGGCCAAGTGGTCGCGGGCGCGCGAGGATGAGAAGCGTCGGCACCACGAAGGCCCCTGCTGCGAGGATGCGTTGCGCGGTCTCCTCGTCGAGGATCGAGCCGTGCTCGACGGAGCGAACGCCGGCGGCGAGGGCATTGCGCATGGCGGCGGACGTGTGGGCGTGAACCAAGACGTACGTTCCCCAACTGCGGGCCACCTCGACCGCCGCGGCGATCTCCTCGACCGTGAACTGGAGCGACTCCAGCGGATCCGTCGGCGACATCACCCCACCAGAGACGAACAGCTTGATCTGCGTTGCGCCGCGCCGAAGCTGCTCACGGGTCGCCCGCCTAACTGCGTCGACACCGTCGACCACCTCCGGGTTGGCCACGAGCCCTGGGATCGACGCGAGCCCGTGGACCGCCTCGTGGGCCTCCCGCATGTCACCGTGTCCGCCGGTCTGAGTCAGGAAGGAACCGGACGGGAGGATGCGCGGACCGCGGATTCTGCCCGCCGCGACCGCCCGTGCCCACGCGGGATCGAGCCCGCCAGCGTCACGAACCGTCGTGAAGCCCTCGTGGAGCGTGCGTTCAATGAGCGTCCGGACCAGCAGTGCGTACTCCACGAGGGAGCCGTCGCCTTGGGGTCTGGAAGGCGCTCCGACGATCCCCAAGTGCACGTGGGCATCCGTCAAGCCAGGGAGCAGGGTTGCGCCGTTTGCATCCACGACCGTGACGGCTCGAAACGGCGAGCCAGTGGCCTGGATCGCCGCGATCCGCCCTTCCTCCACGATCACGTCGCGACCCGCCACGGGGTCGCGTCCGGTCCCGTCCACGACCCGCGCATCGCGGATGACCAAGCGCTGCACCGTACCCTCCTCGCGCACCTGCGGCCCCTGCGTTGCCTAGATGGCGGACTTGGAACGCACCTCGACGGTCTCGCCCGGACGCCCCGCACTCATCACCGATACTACGCGGCCCAGTCCTGCCAGCAGTTCGCCTCCTACTGTGAGATCGACCAGCGCGACCGGTCGAGGCTGCCGTCGCGCAGACAGGCGGCTGGGGAGCTCGGACCGGTTCCCGGGGGTCCTGGCTAGTTACTGAGGCTCGAGCAGCGTGCGCACGAGCCGCTGCATGCGCTCGTAGTGCGAACCCTGCCAGTAGACCGCGGCGCACGAGTCGCAGCAGCCGAATGAGTCGTAGTAGCGCAGCGTCCGGGGAGCCAGGCGCTGGGCGACTTCTGCCTTCTCGACCGGCTCGATCCGCCCGTTGCAGCGGATGCACCGCGAGAACGGCTGCACCTGCGGGGCCAGGCCGTACCGGGCGGAGACCTCCGCAAGCTGCCGGCGAGGGTCGTCGCTGCGCAGGAGGTAACCAAGGCGCACCACACTCCGGCGCAGGAGTCCGCGGTCGCGTGTGAGCAAGACTCGCCCCTCGGCCGCGGAGTGCCGGGCCAGCTCATCGTCGTCGGCGCGGTTGTTGTACGCGCTGTCGAAGCCGAGCATGCGCAGGTACCTCGCCAAGCGGCCAAGATGCGTGTCCAGGATAAAGCGCGGCGGCCGGGAAATCGGAGGCGTCAGCGGTTCGAGACCGTCGGGTCGGGCCTCGGTCGCGGGCCATCGCGACCGAGCCTGCGGGTAGACTTCCACGCGATCGCCGTCCCGCATCCGGTGCGCGAACCCGACCGGGACGTCGTTCACTACGATCGCGTCGACCTCAGGATGCGGAACGCCGACCGCCTCGATCGCGTCCTTGACCGCCGGCTCGCCGTCGAACGCGTGCAGAAACGAGGCCTGCCGGCGCGCATCCGGCAGGTGATCGTTCAGATCGCCGTAAAAGCGGAATGTGGCCGTGGACGAGCGAGCGACCCGGCCCGGTGGCGGCGTTAGCACGTTACGTGGATGACCGCCGCGGTTTCGCCGGGATCCGACTTCGACAGCAGGCGGCACGCCTCCGGCGTCGGGACAGCTACCACGATCACGCCTCTCCGGCGAGCCTCGTCGAGCACCTCGTCCAGGATGGGCAGCGCACCCTCCGCGCCGGTCCCGATGATGAGCCGACGGCAATGCCAGGGGATCGGCTCGGCTAGCGTCAGCGGGGTGTGCCCGAACTCGTCGCGCCAAGGCTTGGAGGCGCCCTTGTCGCGGCGGGCGACACGCCCACGTTGGACGACCACGTCGTGCCGGTAGGGGTGGCCGTCCAGCTCGATCTCGCCGAACTCGACGAACCGGGCCTTCATGTGTTCCTCCCTCGCCGATGTGCTTGACGAGATCCGCCGGAGATGCCGTAGCCTTTCACCGCGCTCAGCAGTATTGCAGCATCGCGGCGATGTGATGCGGGAACGAAACCTGCCGGCTGATATGGATTGGACAGTAAGAAGGAGCCTGACATGAACGCCAGGCTCCTTCGAGTTGAGCGCGGTTGGTTAGTACGAGCGCCGCTGCGCGGTGAAGCACTCGCTGCAGTAGACCGGCTTCTCGCCGCTGGGGCGGAACGGCACCTGCGCCTCGCGGCCGCAGCTCGAGCACGTGGCGCTGAACATTTCGCGCGGACCGCGATCGTAGCCACCGCCCGAATACCCGCCGGCCGAGGATCCGCTGCCTCCGCGCGATGCCTTCCGGCTCGCACGGCACGACGCGCACCGTCGCGGCTCGCTGAACTGACGGTCTGCGTAGAACTGCTGCTCGCTCGCGGTGAACACGAATTCCTGGCGGCAGTCGGCGCAGGTGAGGGTCCTGTCGGATTGTGCGTACAAAGAAACACTCCTTCTCCGGCGGTCTCAGCGAACCTTCTCGCCGAGAACCGAGGAGAGGGAGTGATCGAACCAGCCGGACTATTTGTGACGCTTAGATCAACGTCGCAATTAAGTATACCACGTTCGTGCAGGAGATGTCGAACGCCTGTTCGAGCCCCTAGGCACGGTCGGTGCGCTTACGGCTGCAAGTATCAGAGCCCGGGTTGAGCTGTGCCCGAGATAGCACTGCCAGCACCTGGTTCGCAGTCGATCACGACGGCACCGGTTGTCGGCCGGTAGATAGAGTTCGGCGATGGCCTCCTCGCCACGCGCCTTCATCCTGCGCCACACCCACCTCCGTCGCGTGCCGGGTCTCGAGGAGATTCGCCTTCACCTGGCCGACGAGGTGCTCTCGCTGTGGCATGCCGTGCAGGTCGAGACGGGCGATCCGGACGCGGCCCTCCCGTACTGGGCATTCGCGTGGGCGGGCGGGCTCGCGATCGGCCGGTACCTGCACGAACATCCCGAGGCCGTGGCCAGGCGGCGGGTATTCGACGTGGCATCCGGTTCCGGGTTGTGTGCGATCGCGGCGGTGCATGTTGGCGCGACCGAGGTGACCGGCGCGGATATCGATGTCTTTGCCACCGCAGCGGTCGATTTGAACGCGCGCGCCAACGGCCACCGGGTCGCCGTCATGCGCCGAGATGTCCTTGACGAGGAGCCACCAGATGTCGAAGTGATCCTCGCCGGCGACTGCTGGTACGACGAGCGACTCGCGGAGCGCGTCCTGCCGTGGTTGCGGCGGGCCCGTGCGCGCGGGATCGACGTCCTCATCGGCGACCCCGGCCGCCGCTACCTGCCGACACACGAGCTGGTCGAGCTCGCCTCGTACGAGGTCCACACGACCACCCAGCTCGAGGACATGGAGCACAAGTCAGGCCGCGTCTACACCCTGCGGCCGGCCGAGACCGCCCGCAACTCTTCACCCTCCACGATCGCGTAGCGCGCGTGCCAACGTACGGCCAGGCCGTCAGGGTACGTCGGCCGCATCGTCAGATCGAGCCGACTCACTCGGCACACGTCCGACACCACGCGACGAGTCCCCCTGCGGCCACGCGGCGTCTCAGCACGTCATGTGATGCCTGGTTGTGCGCAGCGTCCGCGCTAAGACGTCGAGCAGGACCGTGGGTTGACCGCCATGATGCCGCCCGCGCCTGACCTCGGCGAAGGCGACTGACCGGTCGAGGTCGAACGCAATCTCCCGGCCGCTGACTACCCACCCGGCAGTCGGTGGCGCGCCACGAACGCCGGGGCTTGGGTGCGGCGCTGCAGGTTCAACTTCGCGAGGATGCTGCTCACGTAGTTCTTCACCGTTTTGTCGGAGAGGAAGATCTCTGCGGCGATCTCCTTATTCGTCTTCCCCTCGGCCACGAGAATGAGGATCCGCCGCTCCTGCGCCGTGAGAGCTGCCAGCTCGTCCTGGTACGTGCCCGAGGCCACGCGCCGGACGCGGTCGAGCACCTGCTCCGTGACGGCCGGGTCGAGGAGCGATCCGCCCCGGCCGACCGCCTCAAGAGCCGCGACCAGATCGCGGCCACGCACCTGCTTCAGGAGATAGCCGCTCGCTCCCGCCACGATCGAGGCGAACACAGCCTCGTCGTCGGGGTAGCTGGTGAGCATCACCACACGAATTTCCGGGTGCTGCGCCCGGATTTCCCGCGTCGCTTCCACGCCCGACCCATCGGGCAGGCGGATGTCCATGACCACGACGTCGGGCCGGTGCGTCTGGGCCTGCGCGATCGCTTCTGCGGCCGACGCGGCCTGCGCCACGACCTGGAACCCCTCGTGATGTTCGAGCAATGAGACAATGCCCTGCCGCACCACCTCATGGTCGTCCACCACTAGGATCCGCAAAGTAGCGGGGACCGGCGCACGCGCCTCGGCCACCACTTGGGAGTGGTCGCTCACGGCTCGGGGCCCGCCGGCTCGCCGGTCAGGGGCAGACATCGCGGCTCAGCCGCCTGCCCGGGGTGGCTTCGTGCCTTCAACGAAGCGGCCCGGGGGCGTGACGGTGGCAGACTGGGCTCGCAAGCCGAAGCGGATCGCCAGCCGTGGCCATTCGGGATCGTCGGGCATCCAAACATGCTCCCGGCTGCCATCGGCGCCGAAGCGCGCGAGCGTTCCGTCGGTGAACAGGACCAGCCTCTCACCGCCGGGGAGCACGAGCTCTCGTCGCCGATACCGGCGGGCGCGCGCAGCCGGTGCCGACTCATCCACGCAGCGCCCACCAGTCCGGGTCGGCCCCACCGGGGAACTTCGCCACCCGCCACTCGTGGCGGCAATCCAAGCACCACAGACCGCCGAAGTGTTCTCCGTCAATGGCGACGTTGGAGGACGCACAGGCGGGGCATTCGCGGCGCTCTGCCATCCAGGCGCCGTACTGGGCCTGCGTGACGTCCTCGCGGCGACGCTCGGGGATCGCCCCGTTCACCAGCATCTCTGGTTGATTGTGCGGGAGCGTCGGTTTCGGGCTCGCCTGCTGTCGGCGCCGGGAGCTCGGTCCCATCTGGTTACCGGTCACGCATCTCCACTCTGCGGCTGCCCTGAGGCGGATTGCAGGCGCACGGTCCGTTCGGTGAGGGCGTTCGACCACACGGAGCGGCACCGCAAGGGCGGCGCCAAGTCCACAGTACTCTGCCCAAGACGATCATGCACCCAAATCGTCGGAATTCAGCCGGCCTGATCTCCCACGCGGATCCGCTCGACATCGATAGTTCGAACCCGGCGTGTCCCCCCGGCGTCGGTGCGGACGAACACCGACGGGATGGCCGTGCCGACGACTGCCTCAACCACCGCCGACTGACCGGCGTACAGGCCGGTCCCGTTGATTCGCACTCGGTCGCCGACACCGAACGTGCCGCCACCGGTCCGCGCGGTCACATCGATCGAGACGACGCTGGGCCGCTGGATAGGAGCGTCAGGCCCGGCCGAGCGCTGGCTGGTTGCAGTGCGGGCCTGCGGATAGGTCTGCTTGCGCCGCCGCATGTCAGCTTCGAGTCCGCGGCCGTGCCGGTTCCTTCGGCGGCCGGGGCTCGTGGCCTGGGCGCGGAGGCCGGGGGGCCGTGCCCGGAGCCATGTCGGGTTGCCGCGGCAGGGGGCCTCGTACGCGGGCCGCCTTGACGGAACGCGTGAACGCCTCAGCCGCATCCGGGCTCAGGCTTCGCATCCACGCGTCCTGGATCTCGCGCATCCGCTCGGTCTGGGCGGCACGCCGTTCGCGTACCTGCAGCGTGTATTTCGACATCTCGTACCCTCAATTCGCTCGACGCCCATGGGCGTGACGCCGGTTGCCGATCCGGCCGGGCACGCGCGGTCGGCCGCACGTGAGTCGCGCCGCACCAGGCGACACGTGCACGGTACGCTGTTCCGTCGGATTGCGCCGCGCAAGCGGGAGGAGAGCAACACCCGCACGGGCGAACGGGCGTTGCCCGCACGCGGCGTCCCGAGGCACGGCAACGGGTCTCGGCGCACGGCCAGGGGCCCGATTGCGACCTCCGTGGCCAACTACTGACAGATTTCGCGCGACGTTGAACAATTCGTCCCGCACCGTCGTCAGGTGAGCGTGATCAGAACGGAGGGACGACCAGCAGTGGAGCCAGCCAGGCGCAGCCGGCTTGCAGACGAGGACGCGCGCGCCCGAGCCTTCGCCGGCATAGTGGACAGACGTGCGCTCGACGCCGCCTACCGGTACGCCACGCTGATCCTGGGCGACCGTGCGGACGCGGAGGACGCGACCCACGACGCCGCGCTGACGGCTTGGCGCCGCTTCGCCGAGCTCCGGGATCCGGCCCGCTTCGACGCCTGGTTCGGGCGGGATTCTGGTGAACGCATGTCGTGACCGCCTGCGCGTCCGACGCCGAACGGTGCACGAGACCCTAGATCCCGAGGCCGCCGGCCACGCGAGCGACCCCACAGACGCAATAGCCGGACGACAGGCGCTCGCGGGAGCGATCAGGACCCTCAGCACGGATCACCGGGAGGTGGTCGCGCTGCGGTTCTACTTCGACTTGACGGTCGACCAGATCGCCGACCGCACCGGGGTCGGCCCCGGCACGGTGAAGTCACGCCTGCACTACGCGCTGCGCCACCTGCGCGAAGCGATGGGCATGGATGAGGGGGATATGCGATGAGCGGTGACGAGCGATTCGACAGGGAGATCCGATCCGCCCTGCACGACCTCGCGTCCCACGCGGCTCCCGACCGACTGATGGACCGCGTGGCGTCCATCTCCTCACGCGTCCCGGCGTTCTCGCCACGGAGGTCCTTCATGCGCATCGCAACCGCCCTGGCCGCAGCCGCGGTGATCGTCGTGGTCGCGGCCGCAGTGATCGTCACCCGACCCGGAGGTAGCTCGCCGATCGCCGGCGCGCCCGCCACCTCGTCGGCGGTACCGACCACGCCAGCCAGCGCGCCTGCGACGGCGTCGCCCTCGGCCGCGCCGTCGGCCGCGCCGGCTGGCGTCCTTGTCCCAGCGGGCTTTCAGGCCGTCTCGGTGACGTTCGCCTCGCCCGACCTCGGCTGGGTGCTCGGGACGGCGCAGTGCTCCGCACCGCCCTGCACCTCAATCCTGCGCACGTCCGACGGCGGCCAGACGTGGGTCGCCATTCCAGCGCCGCGCACCCCGGTCCTCGGGGCCGGGCTGGCGACGGAGGCGCCCGTGGGCTCGGGCGTCAGCGGGCTGCGGTTCGCGGATCCCAGCGACGGGTGGGCATTCGGCCCGGACCTGTGGGCCACGCACGACGGCGGGGCGACGTGGCATCAGGTGACGCTCCCCGGCATGGCGTCGGCGCAGTTGGTCGCGCTCGAAGCGTCGGGCGGTTTCGCGCATGCCGTTCTCTATGACATGGCGGGCACAAGTGGCCCGAGCGTGCGAGTCGCGTCAAGTTCAGTCTCGGGCGACGCATGGACGACGTCTCCGCTAGAGGTCCAAATAGGAGCGGGACCCGTCCCGGGCACGCAGTTGGTGCTCGCGGGCGCGAGTGGCTGGCTGCTCCAAGTCGACCGGACCGTGGTTGGCGGAGCTCAGCTCGTGAACGGCGCGTGGGTCGCGTGGACTCCGCCGTGTGCGAGCGTTGTCGGCCCGGCAGAGCTCGCCGCGTCCAGCCCGACCGAGCTCGACGCGGCCTGTGATGTGGGTCTATGGAGCACCCCGAAGGGCGAGCACCTGTACGTCTCGCACAACGGCGGGAGGACGTTCGCGGAAACCGGGACTCCAGTGCCGCTCGACCAGACGGCCGAGATTGCAAGCCCGAGCGCGGGTGCCGTGTTCGTGGCAGGCACCACGTCGCAAGGGTCCGCGATCATCGGCTCGTTTGACGGAGGCCAAACCTGGCAAACGACGCTCGAGGTCGCGCAGTCCGCCGGCCAGGACGCCGGGTTCACCTACCTCGGGTTCACCACTTCGACGCAGGGTGTGGCGATCACCGAGTCTGGAGCCGGGACTAGCAACGGACTGCAGCAGGTGGGCACGCTGCTGATGACACGGGACGGGGGCCGCACCTGGACGAAGGTGTCGTTCGGAGCCTAAGGAGAGCCCAGCGTCAGGGCGGGTGTTCCTGATGGGCGCACGGTGCATCTGCGCCCCTACCTTTGGTCGCGCCGCGTAGGCTTGCGAACTGGCGGCCGGGTGGCCCCACGACCGTGCGGTCACGTCGCCGGGTACGGCGAGCCCGCAGGAGGAATGGCGACGAAGGCGTTCGAGGTCGCATACGAAGGCACGCCGTCCTGGGACATCGGCCGCCCCCAGGGAGCCGTGATGCGCCTCGAGCTAGCGGGCCTGATCGGCGAACGGGTACTCGACGCCGGCTGCGGGACTGGCGAGAACGCGCTCTACCTCGCAGAGCGCGGCCATGCGGTGCTCGGCTTCGATTTCGCGGCCGCGGCGGTCGGGAAGGCGACGCGCCGGGCCGCCGAACGCGGCCTGGGCGGACGCGCGTCGTTCGTCGAACGTGACGCGCTCCGGCTGGGGGATCTCGGGCGCTCGTTCGACACGATCCTAGACGTCGGACTGTTCCACACGCTGCAACCGGCGGACCGGTCGGCGTACGCCGTCGCACTTCGAGCCGTCGTCGAGCCGAGCGCTCGTTGCTTCGTGCTCGCGTGGAGCGACCGCAACCCGTTCGGGTACGGGCCGGAACGGGTGCGGCGACTGGATTTGCGCCGGGCGTTCTCGGGCGCATGGCGGTTGGAGTCGATCGCAGACGAGGAACTGGAAACGCTGCTGCCGGAGGGCCGCGTGCACGCTTGGCTCGCGCGCGTGAAGCCACGCTGATTGCCGCCATCACTCCCGCCGGTGGTTACCGCCCGACGGACCCTGCGGGCACGGCCCATCCGGGGCACGACTGGTCCCGTGCGGGCATGAACACATCGACGAACGCGTAACACGGCACGTTGGCGGCGCGCCCCGAGCATGCGGGGCGGCCCCGAGAGTTCGCGTCGGTCCCCTGCTGCGAACCCGGCAGGTTCGCGAGCTCACGATAAGCCAGTCGCGGAGGGCGGTCTCGAGCTTTTCCGACGGGGCCAGCTGGTCAGGCTGCAGAAGCAACGACCAACCGTGGCGCTTCATCGTGATGCCCGACGGCAAGGAGCGCGCGATCCCGCGAGCGTCGACGAGAGCGGCGCGGCGAAGCGCATCCTCGTCGCAGCCGGATACTCGACCCCGCGGGCGGCATCGTATGGATTGACGGCGACGCCCGTGACGCGGTCCACATGATTCCCGCCATCCCGGCCGACCATCTTGTGCGCACCGTCGGGACCCCGGGGCATCCGACCGAGGCGGCGCGCCAGCCGAAGTCACCCCGAGGGGCGCGGTTGCCGCTCGAACGGGCGTTATCGAGGAGCGCTGACCAGACTGACCATGCTCCCTGGGAACCGGCGCGTGCGGCCGGCACGAACATCGCGGCGGAGCTCGGCGCGCCCGCCATGGTACGATCAGCGCTGAAGAGAGAGACCTGAGCTTCGACCCACACCAGGAGCGCGCACGCGCTCGGCGTGTTCGGCCGCCGATCCGGCAGCTTTCAACGACGTGACCGTGGACGCGGGCAACATGTGGTCGCCCGCCCAGGTCGCCCATGCGTCCCCGGACGCGCGCAGGAGCCAATCATCACTTTGACGTTCGACACCCTCGGCCTCTCGGCCGACCTCCTGGACACGGTCGCCCGGGAGGGGTACGTGGAACCCACCCCCATCCAGGCCGCCGCCATCCCGTTCGTCCTTGCCGGCCGCGACATCCTTGCCGCCGCGCAGACCGGCACCGGCAAGACAGCCGCGTTCGCCCTCCCCATCCTCGAGCGCCTTCGCCGCGACGCCAACACTGCCGTGTCGCCGGCCCGTCACCCGGTGCGCACCCTGGTCCTCACGCCCACGCGCGAGCTGGCCGTGCAAGTGGAGGAGTCGTTCCGGACATATGGCAGGAGCCTGCCGCTCCGCTCCGCCGTTGTGCACGGCGGCGTGCCGATGAACCCGCAGACCAAGGCGCTCTGGACAGGCGTCGAGATCCTCGTCGCGACGCCTGGCCGCCTGCTCGACCACCTGGGACAGGGCAAGCTGAACCTCGGCCAGGTCGAGATCCTCGTTCTCGACGAGGCCGACCGCATGCTCGACATGGGTTTCATCCCAGACGTCCGCCGCATCGTGGACATGTTGCCCGCGCGACAGCAGACGCTCTTCTTTTCGGCGACCTTCTCCGAGGAGATCCGGCGGCTGGCCCGCGAGTTCCTGCACAACCCGGCAACCGTCGAAGTCGCACCCCGCAACACCATCGCCGACAACCTATCGCAGGTGCTTTACCCCGTGGACGCGGCCAGCAAGGCCGACCTGCTAGTGCACCTGCTCCGCCGCGACCAGATGTCGCAGGTGCTCGTGTTCACCCGGACGAAGACGGCCGCCGGGCGACTGGCCGGGCACTTGGACCGGCGCGGCGTCAACGCAGTCGCGATCCACGGCGACCGGAGCCAGCCTGAGCGGACGCGCGCGCTGGAGGACTTCAAGCGCGGGGACGTGGCGGTGCTGGTGGCAACCGATGTCGCCTCGCGGGGGCTGGACATCGAGGAGCTCCCGTACGTGGTCAACTACGAGCTGCCCTACGACCCGCAGGACTACATCCACCGGATCGGGCGCACCGGGCGCGCCGGAGCGAGCGGCATTGCCATCTCGCTCGTGTCGCCCGAGGAGGTCGAGCAGCTGCGCGGCGTGCAGCGCCTCCTGCGGGCGGCCATCCCCGTCCAGGTGGTCGAGGCGTACCTGCCCGGCACCTCCGAGTCCGACGAGCGCCGCCCTCGTGCAGATCGCGCGCGGCCAGTCGCACACCCGAACGACCGCGCTCCGAAGCAGGAGCGGGCGTCAGGACGAGAGTCCGGCGCGCCCAGAGGACCCCGCCAGCGGCGCGTGCCGGCCGAGGTGGCGATCGGCGGCTGACACGGCCGGGCGATTGACCCGTCCGGCACCCTCAGCTGGGCGGCACCTCCCGGAGGGCCCGCAGGGAGCACCGCACGGCGGTGTCGGCCGTCTCCAGGTTGCGATCCGCCAGGTGCCTCGGCTCGTGGGACACGAGCGCAGCCGGGTCGACCATCTCTCGTGGCAGCGGCCCCTGGTGGAACCGGCGGGCCTCGACGGCCCAGCGGGTACGCCATTCTGCCGGAGTCTCCCGAGGGATCTCCCTGTGGGCCTGGGCGAGCCAGACAAGTGCCCAGGCGCGCGGCACGACGCGGTAGACGTCATATCCCCCGCCCCCTGTCGCCAGCCAGCGTCCGTCCGCGTGTTCGTGCGCCAGGCGGTCGAGGAGCTGAGCGGCCCGCGAGATCGCCGCGGTTGTCAGGCGCAGGTCTGCCAGCGGATCGAGGACATGCGTATCGCTGCCGTGCTGCGTGACCAGCAGCGTCGGGCGGAACTCCTTGGCCAGCGGCGGCACGACCTTCTCAAGCACCGCGAGCCAGGACTCGTCCGAGGTCCCGGGCTCCAGCGGGACGTTGACGACGGCGCGGTGGACCACCCGCTCGCGGCAGTCGTCGACAAACCCGGTTCCAGGGAAGAGCGCGCGGCCCGTTTCATGGAGCGAAACCGTGAGCACCTGTGGGTCGTCCCAAAAGATCGCCTCCACGCCGTCCCCATGGTGCACGTCGAGATCGACGTACAGCACGCGGTGCCCAGCGTTCCGGGCTCGCGCCACAGCCAGGGCCACGTCGTTGTAGATGCAGAAGCCGCTGGCGCGACCCGGCATCGCGTGGTGCAGCCCCCCGCCGGGATGGAACGCGTGCAGGACCTGTCCCGCGAGGATCTGCTCCATGGCCGCGAGGGATCCGCCGGCGACCGCGGCCGCCGCGGCGTGCATGCCATAGAAGGGAGAGTTGTCGCCCACTCTCGAGAAGCCGAACATCGAGCCGCCCGCGTCCGGATGCTCCGAGAGGAGCTGCACCGCAGAGAGGTACGCCGGGTCATGGACGCGCTGCAGCTGAGCAACGGTCGCTTCGGGTGGCGAGGCGAAGCGCTCCGCGCCGACGGCCCGGAGGAGGTCGATCCCGGCTCCAAACCGCCGCGGGGTGAGCGGATGCTGGAGGCCAAAGTCGTACTCGAGCGACGGCGGCCCGTAGACGACCAGCGGCTGCTCGTCAGACCCCTGAAGACCGTGCATGCGCCTCGGGCTCCGCTCCTTCAGTCAGGACAGCCATCACGAACAGGATCCTTGAGGGACTCGACCCGGAGCTTCGTCTCCCAGGATAGTCGGGTGGAAGTGGACACTCCGATAGCAGACGCCGGCCCGAGCGCGTGCCTTAGTAGCTACGCCCGGAGGCCCCGACCGTGAGCATCGCCGCGAGGCCCGACCGGGAACACGACGCTGTTCTCCTCGATCGAGGCTCCACCGCCGGTCCACCTGGGCGCGGCCCTGCGGGAAGGCAAGCCATCTGCTCGCCTTGGTGCAGGGCCTTGCCCTCGAGTCGCGCCGGATGCGCGTCGCGGTACGGGCCTCGGAGATCGAGGGGCCGGCGCGCCGCTGGGCGAACCTGAGCGGAGGCGAGGACTGTTGGCTGGTGGCCCAGGCGGGCGGGCGCATCACCAACTGCCCCAGGGTGGTAGAGCCAGGGGTCGTGGTCGTCGACGCACACGTCCGGATCGGACTGCAGAACTCGCGCTTCAGGTGGTCCCGCGGGCCTTGGGACGCCGGCGCACGGGGCGACAAGGAAGGCCGCTTCAGCTCGCGCTGCGGAACGCGTCGGTCGCGCAAACCAGGCGGTCGATCGTCGGCAGCTCGCTCGCGGAGTGTCCGGCATCGGGCACCACCTCGAAGCCAGCCTCCGGCCACCGTCGGTGGAGGTCCCACGCCGTCGTCATGGGACACACCACGTCATAGCGCCCTTGCACGATCCGCGCCGGGATGTTCCGGATCCGCTCAACACCGTCGAGTAGCTCGTCGGGAGCGGCGAAGAACCCACCATTCACGAAGTAGTGGCACTCGATGCGGGCGAACGCGTCGGCCTTGGTCTCGTTCGTGTAGCGCTCCACGAGCTCCGGGTCGGGGCGCAGCTTGCTCGTGGTGGCCTCCCACCGGCTCCACGCCAGGGCTGCGGCTGCCCGCTCCACGGGGTCGTCGCCGGTCAGCCGACGATGGTATGCCGTGACGAGGTCGTAGCGCTCCGCCGGCGGGATCGGGGTCAGGAACTCCTCCCAGGCATCCGGGAAAATGAAACTGGCTCCCTCCTGGTAGAACCAGCGGATTTCGTGCGGGCGGAGGAGGAAGATGCCGCGCAGGACGAGGGCCCGGACCCGCTCCGCGTGATGCTCGGCGTAGGCGAGGGAGAGCGTGCTCCCCCACGATCCGCCGAAAACCACCCAACGCTCGATCCCGAGGTGTGCACGCAACCGCTCCATGTCGGCCACAAGGTCCCAGGTCGTGTTTTCCTCGACGCTGGCGTGCGGTCGGCTCCTGCCCGAGCCGCGCTGGTCGAAGACCACGATGCGATAGGCGGACGGGTCGAAGTAGCGCCGGTCGTCAGGACCGGCCCCGCCGCCCGGGCCGCCGTGGACGAACAGGACCGGAGTGCCGCCGGGATTGCCGCACTCCTCCCAGTAGATCTCGTGCAGGTCCGAGACCCGAAGATGCCCGCTCCGGTAGGGCTCGATGGGTGCGTACAGCTCGCGCACATGGCCTCCGCTGGCCCGGCCGGCAAGGGGCGTCCCGCCGTGGAGGCCGGGTGTTGGACGCATCGTAGGGCCTCGTGAACATGATCGCCGCCGCCCGCCCACCGGCGGTTCGCACGCAGCCGCGGTGGGCGGGATGTCGCCGTCAGCAGGACCCTCGTCCTGCCGATCTAGTCCAGACGTCCGGCGTCGAGGGCGAGCTCCAGCCGGTCGAGGAACGACACCTGGGCTTCCTTAATCCGGAGGCGCGCCTCGTCCATCGAGAACCACTCCACGCGGTCGATCTCCGGGAACGTCGCCTGCTGGCCGGAACCAGGCGGCCATTCCATGACGAACTCGTTGCTGCGTGACGCCGCAGGGTCGAGATCCCCTTCAGCCGCCCAAGCGCTAACGATCTTTCCGCCCTTCTGCCGCACCGAGCCCAGGGATATGCGCGGGCCGTCCGCCAGTCGCGTCCCGGTTTCTTCTTCGAACTCGCGCACTGCCGCGTCCGCGAGATCCTCTGCGACCGCGGGCTCTCCCTTGGGGATGGACCAGTCGCCCTGATCCCTCGTCCGGTGGAACGGGCCGCCAGGGTGCGCCAGCAGCACCTCCAGGTGACCAAGCTGCTGGCGGTACAGGAGGATCCCGGCGCTGGTCCTATTGGTCACCTCGCGAAAGCTACCCCCGACTGCTGCCGCGCAGGTCGCGAGGGCGCTCTCCTCCCTACCCGGTTGGTCCTGGCACCTGTTCTGAGAGAGCCGAGGAAGCAGCGGACACAATCAGGGAACCACTCGTCAGGCCAAGCCCACAAGCCCGTTCCGCGCGTCGCCTGAGACCGTCGAGTGGCACACAAAATGCTCATTCGAGGAAACCGTCTCGTTAGCTGCAGCAGCGCGATGACGACCACAGTTCAGAGCAGGGGCGTATCGATGTCGAAGGCGCGAACCACCGCCTGCATCTCCTCGTTGGTCAGGCGCTGGGCGCGACCGCCGGCAACGAGGTCCATGTACTCGTAGACGGCGGCTGTCTCCGCATACTCGATGCGGTCGGCTGCACGTGTCACCGAGCGATCCGAGCGCGCCATCACGCCGTGCTTGCTCCACAGGACCACGCGGTGAGTCCGCATGCTCGCGACCGTCGCGCCCATGAGCGCCGCTGAGCCCGGCACCTGAAATGGCAGGACGCCGATCCCGCTCGGCAGGTTGATGAGCGTCTCGGGTTCCCAGCGCAGCAGGCGCTGGTTGAAGAACGCCTCGTCCCCGTATTCGGGAACGTGGCTCAGGTAAGTCAGGTGGCGGGGCTGCGCGTGGACGATCGCGTGAAAGTTCGTCCCCGTGCGGCTGACAAGATCGTCGTGGACCGCGAGGTGTGAGTTCCATTCGCTGGTGAGCTGCTCGAAGAGACGGCGCGGCGAAGTGTGCAATTCGCCGGAGCGCCCATCGGCTCCGATGGTCACGATGCCCAAGTTGGCGGTTGGGTCGGAGCGGATGTCGCGCAGGCGACGACCGGAGCCGGTGACGATGACGAGGCCGCCCGCCAGTGCCGGCACAACGACGGGCAGGGTTAGCGGTTCGCTGATCGAGAAGCGGCGGCGGACGTCGAGCGCCCACCCGATGTAGATGGAGACGTTGCCCGCCGCTCCCTCGCTCGCGTCGATCGCTGCCATTCGCTGGCCAGCCTCACCGATGGACATCAGAAACTCGTCGAGTTCGGGAAACGGTTCGGGAATGCTCATGGATTGGCCTCGTGGACTGCGGATTGCGGCCGACCGGATGGCGGAGCGGCGAACGTGATCAACCCCAGCCCGCAGCGCTGCCACCGACACGGGCGGCCGCACGACGCTCGGCCTCGCCACTCTCGAGGTAGGCCCGGTATGGATCGGCGGGCAGCCCGCGGCGCGTCCTGAGCTCGGCCAGCAGTGGGCGGACGTCGGACTGGAAGGCGTCCTGGAGAGCCCGGTTGGCCTCCAGCACATCGCCGCTGGCCTGCGCCTCCCGCAGCGCTGTGTGGTCGACGAGCAATGCCCTGGCGAACGTCTCCTGGAGGGTCATGACGGAGCGGATCATGGCCGGGATCTTGGGCTCGATGTTGTGACACTGGTCGATCATATACACGACGTTGGCCGCCGCCGCGTGGGCCAGCGGGTCGTCCTCGTCGTGCAGCGCGCCGACCAGCTCGTGGAAGATGCGGAACAGCTGGTAGGGATCGATGCTGCCGACCATCAGGTCGTCGTCGCGTCACCGAGGCGGCGCGGACGTCCTGCTACGCCTGCAGCGTCGCCTCGACCGAGATGGCAACGTTGCCCTGCAACGCCCGCGAGATCGGGCAGCCATCCTTGGCCGCCTCGGCGGCCTTTCGGAAGTCTGCTGCGTTGATCCCGGGCACCGCTCCGCTGACGTGGAGCTCCGAGCTCTTGACGGTCCACTTGCCGTCAACGCGATCGAAGGTGACGGTGGCGCTCACCTCTAAGCGCGTCGCCGGCGTGCCTGCCCTAGCGAGGTCACCCGAGATCGCCCGGTGGCGCCCAACCACTCCACGAACCCGGATCTCCGTAGGTCGAGCGATCCTGGATGGTCGACGGATCGAATACGACAAGGTCCGCGGCCGAGCCTTTCTGGATCCTCCCTCGGTCGTGGAGGCCGAAGCGGGCTGCGGCCGCCCCCGTCATCTTGTGGATCGCCGTGGACGAGTCAAGCAGGTCTTGATCGCGCACGTACACGCCTAGCACTCGCGCGAATGTTCCCGCCCAGCGGGGGTGTGGCTTCCCCGGCATGGGGATGCCGTCTGAACCGATCATCGATGCCGGGTGCACGAGCGCCTCGCGCACGTCCTGCTCGTCCATCATGTGCAGGACCATCGTCGCCCGTGCGCCGACATCCACCAGCATGTCACAGACGTAGTCGACCGGGTCCTGGCCCTTGGCGCCGTTGCCGCGGCGGAAGACGAGCACACCCCGCGCGAGGTCGAGGTCCTCGACCCGTAGGAGGCGCACGCCCCCGTTGCGCGCGGCGGTGGTCCTCAGCACCGACACGATCGCCTGGTCCCGCAAATCCAATGGCCCCTCCCCTGCACAGCCCCGCTCGAGCGCCCGCAGGTCCTCCAATGTGACGGACTTGGGTGGGGTCTCTTCTGATGGCAGGAGCGGGTTCAGTCCCGCCCGCCGATGGGTGCATGTGGGGTGAGCCCGAAGACCCCCTCATCGGGTGCGGTATCCGGGCGAGCACAACGGCGGACCAAGAGCGTGCGGGTTCGCCGAAGCAACTCGTCGTGGCGAATGTCAGGTGCGCGAGCGCGGCACTACACTCCACGGGTCCCCACGCGGGCTGGGGCCCGTGCTTCCCGGCCCCTAGCTGACTCCGGGATCTGGAGCGACAGGAGAAGACCATGCGGTACGTCAGGCTAGGTCGGACTGGGCTCGAGGTCTCGCGTCTGTGCCTGGGCGCCATGAGCTTCGGTGAGCCCACCCGCGGCGACCACCCATGGTCCCTGCCGGAGCCCCAAAGCCGGGAGATCATTCGCCGCGCCCTCGATGCCGGCATCAACTTCTTCGACACCGCCAACGTGTATTCGGCCGGCTCGTCGGAGGAGATCCTCGGGCGGGCCCTCGCCGAGTTCGCGCGCCGCGAGGAGGTGGTGATCGCGACCAAGGTCTTCAACCGGACGCGTCCCGGCCCCAATGGAGCAGGCCTGTCGCGCAAGGCGATCCTCTCCGAGATCGACGCGAGCCTGAGCCGCCTCGGCACCGACTACGTCGATCTGTACCAGATCCACCGTTGGGACCCGCACACGCCCATCGAGGAGACGATGGAGGCCCTCCACGACGTGGTCAAGGCCGGCAAGGCGCGCTATATCGGCGCCTCGTCGATGTTCGCCTGGCAGTTCGCCACCGCGCTCCATGTCGCCGAGCGACACGGCTGGACCCGCTTCGTGTCGATGCAGAACCACTACAACCTGCTCTATCGCGAGGAAGAGCGCGAGATGCTGCCGTGCTGTGCGAGCGAAGGGATCGCCGTGCTGCCCTGGAGCCCGCTGGCCCGTGGGCGCCTCACGCGCGCGCCGGAGACAACGACCCCACGGTCAGAGACCGACCGCTTCGGGAAGACCCTGTATGGCCAATCGGACGCCGACGACGCCATCATCGGCGCCGTCGGTCAGATCGCGACCAACCGAGGCGTGCCGCGCGCGCGCGTCGCGCTGGCCTGGCTGCTCTCGAAGTCGGTCGTGACGGCCCCCATCGTCGGCGCCACCAAGACGGGACATCTCGACGACGCGATCGCCGCGCTGGACCTCGTACTGACCCAGGACGAGATCGCCGCGCTCGAAGCACCCTACCGACCTAAGGAGATCGCGGGCCACGCTTGAGGACGCAGGCCTACGATTTTGGGGGCATGGCCAGGGCAATCGAGCCATTCCCCCTCACTTGAGGAGCTGGACGCGCGGCTGGAGGGCGTAGGTCACTCTCCCGCCGATCGTGGGGCGATCACGATGCCGGTCGTTCGGCCCAAGCGCGGAACCCGCCCCAGGCCAAGCTCGGTGGAGCTTCGTGCGGACGAGGGCGTCGTGGGCGACAGCCGGCTGGAGCGGGACAGCACGCGAACCATTGACGGTCGCGCGGATCCAGCCACGCAAGCGACGCTGATGAGCACGCGAGTGCTTGCCAGCCGGACGCCCGACCGCGCCCGGTGGGCGCTCGCTGGCGACCACCTTGTCGTCGATCTCGACCTTGCGGAAGTCAATCTTCCAGCGGGCTCCCGGCCCGCTGTAGGGACTTCCCGACTCGAGATCACGTCTATAGCGGGTACCACAGGCGGCCGGCCGTGATTCCGTCGGGTCGGGACTCACGACACAAAGGAGCGGTGAGACAAGCATGGCCGCGGGCGCGACGATTGAAGGAGATCCGCGGCCTACGGCCACCCCGAAGGGCTGGCGAGGTTACTGCTAGGCGGCGTCGACCATCGGCTTGACCTCGCCGATCCAGCGTTCGATGGTCTCGGTGTCGTAGGGCGCCGCGAGCTCGGCGATGAAGGTGTGAAAGCCGAGCTCCTTGCGCTCAACCATCATCTGGGCGATCTCCTCGGCGGAGCCCATCCAGAAGGTGTCGTCGCTCTCCACCTCGCTCAACGGGGTGCGGTTGTGCGCCATCTGCGCCGCCCAGACCCGTCGCGCCTCGGCAGCGGAGTTACGGATCAGCGGCTTGCAGCCGAAGGTGAGCTCGATGTGCGCCGGATCGCGGCCGACCGCCTCGCAGTGCGCGTGCAGCACGTCGAGCTTGTGGCGAGCGCGCTCGAGGCTGCCCATCATGTTCCACATGTCGGCGTACTGCGCCACCGTGCGGAGTGTCTTCCGCTCGCCGTCACCGCCAATCATGATCGGCAGGTGGCTCTGCACGGGCGCTGGCGCCAGCCGCAGGTGATCGAAGGCGTAGCGGCCGCCGGGGTTCGAGGTGACCTCCTGGCCGTCGAGCAGGGCGCGCATCGCGCCGACCGCCTCGTCCAGCCAGTCGAGTCTCTGCCCAAAGCCGGTGCCGAACTCGATGCCGAAGGCCGTGTGCTCGAGCTCGAACCAAGCGCCGCCAATGCCAAGCACGGCGCGGCCGTCGCTGAGGTGATCGAGCGTGGTGGCAGCCTTCGCCACGAGCCCCGGATTGCGGAAGGTGTTGGCGCCGACCAGCAGCCCGAGCCGAGCGCGGCTGGTCACCGTGGCCAGCGCGGCGAGCGTCGCGTAGCCTTCGAAGATCGGCTGGTAGGGGTCGCCGAAGATCGCGTACAAGTGGTCCCAGGCCCACAGGTGGTCGTAGCCCAGCTCGTCGACGTGGCAAGCCGTCTCCTCAAGGGACGCCCAGTCGGTCGCCTGGGTCCAAAGCAGGACGCCGAGCCGAGTTTCCATCCGTCAGATACCTCCAGCTGGCCGAACCGATGCCACAGCAGGATCGGGCCGACCCTGGAGCGGCAAGATGGGGGCCAACCTCGGCGCCGCAGACGGGGTCCGCGCCACCGTCGAGACCAATGGGGCTACCTCAGGTCCGCGGCTGCACCCCACTCTACTGCGGACGGGATCGGCAATTCTGTGCGATCAACCGACGGTCACTCCCCCAAAGGACCCCGAACACCCAACGCATGGCCGTGCTCAGCGACGCCCACCTGACAGCTGTTTCGCAAACAGCAGGTCCTCGGGTCAAATCCGAGTGTCGGCTCCAGCGAGCACGCACGAAACGGCCGTTGCGAGACTCAACGAGAGTTTCCGGCGGCCGTCTTCATGTCCAGCCCGATCGGGTCAGGCAGCGGCGACATCCGTGTCGCTCGCTCATCGCATTGCCCCCAACTGAGATCATGACCCGAGGTGCTCGGCCAGGTAGCGGATGGCGATGGGGTAGCGGTACTCGATCCCGCCGTGCTTCGCCGGGAAGATCTCGAAGAAGGGCCCTGGGCTCCCCGCCGCCAGGCACGCCCGCCGGAATGCCTCGGCGCCCAGGTCGAGGAAGTACTCGTCCCGGTCGCCCGCGTCGATGTAGATCGCCCGCATCGAGCGTAGCGCGGCCGCGCCCTCGGGCGTCCGCGCCATGCGGACCGGGTCCCGGCGCAACCAGCGCTCCCATGCCTCGGGGATCAGCTCGCCCGTCGCCGGATCGAACGGGTGGCGGATCGTGCCGTCCGGGTCGGCCGAGTAGCAGGCCGCGTACCCGTGCGCCTCGACGAGCCACTCGTCGGCCGCCTTCGTGAAGGCCGGGCGCGACCGAAAGTCCTCCAGCCAGCGCTCGATCGAGCCGCCGTAGCCGTCCCGGAGCGCCCGGGCGGCCTCCGCGAACAGCGGCGCGTAGCACACCTCGAAGAGCGCGTCGCCCGAGTGGGTGGCGAGCCCGCCGAACAGGTCCGGGCGGAGCATCGGCGTGACCATCGCGCCGTAGCCACCGCTCGACTTGCCCGTGATCCCGCGGTGGTCGCGATCGGCGAGCGTGCGGTAGCGGGCGTCGACGAACGACACGACCTCCTCGCAGAGGTAGGTGTGATATGCGCCGGTCGCGGGCGAGTCGAGGTACTGGCTGCCGCCGTACGACGTCCAGCAATCGACGAAGACCACGATCGCCGAGGGAGGCGCGCCCTCCCCTGGTCCCTCCGCGGAGAACAGGGCGTCGATGTTCTCGGGGGTCGTGGGGCGGAACGCCGTGCGGTTCCGCCACATGTCGATCTGGCCGGTCATGCCCTGGATGAGATAGATAGAGGGGAAGCGACGGCTAGGCGCGTCGTCGTAGCCCGGGGGCAGGTAGACCCAGATCGGCCGCTCGCTCGGATCGCCGGGCAGGTTGCCGGCGAGCGCGCGGCTCTCGATCGTCAGCTCGTCGATACGGCCGCGGAGCTGTCTCGACCAGGGGCGCACGTCTTCCTCCTCGCGATCGCCGCTCTCGGCCGGCTCCGAAGCCCGAGCCGAAGCCGGGCGAGCATCGTAGCGTCTGTCACCGGCCGCCTGTGCCCGGCGGGTACGAAAACTCGATCATGCCGCCCTGATGTACTCGTGGACGAGCCCACCGAGGAGATCTCGTCGCTCGGTGTCGGGCAGACTGTCGACCGCTTCACCGGGAGCGAGACGCTCGGGTACCTGAAGGGCCAGTCCCCGATGCGGACGTCGCCGGTTGTAGTGCTGCACATAGATCCGAAGGACGCGATCGAGATGCCGGGGGCATGGCCGCGATCAGGCCTCCGATGCCGGTGCCGCCCTTTCAGCACCGCCGGCAGCGGCCTCAGCGTCGTTGCCGGGCGACCGTAGGCGGTCTCCGCTCGTGTGGCACCATCCGCGCATAGAACTGGACATGCGGCAGCGACCCGAGCCGGTTCCGCTCAAATTGCTCCCTCCGCCTGCACCACCTCGACCGTGCCCCGCCCCCCGTCGACCCTCAGCCAGTCACCGGTGTGCACCCGCATGGTCGCGTTGCCGCAACCCACCACCGCAGGGATGCCCAGCTCGCGCGCGACGATGGCGGCGTGCGAGAGGGGCGCGCCGACATCGGTTACGACCGCCGCCGCGCGGGGAAAGAGCGGCGTCCAGCCCACGTTCGTGGCGGTGGTGACGAGGATCTCTCCGGCCTGGAGCAAGTCGCCGTCGTCAGGGCTCGCAACCACTCGCGCTCGGCCCTCCACGATGCCGGCGGCGCCGGGGCAGCCCGTGATCCTCGGGCCCTCGGGAATGCCCGGCTGTCGGCGTGCGTCGAAGACGTCGGCCCGCCGCTGTCGATCGGCGGCCCAGCGGAATGGATCGAAGCGACCGAGGATGAGGACCGGGTACGGCGGCAGCGCGGCATAGCGAGCGTAGCTCGCGCGGCGGGCGGGGATCCGGGCGAGCGCACGAGCATCGCCACCGAGCACGTCGAGGATTTCATGGAGCGACAGGAAGAACAGCCCATCGCCCTGTCCACTGAGCGCGCCGGCTCGCAGGACCCACGCCCGCACGACCCACACTGCCCGCACGACCTCCGAGCGCGCGGCCTCGCGGTTGCGGTAGGTGTCGGCGGCCGTGACCAGCCGACGACGCATGCCCGCGGCCTTGCGCGGGAAGCGTTGCTGGAACCGCTGCCAAGCGGCCGTCTGTGCCTCCCGCTGGCGGGCGAGGAGGGTAGTCACATCGGTGGCCGCGGGGCCGAGGCCCTCGAGCTGGCGGTCAATCCATTCCGGGTCCTCGGCCGGGCGCGGGAGCGACACCTCCATCTCGTGGGGCCCGCGGTGCCCATAGCGGCGAGCGAAGGTCGGGCGATCGATCTCACCCCGGGCCAGCGCCTGGAGGCCCAGCAGGAGGTCTAGGCTCGCCAGGCGGTTCTGGGCCGTGTGCAGGCCCGACAGCAGCGCGTTGGCGTCCGCCTCGCCGACGAGGGTGCGCAGCTCCACCATCAGGGTCATGGAGGTACTGCCGGTGGCGGCATCGAGCATCTGGCAGCAGGTGCAGAAGTAGGGCTCGAGCTCCAGCTGCCAGAGGCGGGTCAGGTCAGGGGCGGTGCGGGCCTCGCGAACCTGGGCATGCAGCTTCTCGCAGCGATCTGCGCCCGCCCTAAGAAACGCAGGGAGCCTCTGCTGATTGGCCCGCGACTGGCGAGCCAGGGGCAGGAGGTGGGGCAGCAGCGCCCGCACCAGCCCCCAGCGCGTGAGCGGGATGGGTGGGACGTCCAGGCCCTCCGGGACCCGCCCGTAGACCTCCTCGAAGGCGGCGTTGATCCAGTTCCCGAGCGGGCCGAAGGCCCGGGCGAACGCCCGGTTCACGCTGACGTTCAGATAGAAGCGCCCGCCGATGTTGCCGATCGGCATGCACGCGCGAAGGCCCTGCACGAACGAAACCGGCTGCGCCTCGGCCATCAGGATCTGGACCAGGGACCAGGCGCAGGGCGTCATCACGTCGGGCACGGCTTCCCCGACGTTGACGCTCGTCCAGAGGTAGTCGCCGGCGAAGCTGTCGTTCCACTCCTCGAACGCTGGGGCGCCGGCGGGGAGCGCGGTGATCGGACGGGCCTGCAGGACGAACGGTCGGCCGTCCTGGATCGCCCACTCGACGTCCATCGGCCGACCGTACAGCTGCTCGATCTGCGCGGCGAGGCGGACCAGCGAGGCGATCTCGTCGGCGTGGAGTGCCGCCTCGGTGCGTCGCTGTTCGGGCACCGGCTCCTCGTGCGTGCCCGACCCAGCACAAACGGTCATGACCCGCTTGTCCGCGATCTCTTCTTTGAGGATGGACCCGCTCGTCTTGTCCACGACGACCGCGTCGGGGGTGACGCGGCCACCGACGATCGCGTCACCGAGCCCCCAGGCCGCATTGATGACGATCTGGTCGCCTGCGCCCGTCAGCGGGTTCGCGGTAAAGAGGACCCCCGAGACCTCGGCGGGCACCAGCTCCTGGACTGTGACCGCCAGTGCCACCTCGTCCGGCGCGATGCCATGGCGGCTCCGGTAGCCGATCGCCCGCGCTGTCCAGAGCGAGGCCCAGCAGCGCGTGACAGCGTCGAGCACTGCGGGCGTGCCGTGCACGTTGACGAACGTCTCCTGCTGCCCGGCAAACGACAGGTCGGGCAGGTCCTCGGCGGTGGCCGAGGAACGCACTGCGACGGAGAGCGCCGCCCCGCCGAGCGAGGCGTAGGCGTCGCCGATCGCGCCGGCGACATCGCCCGGCACCGCGCCCGCGGCGAACAGCGCCGCGATCTGGCGCGCGGCATCGTCGAGGGTGGCCGGTTCCTCGCTCCGGGCGGCGGACACGGCAGTCAGGATCAATTCCTGCAAGCCGTTGGCATCGACGAACCGGCGATACGCGGCCGTCGTCACGTGGAAGCCGCTGGGCACCGGCAGGCCCGCCGCGGCCATGCGGGCCAGCGAGGCACCCTTGCCACCGGCCGCCGCCAGGGATGCCGCAGCGTCCATCAGCGGGAGAACCAGGGCCATCTGGTTCCCCGCCCCCACCATCACAGCGCCCGTCGCGCTACCGGTGACGCTGGGGGCAGCTCGAGTTGCGGCATCAGGCGGGCTCTCCAGGAACGAAGCGATCAGATCGGCGACGACCGAGGCACCGGTGTCATTGAGATGGAGGTGGTCGGTGAGGACGCGGAGCCCATGCTCGGCGGAGACCGCATCCCAGCTCCGGCGCAGGAGGTAGTGCTCCATCGCGGCGCGCAGGATCGGTGCCCGGTGGCCCTCGTAGGGTGGCGGCTGGTGGTCGGCGGGCAAGAGCGCCCGCAGCCGCTCGTGCAGAGGCAAGCAGGGGAGACCGCGCTCGACGGCGAGCGTCCGGAGCGCCGCGTTGTAGGCGTCGACCCGTTGGTTCATCTCGCTCGAGAGGTCCTCGCCGAGCATCGGGATCTCGAGGACGGCAATCCGCGCGCTCGTTTCGCGGGCAAGGCGGTCGAGGATCGTCGCGACGTTCTGGCGGTACCACTCGAGCGTCGGTTTGACCGGCACGTGCCAGCCCAGACGGTAGCTCGCCTCGCGGGTCGGGCTGAACGTGGCGTTGACGTCATTGGTGCCAACCAGCAGCGTCACGACGTCGGGACGGCAGGCGACGATCTCGTCGAGGCGGGTCGCGACGTTGTAAGCGAGTTCCCCGTTGACCCCCGCGTTGATGAACTCGTAGCCCCGTTGGCCCAGCCGGCTCGCCAGGAGCTCGACGTAGTTGGCGCTGAAGACACCCTTGGTGATGCTGTCACCGGCACAGATGACGACGGTGTGCGTCCCCGGCCGGCGACCGCCGCGCAGGAGGGCCGCGGGCGTCCGCACTGCCGCCACGCGCCCGCGCCTCAGCCGGCCCTGCCTCGTGAGTACGGCGCCGACGCCGAGGAGAGCAAGAGCGACAGCCACAAAGCGAACGCGCCGCGACATGGCGAGCTCCGTGGACGACTGACGCGGATTGCTTGTCGCCAAGATGGTCGCACATTCGAGATGAACTCTCGCCTCCCCGCGCGCGGTAACCTGATCCACCAGGCCCCCCGAGCCAGCTCCCGGCAGGGCCTTCACCATTCATGCCCGTGCGGAAGCTCGCTTGGCTGTGCACGCCTGTCCTGGAACGATCCACCGAGGACTGCCGGGGCCCACCCAGAGGCGCTCTGCTCCACCGCCACGATCTCGTCATCGTGTTGGGGGCGTCGCACCAGAGTGCGGCGTCCGCGTCACGACGCGACCCACTCGTGTTGCGGAGGCACGATGCGGCGGCTCACGGCCAGTAGGGTCGCGGGGCTGCCTCAGGTCAGGACGGCGCGGAGCTGTGACGGGCTGATGTTGCCTCCCGAACAGACCAGCGCGACACGCCGGCCTTGTAGCCGATCTCGAAGCTTTAGGGCGGCCGCGAGCGGGGCCGCGCCGGCGGGTTCGACGAGCGTCTTCGTTGTTTCGATCATCAGGCGAGTTGCCGCCAGAAGCTCCTCCTCCGAGGCGAGCATGAAGTCGTCGAGTCCATCCCAGAGGATCCGCTGCGGCAGCTCGAAGGCGACCCTCGTGGCGAGACCCTCTGCTGCGGTCTCCATCTTGTCCTCGAGCAGCGATCGCGCCTTCCAGGAGCGATAGGCCGCCGGAGCGGCGGCGGCTTGCACCGCGATCAGCTCGAGCTCGGGCCGGAGCGCCTGCCCGACGATGCAGGCGCCGGCCATCCCGCTCCCGCCGCCCACCGGCCCAATCAGCACGTCGATCTCCGGCTGCCGCTCGAGGATCTCGAGGGTCAGCGTGGCGACGCCGGCGATGAGCAGTGGCTCGTTGCCCGAGTGGATGTAGCGGTAGCCACGCTGCGCCGCCAGGGCGGCGCAGTACTCCCGCGCCTCGTCGTAGTCGTGGCCGTGCTCGATCACGTCGCTGCCGAGCCCCCGCATCGCGGCGACCTTCACGTGGTTGGCGCCGAGCGGAACGATGACCACCGCGCGCACGCCGAACAGCCGCGCGGCATAGGCGATCGACTGGCCGTGGTTGCCGGTCGAGGCGGCGATGACGCCCCGACTGCGCTCCTCGTCGCTCAGCGTCGAGAGGAGGTTGATCCCGCCCCGAACCTTGAAGGCTCCGATCGGCTGGTGGTTCTCATGCTTGACCCAGACCTCGGTGCCGACGAGCTCCGAGAGGGCGGGATGCGTGAACAGCGGCGTGGGCTGAAGGAACGGCGCGATCCGTTGGCGGGCCAGCAGAACGTCGCTCATGCCGGGGATCGGCCATTCCACAGAGGACCTCCTTCATCGGGCGCTGCGTGATCGATCCGATCTTGCCACCCCACGAAGGCGGGGGCACGCCCTCCACCGTGGACCCAGCGGGAGCGCACTGGCCGCGACGTGACCGCGGCCTCGCGCAACCCGTTGCTTCTCCTCGGCGTCCGAGACCGCGGCCGACCGGGCACCGGGAAAGCGCGCTGATCTGGTGCGGCTCGATGACGACCTGCTGGTGCAGTCGGTGATGCGTGGCGGCCGACGGTACGGCGGACTGGTCGCACGGACGCCGTCAGCGTGAACGGTCCTGACCGCTCGATGCGGGCGCTGCCGCCCTCGCACGAGGTTGCTCATTCGGGAGATCGCGATAGGGCCGCTCGGAACAGGGTCGATCGGCCGAGGTCAGCCGCGCTCCTCCCTGGGTCGGCCGAGGCGTCCCGAAAGGGAGGCTCGACGTGGCTGACGTTCCCGTACTCAGCCGACCCGGCTGCGCCGGTTGAACCCGCTGTCGTTAAGGGCGGCCCGACGAGCTACTCAACACCTTCGCCTCGGACACCACCTACCGGTGTCGGCGCAGACGATGGTGGGTGGTCAGCTCATAGCTAGCCCGGCACCGGGATAGGACCCTTCGTCTCGCCCGAAGCCGGTCACTACTCGTCCTGGACCTGTTCGCGGGCTGTGGCGAGTTGACCCCCGGCTTCGAGGCAGCTGACTTCGAGATGGTCGAGGAGTGTTGCTCGACATACCGGTGCAACCTGCTTGGCCGGTGCGAGCAGGTCACCCTCACCGAGGCCACGCCACTGCCGCCCGCGCGGTCGTCATCGGCGGCCCCCATGCCAGCCTCTCAGCGTTGGTGGCAAGCAGCAGGGACTGCGCGACTCCCGGGATGGCTTCCCGGCATTCATCGCCGCGATCGAGCGGATACGCCCCGACGTCTGGCTGTTCGAGAACTTCCTAGGGCCTCTTGTAGGTGGCTCACACGCACGTGACGCTCCGTCAACTTGGGCAGAGCCGCTTAGCCTCGAGGTGGTCCCATCCCGGGCTTTCGGGAGCGTGCGGACCCATCGTCGGCCGGCCAGCGGCGTCTCTGCGACTGAGCCATCCGGCGCAATAGGTCCAGCGAGTCGGGATCCTGATCGGCCGAACGCCACTCGAGGACGCCCTCCACTGTCGAGTCCTCCCATATCCGCTGGCCCACTTCGGTCCGGATGATTGCCAGGGTCCAGCGGTCCGTCTTACCCAGACCGCCGAAGCTGATGTCCGCGTGTTCGGCGGCGAAGTCTGGGCAGGCACGGCAGGCGGGGCGGGTCCACGGGTTCGCCTCTTTGAGTGAGACTTCGACGACCGAGCCATCCACGCATTCGACGATGAGCTTCCCTTTGATGTTCATCCGGACGACGTGTGCCCAATCGATCCCATGCTCATCCCGTAGATAACGACGCAGGGCGAGGCCGTCGAACGTCTTCGAGCACAGCAACCCAAAGGTCCAGGCGATGCGGCGCGACCATTTGTGCAAGCCACGGGCCGCCATCACGGCCGAGACGCTCGCCTGACACGACGTGCCGACCAAAGCGATGCGTCGCAGGCCGAGCTTGACCGCCTGCTCGAGCGCGAGCGGATTGGGAGAATATGAGTAGCGGGACCCTGCCGCCGCGAGGACGGCGTCCGGCGTGCGGGCCACGGCGGGGATGGGATCCCAGCGTTCCCCCTCGCGGATGCCTGACGTGACGACACCGTCGAGTCGGCCCGAATGCAGACCCCAAGCGAGCAGGCCGCTGACCACTCCGCCGTCTTGCCCCCGGTCGCGCACAGCGGGGTCCGTGGCACGTGCGAAGTACACCGCACGAACGACGCCTGCAACCTCGTCCGGGAGCCGCACCCGGCCGAAAAGCGTCGCGTCAGCTTGTTCCTCCCAGTCGCGAAACCGGGGACAGGCACGGGCGCAGACGCCGCACCCCGTACTCCCGCGAATGCACGTCCCGGCATCGCTCGCTGCCCGTTGGTGGGGCGTCCACTGCTCGTATTCCAGCAGGTGAAACGGACAGGCCACCACGCACGCCCCACAGCCGGTGCACAATCCAGGCGAAAGCACTTCGTCATAGAGGTCGGACCAGCTGGCGAAGCCACGGACGCCTGGAGCGCGTTCACCGGTGTCTGGTATGGCCTGGGCAGTCATGCAGGGCTCGGTGCGCGTCGGCGGCCGGAATGACAGTCCCCGCTACTCAGGGGCAGATTCCAATCAGCGCGAGCTCACCGAGCGCCCACGCGCACGCCTCGGAGTAGTCGAGACCGTCCTCGGTCATCGCTTCGGCTATCAGGCGAGCCTCGATTTCGGCGCCGCTGCGCGCCGTACCGTCGTCGTGGGCACAACAGCGACAGTACGGCGCAGCCGGGTTGCCGCCGGCATGCCGCCCGGCGCTGGGTAGATCGCATCCACAGACCCGGCACTTGACGATCTCCGCGACGACCATGACAGGCCTCCGGTTCAGCGAGGCTTCGCAGCCCGATCGGCGCGCCGGGACCGTGAATGAACCCGCTATTGCAGTATAGGTATTGAGCACGCGAGATCCAGTGCCAGCACGCGGCCGTGGTTCGGGCCATTCATCCCCTACAGGGGGACCACGAAGCGGTGACTGGCCCGTGCGTCTAGTAGCTGGTGTAGTGGCCGGAGACCCCGCCGAGCGAACCACGGTGTACTACATATGCAGGGCGCTTACGAACGCCGCAGACTCCGATCTCACCAAGATCGCTCAGGGCGTACGAGTGGTGTACCCACTTCGATATACGGTATATTGCTCTCCTCCCCAGGGGCACTGGGGCCTCACGTTGGCGGCTGCGCGAAGCGTGGAGCGGTTCATGGGGTCGCCAAGGAACGTGACGAGGTTGTCAGAGGAGGAGTCCGGCTATGAAACCCCGGTCGGTTAGCTGCGTCGCGATGCTGGCGGCCGCATCGCTGGCGCTCACTGCGGCGTGCTCTGGGGCTGCGACGCCCAGTCCTTCGGCTGCACCCAGTGTGTCCACCGCCCCAGTCGCGTCCACGCCGCCGAGCGTTTCAACCGCACCCAGTGGTGCGGTGTCCAGTGCACCTGCTGCGAGCACCGCAGCGGCTAGCCCGGCTGCACAGCTGAAGCTGGTACAGCCTGGCGTGCTGACGGTCGCCACGTACGGGAACGGCTTCCCGACGATCGTCGTCAACAGCGACGGCACCCTGGGCGGCACCGACGGCGCTTGGCTGAACGATTTCGCAAAGGCCCACAACCTGCAGGTCAAGCTGTTCGAGACGACCTTCACATCGGCCATCCTGGCGGTCGAGCAAGGGAAGGCGGACATCACCCTCGACATCTACTACACGCCTGCGCGGTCGCACCAGCTCTACTACACGTATCCCAACAACACCGAAGGCTTGCAGGTCTTCACCCAGAAGTCGCTCAACTACACTGGACCCGCGAGCCTCACGGGCAAGAAGGTCGCCTCGGTGACGGGCATCATCTGGGACACGGTTTTGAAGGCGGCCTTCGGCTCGAACCTGCAGCTCTTCCCGACGGAGGTAGCAGGAGAGACGGCGCTGATCAATGGGCAGGTAGCTGCATACTTCGACTCCGTCGCGCAGTACTTTGCGCCGCCGTTCAACAAGTCGCCGAACATCGCCGCCCACGAAATCATTCCTGGCCAGTTCGGGATCTCGAGCTCCTTGATCAACGTTTATGGGTACAACGTGGTGGGTTGCAGCGAGCAGTCGCTTGCGGCGGCCCTCGATGACGAGCTCACGAGCCTCGAGACCAGCGGCCAGTGGGCGACGATCCTCCAGCAGGCTGGCGTGCCGGCAGGTACGCTTTTTGCGAAGGTGCCGGCACGGCAGCTGCCACCCGAGAATTGCGGAAAGTGACGATCGCCCGCGGGACGACCGCGCGGTCGTGAGCCTGCGGGTCAGTCATGATCGAGGGCTATCGGGGGAGCTCGCGGGTATCGCGATGCCTCCCCCGAGCCAGGAGCCGACGTCTCGCAGCGTGACGGTCGGTCGAGCCCCGGACCCTATACCGGCGGACCGCATGCCACCGCTCCTCGAGGTCGCTGATCTCCACAAGCGCTTCGGTAACAATACCGCGCTCAGTGGGGCCAACCTCGCGATCGCGGCAGGCGAGAAGGCCTGCATTGTCGGGCCGAGCGGATCAGGCAAGACCACGCTGTTGCGCTGCATGAACCTGCTCGTCCAGCCGACGCGAGGCCGGCTGTCGTTTCGCGGTGACGTCATTGGCGAATGGCCAGGAGCGCCTCCCACGACGGATCTTGGCGCGTATCGACGCCAGATCGGCATGGTCTTCCAGCACTTCGAACTCTTTCCGCACCTGACCGCGCTTGACAACATCACGTTGGCGCCGCGGCATCTCTTGCACGAACCCAAGCAAGCCGCCGAGGAACGCGCCATTGGACTGCTCAGGCAGATCGGCCTCGACGATGTGGCGCGACAGCACCCCCACACCCTCTCTGGCGGTCAGAAACAGCGCATCGCCATCGCCCGCGCCCTCGTCATGAACCCAGCCTTGATGCTCTTTGACGAGCCCACCTCGGCCCTCGATCCGGAGATGGTCGGGGAAGTGCTGCGCCTCATGGCCACCCTCGCGAAAGGGGGCATGACCATGGTGATCGTTACGCACGAGCTCGGTTTCGCCCGCGAGATCGCGGACCATATCGTCGTCATGGAAGCCGGCGTGATCGTCGAACAGGGGCCGACCACGAGGATGTTTGAGTCGCCGGACTCGACCCGTACGCGCGAGATCCTGCAGCTGGCGGGCGGGTGGCGATCGTCTTGAGTGCGAGGGCGACCACCATGCCTCATACCTTGTCCTGAGCCATGGCTCAGGAGCTGTCCTGGCTGCCCGTCCTTGTGACCGGCCTCGAGGTCACGGTCGGGCTGGCCATCGTCACGATCGTCGCGAGCATAGCCTTCGCCTTCGTGCTAGCCGTCTGCAACATCGGTCCCTGGCGTCCCGTCCGTTTTGGCGCGCGGCTCTTTGTCGATCTGTTCCGCAGCATTCCGGTCCTGGCCCTCATCCTCTTCGCCTACTACGGCGTGGGCAGTTACATCGCCGCCCTCAATGTCGATCCGTTCTGGCTGGCGGCCCTCGCCCTCACGATCGGCGAGTCGGCGTTTCTTAGCGAGGTCTTCCGGGCCGGCCTGGAGGCGATCCCGCGAAGCCAGTGGGAAGCCGCGACGAGCCTTGGGTTCGGCTGGATGGCGACGCTGCGCCTAGTCGTGGTTCCTCAGGCGGTGCGGCCGGCCATCCCGGGCCTCTTGAACATGGTGATCTTCACGCTCAAGGACAGCTCGCTTGCGTCGCTCATCGCCGTTCCCGAAGTGACGCAAGCCGCCAACTCCCTGGTGTCGCTGACCTTCGAACCGCTCCAGGTGTACAGCCTGCTCGCCGCCCTCTACGTGGCGGTGATCGTTCCGGTGACCCTCGTGTTCCAGCGCGCGGAGAAGGCCGTAGCCCTCCGGTACGGCATCATCCCTGAGCCGCCGCTGACCGGCCACGGTTAGATGGGCCGGCGACACTCCACCACCGCGCGATGACCCCGCAAGCGATCGCTACTGATCTTCTGAAGGGCGGCGTGGCGACGCTCGTGATCGCCACCGGGGCGTGGGTCGTCTCGGCGCTGGTCGGGCTGCTGCTGGCGTTCGCCGGAGATCTTGGCCCGCGGCCGGCAAGGTGGGCAGTGAACACTGTCGTGGTGGTGCTACGGTCGGTCCCTCAGCTCGTCCTCTTGTATCTGGTCTTCTTCGGGTTGCCGTCCTTCGGCATCAACATCGCGGCGCTGCCGACCGCCATCGCGGTCCTTGGCGTGGCGGATGGATCGTTCAACGCCGAGTACTACAGGGCGAGCCTCATGACCGTTCCGGGAACCCAGCGCGAGGCTGGCCTCAGCCTGGGGTTCTCGCCATTTCAGGCCCTACGGTTGATCGTGTTGCCGCAAGCCATGGAGTACATGTTGGCGCCATTGCTGAACTCCTATGTGTCGCTCCTCAAGACCGCGACGCTCGCCTCAGCGATCGGCGTGCCCGAGATCCTCTACCGTGGCCAGAATGACATGCAATCGAGCGGCCAGGTACTGTTCGTGGTCGTGTTGATCGTGATCATCTACACCGTCGTGACCATGCCGCTCAGTCGGCTCGTGGTGGGCATCGAGCGGAAGACAAAAGAGCGAGCGTACACGTGAGGTCAGGCTTGGTTAGGTCGCGGAGGTGCATTCTGGGGACGCTGACGAGGGTGCACGCTCAGCGATTCGGACCACGAATGGGGGTCATCTGACAGTGGGACAGACCATCCGGTTGCCGAAGGCCGACGGGACGTGGCGTGCCTACACCATTCAGGGAGAGTTTCGGTATCCACCATCGTGCCAGCCGGCGAGGTCAAGGGTGGCATTTGCGGCCGTGCACGTGACGGCGGATCCGCGCGCGGACGTGACGCCTATGGACACGGCGGCGATCGACTGGGACGCCACGCTTGCCTTCCGGCGCTATGTCTGGTCGTACGGTCTCGGTGTCGCCGAGGCGATGGACACAGCCCAGCGGGGCATGGGACTCGACTGGGAGGCGTGTAAGCGGCTGATCGCACTCTCAAGCGCGGAGGCGAGGGCTACTGGAGGCCGGATCGTCTGCGGCGCGCAAACGGACCACCTAACTCCGAGGTCGGCACAGTCGCTCGACGACATCGTCGCGGCGTATGAAGAGCAGTGCGAATTCGTCGAGGCGCAGGGCGCACAGGTCGTGCTCATGGCCAGCCGCGAGCTGGCGCGCATCGCGGCCAGCGCCGAAGACTACGTCACTGTCTACGATCGTATCCTCAGCCAGCTGTCCCGGCCTGCGCTCATCCACTGGCTGGGCGAGGTGTTCGACCCGGCGCTCCGCGGCTACTTCGGCTCCACCGATCTCGACCGCGCGATGGACGTACTCGTCGAGATTGTTGGGCACCAACGTTCGAAAGTGGACGGGATCAAGCTCTCGTTGCTCGACCAGGGGCGTGAGCTGGAGATGAGGCGCCGCCTGCCACCAGGGGTGCGGCTCTACACCGGCGACGATTTCGACTACCCCACCACGATCGCGGGTGACGAAGGCGGTCACAGCGACGCCCTGCTCGGCGCCTTCGACGTGATCGCGCCGGCCGCCGGGTCGGCGCTGATGGCCCTCGACGCCGGAGATGTCGACGGCTTCAAGCGCACGCTCGCGCCGACGGTGGCACTGAGTCGCCACATCTTCAAGGCCCCCACCTTCTACTACAAGGTGGGCGTAGTGTTCGCCGCCTATCTGAACGGTTACCAGAGGCACTTCCGCATGGTCGGGGGCCTTGAGAGTGCCCGTTCGGCGGTCCACCTCGCCGAGCTGTTTCGGTTGGCCGACCAAGCCGGCTTGTTGCGGGACGCCGAGCTCGCCGCACGGCGCCTGCGGCTCGTCCTCGACGTGGCAGGGCTCGGCGACTGACGGCTTGACCTTGCGGAGCCCGCTCACCCGCATCCGCTGACGGTGGTGAGCGCCCTTGACCGGGGCGTGGAGCAGGCGGCGATCACAACCTGCTGCGATCAACGATCACCGAGGCGCGCCTAGCTAGGAGTCCCCGACGTATACCCGGGGCACCCTCGGGCCGATGCGTGTCACGATCTCATTAGGGATCGTCCCGAGCCTCGTGGCCCACTCCTGGGCGGTGGGTTCCCCGCGGTCGCCGGGACCGAAGATGACGACCTCGTCTCCGACGGCGATCGGGTCATCGCCGACGTCCACGACGAACTGGTCCATGCACACGGCGCCTGCGATGCGCCGTCGTCGACCGCCGATGAGCACCTCCGCGGCTCCTCCGGCCGACCGCGGGACCCCGTCACCATAGCCGATGGAAACCAGCGCGAGGGTCGTCTCTGTCGACGTGCGGTACCGGTGGCCGTAGGACACTCCGTGATCCGCGGGGACTCGCTTGGCCAGCGCCACCTCGGCCAGCAGGGTCATCGCCGGCCGCAGTCCGAGCTCTCGGGCGGTGCCGATCGCCGGCCCCGGGGAGAGCCCATAGACCGCGATCCCAGGGCGCACGAGGTCATAGTGGCTGGCGGGTTCCGTGAACAGCGCGGCGGAGTTGGCCAGGTGCCGGAGGGGAGGCCGCACCCCCACCCGCGTCGCGACACCGAGCGCGTCCTTGAAGGCGGCCATCTGGGCGGCCGTCGCTGGATGCCCCGGCTCATCCGCGCACGCGAAGTGCGACCAGATCCCCTTGATCTCCACGCCGCCACTCGCGGCTGCTCGCGCCGCCCCGCCTACGAGATCGGCCCAACCAGCGGGGGTGGAGCCGCCCCGACCAAGGCCGGTATCGATCTCCAGATGCACGCGCGCCGGGCGCCCTGCGATTTCAGCCGCCTGCCACACGGCGGAGAGGGTGGCTTGGCCGCCGACACCGAGATCGATCCCCGCGATGATCGCCCTCGCAAGGTCGGCGCTGGGCGGGGCCAGGAACGCCAGCACGGGGGCCCCAATGCCGCCTGCCCGCAGGGCGAGCGCCTCCTCCACCGACACCACGCCGAGCCACGTCGCGCCGCCAGCTAGGGCAGCCCGTGCGGTCGGTAGCGCGCCGTGACCATAAGCGTCCGCCTTGACGACGGCACACACGCTGGCCGGCGCCGCGCGGCGCGCAAGCACTGAGACGTTGTGCCGAACGGCGCCAAGATCGACGAGGCAGGTGGCCCGCATCAGCGGCTCACGAGCTGCTGCGGGTCGACGCCGACGCCGGGGTCCAGGCTTGCCAAGATGCGTTCGCGGTTCTGCATGATGTGCGCCCGCATCGCCCTGAGGGCTGCTTCCTGGTCACGCGCCTGCAAGGCGTCAAGGATGGGCTCATGCTGCGCGCGGATTGACGCGAGATCCGGACCCCGCGGCGTGCTGAGCCAGCGGTACCGTTCGCTGTGACCCCACACGATGCTGGTCAAACGGATCAGCCAGTCCGAGCGTGATTGTTCAAGCAGCAGGAAATGAAGCTGCTGGTGCTCGACGAAGAAACGATCGTCGCCCCTTTGGACGAGCGTCGCCATCTCGGCGTTGAGCGCACGTGCCTGTTGGATGATCTCGTCCGTAATCCGGGGAAAGGCCCGGCGCAACGCCTCGACCTCCAGCACGGCGCGCGTCTCGTAGATATCGCTCAGGCCGTCGCGATCGAGCGGGGCGACGACCGGCCCACGATTGCGGCCCATCTCCACCCAGCCTTCGGAGGCCAGCTGGATCAACGCCTCTCGGACGGGGATGGTGCTGACCGCGTTGGCCAGTGCCAGATCCCGGATCGTCAGTCGCGCGCCTGGAGGATAGGTTCCTTCGAGGATGGCGGTGCGGGTCCGCAGATAGACCTGCTCGGCCGCGCTCATGGCGACCGGAGCCGCACTAACCGAGGTCCGCATCGCCCTCGCACCCAGCTCCGGGCCGCGTTGTGGCGTAGCCGCGGCCCCCACGCTCGGACCCGGCATTGGAGTCCTGCGGGCAGGCGGAGACCAAGGCGCGGTGCCGGCTGCCCGGTAGTGACGAGCGGACATGCCGATGATCCTAGAGCGACCCGCGCAGGCTCGTGAGGACCTGCTGACCGAGCAGATGGATCATGTCGCCGATCATCGGCGGAGTCACCCCAGGCAACTTCAGCCTGAGGATCAGGTGGTCGCAGCGCGTCGACCTCACGCAGTCAAGCAGCTGTCCTGTGATCTCGTCGGGGTCTCCGACCACCATGCGGTTCCGGGCCACCTCGTCGAGGCTGGAGAACCTGGTGGTTTCGCCGCCGACCAAGGGATGGTCGCTCTGGACATAGGAGCGGTAGTAGCTGGGAAAGACCTGTTCCCGAGCGATCTGCCACGCCCGTTCGCTCGTGGACGCGACGATGACGTCGCGGGTCAGCGGGCGGACGCGCCCATCGGGGTCCTTGGCCAGGCTTCGCACCTCCGCTTCGTACTCCCGCTGGCGAGCGACCACCGAGTCGAGGTCGGCGACAGGGCCAGGGAACCACGCATCGCCCAGCGCAGCGGCGCGGCGGAGTTGCCGCGGGCCCCACCCGCCGACCCAGATCGGTGGGCCTCCCGCCTGCACGGGAGTGACCGAGAGCTGCGGGTTCTCCAGGTTGTAGAACTCGCCGTGGAAGGCGCCCTGCTGACCCTGCCAGAGCGCCCGGATGATTTGGATCTGCTCCTCGAACAGGCCTCCCCGGCGAGAGGCTGTCACGCGGAACAACGCGAACTCCCGCGCGTCGTCACCGATGGCGACTCCGAGGATGAAGTGGCCGCCCGTCATCACATCGAGGGCGGCCGCGTGCTCTGCAACATGCACCGGGTCGTGCAGCGGCAGCACTAGGATGTTGGTGCCGAGGGTGAGACCCGGAACGAAGGCCGCGAGCGCGGCCAAGGGCAGAAAAGGAGTCGGCCAGTAGTCTCCGGCTTCGTGGTGCTCTTCAACCCACAACGAGTCGAAGCCGTAGCGCTGCGCCAGCGAGGCTTGGTGGAGCAAATCGGGCACGGAGCCCGGCCCATGGGCTGGAACGAGCCCGACCTTGAGTTCCGGCCTGCCCCTAGATCCCGCAGGCGGCCTCAGCTCGTGGCCGTCTGCCACAGTTGCTCCGCGTTCTTGAGCGTTAGTTGCTCACACCCGTCGCTGGTCACGACGAACGTGTCTTCGATGGTCAGCACGCCTTGGTCGTTCGGCAAAGTCACCCATGGCTCGATGTTGATCACCATGTTCGCGCGCAGGGGTTCGTCATTGCCTGGGGATAGCATGGGCGGCTCATGGACGTCCAGGCCGATGCCGTGGCCGACCATGTCGACGTGGACCGGGAACCCGACGCTGTCATAGACCTGGCGCACCGCGTGGTAGACCGCGGACGCCGGGGTGCCGTCCTTGACCACGCTGACGGCGGCGCGCTCAGCCTCGACCACTGATCGATAGACCGACTCGAACATGTCCCTCGGCACCCCGAGGGACATGCAGCGAGCTGTGTCGCTTGCGTAGCCCTCAAGGAACATGCCGGCATCACAGATCAGCATGTCGCCTTCCTGGGTGACACGGTTCTTCGGGTACGTGTCGGTCATGCTGTAGCGCTCGGTTCCCGCGCGCATGTTCAAGAAGAGGCGGTCCTGCTCGCTGCCGTCGGGCTGCAGGAGCTCCTTGCGGAGGAACCATCCGAGCTCGAGTTCGCTCAGGCCGGGGCGGGCGTACTCGCGCAACCGCTCCTGCGCCGCGTTCACCGCGAGAGCCGACCGACGGAGTCGGTCGATCTCGGCTGGAGACTTGATCGTGCGCGCGCTCCAGATGTCCGGGCCTGCGTCGACCCACGTGGCACGGTCGAGCCCCCGGCGTACGGCCTCGTACTCGCGAAGCGGCAGGCCCAGCAGCATCTCAAGCCCCGCTTCGTACCCGATGCGCGCGTTGCCCCATCCGCGCTGTTGCATCACGTCGACCAGGAGGCTGGCGAATGTGTCTGGTTGAGAGTGGCTGTTGCGATGCAGCACGTAGTCGTCGACCCAGCTGGTCTTCTCCGCGGTGCCCAGCCAGAAGTCCGGCAGGATCATTGTGGTGTCTGCGCCAGTGGCCGGGATCAGCAGGACTACAGGAACGACGCCCTTCTGTATCCAGGCACAGCTCGACAGCCCTGAGAAGTACACGACGTTCTCCCGGGCGGTCAGGAACAACACGTCGATGCCTCGGTCGGACATACTGGCGCGCACGCGATCGACACGCCCGGCGATCTCGTCCCGCAAGAACGTGGGATACA
The DNA here is from genome assembly GCA_963835945.1 of uncultured Chloroflexia bacterium. Classification (GTDB taxonomy): domain Bacteria; phylum Chloroflexota; class Limnocylindria; order Limnocylindrales; family CSP1-4; genus JAJYNJ01. The sequence continues at coordinate 78,331 of CAWIHR010000044.1, forward strand.
GAGGCTCTGGAACACGTCGCCTTGTCGGCTCCATTTGTTGGCCCTCTTCGTGCTCGGCTGATCGGAACTCAAAGTATATACCGTATACGGGAGCAGCTTGGCCGTCGGCTCCAGTCTCAATCTCGGCGCGCTATTAGCGTGTGGTCGCCACCGACTTAAGCGCTTCGCTGCGTTGCTTTGAACCCTCGGCGATCGAGCTTTCGGCCGAGGGTATCCGTGCCCTGGACGCCTGCGTAGCGTTTCAGCAGTTTCGCCTCTCGCCCACCAGCGCTTTCTTGGCACCTCGGCGTCAAGTCCATTCGCCCCGACCATGCCCACTTCCTTTCGGGGCGGTGCGGTAGCAGCGACTCCCACCGCCGGGCAGCCTGTTCGTTTACCCGGTGGCGGGCCGGCCGCGGTGCCTGGGCGCCGGGGCCAGCGCCACCGAATCCCCGCGGACCGAGGGTTCACCTCCGGCAAGGCCGCCGTGCACCCCGACTGCGGCCGAGTATCGTCCGCCTGGCCGCCAGGCGCCCACCGCTTGCCGCCGGTGCGGGGGCTGGGTCATTCGGTCGCCAGGCTCGCGATCGCGAGGCTGTGGCCCGTCTGTGGCCGACCTAGCGTTTAGCGCAGGCACAGCCAGGCGCGATCCTCGACGACAGGGCATTCTGGGCATTCCGCGACCAGCCGCTCACGGCAGGATCGGCCCGCAGCGCGGGCATCGGCCCGCAGCGCGGCTCGGGAGAGAACCCGGAGCCCCTCTGCGCGGCGGCGAGGCAGGCGTTGGGACTTGGAGATAAGGCAAACATCACATCTTGCCTCTTCGAGGGGCATGCCGTGGTTGACGAGGAGGGTGGCCGTGGCGTGGCGGATGCGATGGGAGCCGAAGGTGGGCAGGGTGCCGCCACCGGCGTGGTAGCGCCGGCGCAGCATGAGCGAGAGGGAGTTGTGCGTGAGGGGCTGTGGCCCGCGGGGGTGACGCGCCGAGAGGAAGAGAAACCCAGATCATCCGCGGCACCGGCCGGCAGCACGGGGCGGCCGTGCTCCAGGTAGCGGGTCACCGCCTGCCTCGTCTCCGGATGCAGGGCCACTTCGAGGGTCTTGCCGCCCTTGGCCCGGCGGAACCGGATGATCGCGCGATCGAGATCGACATCCCCGACGCGCAGGAGCCGCACGCTCGAGTTGCGCGCTGCGGTGGTCTTCAGGATCGAGAGGATGGCCTGATCACGCCGCTCAAGGGGCCCCTCCCCCGCACAGCCGCGCTCGATGGCCTGCAGGTCGGCTAGGGTGGCGGACTTCGGGCGGGGTCTCCTCGCTGGGCAAGAGTGGATTGTGGCCCGCGCGCGCGTGCGCGCGGGCCAAGGGGTTGACGCTCAGGATCCCCTCTTCTACCAGCCACAGGCAGAGCGAGCGGATGGGGCGCATGTAGGCGTTCACGCTGTTCGCCGAGAGGGTGACCGGCAGGCCCATGGCGAGCGCGCGTCCGCCTGCGTCTGGGGCGCCCCGCCATAAGCCGGTGACCTTGGGGCGCATGCGCAGGTCATTCACATAGGCGACAAGGGTCAGGAAGTCGAGTGCGGCGGTCGTCCTGGGCCGCCCGGTGGCGGTGAGCCAGTCGAGCAAGCGACGGAAGTCGGCGGCGTGCTTCGCGCGGGTCAAGGGGCGCCAGCTGCACCCGTAGAGGGCGGTGTACTCCGCGACGAGTGGTACGGGTGGCTGAGGACGGGGGCCGGCGTCAGCAAGGGGGCGTGGCGCTGAGTCGGTCTGGCCGTGCAACAGCACCCCCTGAGCGCGGCCGGCGCAACAACCTGCTGCGGTACGGGGCACGCGTCCGACCCGTTCATCCGCCGTCGAGCTGCGCCAGCCGATCCTTGTACGGGTTCTCGGGCGGCACCGGGTGTCCACAGTGCCAGCACCACCCGCCCGGATGCCACGGATAGGGGTCTCCGCACGCCGTGCAGTTGACGATCCCCAGCACGAAGTCGGGGTCCGTTTCCGCCACGATCGGGGCATAGAACGCGAGGAGCAGCGCGTCGGCGTCGTCGGGCGAGCGCCCCAGGCGGGCCTTCGTCTCGTCTTTGGGCTCGACTTTGATGCGACCAGACGAGTCAGGCACGTACCTTGGCGCGATGAGCTGGCCGATCGTCGCGTCGTCGACGCCGCGGAGATCCCAGCCTTGCGTCCGGGAGAGCTCGCGCCCGATGTCCCACCAGAGCTGATCCCGCAGCCTGGGGAAGCGGGTCGGATCGCTGGACGTAGCGCCGACGTTCACGGGCACGATCGTGGCGCGGTGCACTCCCTGACCCCCGAGCTCCTGGAGCCGGCCCAGCACGCCCCAGCCAATCCCGACCACATCGACCTTCACCGCGGTCGCGCCCGTAGCGCGGATGGCCTCGACCACTCGGCCGACGACCACCATCGGGTCCGGCGTCTGCCCCCGCCACACCAGCTGCGCCCGGGCACCGTACGGAGCGTAGATCACGGTCCGGTCACCCCCGGCGCCGACGTCGACGCCGAGCTCAACTGGTGTTTCCCGGCTCCAGGCGGCCTGTAGCTCTGGACTCAGCGGATCCCGCTGGCAGGCCCGAACCCAGGAGAGCGGCACCACGGAGTCGGTGGCCGAGTCGGGGAACTCGCCGCGCACCTTGGCGCTGTACAGCGGGCTGTCCGTCCCCCATTCCTCGGCCCGCTCCGCCACCCACACCGGGCTGACCAGCAGCGCGCGAAGGTCGTCGGGCACGTCCTCGTCGGTGAAGTTCGGCGATGTCGAACGCATCGATCCCGATCACATACCAGCCGGAGCCCGGCTTGCACACCAAGGCGAAGTACGGAGCCCGGATCGTCAGGGTTGCCGATCGCGAGAATCCGGCTCTCCTCGTTCGAGGTGAGCGTGCCGGCGGCGTCCCAGAGTTGCTGCACCACGCCCGCCGCCTCGTCGAGGATGACTAGTACGTAGCGCGCGTGGATGCCCTGAAACGCCGCCGGGTCCGTGTCAGCAGGCTTCCGCCCGAACGCCACGAGCTCGCCGCCCAGCCACCATTCTGTCTGCGTGACGTGCCCCGGCAGCTTGCCTTTGGCGCGTGCGCGGCCGATCTCTCGCCAGAGGATCGCCCGGACCTGCTCGAAGGTGGGGGCGGTGGTCACGACGAACGCGGTGCCCGGCGGGTGGGTGTCGAGCCACCAAGCGGCTAGGCGCGCCGCGAGGAACGTCTTGCCGACGCCGTGGCAGCTGTGCACAGCGACGCGCCGATAGTCACGGACGGCGCGGGCGATCTCCTGCTGCTTGGTCCAGAGAGTTTCGCCGAGGCGCAGGGCGACCCAGGCAACCGGGTCGTCAAGCGGCGCCTGGCATCGCTCGGCCTCGAGCTCGAGTTCGGTGAGGGCAAGGAGGCGCCGCTCGTCCGCGGCGGAAAGCCGAGCGCGCCGCATCAGCCGAGCTCCCGGATCCGCCGCTCGACGCGCTCGAGCACCTCGTCGACTGGGACACCGAGCCGCTCCGCGACGCGCTCCGCTTCGCGGCGAAATTCGACGCGAATGTCGATCGTGTCGCGGTACTTCTCCGGGCGGAGGGCCCGGAGGAGGAACATGAGCAACTGATCGCTGACGGTGAGGGCTCGCTTGCGAGCCGCCGCCTCTAGGACGTCGACCGAATCCTGTTCGGCCGCCGCCCAGGCCGCGGCGAACTTCGCGTCGCGGGCTGCCTTGGCGTAGGGCGCCGCCCTGGAGACACCAGCCCCCTCGGCGGCCAAACGCACGTTGCCAGTGGTGCGGATCAACTCGAGAAAGCGGGCTTCCCACGACGGCCGGCGGCGCCGGACGGGACGGACCTCGTCAGCCACGGCGCGCCGCCTTCCCGCCCGTGAAGGCCTGCCACCGCTCGATCGCCATCTGCGCGAAGGACGGGTCGATCTCTGTGGCGAAGCAGCGGCGACCGGCCTGCTCGGCCGCGATGAGCGCGGTGCCCGAGCCCAGGAACGGCTCGTAACAGATGTCGCCCGGCTCGGTGTGGAACGCAATCGGGCGGGCGAAGAGCTCGACCGGTTTCTGAGCGTCGTGCAGCGGCCTGGCCCCGGGCGGCCGGTCGATCTCCCAGACCGTCCGCTCTCCCGCCGGCGGTCGGCGGAGCGGCGGGGACCCGTCAACCCACCCGTACAAGCACGGCTCGTGGGCGCAGAGGTAGTGGCCGCGGCCAAGGACCCCGCGGGCGTTGACCCACACGAGTTGCTGATAGACCAGCAGCCCGCAGGCCCGCCACGCCGTCTCCACGAAGGCCGCCTGGCGGGGCGCATGCCACTGGTACAGGGCGGCATGCGGAGCGAGATGCGGCAGCACGGCCGCGAGGAAGGCCCGGTAGAAGGCGACGGCCGCATCCCGGTCGTCATTCTGGGGACCATCCGCGCCAGGATGGCGATCAGGCCGGCCCTGGGCTGGGTTCGCGCCCGGCGGTGCACCGGGTCGGGCGGGTCGGTCACCATAAGGGTGGCGCTCGCGCCGTCGAACAGGCGCGCGACCTGCTCAGGGTCGGTGCGGTCGCCAACCAGCACGCGGTGCTCACCGAGGATCCACAACTCGCCTGTCCTGACATGCACATCGGCCGAGTCGGATACTGGCGGGATAGCGTCCACGTCGATCAGTCCGGGCCGGTGGATCCCGTGCTGCTGTCCGAGCTCCTCGAGCGTGGCGCGGAGCGCCTGGTCCGAGGGCGTCACTTCGGCCAGCAGCGCCGCCAAATTGGCCACATCTGCCTCGGCCATCGCGCCGATGGGGTCGAGCGAGGCGAGAACGACCTGCTCCTCGTCCGCGCTGAGGTCGACGTACGCGACCGGGACGAGCGGCTCGCCGCGGGTCAGGGCAAGCTCGACCCGGAGGTGGCCATCCACGAGATGGCCGGTCGTCCGATCGACGATGACCTGCTGGATCCACCCCACCTCGCCGAGCGCGCCGCTGAGAGCACGCTGCTGGGCACGGGGATGACGCCGCCAGTTGCCCGGGTTGGGGATAAGGAGCTCGGGCGCCTCCTGGCCGTGCCCGACGATGCGGATGCGCCAGGGGTCGGCGCCGTTGCGGCGCCGAGTGCGGCCGGGAGTACCCGCCGGGGCCCTATCGGCGCACGTGGTTTCCCCGAGGAGGCTCGCGCCCAGCACGAAACACAGCAGGGCTAGGTGGGGGAGAAGAACGAAGAGAAGGCGCAGAAGGAAGCGGAGAGAGCCGCCGATGTGGGGACCGCGATGTGGGCGGCCAGGTGGGGCCGGGTGGCCGTCAGGGAAGGCCGGGACGTTGCGGGAAGGGAAAGCTGACGATGCTTGCGGTGTTTTCGGCACTAACCCTCATATAGCGACCGTTGACTCTTGAACGATACGCCTCGTCCTGCGGCGTCGTCAACGGGAAGAGACGGCTGACGGCACGGCAGGAGCTGGCCTCGTCGACGCGCGGGGCAGCGACCGAGCCGCGGACCGCTGTGGCGGGCCTGGCGCCGCTCTGACGGTTCCGGACTACCCCTCGAGTTCCAGCCACTCGGCCCGGCCGGTCCGGCCCGGCTCGTCGCGCCCGACGTGATGGACCCGGGGCGCAGCAGGAACGGATAGTGGCTCTCACGTGTGACGGGTGTCAAATGTGTCGACAAGTGCACTTCGGACAGGCGGAGCCGCGACGGCGGTGAGGTGCGAGGAAACTCCTAAGAATGGACTGGATTAGAACCGTACACCGCCAGGACCGCTAGCCGTCGACAGCAGGAGGACGACCACCGCTGCGCAGGCGACTAGCATGGGCGGCATGGAAGCTGACGCGCCGCTGATCGACCTCATCCGCGCCTCCGTGATCGGGGACGACGAGGCCGTCGCCGGACCGTTCGGCATCCGGCGCGTCACCTACGCCGACTACACGGCATCCGGCCGATCGCTGACATTCATCGAGGACTACATCCGGGACGCGGTCCTGCCGCTGTACGCCAACACCCACTCGGAGTCATCTGGGACGGGGCTGCAGACGACGCGGTTCCGGGAGGAGGCTCGGCGGATCATCCGCGACGCCGTGGGCGGAGGCGACGAGCATGCCGTCGTGTTCTGCGGCTCCGGCTCGACCGCGGCGATCAACCGCCTGATCGATGTCCTCAACCTGCGCCTGCCGGCTGACCTAGACGACCGCTACGACCTGCGCTCGCTCATCCCGCAGGCAGAGCGGCCGGTGGTCTTCATCGGGCCGTACGAGCACCACTCGAACGAGCTGCCGTGGCGCGAGTCGATCGCCGAGCTCGTGACGGTGCACGAGGATCACGACGGACGGATCGACCTGGCGCAGCTGGAACGCGAGCTGCAGGCCCGGGCGGGGCGCCCGCTCGTGATCGGCAGCTTCTCGGCCGCGTCGAACGTGACCGGCATCATCTCCGACACTCGGGCGATCGCCATCCTGCTGCACCGGCACGGGGCGCTCTCCTTCTGGGACTACGCGGCCGCGGCGCCGTACGTCGAGATCGACATGCGCGGCGACGACGGCCCAGACGGCCACCTGGCGTACAAGGACGCGGTTTTCATCTCGGCCCACAAGTTCATCGGTGGCCCGGGAACCCCGGGCGTGCTCGTCGCGCGGCGCGAACTCTTCCGCAACCGCGTGCCGACGGTTCCCGGCGGCGGCACGGTGGAGTACGTGAACCCGTTCGAGCACCGCTACCTGGCCGACATCGAGCGGCGCGAGGAGGGCGGCACGCCGGCGATCGTCGAGTCGATCCGGGCGGGGCTCGTGTTCCAGCTCAAGCAGGCCGTCGGCGTGCCGGCAATCCGCGCGCGCGAATCGTCGTTCATCGACCGGGCGATCGCCGCCTGGGAGCGCGTGCCGGAGATCGAGATCCTCGGCAGCCACTCCGCCGAGCGTCTCTCGATCGTGTCCTTCGTCGTCCGGCGCGGCGGCCGGTACCTGCACCACAACTTCGTCGTCGCGCTGCTCAACGACCTGTTCGGCATTCAGGCGCGCGGCGGCTGCTCGTGCGCCGGTCCGTACGGCCACCGCCTCCTCGGCATCGACCTCGAGCGGTCGAGGGCGTTCGAGCGGCAGATCGCGCTGGGTTGCGAGGGGATCAAGCCCGGCTGGGTACGGGTCAACTTCAACTACTTCATCAGCGAGGCGATCTTCGAGTACATCCTTGCCGCGGTCGACCTGGTCGCCACGGAGGGCTGGCGGCTCTTGCACCTGTACGACTTCGACCCGGCCACGGGGCTCTGGCGCCACGTTGACGGCCCGGGCGAGCCGCCGCTGACGCTGCACGACGTGCATTACGAGGGCGGCAGCATGCGCTACCGGGCCCACCGCCATCGCGAGCCCGAGAGCCGCCTCGCGGACTACCTAGCGGAGGCACACACCATCGTGGCGGATCCTCCCGTCGCCTCGCGACGGCCCGAGCCGGTCGAGCGAGGAGCGGATTTCGAGGCGCTGCGCTGGTTCCTGCTGCCGGAGGAAGTCGGAGCGTAGCTCACGAGGTGGGGCCGCCGTGCCGGTCGCGGTCCTCGCCGCCGCCTCGCGGAGACCCACCAAGTACGTGCCCCGTACCGCACGTCAATGGACGGTGGTGGATTCGGCCACCGTCCGCGGGATGCCGCGCCACGCGATCAGCGCGGAGACCAGGCATGCCGCCACGCCGAACAGCACAGCGCCCTGGACCGTGCGCGCGGCGAGCCAGCCGGCGATCGCCGAGCCGATGGGGAATCCGGCGAAGTTGAAGTTCATCGAAACGGCGAAGGCACGACCCATCCAAGCCGGGTCCGTGCGCCGCTGGCGGAGCGTGAACATGCCGATGTCCATCGGCCCGTTGAGGAGCCCTTGCAGCGTCATCGATGCGACCAGCAGCACCAGCTGCCCCGGCAGCAGCAGTGCGACGGCGGCCGCAAAACCGACCATCGGCAACGCGAGCATCACGCGCTCGCGTCCTGCGCTGTTAACGCGGCCAAAGGCGATGGCCGCCACCGCACCGCCGAGCCCGGAGGCGGCAAAGACCGCGCCGACGGTGGCGGGCCCGCGGTGCAGGTGGTCCAGCACGATCAGCGGGACGACGATCGTGGTCATGCCGCCGACGAGATTCAGGCCGGAAATGGAGAAACCAAGTGCACGCAGCGTCGGGTTGCGCCACGTGTAGACCAGCCCCTGCCAGGCGTCGAGCAGGAGACGGCCGGTCGACGCGACGTCGGTCCGCGGATCGGGAATGCCCAGCACCACGAGCGCGGCGGCCGCGAACACGGCCGCGATGCCGACGAGCGCGGCGGGCGCGCCCCACAGGGCCACCAGCGTGGCTGAGAGCGGCGGGCCGACGATGGTCGCCACGACGTATCCCATCGAGTCGACGGCGTTGATGCGCTCCCACATGGACCGCGGCACGAGGAGGGGGAAGAGGCTCCGCAGTCCCGTCGCGCTGAGCGGTGTCGTGAGCGACGCGACGGCGGCGATCAGGAGCAGGAGCCAGACCGGAAGCTCGCCGGCTAGGCCGAGCGCGCCGATAAGAGCCAGCGACGCGCACGCGACGACGTAGTCGAGGAAGACCAGCCGCGCGCGGCCGTGCCGGTCCAGAAGCGCGCCGGCGACGGGGCTAACGATCATGCCTGGCACGATGCTGACGAACGTCACGATGCCCGCCAGCTCGGGTGACCGGTACGCCGTCAACGTGAAGAGCACGATGGCGACGCTGACCATGGACTGAGCGATGCGCGCGATCTGCATGCCGGCCACGACGCGGGCGAGCGACGGCACCCTGAGCAAGGCACGGTAGGACCGATCGGCAGGAACCTGGGACATGCCGAGCATGCTAGCGGTCAGCCCGGACGCGCGCGGAGGACGCCCGCGGCGTCGCGGGCGCGGACGCAACCGTGCACCCGACGCGCCGAAGTGGTCTCGCTCGAACCGACGTCAGCGCGCCTGGCCGCTTACTGATTGGTGCACTCCGACGCCCGCGCTCCGGGTGCCTCCCCGGTCACCGCCCCTGCGGCAACGACCGCCCGACGGCAACGATGTACAGCGGCGCATGAGTCGCAGGCAGCTCCAGCACGTCTCGGACGGCTGCGTCGTCCAGGGCACCGATGGGAACCGAAGAGACTCCCATCGCGGTCGCCGCAAGTAGGATGTTCTGCGCGACGTGCCCGGCCTCGATCAGTTCGTATCGCCGCGCGCGCGCCCCGTAGCGCTGATCCATTCGGCCCTCGACCGCCACGATCACGATCGACGCGGCGGCGAGCCCCACGGCGTCCTGGGACAGCGCCGCCGTGCACAGCGCGGGACGCCGGTCACCACTCAGTCGGGGCTCGAGGCGATGAGCGAGCGCGTCGTAGTGCAGCACGCCTGCGGCCGAGACCGCGTAGAGCTCCAGCGGATGGATTCCGCCGGCCGACGGGGCGGTGCGGAGTCCCTCAGGCCCGGTGACCCCCTGCCCTGCCCAGCACAGCCGAAGCACCACATCCCCGCCCAGCGAGTCCCGACAGAAGTCGCGGTGTGAGCGCCTGGCGCGAAGACACTCCTCCAGCGACGCCAGAGCCAACGGGGACGCGACAACCATCGGGGTCGACGGCACGCGAGTCACCTCCGCGGGACGAGTCTCCACCGGAGGCGGAGACCTGCGATAGTGCCATCCGGACGTGCTCCCGCGCCCGCACGACAACTCCGTCGCGCACGCCGTTCTGCGCCGCGGGTGGCACGCCCTGCTGGCACGCCGGCCGACTGCTGGCGGCGCCCCTCGCTACACGTCCGGTCCGAGAACGACGCCGGCCACGCGGTAGTCCTCCGCGAACCGCGCCTACGCCTTATCGGTGGGCGACCAGCGAGTCAGGAAGGCGACGAGGCGATCCAGTCCGACCGCGGCTTAGCGGGCCACGTGGCGGCGGTCCGTCCAGCACTGGAGTAATGCGGTGATCGGTCTATTATTCCGCGTGACGTGGCACGCACGGTCAATCCGGCAGCATACGCAGCTAGGCGTGACGCGTTCGTCGACGCGGCGCATCCGACTCATCCAGACCAAGGGCTACGAGCAACTGAGCATCGGGGACGTCATCGAGGAGGTGGGTACCTCGAAGGGCGCCTTGTTCCACTACTTCGACTCCAAGGCGGCGCTCCTCGCAGCGGTCGTCGACCGCATGGTGGAGGTGGCGACGCGACAGGTGACGCCGATCGCAGCCGATCCGCGCCTGACCGCGTTGGACAAGCTCCAGGGGGTCTTCGACGGGATCGCCCAGTGGAAGCGCGCACAGCCCGAGTTCCAGCCCGAGGCCGTCGCGGAACTTGTGCGGACCTGGTACTCGGACGAGAACACTATTGTCCTCGCGCGGCTCCGGGGTGCGGTGGGGACGCGCCTCACCCCCCTGCTCGTCGACATCCTGAGGCAGGGCATCGCCGAGGGCACGTTCTCGGTGAGCTCTGCCGAGGGCGCGGCGAGCGTCTTCACCTCGCTCATGCTGGGGCTCAACGACGCGGCGATCCGGTTCTTCCTCGCGCGGCGCGACGGGGCCGTGTCCTTCGACACGGTCATGGGCACGCTGGCTGCCTACGCCGAGGCCTTCGAACGGATCCTTGGCATTCCGCCGTCCTCGTGGCCGCTCGTCGATGAGGCGACGGTGCGGTTCTGGTTCGGCTAAGCACATCCCGTGCGAAAGGACGTACCCATGACGGCCGTCATCGAGACCGAGAAGCTCACCAAGTCCTACGGCTCACACCGCGGGATCATCGGGGTGGACCTGACCGTCGAGAAGGGCGAGATCTTTGGGTTCCTCGGGCCCAACGGCGCCGGGAAGACGACGACGATCCGGATCCTCCTCGACCTGATCCGTCCCACGCGGGGCCATGCCCTCGTCTTCGGCATCGAGTCGAGCGCGGACCCGGTGGCGATCCACCGGCGCATCGGCTACATCCCAGGCGAGTTCGCCCTGTACGACCGGCTGACCGGCGGGCAGACGCTCGAGTACTTCGCGAACCTGCGCGGTGGGGTGGATCGAGCCTACCAGCGCTCGCTCATCGAGCGCTTCGAGCTCGACCCGTCGCGCCGCTTCAACCAGTACTCCAAGGGCAACAAGCAAAAGGTGGGCATCGTCATCGCGCTGCAGCACCGCCCCGAGCTGCTCGTGCTCGACGAACCAACCGCGGGCCTCGATCCGCTCGTCCAGCAGACGTTCTTCAGCACGCTCCGCCAGACCGTCGCCGAGGGCGCCACGGTCTTCCTCTCCAGCCACATCCTCAGCGAAGTCGAGAAGAGCTGCGACCGCGTGGCCATCATCCGCGAGGGCCGCCTCGTCAAGCTCGACACCGTCGAGGGCCTGCGCGACCTGGCCCACCACCAGGTGGAGCTGCGCTTCGCGGGGCCCGTGCCGGAGGCCGAGTTCGCGGCCCTGCCCGGCGTGAGCGAGGTCCGGCTCGACGACCACGTCCTGCGCCTGCGCGTGGCCGGCGCGATCACCCCCGTCGTCCGAGCCGCCGCCCGCTATGAGCTGCTCGACTTCGTCTCTCGCGAGCCCTCGTTGGAGGAGACGTTCCTGGCCCAGTACGGCCGCGAGGCCGTCGAGGTGAAGTAGCCATGGCCGCCAGCGCCGGAGCGCCGCCCATCGCGACGCCCTTCCCGCCGATCCCCCTTCATCGGCGTCTCTACGGCTTCGGGAGCATCTACGGCAAGACCATCCGCGACTCCCGCCTGGCCTTCATCATCGCCGCGGGACTCTTCGGCGGCCTAGCCCTCTTCATGGGCGCCGCGATCGGGACGGTCTTCCCCACCCCGGCGGCACGCCTCGAGGTGAACGCGCTCATCGGCAGCATGCCGGCCTCGATGGTCAACCTCTTCGGCAACGCCACCCTGATGGGCCCGAAGCTCGGCACGCTCGGCGGCTACATAAGCTGGAAGTACGGTGCCCTCTTCGCCCTGGGCGCCGGGCTCTGGTCGATCCTCGCGCTGTCGGGGACCCTGGCCGGAGAGGCGGCCCACGGGAGCCTCGACTTCGTCGCCGCGGCGCCCTTCGGCAAGCGGCGCATCGCCCTCGAGAAGCTGGCCGCCCACCTGACGATGCTCTGGCTCGCGATGGCCGTCGTCGCGGTCATGATCGTCGTCAGCTCGAACGCGTTCGGCGACCCGAAGCTTGGCGACCTGATCCCGCTCGGCGGTGCCATCGGCTTTGCTCTGTGGGTCGGCTTCATCGCCATGTGTTTCGGCGGCCTCGCGCTCGCCCTCGCGCCGCTCCTGGGCCGCTCCGGGTCGGCCGGCGTCGCTGCGATCGTCATGCTCCTCCTGTGGGTGGCGAGCGGCCTGAACGTCGGTGGTCCGCTCGTGTTCCTGAGCCCGTTCCACTGGACGACCAACCACATTCCGCTGGCCGGCTTCTACGACTGGCCGGGCCTTGCGCTTGTTGGCGTCGTCGCCGTCGTCCTCCTCGCCCTCGGGGTCGAGCTGTTCAGCCGTCGGGACCTCGGCGTCACCGCCGGCCTCGGGCTCCCCGCGCTACCGAAGGACGTCCTCGGCGTCCGCGGGCCGGTGAGCCGGGCCTTCGGCGACCAGCTGCCACGGGCGCTGTCGTGGGGGATCGGCCTCTTTCTCTTCGGCGCGCTCCTCGCCTCTCTGGTCAAGTCGATGGCGGACCAGTTCGCGAGCAGCCCCGACCTTATGAAGACCTTCACCTCGATCTTCCCGTACTTCAACCTAGCGTCGGCCGGCGGCTTCCTCCAGCTGTACGTCGCGCTCTTCTACATCGCCGCCGGCTTCGCGGGTGCCACGTTCGTCTCGAAGTGGGCGTCGGACGAGACCGACCACCGTCTCGAGGAGATCCTGTCCGTCCCGCTGTCGCGGGCCCGCTGGGTCATCGCCGGCGGGATCGGCGCAATCCTGGCGATCATCGTGATGACCATCCTGTTCGCGCTCGGGATCGGGATCGGTGCCGCGGCGGCGGGCGTTTCTGCTGGCCAGGCGATGCTCGGGTCGGCGGCGCTCGGCATCTACGCGCTCGCAATCGTCGGGGTCGGCGTGGCGATCGGCGGCCTCTGGCGGACGTCGCTGGCGGCCGAGATCGCCGCCGTCGTCGTCGTGGCGACGTATCTCATCGACCTCCTGTCGCCGCCGCTGAAGCTGCCCGACTGGTTCCACCAGCTCGCGCTGACCGCGCACATGGGCCAGCCGATGATCGGCCAGTGGGATGTTGCGGGCGTCGTCGCGTGCCTGGTCATCGGAATCGGCGGGATCATGCTCGGCGCGTGGGGGGTGACACGGCGCGACGTCGCACGGTGAGGTCGGCCAGTGCGCGAAGGAGACCTGGACTGACGGCCCCGAAGGACCCTCGGGTTCCACCGATCGACGCAACACCTTGATGGGTGCAGTGTCGATCGGGAGGTGGCCCATGGCGCAGTGGGGCAGGCCGGCGTTGACGGCCGAGCAGAAGCGAGACATGTGGTCCCGCTGGAAAGCAGGTCAATCGCTCAGTGAGATCGGGCGGGCGCTCGGGAGGGAACGGAGCGCCATCCACCGCATGGTCGCGACCACCGGCGGGTACGTGCCGGTGGACCAGCGTCGCTCGCCGCGGGTGCTCTCGTCCGCCGAGCGGGAGGAGATCTCGCGCGGTCTGGCCGAGGGCGTCTCGCTGCGCATGATCGCCCGCCGCGCCGGCCGGGCCGCCTCGACGATCAGCCGCGAGGTCGCCCGCCACGGTGGCCGGCACCGCTATCGCGCGACACAGGCCGACGAGCGGGCCTGGCGGCGGGCCTGCCGACCAAAGCCCTGCAAGCTCGCGACGTCAGCGGAGCTGCGGGAGTTGGTAGCGGGCAAGCTCGCGCTCGACTGGTCGCCCCAGCAGATCTCGGGCTGGCTTGCCCGCACGTATCCGGGGGAGCAGGCTCGGCAGGTGTCGAGCGAGACGATCTATCGGAGCCTGTTCATCCAGGCCCGGGGCGTGCTGCACAAGGAGCTCATGGTCCACCTGCGCACCCGGCGCAGCATCCGTCGCTCTCGTCTCGCGACCACCAAGGGCCAGGGCCGTGGCGGGATCGTCGACGCGGTCTCCATCCGGGAGCGGCCGGCCGAGGCGAAGGACCGGGCGGTGCCGGGCCACTGGGAGGGTGACCTCCTCGCCGGCTCCGCCAACAGCCACATCGCCACGCTCGTGGAGCGCCAGACCCGCTACCTCCTCCTCGTCAAGGTACCGGGCAAGGGCTCCACGGGGGTGGTCGACGCCCTCGCCGCCCAAGTCCAGACGCTGCCCCGTCAGCTGTGGGCGAGCCTGACCTGGGATCGCGGGGTGGAGCTCGCCGACCACCGGCGCTTCAGCATCGCCACCGACGTCGCGGTCTACTTCTGTGACCCCAGGAGTCCCTGGCAACGGGGCACCAACGAGAACACCAACGGGCTGCTGCGCCAGTACTTCCCCAAGTGGACCGACCTCTCCGGCTACAGCCAGGCCGATCTCGATGCCGTGGCCACGCGACTCAACACCAGGCCCCGCAAGACGCTCGGATACCAGACCCCGGCCGCTATGCTGGCGGCGATCGTTGCGCCGACCCCCTGAACCCGCCGGTCATTTCGGTCCGCGTCTGCCCGTGGCTCTACCGCCCACATCATCGAGGTGAGTGAGGGGTCCCTCTTTCGGAGTGGTATCGAGCGCACGGCTAGGGGTTTGTGACGGTACCTGGGTGTCGCTGCTCAGCTGGCCAAGTTGCGGCCATCGGCGCCGGCTCAGCGCAGCCCCTGATCGCCCCCCGGCCCTCCCGATACACGTCGGGGTTGTCGAGGCGAAGGTCGCAGATCGCACGCGTCGTCACGTGGATTGCATCAACGTGTGCCCGGATGCAGCGACCTTCGTCCCGACCTGCCAGGTCGCCGCCAGCCACACACCCCGACAGGATCGCGCTCAAACTGAAGCGTGCGATGCGCGAGGCACTCGGCCTCACGACCCCCGCCGCTAGACTCGAGTACCACGTGGCAACGAACGGATGACCTCGCCGCGAGGGCGATCGGAGGCAGCGATGCAGGCTGGCGTGCTGGTGCCGCAGGGCTGGAAGCACGAATACGACGGCTGGGACCCCGCGCTCGCGTGGACGCGCACGCTCGAACTGGCTCGGCAGGCCGAGTCACTCGGCTTCGAATCAGAATGGGTTTTTGATCACTTCCATACCACGCCGCACACGACTGACGAGATCACCTTCGAGTCGTTTGTCACGCTGGCGGCGATCGCCAGCGTGACCGCCCGGGTGCGGCTCGGGCAGATGGTGATCTGCGCGGGGTTCCGCAACCCCGCCCTCGTCGCCAAGCTCGCTTCGACGCTGGACGTGGCGAGCGGCGGGCAATTCGAGCTCGGGATCGGCGCTGGCTGGAAGCAGGACGAGTGGCTCGCCTACGGGTACGGGTTCCCCGAGACGAGAGATCGGCTGGCCGCCCTGCGCGACGCCCTCGAGGTGATCACGCGAATGCTCGCGCCCGGCCGGGCCACGTACGAGGGACGGTTCGCGAGGGTCAGCGGCGCGGTGAACGTGCCGAAGGGGATCCAGCACCCGCGCCCGCCGATCATCGTGGGTGGCAACGGCCGCGACGTCACCTGGCGCCTCGCGGCCCGCTTCGCCGATGAGCTCAACCTCGTCTTCGTGTCGCCAGAACAGATCAACGAGGCCCTACCGGTGATCCGCTCCCGCTGCGAGGAGATCGGACGCGATCCCGCCACGCTGCGCCTTTCGGTCTACGCCCGCGATGAGGACATGCGCGAGGCAGGCCAGGCCCGAGTCGACCTGATCGGGCGCTATGGACAGGTCGGAGTGGCCAGACTCGTGGCGTTCCCCGCGCGCTGGTCGCCCACCATGGAGACGCTCGCCCGATTTGCCGAGGATTGCCGCACGGCGGGGATCGAGCTCGGGCACGCGTAAGCGGCGGGGAACGCGCATGACGGCAAGTTGCTCGAGCGGTCCGGGCGCTGCACATCGATCACACGAATGCGGAGACGGTCGAGGCCGCCTAGCGTCGCGCTCCGTAAGTTCCTGGCTGTGTCGGCCGCCGCTGTCCGGAACGCAGAGCAGGCCACGCAGCCACCGGCGACGTGCGAGTCGGGCGCTAGTCGAGGAGCGAGCGGAGCGGCTCGACGTACTCGGGATCCGGGCGCAGATAGGCGCCTCGGATTACGGTCCAGGCGCGGATCCGGAAGTCATCGAGGCCCGCGGCGACGAAGGCCGCGATGCGTCGCTCGGTCTTCGCTCTGTCGTCCATGTGGTTGTCGAACGGGTTCCAGAGGAAGGAGGTCACGTCGTACTCGTGATCGGAGCGGTACGGCTTCGGGTCGATGGCGACGAACCGCTCGCCGTGACGCAGGATGTTGTGATGGTGGAAGTCCCCGTGGACGAGCCAGTCCGTGCCCTGGCCGATCTCCGCAACGAGCTGGCGGGCCAGCGGGACGAGCGCGCTCCCCGCCCGTGCGGCCCGCTCGAGCCAGCGCGCTACCGCGGGCTCCACCGGCCGGAACGGAGCCCGGCCTGGCAGCCACAGCTGTACCGCAACGTCGACGGCGACCGCCGTCGCCTCATCGTCCGGGAGAGCCGAGATGTCCGTCCCCGGACGCGCGCGTTCGAGCAGCAGCGCCCGACGCTCCCGGTCGCGGCGCAGCACACGCACCGCACCCCGGCCATCCCAGGCCTCGTACGACTCTGCGTCATGGAGCGACTCGTCGTCGCCCTCCCACGCCACCTTCAGCACGGCTTCGTCGCTCACGGGCGCGGCGTACGACTGGTAGGCGAACGCGAACGGTGCGCCGAGTGTGAGCCAACAGTCCGCGGCGACACGTTGGGCGGTGGCACGCGTCTCGGTTAGGTCGACGGGCACCGAGCTGGGCCTCCAGACGGTTGATCCCACGGAAGCGTCGGGAACTGGCTCAGCCCTCCCAGATCGTGCAGCAGGCCACGCGCGAAATGTCGCATCAACCTCCCGTGTCGCTCGCGGTAGGTTCCGTGATCGATCAGCCTCTTGTGTCTGGAAACCCGGGATGGGACCGTGAAGCCTAGGCGACTCGCGAATCGGGACACCAGTGAAGGGCGCTGGCGCGCCCCTCAAACCGTCGAGGGAGACGGACTGGGCAGGCTAACCTCGTGTGCTGATCAAGCCGGAGGTCTGCCATGCCCAGCGCGTCGAGGGTACTCCAGGACCATACCGTCCTCCAGTGCCGGTCGCTCGATCGGCTCTATCTCAACGCGTACATCCCGCAGCTCCAGCGGCCCGAGTCCGTCAAGCGGTTCCTCGAGCGCGAGCGGACGCCGATCGCCTCGCCGGCCCTGTTCCAGGCACGGTCCGACGCGTTCGTGCAGGAGCTTCACGCGTACGCGGAGGGCCATGGCGCGCCCTGGATCGTGTTCGAGCGCGGCGAGCGCAAGGAGGACCACATGAAGCCGCTCTTCGCGGTGGCCGAGGCGCGCCTCCTGCCGGGGCTCGTCGCGGTCGGGGTCGCCCAGGAGCGGACGACTGGCTGGAAAGGGACGAAGCGACCACTCGACCGGGGCGGCTTCACGTTCGGCTTCTCGCGGGTCAGCCTGTTCGTCAACGCGTACTACTGCTACATCTGGGACGCCGAGTGGGGTCCGAGCTTCATCAAGCTCTCTGGCTACGCGCCGTGGGG
>CAWIHR010000045.1:0-127534 GCA_963835945.1 uncultured Chloroflexia bacterium
GCGACGCCCGAGCAGGTGCTGAACCACTTGCTGCCCGCCTTGGCGTTCGGCGAGCAGCTGGGCCTGTCAGTGACGGTCGAGCACTACGACGGCCCGTACTGGCAGACGGTCGCGAGCGGCGCGGGCGAAACTGGTCAGCCTGCGTGATCCTCGGGCCGACGCCGGGTCCGTCTACCGTCTCCGTGGGAGGCTACACGCTCGGCACAGTCACCCAGCCCGTGCTGACGGCTCATCCACGGGAGATCGGGCTGTTCGGTATCAGGACGAGGCGCACCACTGGCCCTAGCGGACCCCATCGCTTCGTGGAACCTGACGAGCCCCGTGGCCTTGCCTTGGGCGATCAGTGCGCGCGGCGGCCGACCGACCGTTTCCACGTCGGCGGCGTCGGGTACTTGAGACGGCGCAGCCGCCGGACGACGGCCACCGCCGCAGGCTCCACGCCACGCCCGACGGCACCGGCACCCACGCCGGAGGTCGCCCGTCCCGCCCGCGCCGCATGGCCTCGGTGTCGATGAAGATGCCGCGACAGGTGGGACAGCGCCATGCTCCGCCCTGTCCGCGTCGCCCCATCGGCACCATGGTCGCCCCGTCCTTCGGGCACTGCCACGCCGCCTTTGTCTCCTCCGTCATGCCTCGTCCTTCCTTACCGCATATCGCGGCTGGCACGGTTACTCAGGTCGCTTGTATCAGGGAGGCCACGGGGCGAAGAGCGACTCGGCATAGCCCGCGTCCTTCTTTGTCTTCGGCTCGAACACGATCCCCGTGTCGCCCGCGACAGGCTTACGGTGGTCCACCTGCGACAGCAGGATGTCGTTCGGGGTACGCGAAGACGTGGGTTCCTGACCCGTCACACGGGCTGCGGAATGACGGGTCGCCCTGCGATGGCGAACCGGAGTCGCCGGGGGGACCGCCGCGACCCTTTAGGGTGAAGTAGACGGCGACGCGGGTGTAAGCACGCACCGCGCTGAATGCTGCTGATAGTCTGTTTCACCCGCAGCCTTGCCATAAGCGCAGTAGGTGGCCCCGACCGACTTCCACCCGTTCGGCCATCCGCACTGCCTGAGGTGCTCGCCGCTCATGCGGAGCGCCTCGGCCGGGGACTCAGCGGCCACCCGCCACATCTGCTTCTCCGTCTCGCCCGTGAGCGTATTTCGCCTCGTGACGAGGTAGTCGTACAGCGTCTTGCTACCCTCCACGTCCGCCACCTCCATCGAGCCCCGCCACGATCACATGAGCGGGGACACGTTACGTGCGCGGGTCGGACTTGCCAGTGGCTCGGCGCGGTCGAGGGCGGCCGTGGGCATTGGCCGCGTGTCATGGCTCCCCGTATGTGCGCTGAGGGTGTGCCGAGGCCCCTCGGTTGCAAGAGGCATATGACCTATGGCACGGCCGAACGGCGCTCGGCGGCCAACAAGTGGTGCATACAGGCAGGGAAGGTTCGCCGACGGGGCGCGTGAGGGACTCAGGGCACGGTGCAGACCCGCCGACGCTAGCCCCACGTGAAGGAGGCCCGCCGGAGCGGGCCTCCTGTTGCTCGGTCTGCCGAGGATGGTCGGGTCGGGCTCGCTGGGTCAGATCAGGTCGGCGACGGCCTCGTTCCACGCGCCCAGCGCCGACTCGGCCTCGGCGTTCATAAAAGCATCGACGATGCCGACGCTTGAGAGGCAGGCTGCCTCTGTCGTGTCATCACGAGCCCGTCGGGCTGAAGGTGCCGGTCTGCGGGTCGTACAGCTCGGCCGAGGCGAGGTAGGCGCCGTTCTCCCAGCCCCCGACGTCACCTCCGGCGATCAGGACGGTGCCGTCGGGGAGCACCGTGGCGGTCTGGTCGCAGCGTGGGGTGGTCATCGAGCCGGTGGCGGTGAACGTGCCGGTCTTCGGGTCATACAGGTCGGCCGAGGCGAGACTGGCCCCGCTCTCGCCGCTTTCGCCCCCGGCGATCAGGACGTTGCCGTCGGGGAGCAGCGTGGCGGTCTGGTCGCAGCGTGGGGTGGTCATCGAGCCGGTGGCGGTGAACGTGCCGGTCTTCGGGTCATACAGGTCGGCCGAGGTCTGACCGATGCCATTGTAGCCGCCTCCCGCGTATGGTACGGGTTGCCCGCAGAGTCGCACGCATCCTCCACTCCGGGAGCGAGCGGCGGCCGACGGCTACCCCAGCAGCTCCAGATTCGCGAGACTCGCCAGGAGCACCTTCACGCCGCGATCCGGGAAGGCCACCGTGACCTCCTCGTCGTCGCGCGTAAGCCGGGAGCTCACCACCCTCCCCTCACCGAACGCCGCGTGGCGCACGCGATCCCCGTCGCGGTAACGGCGCTCGCCGGGAACGACGAACCGGGATTTCCCGCCGGTCGGGGGCACGGGCGGCGCCGACTCAGTCGTGAGTCCCGGCGGCGTCCGACGGCCGGATCCGTAGCCGGATCCGTGGTAGGACGCGCGACGCGCATCCAAGTCGCGCGACGGCCGGAAAGGCGTCCCGGGTGGCGGAGCTCCGGGCGGTGGCGCGAACCCGCCGCCGGGCGGCAGGTGGCGCGGTCCGATCGGACGCTGGATGGTTCGCTCCCGTCCGTCCGCAGTCCGCCCGCGGGAACGTCCCTCGCGATCCCGTCCGAACACCACGTCGAGGTCCAAAATCCCGCCGGTCCGCTCGGCCGGCGGGCGCTGGTCGTCGTCGAGGTCTGCGTCCGTCGCTACAAGCCGGGGGCCGTGCAGCAACCCGGGCGGAATCTCGAGCAGGAAGCGGCTCGGGATCGCGAACCCGCCCCGCCCGAACGTGACACGCGAGGCCGCGTGCGTGAGATATAGCCGGTGCATCGCTCGCGTCATTCCCACGTACGCGAGCCGCCGCTCCTCGGCCATCTGCCGCTCGTCGTCGAGCGAGCGGCTATGGGGCAGCACGCCCTCCTCCATTCCAGCGATGAACACCACCGGGAACTCGAGCCCTTTCGCCGCGTGCAGTGTGATCAGGGTGGCCGCGTCGGCCCCTCGCTCGTACGTGTCCTGCTCGGCGACCAGTGCCGTCTCTTCAAGGAGCCGATCCAGCGCGTCCTCGGGCGACAGATCGCCGTACCGCTCCACGACCTCGCGCAGCTCGAGCAGGTTCGCCCAGCGCTCCTCGCCCTCGGCCGTGCCGTCGTGGAGCATGGCCCGGTAGCCGGACTGCTCGAGCGTCTCGTCGAGCAGCTGCGGGAGCGGCATGATGCCGACCCGGGCGCGCAGGCGACCAACCAGCGCGCCGAAGTCCGACAGCGAGTTACGTGCCCGACCAACCAGGCTGGGCGATTCCGCGGCCGCGAGCACTGCCTCCCACGTGTTGCCGCCCCGCTCCTCCGCGAGCCGCCGGACTTCCTCGACCGTCTTCTGTCCGATGCTGCGCGGCGGCACATTCAGGACCCGCTCGAATGCAACCCGGTCATGGTCGTTGCGCAGCACGCGCAGGTACGCCAGTGCGTCCTTGACCTCACGGCGCTGGTAGAAGCGTGTGCCGCCGACTAGTTGATAGCGCAACCCCCAGCGAAGGAACGCCTCCTCGATCGGGCGGCTCTGCGCGTTGGTGCGGTACATCACCGCGATGTCGCGAAGCACGTACGGCCGCTCGTCGCCCTCGTCGGCGCGCCAGACCGTCGCCGAGCCGTGAGCCCCCCGGCCATTGACCAGCGCGTCGAGTTGCCGGGCGATCCAGTCAGCTTCCTCGTCCTCGGAGTCGGCCTCGAATCGCTCGATGAGCACACCTTCGGGGTTGGCGGTCCACAGCTTCTTGTCGGTCCGCTCGGCGTTCCGGGACACCACCGCATGGGCGGCGTCCAGGATCCGCTGCGTGGACCGGTAGTTCTGCTCGAGCTTGACGACGGTCGCGTCCGGATAGTCACGCTCGAACTCCAAGATGTTGCGGAGGTCCGCGCCGCGCCAGCTGTAGATGCTCTGGTCGTCGTCGCCCACCACGGCCAGGTTGCGGCGCTTCGCCGCCAGGTGCCGGATCCACAGGTATTGGGCCCGGTTCGTGTCCTGGTACTCGTCGACGTGGATGTAGCGCCAGCGATCCTGGTAGCGAGCGAGCACGTCGGGCGCCTGCTCGAACAGGCGCAGACCGTCGAGCAGAAGATCGTCGAAGTCCAGCGCGTTTGCCTCCCGCAGTCGCGCCTGGTAGCGCCGGTAGGCCTTGGCGGCCAGCCCTTCGTAGTACGTGTGCGAGCCCTGCTCCGCTTCTTCAGGCCCGACCAGATCGTTCTTCCAGCGGCCAACCTGCCCGAGGACGGCCTGCGGGCGGGTGTCGCCAGTGCCGGGCACGTCGAGTTCGCGCAGCACCTGCCGCATCAGGCTTACCTGGTCGTCCTGGTCGTAGATCGTGAACCGTTGGTCGACCCCGACTGCGATGCCGTCTCGGCGCAGCACGCGCGCACAGAGCGCGTGGAACGTCCCCATCGCCACGTCGCGGCCGGCGTCGCCGACCAGCCCGAGGATCCGCTCGCGCATCTCGGCGGCAGCCTTGTTGGTGAAGGTGACGGCCAAGATGTGCCACGGCGGTACCCCACGCACGCCGACGAGGTACGCGACGCGATGGGCGAGCACGCGGGTCTTGCCGGAGCCAGCGCCGGCAAGGATCAGCAGCGGACCGTCGGCGGTCGTGACGGCTCGCGCCTGCTCGGGGTTCAGCCGCGCGAGGATCTGCGCTTCGAGCTCGGCCCGGCGAGGGTCCGGGCCGGACGAGGCGGTCTCGTCCAGGTCACTCTCCTCCCGCGGTGCGGCCGGCCATGGCTCGTCCACCGGCCAGGGGGGCTCGTCGGGTGCGGACGCCTGTCGGAGACGACGGGTGTAATCGCCGACCGGCCCGTCGGGCTGGCCGACGGCGACGGTGTCGGCCACCCGGTCCCCAAGGTCCGCAGGGTCAGCCTGGGCCGGCTCGTCGCGTGGGGGGATATTCACCGGGTCATTCTAGGAAGCAGCTGGGTCACCGGGCAGATGTCGCGTCCGCCGGTGCGAGTTGAAGTCATGTCTACCCTCGTGGCTTGCCGATTGCGGAATCCAGCGGCCGCCGCGCCCAGTCGGCGGTCTCAGCGCCGTCTCCACATCTGATCCGGCTCCAACGGACGGCATGGCGCTTGCGATCAGGACGGTCATGGCGGCCAACCCCGCGTTGCTTCCGCGCATCGATAAGCTCTTACACCTGCGCGAGACTCTGAGGAGCGACTCGCCAACGCCCGATCGGGCACCCGCGAAGCTCCGGGGCGTCACGAGTCCTGACCTGTAGGCGTGTACTGGACCCGCCGGCCGTTGGTTCCGGCCAGAAATCCACGCGCTGCTGTCTCCGACGCTGAGCACCTCGACGGCCGTAGGCGTCGCGAACCGGTCCAGCCGCTCTCGCTGTCGATGACGTGAGAGCCGGGCGTCCGCGTACGGAAACCCGGCTCTCGGTCTGCTCTGGGCCTGACATCCGCTCCCACGGACGCTGAAGGACCTAGACAAAGACCCCTAGTAGTCCATGTCGTGGTCGTGGCCGCCGCCCGCGGCCGGCTCCTTCTTCTCCGGCAGGTCGGTGATGAGCGTCTCGGTGGTGAGCACCATGCCCGCGATCGAGGCGGCGTTCTGGAGCGCGGAGCGAGTCACCTTGAGGGCATCCACGATGCCCTTGGCGAACATGTCGCCGTACTCGCCCTTGAGGGCGTCGTAGCCGTGGCCGGCGGCCATGTCACGCACCGCGGCGGTGACGACGGAGCCTTCGGCGCCGGCGTTCTGCGCGATCTGGCGGATGGGCGCCTCGAGGGCCCGCCGCACGATCGTCACACCGACCTGCTCGTCGCCCTCGAAATGGAGCGTGGCGAGCGCCGGGATGGCCTGCAGCAGCGCCGTGCCGCCACCGGCCACCAGGCCCTCCTCGACGGCCGCCCGGGTCGTGGAGAGGGCGTCCTCGATGCGGTGCTTCTTCTCCTTCAACTCCACCTCGGTCGCCGCGCCGACCTTGATGACGGCCACGCCGCCGGAGAGCTTGGCCAAGCGCTCCTGGAGCTTCTCGCGGTCGTAGTCCGAGGTGGTCTCCTCGACCTGTGCCTTGATCTGGCTCATGCGGCCCTTGATCTCGGCGGGGTCGCCGTCGCCCTCGATGATGGTGGTGTCGTCCTTCGTGGCGACGACGCGACGCGCCCCGCCGAAGTCCTCGGGCACCACGCTCTCGAGCTTGCGGCCGAGCTCCTCGCTGATGACGTTGCCGCCCGTGAGGACGGCGATGTCACGCAGCATCTCCTTGCGACGATCACCGAAGCCGGGTGCCTTGACGGCCAGCACGTTGATCGTGCCGCGCAGCTTGTTCACCACGAGCGTGGCGAGTGCCTCGCCGTCGACGTCCTCGGCCACGATGAGGAGGGGCTTGCTGAGGGCCACGGCCTTCTCGAGCGCCGGCAGGAGGTCCGCGATGGCCGAGATCTTCTTGTCGGTGATGAGGATGGCGGCCTTCTCGAGGACCGCCTCCATCTGGTCTGCATTGGTGATGAAATAGGCCGAGATGTAGCCCCGGTCGAACTGCATGCCCTCGACGTATTCCTTGTCGAGGCCGATCGACTGGCCTTCCTCGACCGTGATCACGCCGTCCTTGCCGACCTTGTCCATCACCTCGGCGATCAACTCGCCAACCGCGGGGTCGGCGGCGCTGATGGCGGCCACGTTGGCGATGTCCTCGCGGGTCGCGACGGGTCTGGCGTTGCGCTTCAGCTCCTCGACGACGCACGCGACGGCCTTCTCCAGGCCGCGCTTGACGATCATCGGGTTGGCGCCGGCCGTGACGTTCCTGAGACCCTCGGTCACGAGCGCCTGGGCCAGCACGACCGCGGTCGTGGTGCCGTCCCCGGCCACGTCGTCGGTCTTGGTGGCGACCTCGCGGACGAGCTGGGCGCCCATGTTCTCAAACGGCTCGTCGAGCTCGATGTCGCGGGCGATCGTCACCCCGTCGTTGGTGATCGTGGGCGCGCCGTACTTCTTGTCGAGCACGACGTTCCGGCCCTTGGGGCCGATCGTCACCTTGACCGCGTCGGCGAGACGGTCGACGCCCTTCTTGAGCGATCGGCGAGCCGACTCGTCGAACTCCAGTTGCTTTGCCACGTGCGGTGTGACCTCCTGGAAGCGAACGGCCGGGCCCGACGGGTCCGGCCTCCGACTGGTGGCCGGCGGCGCAGGCCGGCCTACTCCTCGACGATGGCGAGGATGTCCTTCTGGCTCACAATGAGCAGCTCGTCTCCGTCCACCTTGAACTCGGTGCCCGCGTACTTGGCGTACAGCACCTTGTTGCCCACCTGGACGTCCATGGCCTCGCGCTTGCCGTCATCGAGGATGCGGCCCGGACCGACGGCCATGACGCTGCCTTCCTGAGGCTTCTCCTTGGCGGTGTCCGGCAGGACGATGCCCGACTTAGTCATCTCCTCGCGGGGAGTCGGCTTGACGACGACGCGGTCGCCGAGGGGGCGGAACTTGGACGCGGACGCAGTGGCGGTCGCCAACGCGAAATCCTCCTGGTGCGTGCTGCCGGTCGTGCTACCGGCCCGGCGAAAGGCTGCCGTGCACGCGTTTCGCGGCTCAGCGATGCCAAGGGCCGATCCGGTCCGTGCCGTTTGGATTATCAACTCTCGTACGAGGTCTAGCACTCTCGCACGCAGAGTGCTAACAGCCTACGGCAGAGCCAGCGCGAATGTCAAGAGTCCGCCTGCGCGGAGCCACGGCCCGCGGGCGGGCGCGTCGTCAGGCGGAGCGCGCGCGCAACCGCCAATGAGCCAAGCGACGCCACCGCCAGCCCCGCCATACTGCGCTCGATGAACGCGCCTCGGCGACTCGAACTCCCGGTTCGCGTCCGCTTTGACGAGGCCACTGCAGCCGGACAGTGCCGCGCATCGGTGCTCCTCCGCGCGATGCAGGACGTGGCGTGGGCCCACTCAATCGGCGCAGGGTTCGACTTCCCCTGGTACCGCGCGCGCGGGCGCTTCTGGCTGGTGCGGTGCCTTGTCCTGGACCTCCTGCGCCCAGTGGGACCCGGGGCGCAGCTCACCGTATCGACGGAGGTCGAGGCGATGCACCGCATCTGGGCCCGGCGCGTGAGCGACTTCGTCGCCGCCGATGGGAGCCGTGTGGCACACGGGCTCGCGGACTGGGTGATGACAAACGAGCAGGGGGCGCCGGCCCGAATCCCGGCCGAGCTCCTCGCCCGTTTCGGCGGATCGGGTCGCCTTGTCCCAGCACATGTAGAGGCGGCGGACGAGCCGGCCGATGCAGCGAGCATGCGGACGAGGGTCGCGCTGCGCGATCTCGACCCGATGGTCCATGCGAACAACGCGGTCTACGTCGACTGGCTCGACGAGGCCGTGCTCCTAGCGGGGGATGCCGACCTGATCGAGACGACCCCGCGCCGGTACCACCTCGAGTACCTGGCTCCCGCCGCGCCCGCCGCCGAGATCGTGGCCTCCACGTGGCGGGACGGCAGCGGATGGAGATGCGTGCTTCGGGCGGGGAATGGCAGAGACGTAGCACGGGCGCGACTCCAACCGTTAGCGGCGACGTAGGCGCCGTCGGCTCGCCCGGCCGACCGACGCAGGCGGACGCGCCGGCCGGCCCATGCGCGCAGCGGCCAACGGGCGCACGATGACCGGGCGGAGGAGAACGTCATGCCGACCCTGCTGGTTCATCGCCCGACACACAATCCGTTGGACCACCATCGGTCCGGATGGGCCTGCCTGTCGCGGGGCGTCATCGCCGCGACTATGGTCGGCGTGGCGGTTGCCGCGGCGGTGCACCGTTCGGGGGTGATTGAGCTCGATTCGATCGAGCTCGTGCCGGACGCCAGCGCGCCAGATTTCGACGAGGCAGCAGCGCGGGTGTCGCGAGGACGCCGCGCCACCTACCGGGTGCCGGCAGCGTCGACGACGAGGGTTTGGAGGAAGCCCTCGCGGGGCTGGCAGCTACGGGCATTCGCCCAACGTTCGAGGTCGAGGCCGAGCTCGCGCGGGAGATCGCGGCGGAGCCCCCCGCGAGCCCGCGCGGGAGCCGGCGCTCAGCGCAGTGCTCGGATGATCCCGATGCTCACCACGAGCACCAGCACACCCATTCCGAAGACGATGGCTGGCACGAGGTTGTGGTAGTTCATGGCCCCGGCGGCTAGACCCGCCAGGGCGAGGATGCCTAGGAGAAGGATCTCCGCCAGCTGACGCCAGAACGCCCACTAGCGACCGTAAGGGCCGTCCGGCCGCGTCGCCGGATCGCTTCCCGCCAGCCCACCGGTGCCGGGCCTCGGCGACCGGGCCGCGGGGCGGGACCGGGCACCTTCGCAGGCCCCATTCGGTCGTTCATGTGCTCACCTCTCCACCTGTCCCCTGAAGGCCGCGTCATACGCGGCGACCAGCGCTGCCCCCAGTGTGTCCGCATCGTCGCCGCGCTGCTCGGCCACCCAGCGCGCCGTAACCTGCACCCAGGCCGGTTCGTTGCGTCGGCGCGGGGCTCCGGGCGGCGCAAGATACGGCGCGTCGGTCTCGACTAGCAGCACAGATGCCGGCACGAGCCGCGCGACTTCGGCGGACGCTTCCTCGCCCCGCCGGAACACGAGGCCGGAGAAGCTCACCGCCAACCCGAGCCCCAGCGCGGCCACAGCGTAGTCGGGCGGTCCCGAGAACGAGTGCAAGATCGCCGGCGGGCGGCCCCCTAGGCGGGCAACCCACGCCGGGTCACCGGCGCCGGCGCGGTGGAGCTCGGCTATCAGGTCGTCGTGCGCGTCCCGCCGTCCCGAGGCCGCGCGACAGTGCAGGATCACTGGCTTACCAGTCTCTCGGCCGAGCTGAAGGTGTCGGCGCAGGTTGGCGAGTTGCGCGTCCCTCGGCGAGAACTCGCGGTCGTAGTCGAGTCCCGTCTCCCCGATCGCGAGCACGGACGGGTGGGAGACAAGGGCACAGATCTCCTCCCACGTCACAGCGTCCGCGCCGGCGGCCGCGTGCGGATGAATGCCGGCAGCGGCATCGACCGCCAGGGGTGTCTCCCCCGCGACCGATGCGACCGCGAGCTCCACGGCGACCTTGGACGACTCGAGATCCCAGCCCGGTACGAGCAGCCGCTCGATGCCGGCACGAGCCGCGGCCGCAAGCACGGCGGGGAGATCGCTATCGAACGCGTCGTCCTGGAGGTGGCTGTGTGAATTGACGAGGCGCACGAGATCTGGCTCCTCGCTCGGCCCGGTCTAGGCGTTTGCCGCCAACGCCGCCTCGCTCTCGAGGCGCGGGAAGAGCGGAGCCGACGTGCCGATTCGCCCGCCCGTCGGTCCACTTCCCCACACGAGCAGCGTGTCGAGCGGCGGTCCCCCGTTGCCGTCGTCGGCATACGGGTAGTCGATGCCGAGCTGTTCAGCGACCCGCGGAGCCGTGTTTGGGACGAACGGTGCTGCCGCGAACCCGAGGAGACGGCAGGCCTCCAGCAGGTCGCCGAGCACGGCCCGCAGCCGCTCGGCGGCGTCCTCGTCACCGGCCTTGGCGGCCCTGGCCAGCACCCAGGGCTGCTCGACGTCGACGAATCGATTTGCCGCCCCTACGAAGTCCCAGAGAGCAGCCAGCGCGTCGTGCAGGAGGCAGGCATCGAACTTTGCCTCGTGCGCGGCCCGCGCCTCGGCCCAAGCCGCCGCGAGCGGCGCCAGATCCGCGGGTCGCGGCTGGGGCCGCTCTCCGCCGAGGTAGCGCGCCGTCATCGAGAGAGTCCGGTTCACGAGGTTACCGAAGTCGTTCGCTAGGTCCGCGTTATAGCGGCGCACGAATGAATCCCACGACACGTCGCTGTCTCGGTCGAATTCCACCTCACGGAGCAGCACGTAACGCGCACCGTCGGTGCCGAGCGCTGCAACGACCGCCTGAGGGTCCAGGAAGTTGCCGCGACTCTTGCTCATACGCTCGCCCTGCACCAGGAGCCAGCCGTGCACCCAGACCTCGCGCGGCATCGGCAGGCCTGCACTCATCAACATCGCCGGCCACATGATCGTGTGGAGTCGGTTGATGTCCTTGCCGATGATGTGCAGGTCGGCAGGCCACCAGCGCCCGAATCGGTCGGGGTCGTCGGGAAAGCCCACGCCGGTCACGTAGTTCGTCAGGGCGTCGAACCAGACGTAGACCGTTCCAGCCTCCGGGTTCCACGACCCGTCTGGGAGCTGCGAGGACGATCCATCGGGCATGATGGGGAACGGAATGCCCCACGTCGCCTTCTCGCGGCTGACCGAGAAATCCTCGAGCCCCTGGCGGATAAAGCCCAGCATCTCGTTCCTGCGGTACTCCGGCTGGACCCAATCCGGGTGCTCGGCGTAGTAGCGCTCGAGCCGCTCCTGGTACGCCGACAGGCGGAAGAACCAGTTGCGCTCGGTCAGCCACTGCAGTTCAACCCCAGGGTGGTTGGGGCAATGCACGCCGGCGGCATCCTCGACGAGGTCACTCGGCGCCCGGAACCCCTCGTTCGGGCAGTACCAGCCCTCGTACGTGCCCTGGTATAGGTCCCCCCGGTCGTAAGCACGCCGGATCATCTCGTGCACAGCACGCAGGTGGTCCGGGTCCGTGGTCCGGATGAACCGGTCGGGCGCGATGCCCAGGCCGAGCTCCGCAGCCACGAACAACTCGACCATGTCGTCGACGAACGCTCTCGGCGTCGTCCCGAGCTTCGCCGCCGTCGTTGCGATGTTCACGGAGTACTCGTCAGTCCCAGTCAGGAAGTACGTGTCGTCGCCGCGCATGCGGTGGGAGCGGGCAATGGCGTCTGCCCCGACGACCTCGTAGAGCGTGTGCAGGCCTGGGCGGCTGTTGGCGTACGCGATCGCGGTGGTCAGGGAAAAGCGGCGAGAGCCGGCCATGTGGCGGCGATGGTAACAGGAGCACAGGGCTCGGCCGGGTGCCTACGGCAAGAGAAGGGCCCGCGGCGCCTGCCGTGGGCCCTACCTGCTCGTGGGGGGATTCGGTGGTGAGGCGGGCCCGGATCGCCGGCCCCGCAGATGTACGGCGACGCCCTCAGGCGCCCGGCTGCTCGCCCTCGTGAGGCTCTGCCTCGACCTCCCCGGCCGAGGCGGGGACGCCCGTCGCGTGCTCGGCCGCGCCCTGCTCGGCCTGCTGGTGGCGCAGCTCCGCGGCGTACTCCTTGCTCCGGGTGGCGACCTTGTGCCCGACCTCCGTCGTCACGTCGGCCGCGCGCTGCAAGGCAGGGCCCGCGTTCTCGGCCGCAACGGCCGCCAGCTCCGCCGCCTTGGCAGCCACCTCGCGCAACACCGGGCCCGCGTGCTCGGCCACGCTGTCGATCATCCCTTGCAGCTGCCCGACCCAGTCGCGGGCGTTCTCGTCCCGGACCTTCCAGCCAGACGCGTCCCACCCCGAACCGGAGGCCGGTCGTCCTTGCGTCGACGACGCCGCACCCTCCGCCGTCGGCTCGACATCTTCTTCCGGCTGAGGACCGGCCTTCGCCTGCTCGTTACCTTCGATCTCGTTCCTCGGGCTCTCGTCCATGGCCTCCCCCAGGGAGTTGCCATGCCCGCACGGGCATGTCCATCCAGCTGAAGTCTACCGCGCGCACACCGGGTTTCATCGACAGCATGTGGTCGGACGGTGACCCCATCAGTGACGGAAATGGCGGACGCCGGTAATCTGCATCGACACTCCGGCTGCGTCCGCCGCGGCGATCACCTCGGCGTCGCGCACCGACCCGCCGGGCTGGACGAACGCAGTGACTCCGGCACGGGCGCAGACGAGAAGCCCATCGGGAAACGGGAAGAACGCGTCCGACGCGCAGACTGCGCCAAGGCAGCGTTCCGGTCCGGCCTTCGCGACGGCGAGCCGCGCGCTGTCCACACGGCTTGGCTGTCCGGTCCCCGCTCCGACCAGCATCCCGTCCCGCACGAGGACAACGGCGTTCGATGTGACGTGCCGCACGATACGCCACGCCAGATCGAGATCGCGCCGCTCACGCTCGTCGGGCGCGCGTGCCGTCGCGGACCGCCAGGCAGTCGGGTCGTCCGGGAGCACGTCCGACTGGGTGACAAGTATGGCGCCGCCAGCGCTCCGATATTCGACGATCGGATCGCCCCGTGGCTCTCCAAGGCACGCGTCGACAACAACGCGGAGGTTGGGCCGCCGGGCCAGGATCGGTACTGCGGACAGCTCAACCCCAGGCGCCACGACAACCTCGAGAAACAGTGACGTGACCCGCTCCGCCACGGTCGCGTCGATCGCTTGGGTGAGCGCGACGACGCCGCCGAAGGCGCCGACCGGGTCGCTCTCTAGTGCGCGCTCCCAAGCGGTGGCCATGTCGCCCGCCTCGGCCGCGCCGCAGGGATTGGTGTGCTTGACGATCACGCACGCCGGCCCGCGGAGATCGCGGGCAAGCGCGGCCGCGGCAGATGCATCCAGCAGGTTGTTGTAGCTCAGCGCCTTGCCCTGCCGAAGGTCGATACCACGTGCGAAGGGCCCGGCAGCTGCCGGCGTCCCGGGCACGCGGTACACGGCGGCGGCCTGGTGCGGGTTCTCGCCGTAGCGCAGTGCCTGCTCGCGCTCGAGCGCTAGATGCACGCGAGGCGGGAATGCCTCGGCCGCAGGGTCGCCAGCACCGAGCGCCTCCGCCGCGCGCTCGCCAGGGATGGGTGGCTCGGCCGGGAGATTTCTTGCCGGCGTATTGTCCGTCCGCCCGAACCGACGAGCCAGCTCGTCAGAGATCCGCGCATCGTACGCGGCCGTCTGCGCGAACCCGGCGACGGCCAGACGCCGGCGCATCGACTCGCCCAGTCCCCCATGCGCTCTCAGCTCCTCGAGCACCGCCGGGTACGCCGCCGGGTCGGTCACCACGCCGACAGACGTGTGGTTCTTGGCGGCTGCGCGCACCAGCGTGGCCCCGCCGATGTCGATCTCCTCGAGCAGCGCGTCGACAGAGATCCCGGGTTGCGCCGCGGCCGCCGCGAACGGATACAGGTTCACGACTACGAGCTCGAAGGGGTCAATCCCGGCGGCGGCCAACTGGGCTGCGTGGTCGGGGCGGCGCAGGTCGGCGAGCACGCCCGCCTCGATCGCCGGGTGGAGCGTCTTGACCCGCCCGTCGAGCATTTCGGGGAACCCAGTGACCGCGCCAACGTCGGTGACATCCAGCCCCGCCTCGCGCAGCACGCGGGCCGTGCCGCTGGTCGCGATGAGCTCGAACCCCAGCGTGTCGAGCCCGCGTGCGAGCTCAGCGAGCCCGGACGTGTCGGAGACGGAGAGAAGCGCCCGGCGCTGGATGGGGAGGGTGGTGAACCCGTCCGCGTCGATCTCCACGCGGTGGTCGGCGCCGACGCGCACGGCACCGCTCTCCACAAG
The DNA here is from genome assembly GCA_963835945.1 of uncultured Chloroflexia bacterium. Lineage (GTDB taxonomy): Bacteria > Chloroflexota > Limnocylindria > Limnocylindrales > CSP1-4 > JAJYNJ01. The sequence continues at coordinate 14,316 of CAWIHR010000045.1, forward strand.
CGCCACAGCCCGCGGGAGGAGCCGTCGCTCGACTGCTTGCAGCCGCGCCTCGAGCGACGCCTCGTCCTCGCCGGGCGCGAGTGCGACCGCCTCCTGTAGCACGATCGGCCCGCTGCCGTCCAGCTCGTCGACGAGATGCACAGTCACCCCGGTCACCGCCACGCCGGCATCGAGCGCGTCACGCACCGCGTGCCCGCCGCGGAACGACGGCAGAAGGCTCGGGTGCACGCGCAGGATCCGGTCGGGGAACTCGGCGAGCGTGGCAGGCCCGACGACTCGCTCGAAGCCGGCAAACGCCACGACGCTGGCCCCCGATTCCCGCAGAGCTCCGGCCACGCTGCGGTCCCAGGCGGCCCTGTCCGCCTGGTCCGAGGGACGCAGGATGGCTGTCGGGATCGACTGCTCGCTCGCCCAGTCGACCGCCGGGCAGCGTCGGTCGGCCAAGACGAGCGTAACCGGTCCGGCGGGCCGGCCGTGCCGAGCGGCGCGCACAAGCGCACGAAGGGTGCTCCCCTCCCCCGATACGCAGACGGCTACGCTCACGACTCCTCCGCGCAGGAGGGGTCCGGGCCAGGCGCCGTAGCCGGAACCGCCCCCACCGCCTCCACCACCGGCGGTGCGAACGCTGCCTCGCCGAGCGCCCGGGGAAGCGCCTGTTCCCACGCATGGCGCAGCTCCACGAGCGTGCAGTCGAGCGCGTCGGCGACCGACGCGCCGCGCTCCTCGGCCGCGCCGGCGGCACCACCCCCGACGAGCTCGACCTGCAGCCGCTCGCCGCCGACCTCGCCCAGGCGCGCGGTGTGACACCTAGCCCGGCCGCGAGCGCCTCGAGCCGCCCGAGCTCCGGGGGGTGGACCGTCACGACGGCTCGCGACGGGCTCTCGCCGAAGAGCTCGACCGACGGTTCGGCACTGACTTCGAGTGTCAAGCTGGCCCCGATCCCTCCCCATATCGCGCACTCGGCCAGCGCCACGGCGAGGCCACCCCCGCTCACGTCCTGCGCCGAAGCGAGAATCCCTTCGTTCGCCGCGACAAGCAGCAGGCGCTGGAGCGCGCGCTCGCGCGCGAGATCGAGCGTTGGGAGCCGCTCCTCGACTGCCGCCCCGGCCAGCTCCGCGTACGCGGACCCGCCCAGCCCCGGCACCGGCTCACCGAGCAACACGACGAGGTCCCCCGCCACACGGAACGGCGCCGCGACCCGCTGGTCCGCGTCGTCGAGCAGGCCCACCACGCCGATCTGGGCGGTCGCCATGGCGGGCACACTCCGCGCCTCGCCATCCAGGTTCACGTCGGCGCCGGTGACAGGCAGCCCGAGCGCGCGGCACGCCTCGCCTAGTCCGCGGACCGCCTCGCTCAGCTGCCAGAATGCCTCCGGCCGAGCCGGATCACCGTAGTTCAGGCAGGTGGTTACACCGAGGGGCCGCGCACCCGTGACGGCAACGTTGCGCGTGCACTCCGCAACGGCGAGTGCTGCGCCCAGGCGGGGGTCGAGCGCCTCGATGGGGGCGGCGGAATCGGTAGCGCAGGCGAGCCCCTTCCGCGTGCCCTGGATGCGCACGATTCCCGAGGTTCGCTCATCCAGGTTGACCGTGTCCGCCCCTGGCGCTGCGTCGTACTGTGCGGTCACCCACGCCCGGCTGCCGAGGTTGGGACTCCCGAGCAGCCCCCGGAGCACCGCGCCCGGGTCCATTCCTCGCACAGGCAGGCGGTCGGAAGCAGACTCGGGTGCACCGGGGGCGGGTGCCTGGCGACGATGTGTCGGGGGGCGAGATACGCGCTCGTACACGATCGCATCGCTCACCAGCGCGGTGGCAGGGATGGCAGCCAGCACGTGCGAGCCGGCAGCGGGCTGGCCACCCTCGTCCACGGCGGCGGCGACCACGGTGACGAGCCCGTCGTCGGTAACGCGCCCGATTACGGCCGCCCACAGCCCCCTGCGCCCGCCCACCTCCACGACACGATCGAGCATCGCCAGCTGCACGATCGCCAGCATCCGCTCCCCGGGTTCGCCCGTCATCACCTCGGACGGTGCCATACCCGCCTCATGACGAGGGATCGCGTCGAGGTCGACGAGGATGCCCGTGCCGGCGCGGTCGGCGATCTCGGCGACGCCCCGCGTGATGCCCGCCGCGCCCAGGCCCCGGAGCGCCACCACCAGGCCCTTCTCGAGCAGCTCCCGGCTCGTCTCGATCAGCGGCTCGAAGTCGCACGTGTCTCCGAACGACGTGCTACCGACTCGGCCGCGCCCGGTTGTCAGGCCGAAGAGAACGACGATGTTGCCGGGCCCGGGTGTCGCCGCGGGGCTGAGGACCCTCTCCTCGAGCAGACTCACGGCCATCACGTTCACAAGCGGTGGGCCGCCGTGCGACGCGTAGAACGTGAGCTCGCCGCCGATCGTCGCGACACCCATGCGGTCCGCGGTACCAGCCACCCTGCGGACGACGTCCCTCACGAGGTGGCGCGTGAGCGGCTGCTCCGGGTCGCCGAACGCGAGGGCGTCGAGAACCGCGATCGGGCACGCGCCCATCGCGACGCTGTCGCGGAGGACCCCTCCGGCGCTGCTCGACGCGCCCCGGCCTGGCTCGGCAGCGCCGAGGTGGTTGAGGGACACAATCCTGAAGGCGACTGCCAGTCCGTCGCCGATCGCCATCACACTGGCGTCCTCGCCGGGGACCGAGAGGACGTCCGGCCCCGCGGTCGGCAGCGTCTTCAGCAGGGACTTCGAGCTCTTGCGCGAGCAGCGCTCGCTCCACATCACCGAGAACATCGCGAGCTCAAGCTCGTTCGCCTCGCGGCCCAGCTTGGTGCGAACCTGATCGAGCTCGACGTCCGCGAGACTCGGCGGCCGCGGGCGCAGTTCCGGATCTGGCGCGATCACGGCGTGGACCGGGTGGCTGAAGGTGCCGTGTCAGCCACGGGAACCAGGCGCTCCAGGCGCGCCATGATGGCTGGCACGTGCCTCAGGGACGACGTGTCGTCGAAGCACGCCGCAAGCACAACCCCTCCCACGCCCAAAGTTCGCTCAGCCTCGATGACGACTAGGGTACGCCGCGTCGAGTCGACGTGACCACAGCTCACGGCGCCCGCATTCCGAGGGACCCTCCGCGGCGCGCCCGGCTTTGCGCCAGAGTGGACCCCCTCATCTTCTCTCTCGTCAAACGCCCGACGCCGACGCGAGCGACTCCCAGACTTCGCCAGGCCGGCTTGTCGCGACCGAGTCCGGTTAGTAGTCCGGGCTTCCGTTATCCCTGCACCCGGGTCCCGCTTGACCGCCCCGCGGCTGCGCCCCTACACTCCGCCGCAACTGAAGACTCTTATCAAGAGTGGCGGAGGGACCGGCCCTGTGAAGCCCGACAACCTGCCGCCGGCGAGTCAATCGCCGGGGGCAAGGTGCCAAACCCGGGCAGGACCTCCTGCGAGATAAGGGACGTTGACGACCCTTCCTTCGCGAGAGGGAGGGGTCGGATGATTCTGGGGGCAGCTGGTCCGGTCCCCGCCGCCGATCGGAGGGTGCTCGTGCCCCGCATCACCGGATTGCGCTGCCGAAACTGCGGCGCGGACGTCCCCACGGGCCCGTCGTACGTCTGCGCGTCGTGCTTCGGTCCCCTGGAGGTCGTGTACGACGAGGAGGCCGTCGCGGCAGCGCTCAGCCGCGACGCGATCACGGCCCGCCCGGCTGGCATCTGGCGGTACCTGGAGCTACTCCCAGTCGAGCATGTTCCTGCCCGGTCGCTCCCCGTGGGCTCCACCCCGCTCCAGCGCGCCGAACGGCTGGGCGCCACCCTCGGCATCGAACACTTGTGGCTCAAGAACGACTCCCTCAACCCCACGCTCTCGTTCAAGGACCGCGTCGTCGCGGTCGCCACGGCGAGGGCGGTGGAGTTCGGTTTCGACACGCTCGCGTGCGCCTCGACGGGGAACCTGGCCGGGGCGGTGGCGGCCGCCGCGGCGGCTGCTGGGCTGCGCGCCTACGTCTTTGTGCCGGCTGACATCGAGACGGCCAAGATCCGCCAGGCGCTGGCTTATGGCGCGACGCTCGTCCCCGTGTCAGGCACGTACGACCAGATCAACCGGCTCTCGCTCGAGATCGCAGACGAACACGGCTGGGCGTTCGTCAACGTCAACCTCCGCCCCTACTACGCCGAGGGCTCGAAGACGCTGGCCTACGAGGTCGCCGAGCAGCTGGGATGGCGTCTCCCCGACGTTGTTGTCGCCCCGATCGCGTCGGGGTCGCTGTACACAAAGGTCGCGAAGGGCTTTGGCGAACTCGTCCGCTACGGGCTGGTGGAGCCGAAGGAGGTCCGGTTCGTGGGTGCACAGCCGTCGGGGTGCGCGCCCGTTGCCAATGCATTCTCGGCCGGCATCGACCGACCGGTGCCCGTTCGCGATCCTCAGACCATCGTGAAGAGCCTCGCCATCGGCGATCCGGCCGACGGGCAGTTCGCGGTGCGGCAGGCGCGGGCGACGAGTGGGTCGATCGAGTCGGTCTCCGACGATGCGACCTCCGCCGCCATGCGGCAGGTCGCGACCCTCGAGGGGACGTTCACCGAGACGGCCGGCGGTTGCACGGTGGGGGCTATCCCGATGGCGCGCGCCCGCGGCATCATCCGTGCCCACGACGAGGTGGTGGCGCTGCTAACCGGCAACGGGATGAAGACGCCGGACGCCCTCGCGGATCCCGCGAGCGACACACTGTTCAGGGGCGACGAGATCCGCGAAGAGGCCCGCATTCCGGCCACCTTCGATGCGTTCGAGCGCTGGCTGGAAGAGCGCGGAGGACCGGCCGTCACCTGAGCCGGGTCGAGTAGCAGACAGGCACGGCCCAGTGCCGAGCGGATCAGCTGGCGCCTCGCGCCCGTGGGCGGCCCGGCCCAATCAGCCGACGAGCTGGGCGGCGAGCGCCTCGGGCTCGGTCACCGGCTGTCGGCAGGCGAAGTCGCGGCAGACGAAGGCCGTGGGGCGACCCCGAAGCGTGAAGCGGCTCTGCAGCAGCTCGACGCGGCTGTTGGCGGAATCGGAGGTCACGGCCACGACGCGATGCGGGTGTAGGCCGCCCGTTGCGACCCGGACAAGCGCCTGGGTGGCCGGGTCCTGCGGGTCACCGACGATCGCCACTTCGGCCAAGGGTGCCGACGCGAGGTCGATGGCTTGCAGCCAAGCGGCGAACCCTGTCGGGTAGCGCGCGGCGAGCGGGGTGACAGGAGGCAGGGCGGCTTCGGCCGCCGACCGGTAGCGTTCCTCCCCCGTGAGCGCCGCGAGCCGCAGTAGGACCGCGGCAGCCACGGCGCCGCCGGATGGGACGGCGTTGTCCTCGACCCGCCGCGGGCGCGCGATCAGCTTCTCGTGGTCGTCTGCGGTGTCCCAGAAGCCGACGGACGGATCGGCGAAGCGAGCCAGCGCATCGTCCATCAGCCCCCGGGCCGCTGCGAACCAGCGCTCGTCAAACGTAGCGCCATACATCGCAAGCAGCCCGTCCGAGAGCAGAGCATAGTCCTCAAGGTATCCGGCCGGCGTCGCCCGCCCGTCTCGCCACGACCGCCGCAACCGACCGTCCGGCCCCTGAAACAGCCGGAGCGCGGCATCCGAGGCGCGCGCCGCGGTCCCGAGGAACTCCGAACGATCGAGCACACGGGCCGCCTCGGCGAACGCAGAAATGGCGAGGCCGTTCCACGCCGCCAGCGCCTTGTCGTCGCGGGCGGGCTGCGGCCGGTCCTCACGGACCTTGAGGAGACGCGCCATGGCTGTCTCGAGGCGTCCTCCCGCCTCCTCGGCCGTGACCCTGTAGTGCGCCGCCAGGGTCGCGTCGTCGAGCGCGCGAGAGAGGACGTTCCGGCCCTCCCAGTTGCCCCGGTCCGTGATGCCGCAGGCGTCGGCCACGAGCCGCGCCTCCGGCCCGAGCGCCTCCGCGATCTCGGGCAGGGTCCAGGCGTACGTGGCGCCCTCCACGCCGTCCGTGTCGGCATCCTGGCTCGCGGCGAACAGACCGTCCTCGGTCACCATCTCCCGGCGGAGGTATTGAAGGGTGCGCTCCGCGACACGTGCGTACTGCGCGTCGCCCGTCAGCTGGTACGCATGGAGGTAGGCTCTCGCCAGCTGCGCGTTGTCGTAGAGCATCTTCTCGAAATGCGGCACCAGCCAGTGCGCGTCGGTGCTGTAGCGGTGAAACCCACCGCCCACCTGGTCGTGGATGCCACCCGCGGCCATCGCGTGGAGCGCACGCTCTGCCACGGCCAGCGCTTCGCGGTCGTGGTTCGTTGCCGTCCGCGCTAGCAGAAACTCGATCACCGCCGGCTGCGGAAATTTGGGCGCGTCGCCCCAGCCGCCATCCTTCCGGTCGAACGATGCAATCAGTGCCGCCGTGGCGCGCTGCCCGGCCTCCACGCCAGCCCGCTGCATAAGGCGAGGCTGGGCAGCTAGGTCGCCGAGCGGCACGGCGCCTGCGGTCTCGGCAACGAAGTCGAGACCGGCGACTGGTTCGGTGTTCGGCAAGTCCACGGCACTCGCCCGCGCGATCCTGGCCGCCAGTCGGCTGGCCACGTCCTCCACTTCGGCACGCCGATCGCGCCATGCGGATGAGACGGCGTCGAGCACGTCCCTGAATGTCGGCAGGCTGAGCCCTCGCGCGGCCGGGAAGTATGTGCCGCCGTAGAAGGGCCGGCCATCCGGCGTCAGGAACACGCTCATCGGCCAGCCGCCCTGACCGGTGAGTGCCTGGACGGCCGACATGTAGATCGCGTCGAGATCAGGGCGCTCCTCGCGGTCGACCTTGATCGCGACGAAGTCTGCGTTGAGCTGCGCGGCAGTCGACGCGTCCTCGAACGACTCGCGCTCCATGACGTGGCACCAGTGGCACGCCGCGTACCCGATCGAGAGGAAGACCGGCCGGTCGTTATCAGCGGCACGTTGGAGCGCTTCCGGTCCCCAGGGATACCAGTCGACCGGGTTGTGCGCGTGCTGGATGAGATACGGGCTCGTCTCGCCCGCGAGTCTGTTCATGGACGGCCGCACGCATCGTAGCCCGTACCCGCGCCGCCCGGCGAGGCCGGCTGGCGACCGCGTCGCTACTGCACTGGCTCGGCGCATGTGGCCGAGTCATCCGACGTCCGCGGATGCGGCTTGGAGGCCGGGTTTGCCAGCTAGTGGCAGGCCGTGGCAGTGCCTCGTCAACGACATCAATGCGCTCTTCCGCACCGACGTCCGGCTCAGCCGACGCGAGGCCGAGGGGGCCGAGGGGTCGCCCTCACCGTCGAATGGAGCGCCCGGCGCTCCGCAACACGCCCAGATAAGCGTTCAGGGCAGATCGTGCCGCCCCGGGCGAGCAGGTCGAGCGAGCGTGGCCGGCAATTGGGGAGTGTCGCAGCGCAATCGACCATCAGCCGGGCTTCTCGGCGACCGGCTCCGCCACCTGGGTCGTGCCGCTGAGCACGAATGTCGACACTTTCGACATTCGACGGGGGGTCTTCACCCGCCCGCCCTGCGGGCAAGTGTGGGCAGACACGCCAAGAATAGAACAGACGTCCTAATATGGCTAAGGCCCCAGGCTACCGGCCAGGGCCAGAACGGACGACCTCGTGGATGCGACGTCGCTTGCCATGTGCAAAGTGCCTCCTGCCCGCGCATAGACAACCGCCGAGTCGATAATGAGCCAGCCCGCCGTGCGCTCGCGGGTCTATACGCTCTTGGGTGGGGCCATTCGACCGGCCCTACGTGTGGGCTACGCGCTCGCCGGCAGCGCGGCTGGGCGGTTGTACTTGTTCATCACCTCAACGAGACGATCCGGCGGCAACCGGTGGGCGGTGATGCCGTCCCTGCCGGTCATCGTCTCGGCCGAGAGCAGGCAGTTGAGGATCGCTTCCTCGGTCGCCTCGACCGTGGCGTCGAAGATGGCGGTGATGTAGCTATCCGAGAGCATCGAAACCGGGAACGTCAGCGACGTCTTGACATTCATGTCGGTTGCACGAATCCGGTTGCCTGTGGAGAAGGCCAGAAAGAGATCGCCGCTGGTCTGCTCGCCGACGCCTCCCATCCGTCCGATCCCGATGGCGGGTCGCTGGGCAACCCGAGTGAGCTGATGCGGCAGCAGCGGGGCGTCAGTGGCAACCAGCACGATGATGGAGCCACCCCCCTCGACCGGTGGCGGTATCGGAAGCGCGACTTCGCTGGGAGGGATCTCCTCGCCCACGGGCACGCCATCGACCCGCAGGCGCTCGCGACGGCCGTAGTTAGCTTGGACGAGAACGCCGAGCGTGAATGCCTCACCCTCGATCCGGACGACCCGCGAGGACGTCCCAATTCCGCCCTTGAAGCCGTGACAGACCATCCCGGTCCCGCTACCAACGTTGCCTTCCAGCACCCGGCCGTTCGAGGCACTGCGAAGTGCAGCAAAGACGTGCTCGGGCTTCACATGGAGGCCGTTGAAGTCGTTGAGACGCCCATCCCACGTCTCCCCGACCACCGGAAGCCCCCAGAAGACTTCGCCTGGCTCGCGTTCGGCGATCTCGGACGCGATGAGGGCGTCGCGCACCACGCCGACGCTGTGTGTGTTGGTGAGGCCGATGGGTGACATCAGCTGACCCGACTCCCTCACCCACTCGAGGCCGGTCAGCTCGCCGTTCCCGTTCAGCCGGTGGCAGCCTGCAAAGACGGGCTCGGACCAGACGTTGCCCTCGTGCGCCAGCACGACGGTGACGCCGGTTCTCACTGGGCCCTGACCGACGACGAGGGGACCGTCGCCCTCAATGATGGTGGTGTGCCCGACGCGGACTCCCGCGACGTCCGTGATCGCATTCCAATGCCCAGGCGTGCCATGGCCCAGGATGATCCCGAGATCGCGCGCACGCACGATTAGCCTCCTTGGTACGTGGTCTGAGTTCGGCGCACCGTCGCGACGCCTACACCCCCAGCAGCTCGAGCCCCGCGCGCACGGACCGCTCGGCGTCGTCCTCGTGCGCGGTGGAGGCTCCCCACACCGCCATGACGGCGTCGCCGATGAACTTCTCGACCGTCTCCCCGTAGCGCTCGATGAGCTCGCGGGCCAGCTCGAAGTAGTGCCAGAGGAGCTCGGGGGTCTCCTCAGGGTCGCGGCCCTCGGTGAGGGTGGTGAAGCCCACGAGATCGGCGAAGAGCACCGACACGAGGCGGCGCTCGGCGAGGGGGGCGGGAGCAGAGGCGGAGGCTGCCTGTCGGGCCGGTACGCCCAGCGGGACACCACACTCGCCGCAGAACTTCGCGTCGCCGCGGTTGGCCGCGCCGCAGGACGGACAGACCAGCGCCAGGCGGGCCCCACACTCCCGACAGAACTTGCGCCCCGCCTCGTTCTCGGTCCCGCAGTCTGGGCAGACCATGCGTCTCTCTTGCGAGCTCGTCCCGAAGCGTAGGGTAGCGGACGAGCACAACCGCGCGGCGTCGGTCTCCGCCGCGACCACCGACGGGCCCGCATTGCGTGGTGTTCTTCAGGCGCCTGGTCGTCGTCAGGGCATCTCATGGGGAGCGTCGCGCGGGTGTCGGTCGCCTGCTCGGCGCATGCCCCGCACCGGCAACACCCGCTGGTGTAGAGACAGCACTCCCACTAAAGGCGGCACGGGCTGTAGTGACGGCCGGGTCATGGTGCGGTCCACCGTGGCCCGTCGTCGAGAGTGGAACCGGACGCAGGCTGCGTGGGGGTCACGACTGGTGACCTTAGATTGGGCCACCGCCTCCGCTCGCGGCCTGTAACCCCGCGACGATGGCCAGCAGAACCAGGACGACCCCGGTCAGGCGACGGACGAACGTCATCGGCAGCCGCTCCAGTAGTCGCCCGGCGTTGACCGCCAGGGCGGCGACCGCCCACAGCGCCAAGAGCGCGCCGACGGCGACCGCCAGTGGCGCGTGGTAATGGGCTGCCAGGGTCGCGGTCAGCACCTGTGTCAAGTCGCCCCACTCGGCCAGGAAGATGACGACGAACGCCGTCGCGATGGTGTGCCCAGCGCCCGCAGCCCTGATCGCCCGTTCGCCGGCCGCGGACTCTGTCGCAGGGCTGTCGCGGAACGCGAAGAACGCGCCGCCTAGGAATAGCAGTGCCACGGTCGCCTCGACGGCACGGTGCGGCAGGATGGTGAACAGAGTGGCGCCGACGGTCACAGCGATCCCGACGTGAACTAGGAATGCCAGTCCCGCCCCGGCCCACACGAACATCGACCGACCGTGTGTCGCCATGAGCAGCGAGGCGAACATCGTCTTGTCTGGCAGCTCAGCCACGAAGATGATCGGGAAGACCGCCGCCGCGATGGCCAGCACTGTTGCTCAGCGGTCCGCGTCCGGCCGGAAGAGCTCGCGACGTGGCAGCCCAGTCTCCCGTGCCACTTGCCGCGCGGCCGCCGATCGCGTCAGCCCTTCTCGCACGAGCCGCGCCACGCGATCGCGCGCCTCCGACGCCGAGAAGGTGTCGACGCGCCCCGCCGCTTCGGCCAGCTCCGCGCCCCGCCGTCCCCCCACGACCAGCACGATCTCTCCACGCGGCGGATCCGCCGCTGCGGACTCGGCAAGCTCCCTCAGCGAGCCACGCCGCACGTCCTCGTGGATCTTCGTGAGCTCCCGGCAGAGCGCCGCGACCCGCCCGTCGCCGCACGCAGCGGCGAGGTCGCGGAGGGTCCCGGCGATCCTTCCAGGCGCCTCGAACAGCACGGTCGCTCGCTCGTCCGCCGCGACCCGCGCCAGCCGCGCGCGCCGTTCTCGCCCAGACCTGGGGAGAAACCCCTCGAACGCCCAGCGCGGCGCCGGGATGCCGCTCGCGACGAGTGCCGCGAGGACGGCCGACGGCCCGGGCACTGGCACGACGCGTCCACCAGCGGCTGCCCAGGCCACCACGAGGCCTTCCCCCGGGTCACTCACCAGGGGCGTGCCGGCGTCGGTGACGAGCGCGAGGTCTCGCCCCGAGGCAAGGTGCTCCAGCAATTCAGGCTCTCGCCGCGCAGCATTTCTGGCGTGGTAGCTAACAAGGGGGGTCGCGATCGCGTGGCGGGCCCAGATGCGGCGCGTCATCCGCGTGTCCTCGGCCGCCACGAGAGGCACCGACCGCAGCACTTCGAGCGCCCGGAGCGTGATATCGCCGAGGTTCCCGATCGGTGTCGCGACGATGTACAGGATCCCGCGAGGTTCCGCCGACGCGCCGGTCACCATTACGAACCCGGCGCCGGCCGCCGCCTCGGATACAGGTAGTCGACCCCCGACGTGCGGGGGCCCAGCTTTGCGATCGGTGGAACCTGGCGCTTGAACTCCGCGCCAGCGACCATGCGACCCACTCGTTCGACGAAACGCGCGTCGAAGTGCGCGTCGTCAACCAGCTCCTCGGGCGATCGGCGACGGTCGACCATCCAGTACAGCAGCCGGTCGAGCTCGGCGTAGCTCGTGCCGACCTCGGCCTCGTCGGTCTGCCCCGGCCAGAGATCCGCCGACGGTGGCTTCGAGATGATCGCCTCGGGCACCCCCAGGTCCACGGCGACCTGGCGGAGCTGGCTCTTGTAGAGATCGCCAACCGGGTCGAAGGCGCAGGCGTCGTCGCCAAAGTGTGTCGTGTAGCCGATCAGGACCTCGGTCTTGTTGCCCGTGCCCACGACCAGCCCGCCCCACTCGGCCGACTGGTCGTATAGCACCGCCATCCGCGCACGCGCCATGAAGTTGCCCCGGCGCAGGCTCGACGCCAACGCACCCTGGCCGTCGAAATACCCGTCCACGATGCGCGAGATGTCCACCACACGGCTCATGCAGCCCAGGCGCTCCACCACGGATTGGGCATCGGCGAGCGACTCTGGGGAAGACGTGCGGTATGGCATCAGCACGCAAAGCAGGCGCTCCGGCCCGATCGCCTCGGCCACCAGAAACGCGACGACGGCGGAGTCGATGCCGCCTGAGAGCCCGAGCAGCGCCCGCTCGAATCCGGTCTGGCGCAGCTGGCCACGGACGAAGCCGACCATGATCCGCCGCGCCACCCTCGTGTCGATCGCCAGTTCAGGCGGTAGATCGAACAGGCTGCGGGGGCCATCCTCCTGGTCGGCATCCATCACGCACCCCCGGCCCGCTGCCGGATCACGCGCTCCAGCTGTCGGCGCACCATCTCGGGCCGTTCATCGCGCAGGACCGGCAGAACGATCCGCTCGCGCCGGACCTCGGCCAGGTCGATCTCGACCGTGAAGACGCCCTCGTCATGGAGCGGGGCCCGGAAGACCGTCTCGCCATCAGGCCCGATCACCTCGCTCCCACCCCAGAAAGTCACCGACTCGTCGACGCCCACCCGGTTGCAGAACACGACGAAGCTCGTCGTCAGCATGGCGTAGGTCCGCATCAGCGCCCGCCAAGACGTGGCAGTCCCCAGGCCCACCTCGTTAACCGCCGCGACGTCGCGACCGGGCGAGGACGACACGTTGACCAAGACCTGTGCCCCGTCGAGCGCGAGTAGGAGAGGGACGGCGAGGTGCCAGAAGTCCTCGCACACCGCCAGCCCGACGGGCACGCCCAGCCGGCTCGGCGTGGCGCGCACCACCTCCCCGGCGGCGAAGAAGCGCCGTTCGTCAAAGAGCCCGTACGTCGGCAGGTAGACCTTGCGGTGGACGTGGCGGATCGCGCCGTCCTCGAGCAGGGCGGCGGCGATGTACAGCCGGTGGTCCGGCGCCTCCTCCACGAACGAGACGATCGCCGAACAGCCCACGGTGTCTGCGACCAGCAACGCGAGGCGTGGGTCGTCGAGCGACATGGCGACCTCGCCGCTGAGATCCTGCAGTTGGTAGCCGGTCAGGCCGAGCTCGGGGAAGACCACGAGATCAGCGCCGCCAGCGCGCGTGCGGGCCAGGACCTCACGGTGGGCGGCGAAGTTGTCATCGAGGCGACCCAAACGCGGCGCGAGCTGGGCCAGCGCGATCCGGCGATGTTGCACCTAACCAGTCTAACGGCTGGCTCCGCACGCTCGAGAGCGGCACGGTGCCCCCACGACCGCCTACTGGCGCGGCGAGACTAGGTCTCCGCCAGTGCCGCCGGGCGGTTCCGGGGCCGGCGCGTCGCCCGCGCCCAGGTTCCGGTCCGCGAAGTGGCAGGCCGCGACGTGGCCGGGCCGGTACTCCGTTAGCTGCGGCGCGACCGTCTCGCACTCCTTGGGGTTGCCGAGGCGCTCACGGAGCCAGCACCGGGTGTGGAAATGGCACCCGGGTGGCGGCGCGGCGGGATTGGGGACGTCGCCTGTCAGGATGATGCGCCGCCGACGGGACTCGATCGCCGGATCGGGGATTGGCACGGCCGACAAGAGGGCCACGGAGTACGGATGGAGCGGCTGCTCGTGCAGCTCCCGGGAGCCCGCGATCTCCACGATACGGCCCAAGTACATCACCGCGATCCGATCGCTGATGTGCCGCACCACCGAGAGATCGTGCGCGATGAACATGTAGGTCAGCCTGAACTGGGCCTGCAAGTGCTCGAGCAGGTTGATGATCTGTGCCTGGATCGACACGTCGAGGGCGCTGATCGGCTCGTCCGCAATGATCAGATCCGGGTTCACGGCGAGCGCCCGTGCCACCCCGATGCGCTGGCGCTGCCCGCCGGAGAACTCGTGCGGATACCGCTCGCCGAAGTCGGGGTCCATGCCCACCACCTCGAACAGTTCGCGGACACGTTCGCGCCGCTCGCTCCCCGTCCCGATGTGGTGAATATCGAGTGGCTCGCCGACGATCCCGGCCGCGGTCATGCGCGGGTTCAGGCTCGCGTAGGGATCCTGGAAGATCATCTGCATGCGCCGCCGCATGCGCCGGAGGGGAGCGCCCTCGAGCCGCGTGATGTCGGTGCCGTCGAAGACAATCCGCCCGCCTGTCGGCCGGTAGAGCCGGATAATCGCCCGACCGGCGGTGCTCTTGCCGCAGCCCGACTCGCCCACCAGGCCGAGGGTTTCGCCCTTCCGCACGGCCAGTGACACGCCGTCGACCGCCCGCACGTCGCCCACATGGCGCTGGATCACGATCCCTTGGGTGACGGGGAAGAACATGCGCAGGTCAGAGACCTCGAGCAGCGCCGCGCCGTCCGTCGCGGCCACAGGCGCCTGCGTGCTCATCGCCTCGGGTCCGTACTCGGCGGCTCCGGCAGCCCCCCGGCGCCCGGCAGGCTGATCAGTGAGTCGGCATCGGGCGCGAACAGCACGAGTTCCTGCTCGGCGGACACGGCCTCCGGTGACGAGGAGCCCGGACCGCCTGGCGGTGGCGCGGGCACGAACCCCTCGCGCAGTGGCATGCCCGCCAGCGCCTCCTCGCCCATCGGTGGGTTCCAGCAGGCGATCTGGTGCGTCGCCCGCGGTCCCGTCGTCTGGATGGTCGCGCCGACTACCAGCGGCTCCAGGGTCGGGTTAGCCTCCCAGCAGGTCGGCAGTCGCCAGGCGCAGCGGGGCGCGAACGGGCAGCCCACCGGAGCGCGGCGCAGGTCGGGCGGGGTGCCCTCGATGGGGATGAGCGGCTCCCCTTCGGGGCTGTCGAGGCGCGGGATGGAGTGGAGCAGGCCCACGGTGTACGGGTGGTTCGGATGGGCGAACAGCTCGGGCGTGGGCGCCATCTCAACCACGAACCCCGCATACATCACGTTGATGCGGCCCGCCATCCCGGCCACAACGCCGAGGTCGTGGGTGATGAGAATGACGGCCGTGCCCCGTTCCGCGGTCAGCCGCTGGAGCAACTCCAGCACCTGCGCCTGGATCGTGACATCGAGCGCCGTCGTTGGCTCGTCGGCAATCAGCAGCTTCGGCTCGAGGGCGAGGGCGATGGCGATCATCACCCGTTGGCGCATCCCGCCCGAGAATTGATGCGGGAAGCTCTTGAGGCGCAGCTCGGGGTTGGGGATGCCGACCATGCTGAGGAGCTCGATCGCGCGCTCCCGCGCGTCCCGCGACGTCACCGGACGGTGCGCCTGGATCGTCTCAACCATCTGCTCCTCGATGGTCAGCACCGGGTTGAGGCTCGTCATGGGATCCTGAAAGATCATGGCGATGTCGCTGCCCCGCAGGTCCCGCATCTGCGCCTCGGACGCCTGTGTCAGTTCGATCCCCTCGAAGCGGATCTCCCCACCCTCAATGTGGCCGGCGGGCTTCGGCAGCAGCCGCATGACGGCCAGGTTGGTGACGCTCTTGCCGCACCCCGACTCGCCCACCAGACCCAGCGTCTCCCCCTCCGCCAAGTCGAACGAGACCCCGTTCACCGCGTGCACCGTGCCGTCGTGCGTGCGGAAGCGCACCACCAGGTCCCGGACTGAGAGGAGCGCCGCGCCGTTCGTCGCCACGGCTACCGCTTCAGGCGCGGGTCGATCGACTCGCGCAGGCCGTCGCCCAGGAGGTTGAACCCGATCGCGCTGATGGTGATCGCGGCGCCGGGGAAGAAGATCAGGTACGGGGCGTTCTGCAGGAAGCGCGAAGCATCGGTCAGCATCTCGCCCCACTCCGCGATCCGCGGGTCACCCGGGCCCAGGCCCAGGAAGCCCAACCCGGCCACGTCGATGATCGCGGTGGCCAGCGCCAGGGTCGCCTGCACGATCATCGGCGTGAGCGCGTTGGGCATCATGTGGCGCAACAGGATGCGCGGAGTTGAAGCCCCCATCGAGCGCGCAGCGATCACGAAGTCGGTCTCGCGGAGCGCGAGCAAGCTCCCACGCAACAAACGCGCAAACATCGGCGCGTAGGAGATCCCCACCGCCAGGATGATCTGGATTTCGCCGTGGCCAAGCCAGGCGACGATAGCGATCGCCAGCAGGATGCCGGGCACCGCCAGCAGGACGTCGACCATACGCATCAGCACCGCGTCAAGGACTCCGCCCGCCCCGCCGGCGACGGCCCCCACGACCATCCCGAACGCGAGCCCGCAGACAACGGCCACGACCCCCACCGTGAGGCTGATGCGCGCCCCGTACAGCACGCGGCTGAACTCGTCGCGCCCGAGCAGGTCGGTGCCCATGAGGTGCGCCAAACTGGGCCCCCGCATGCTGTCCGAAAGGACCCCGATGGTGGGGTCGTAGGGTGCGATGACGGACGCGAACAGCGCCCCGACTACGAAGATTGCGATCAACACGAGCCCCACGATCGCCGGTCCGTTCCGCAGCAAACGGCTCAGCGCGTCTCGCCACAGGCCCCGGCTCGCGCGGGGTGTGGGGCGCACGAGCAGCGCTGCCTCTCGACTGGCCATCTCAGCCGTACCTGATCCGCGGGTTCAGGACGGCGTACCCGATATCCACTAGGAGGTTCACCGTCAGGAAGATGATCGCGAAGATCATGATGAGGGACTGGACCACGACCAGGTCGTGGTTTTCGATGGCGGTGACGACCCAGGAGCCGACGCCGTTCCATGCGAACACCGTCTCGGTGATGACGGCGCCGGCAAGGAGGCTGCCGACCTGGAGCCCGATCACGGTGGTCACCGGCAGCCAGGCGTTGCGCATGATGTGGCGGTCGTCCACGCGGCTCTCGGCGAGGCCCTTGGCGCGGGCGGTGCGCACGTAGTCCTCGTTGCTCACGTCGATGACCGACGCGCGGGTGATGCGGGTGACGATCGCGAGCGGGATCGAGCCGAGTGCGATGGCGGGCAGCATGAGATGGGCGATCGCATCCTCGACGGCCGGTGGGCGGCCTGAGAGAACCGCGTCAACGATCGCGAAATTGGTCACCGGGTTCACGTTCAGCCGCGGATCGATCTGGCCAACCGCAGGCAGCCAGTGGAGCTCAACCCCGAAGATGAACACGAGGGTGTAGCCGAGCACGAAGATCGGGATCGAAATCCCGAATAGAGACAGCACCGTCACTGCTCCATCGATCCAGCTGTTGGGGTGCCGGGCGGCGAGCCGGCCAAGCGGGATGCCCAGGCCGACGGCAAAGATCAGAGCCCCGATCGTCAGCTCGATGGTGGCCGGGAAGCGGACCAGGAACGTGCTCGCCACGGTCCGTCCGTCGACGAAGCTGGCGCCGAAGTCGCCGTGCAGGAGCTGCCAGACGTACTGCAGATACTGCACGTATAGCGGCTTGTCGAGCCCCAGCGAGGCGTCGATCTGCGCGACGAGCTGCGGCGTGGCGTGCTGGCCGAGGATCGCCACCGCGGGGTTACCGGGCAGGAGGCGCAGAAACAGGAACAGGATGACGGACAGCCCGAACAGCACCGGGATCGCGCTCAGCACCCGACGAACGATGTATCTCAGCACGAGCGGGGGTGGATCCTCCGTGTGAACGGCCCCCCGGGATCGCCGGACCCCGGGGGGCCGTGGTGCCGCTGCCTATGACCCGTCCGACTGAGCGCCGGCCGGGCGAGGTGCAGGAACGAGATCAGCGACGCCGGGGCGTCACTGGATCCACACGCTGTTGAGGTACTCGAGTACGCCGCCCTGGGGTACGAAGCCGTGCACCTTGGAGTCGTACGCGCCCGGAGTCAGAGCGGTAGCGAGAGGGATTTCCGGCATGTCGGCGGCCAGGATGTCCTGGGCCTGCCCCCAGTACTGGTTCGACTGGGCGACCGATGGCGCCTGGATCGCCTTCTGCATGTCCTCGTTCAGGGTGGGGTTGGGGTAGTGGAACTGCGGGTTCGGCTGCCCGTTGACCCACCCGAACCAGGCAACGCTGATGTAGTCGTCGGCGCCCGCCCAGTCACACAGCCACCCGAACATGTACATCGGGAACTTGCCGTTGGTGGCATCCGAGATATAACTCGTGCCCCAGTCCTCGGTCTTCAGGTTGACCGTAAAGCCAACCGCCTGCAGATCGTTCGCGATGGCTTCCGCCTGGTCCTTGGGATCGGGCATGTAGGGCCGGGTGACATTGGACGGGTAGTACATGTCAACGGTCAGCTGGCTGGCCGGCACACCCGACTGCTGGAGCAGCTGCTTGGCCTTGGCCGGGTCGTAGCTCGGCAGGGTCTCGGCCTTGTATCCAAGGGTCCCCACCGGCACGAAGCTCGTCGGGACGAGAGCCTGGCCGCCGTAGAACGCGTTGATGTAGGCTTGCTTGTTGAGCGCGGACGCGATGGCCAGCCGGACGTCCTTGTTGGCATAGATGGTGGGCTTGCCGCCCACGCTCTCGTTGAGGTCGAGGTTGAGGATGTCGCAGGTCTGCTGCCCACGGTTGATGATCGTGAGCCCGCTACTCTGTGCCGTCTTCACGTCCGTGGGCTGGACGGACACGGCGATGTCGATGCTGCCCGACTGCAGTGCCTGGAGCCTGGCGGTCGAGTCTCCGATCGGCTTGAACACAATCTCGTCGACGTGCGCGGCGGTAGCCGGGTCCCAGTAGTCCGGGTTCTTGACCAGCGTGATGTGGTCCTTGGGGACCCACTCCTTGAACATGAACGGCCCGGTGCCGACCATGTCCTGGCCCTGCGGGAGCTCGCCCTGGGCGTACTTGTTGGACGAGAGGGGCGTCGCGTCTGCGTCGCCCTTCTGCAGGGCCGTGGGGCTCTGGATGCCGAACACCATGAGGGACTGGCTGAACACGAAGTTCGACTGTGGCTGCTTGAAATGGAAGATGACCGTCGTGTCGTTCGGAGCATCAACCGAGACGAGGTTCGAGTCGGCGCCGAAGCCCCCGAAGACCGCGCCATAGTAGTACGCATTGTCCTGGAGGTCGCCCTTCGGGAAGTTCTTCCAGCGGTCGTAGTTGTATTTCACCGCCGCTGCATTGAAGGGCGTGCCGTCCTGGAACGTGATGCCGGTTCGCAGCGTGAACGTATACGTCAGGCCGTCCGAGCTGACCGTCGGAAGTGCGGCCGCCAGCACCGGGACAACGTCGCTCAGGGTGCCCGGCGCCAGGCCGACGAGTCCCTGGACCACCTGGTTCATCACGTACAACGAGTTCCCGTCGCTGACGAGCGGCGGGTCAGCGAATGCCATGTCGCCCGGGAGGCCGACGACGAGCGTGCCTCCGTTGACCGGCGTTCCTGCCGCCGCCGAGGCGGGCGCCGCCGCCGACGCGGGCGCCGCCGCCGACGCGGGCGCCGCTGCCGAGGCGGGCGCCGCCGCCGACGCGGGCGCCGCTGCCGAGGGTGCCGTGGTCGCCGCGCTCGAACACGCGCTGAAAGCGAGTGCTGCCACCGTGAGCAGCGTGAACAGTCTCGGTCGCGCCATGCTCTCCTCCTGCACAGCTATGGGCCATTCGCAGCCCGGTCGAACGAGTGGCATCATGCCACTCCCTCGCCATCCGGGAAGGGCCATTGGGACGGAGGGCCCGACCTGGACAGAGGGCGCCCGCGCCTCCCGCGCGGTGCCGTCTCCTGCGCGGAGTTCGCAGAGCCCCGCACATCTGGCAAGCCTAGCACCGCGCTACAGCGGGAAGTGCGCTGAACTCGGCCTCGCCCGGCGTTCGTACGTGCCCTGGCGAACGCGTCAGGCGGGAGCGGCGACCGGGGTGGCAGCTCGCTCCTGCTCCTCCTGGGTCCGATCGGCGAAGTGGCAAGCCACCGCGTGCCCCTCCCCCACGATCGCGAGCCGCGGGTCGACCGTCGAGCAGATGTCGGGGTTGCCCAAGCGCTCCCGCAGCCAGCAGCGCGGGTGGAAGTGGCAGCCCGACGGAGGGTTCACGGGCGAGGGCACGTCACCACGCAACACGATGCGCTTGCGGGCCTTGGCGCGCTCCACCTGCGGCACCGCCGACAACAGCGCGACGGTGTACGGGTGACGCGGATGCTCATAGAGCTCGGCGACGCTCGCGAGTTCGACCATGCGGCCCAGGTACATGACGCCCACCCGGTCGCTGATGTACTGCACCACTGAAAGGTTGTGGGCGATGAAGAGGTAGGTGAAGCCGAACTCCTGCCGCAGGTCGAGGAGCAGGTTCAGAACCTGGCTTTGGATCGACACGTCGAGCGCCGAAACCGGCTCGTCGCACACGATGAAGTCAGGGCGCAGGGCCAGGGCGCGGGCGATCCCGATGCGCTGGCGTTGGCCACCGCTGAACTCGTGTGGGTAGCGGCGGGTGTAGTCGCGCCGCAGGCCCACGGCGTCGAGCGAATCTTCAACCCGACGGATGCGTTCCTTCGAGTTCTTCAACCCTTGGGCAAGGAGCCCCTCGCCGATGATGTCGAGCACCGGCATGCGCGGATTGAGCGAGCCGTAAGGGTCCTGGAAGATGATCTGCATGCGCGCCCGCAGGCGCCGCAGCGCCTCGGGCTTGAGCGCGTTCAGGTCCTGGCCGTCAAGTACGACCCGCCCCGAGGTCGGCCGCTGCAGGTAGAGCAAGCTGCGCCCGAGGGTCGTCTTCCCGCAACCGGACTCGCCGACCAGCCCGAATACCTCACCGCGCAGGACGGTGAAGCTCACCCCATCGACGGCCTTGACGTCAGCGACGTGCCGCCGCAGCAGGCCACCCAGGACCGGGAAGTACTTGACGAGGTTATCCACCTCGAGCAGCACTTTTCCCTCACCGGGGGCCGGCGGGACGTCGTCGCGGCCGGGAGACGTTGCAAGTGCGCTCACCGGTGCCGGCGCGCTCACTTGACCACCCACGTCGCCGCCGCGCGGGTGACTGGGAACGGTGTGGCGGTACCGTAGCGCGGGCGGTTCTCGATCCCGAAGGGCGGCGAGGTGTGCAGCCAGCAGGCGACCCGGCGTTCGGGCCGGCCCAACTCGTCGAGCGGGGGCTCGTGCTCGCGGCAGGGGTCGAAGGCGTACGGACAGCGCGGAGCGAAGCGGCAGCCGGCTGGCATCCGGAAAGGGTTGGGAACGCTGCCCTTGATCACGTTCAGGCGGGTCCCGCGCATGCCCTTGGATGGGATCGAAGCCAGCAGCCCCTCGGTGTAGGGGTGCCTGGGGTCCTGGAGCACCTCGTCCACCGAGCCCGTCTCCACCACCTTGCCCGCGTACATCACAACGATCCGCTGGACCGTCTCGGCCACCACCCCGAGATCGTGGGTGATGAGCAGGAGTGCGGTCCCGGTCTCTGCCTGGACCCGCCGGATGAGCTCCAGGATCTGAGCCTGGATCGTCACGTCGAGGGCGGTGGTGGGCTCGTCAGCGATGAGGAGCTTCGGATCGCAGGACAGCGCCAGGGCGATCATCACGCGCTGTCGCATGCCGCCCGACATCTCGTGGGGATACTGTTTGGCCCGCCGGGGGGCCTCGGAGATCCCCACCAGCTGCAGCATCTCGATGGCCCGGTCCCAGGCGGCCTTCTGGCTGACCTGCTTGTGGGCGACAACCGCCTCGGCGATCTGGTTCCCGATGGTGAGCACCGGGTTCAGGCTGGTCATGGGCTCTTGGAAGATCATGGCCATCTCGGCGCCCCGGATAGAGAGCATCTGGTTCTGGGCGAGCTGGAGGACGTCCCGGCCGTCGAACCAGATCTCGCCGCTGACGATCTCGCCGGGCGGGATCTCGATGAGACGCATGATGCTAAGGGCGGTCACGCTCTTGCCGCAGCCCGACTCGCCCACCACGCCGAGCGTCTCCCCGCGGTGCAACTGGAATCCCACGCCGTCGACGGCGGGTACCGTGCCGTCCATGACCTTGAAGTAGGTGCGCAGGTCACGCACGTCGAGCAGCACGTCGTCAGGCGGGGGCATGCCTATGGAGATCTCCTCGAACACACTCACTGGGTGGTTCCCGTTTCGAGAACGCGCAACGTGCCGCTCACAGACGAATCCGCGGGTCGAGCGCGTCGCGCAGCCCGTCGCCCACGAAATTGATTGCGATGACGGTCACGGCGATGGCCATGCCCGGGAAGAATGCCCACCACCAGTTGCCCAGCCCGAGCGCTTCCTGAGCGTTGGCGAGCGCGTTGCCCCAGCTGATTTGGGTGGGGCTGATGCCGAAGTTGAGATAGCTCACGAACGCCTCAAGGATGATGTTCTCGGCCATGATGAGGGTCATGGCCACGATCACCGGGCCCAGCGCGTTGGGCAGGATGTGGCGGAACGTGATCCGCCCGTCCCTCACCCCCACGGCACGCGCCGCCTCCACGAAGTCGGCCTCGCGCAGCGAGAGGAACGACGCCCGCACCAGGCGCGCGACGAACGGCCAGGACAGCAGCCCGAAGATGAGGATGAGCGAGCTCACCTGCCCCTCGCCGAAGAAGCGCGCCGCCACCAAGATGATGAACAGCAGCGGGATGGCAAAGAACGTGTCCACGATGCGCATCAGGACGTTGTCAACCCATCCGCCGGCGTAGCCCGAGATCGCGCCGACGGCCACCCCCACGAAGCCTGCGATCAGCATGCTGACGCCACCGATTGCCATCGAGATGCGCGCCCCGTTGATCACCATGGTGAACACGTCCCGCCCGGTGTCGTCGGTGCCGAAGAGATGGGCCAGGCTGGGCGCGGTGCCGCCCGGGATAGGCGAGCCGGGGATATTCAACGGGTCGTAGGGCAGGATGATCGGCCCGAAGATCGCCACCAGCAGCATGAAGACGAAGAAGCCCAGGCCCACCAGGGCCATGCGGTGGCGCTGGAAGCGCCGCCAGGCCAGCTGCCACTGGCCCAGCGACTCGAGGGCGACCTCGACGTCGGCGGTCGCGACGTCGGCTGGCGTGGCACCGGCAAGGAAGCCGGGTGCCGCGGGGTCGGTCGGAATGGCCATGCCCGTCTGCCTCGTCAGTCGTAGCGGATACGGGGATCGGCGACCGCGTACGCGACGTCCGCCGTGAGGTTCATGAACACCACCAGCACCGAGCCGATGAGGAGGATACCCATCAATAGGAAGTAGTCCCGCGCCTCGACGCCCTCGTAGTAGAGGCGCCCCATGCCGGGCCAGCTGAAGACCGTCTCGGTCACGATGGCGCCACTGAAGAGGAACGCGATCTCCAGGGCGAGGTTGGTTAGGATGGGCAGCAGCGCGTTGCGGAAGGCGTGGCGCAGGATCACCTGGCCTTCGCCGATCCCTTTGGCGCGCGCCGTCCGCACGTAGTCCTGGTGCAGCGAGTCGAGCATGGCGGAGCGCACGAAGCGACTGTCACCCGCGACGCTCACCGCGATGAGGGTCACCACTGGTAACACCACGTGCGCGCCGATGTCCCACAGGTTGGGCAGCGGGTTGGCGACCAGGGACGCCCAGTAGGCCGACGTGCCGAAGGGTGCCACGGACTGACGGACGTTCACGATCCCCTGCACGGGGAACCAGCGCAGCGTCACCCCAAACACGAAGATCAGGATGAGGCCGAGCCAGAAGGTGGGCAGCGAGTAGAACACGTAGCTCAGGAACGTGACCGACTGATCGAAGAAGCTGTAGCGCTTCACCGCCGCGAGCACGCCGGCGGCGATGGCGATGGAGGCCCACAGCACGAAGGCGGTACCCATCAGGATGATGGTGGCCGGCAGCCGTTGCAGGATCATCGAGACCACCGGTAGTCCCGTCTGGATCGAGTAGCCGAAGTCGCCGTGGAGGATGCCATTCGTGCCGCCACCCAAGAAGGGCGGCAGGAAGTTGGGGAGGCCGTGCGACGACAGGAAGCTGCCCCCGCCGCAGTTCCACACCCCTAGCCAGCCGAGATACTCACGCACCGTGTCGGCGAGAGTGGGCTGTCGAACTAGGCACCAGTCCTGTAGCCACTTGTTGACTTGGGCCACGCTGATGTGGGGGTTCTGATTGAACTGCGCCGCCGGGCCCCCTGGCGCCTGCATCATGAGCACGAAGGTCACGACTGAGATCAGGAACAGGACCGGGATCGCCTGCAGCACGCGACGGATGATGTACTGGGTCATGAGTCCTGGGTGGTTGAAGGTCGCCGGAGGTTAGCACAGGAGGCGAACGCGGAACCCGTCGTCCCGCGTTCGCCGCCCGCTCCCTGTCAGGGCCGGGAGCCCGCCCTATACATCAGGGCTTGTAGAACCAGTCCTCGACGTCCCACGTCGGGCCCTGTGAGCTCGGGTTGTAGCCGGGCCAGTTGCCTACGTGAACGCCGACGCCGGTGACGCCGCCGCGGTAGTAGAGCGGGATCTCGGGGATCCCGGCCACGTACGCGTCCTGGACCGCCTGCGCGTCCGTCAGCTGGCTGTCCAACGGGACGTCGGTGGCCAGTGCGTTCAGAGCGGTGTCCATCTGGGCGCTCTTGAAGTTGGTGTCGTTTTGGCCGCTGTGCGAGCCGGTCTCAGGCCACTGCGTCGAGTCGTAGACCGCGTAGTAGTCGCCGTAGGGGGTGCCCGCCAGGACCCACGCGAAATCGCCGATGTCGTAGTGGCCCCGGTAAAGGTTGGGGTCGGTGGTCGGCGTGCTGCTATCCCAGGTGGCGAAGAAGACCGACGCCGCATCGCCCGTCTTGATGTAGCTCTTGACGCCGATCGCCTTGAGATTGGCCTCCAAGATCTCGACCTCGGTGAGGCGCGTCGGGTTGCCCGAGGTCGTGGCAAGCTCAAGGTTCATTTCCTTGCCGCCCTTGGCCATCCAGCCAGCCGAGTCGAGCGAGTAGCCGGCAGCCTCGAGTGCCGCCTTGGCACCCGTCGGGTCGTAGGCCGGGCAGGTCTCGTCCTTGTGGTACCAGATGCCGGGCGGCGTGGGCGAGCACGCGATCGTGACGTTGGCACCCGGGAAGTCGGTGCTGACGATGGCCTGCTTGTTAACCGCCATGGCAATGGCCTTGCGGACGTTGACGTCCCACAGGCCGTTGCCGCGCGTGTGGTTCGGGTCGTTGTAGAGGTCGAAGTGCTCGTACTCCCAGAGCGGCCCCTGCTCCACCGTGCCGATGCTGGAGGGGACGTTCTTCAGGGCCGGGTACGAGTCGGTCTGCAGGTCGAAGGCGAGGTCGATCGCGCCGCTGTTGAAGGCCGCGATCTCGCCGTTCTTGTCACCGAAGTACTGGAACTTGAGGCTGGCAAGGTAGGGCTTGCCCTGGTGCGAGGGGGCCACGCCGCCGTTCCAGTGCGGGTTGGGGGCGTAGTCGATCTCGCTCGACGACGCGTTGGTGATTACAAACGGGCCGCTGAACACCGCGTTCGCGATGGAAGAGCCGATCGGGTAGGAGAGCTTGGGGGCGTCCTTGACCGCGATGGTCGTGATGTAGTGCTGCGGCATGATCGGGTCGGTCAGCCAGCTCAGCCAGCCGCCGAACAGCTGCTTGAAGTGGATGGTCGCCGTCAGGCCGTCCGACGAGACGTCGAACGAGTCGATCAGCGGCCACGCCGTCCCCGGGCCGCAGATCGCGCAGCCCGACTGGTTGGGGTCGTTGGCCCACTGCCAGGTGTACTTGAAATCGTTCATGGTGAGCGGCTGGCCGTCGGACCACTCCAGGTTCGGCTTGAGCTTCAGGGTCATGGTGAACGTGGTGCCGCTGACCACGAGCCCGCCGTTGTCCACCGATGGAAGGGTGGCGCACAGGTCCGGGATGAACTTGCCGTCGGACGAGATCGTGGCGCAGCCGCGCAGAGCGGGCAGGTAGGCCTCGACGTCGGCCTCAGAGGTAGTGTAGTAAGGGTTAAGCTGGTCTGCGGCTTGCCACTCGCCCATGACGAGGGTACCGCCGCTCTGGCCGGGTCCCGGGTTGTACTTGGTGCCAAAGACTGCGGCGTCGATGCCGGTCAGCGGGGCCACGCTCGCGGCCGCCGCAGCCGAAGCCGCGGCCGACGCGGGTGCCGCCGTGGCAGGCGCCGGTGTGGCAGGCGCCGGCGTGGGCGCCGTGGTGGCTGCGGAGCTGCAGGCGCCGAAGACGAGCCCCGCGACCGCAACCACGGTCATCATCTGTCGTCTGGCTGACACTCGGCTTCTCCTCCTCTTGTCTGCCGCGCTCACGCTCGGGACGCGCGCCCCATGGTGCGCCGCGGCGACGCGCCTGAGGTCCTCGACCGATGATACGGCCCTCACAGGCAACTCGGAGCTCTAGTTCATCCGCTCATGGGCACACTCACGATTTCGGGTCCGACCCCAGGGACGCAAGGCTCGTGTGCGAGCCACGGACGTCCCGGTGCGCATTCGACCAGGGGCAAGCGATCCGTACCGTCCCGCGGCGACACGCGCGGCGCGCCGGCGAACGGCCGCGATCGGCTCGTCATGCGGCAGGCCCGAGCGCGGTCAGGCGAGCGGCACACTTGTAGCGGCGATACAAAGCCTCGAGGCTCTTCGGGTCGCTGCCCCGAACGTGCCCAACGTGTGGGACGCGATCGGTCTCGGCTTTGACCACTCATCCTCCTGTGGGACACGGTCGCCAAGCGCCTCCATTGTACGGACGACGCACGCCGCGACAAGACTCATCTGGGTCCACGGACGCGTACCGCTGTGCAGAGCCGTCACGCACAGTCGAGACGCGCCCCGGACAAGCCCGGTCACTCCGGGCACGGCATCTGCGCGCCGGTCATCGCGCGCCAGTGCAGGTCGGGCTGGCGGGCCGCCGTCGCCTCGTCCAGCCGGCGCACCGGCGCCGAGTGCGGCGCGGAATGCACCAGCGCCGGGTCGGCGTGCGCCTCCGCCGCGATCGCGAGCGAGCGCGTCGGCGAAGTCGTCGAGCGTCTCGAGCGCCTCGGTCTCGGTCGGCTCGATCAGCAGCGCCTCCTCCACGATCAGCGGGAAGTAGATCGTGGGCGGGTGGTGGCCGTAGTCCATGAGCCGCTTGGCCACATCAAGCGTGCGGATCCCGGTCTCGTGTTTGAGCGTCGACGAGGATGCCACAAACTCGTGCTTGCAGACCCGGTCGTACGGGATGTCGTAGGTCCCGCGCAGACGATGCCGCAGGTAGTTCGCCGCGAGGACGGCGTCCTCCGACACCTCCTCGAGCCCACTGCCGCCGTGCGCCAGCATGTAGGTGTACGCGCGCACGAGGACGCCGACACTGCCCACGAACGAGCGGACCCGGCCGATGGACGACGGCCGCTCCCCCGGCCGTTCGAGGCGGAACGAGCCGTCCGCCTCAGGGAGGACACGGGGGGACGGCAGGAACGGCAGGAGCGCCTCCCTCACCGCGACCGGACCGGCGCCCGGCCCGCCACCGCCATGCGGCGTGGCGAAGGTCTTGTGCGTGTTGACGTGCATCACGTCGAACCCGGCATCGCCAGGGCGGAACTTGCCGAGTACGGCGTTCAGGTTGGCGCCGTCCATGTAGGCCAGCGCCCCAGCCGCGTGCACCGCCTCCACGAGCTCGCAGACGCGGTCCTCGAACAGGCCGAGTGTGGACGGGTTCGTGAGCATGACGGCCGCCGTGCGCGGGCCGAGGGCTGCCCGCAGCGCGTCGAGGTCCACCCCGCCGCGCCTGTCCGACGGCACGGTGATGGTGCGGTAGCCAGCCATGGACGCCGTGGCCGGGTTCGTGCCGTGCGAGGAATCGGGCACGATGACCTCGCTGCGCGCCGGGTCGCCCGGCTGCGATGGTAGGCACGCACCATCAGGATGCCCGTTAGCTCGCCCTGCGCTCCGGCCGCTGGCTGCAGCGTGGCGGCGTGCATTCCGGTGATCTCGCAGAGCCACTGCTCGAGCTCCCAGAGGAGCTGCAGCGTGCCCTGTGCCGCGGCATCGGGGGCGAGCGGGTGGAGGTCCGCGAAGCCCGGGAGCCGGGCGGCCCACTCGGTGATCTTCGGGTTCCACTTCATGGTGCACGAGCCCAGCGGGTAGAACCCGGTGTCGACGGCGTAGTTGAGGTGCGAGAGGTTCACGAAGTGGCGCACCGCCTCGGGCTCGTCCACCTCGGGCAGCGCGGGGGGCAGGGCCCGCAGCTGGTCGGCCGGGATGCCGGCCAGGGCGTCCGCCGGCGGATGCGGGATTCGCGTCACGCCGCGCCCCGGGCGCGAGAGCTCGTCGAGCGTGGGCTGCAGGCGGCGCCCACGGCAGGTCGCGGGCGGGCCGGCGAGGCGGAGACACGATCCGGGGACGCGCCGTCGCCGGTCATGCCACCACCTCCCCCGTCACGTCGGCCAGGGCCGCCGCGAACGCCTCGATCTCATGCGGCCGGGTGACCTCCGTCGCACAGACGAGCAAGCCGTCGCACAGCAGCGGGTCGTCGGGAAACCAGCTCGCCAGCGGGAACCCGGCCAGGATGCCCCGCTCGAGCAGCGCCGCGTGGACGCGGGGCGCGTCTGGCATACGGACGACGAACTCGTTGAGGTACGGCGCGTCGTGGATGCGCGGGGCACCCGCGGCAGCCAACGCCCCCTCCAGCTCGCGCGCCCTCGCCGCGCCCAGGGCGGCCGCGTCGCGCAGGCCGTGCGGCCCGATCGTAGCGAGGTAGACGGTCGCGGCGAGGGCGCACAGCGCCTGGTTCGTGCAGATGTTGCTGGCTGCCCGCTCGCGGCGGATGTCCTGCTCGCGCGCGCGCAGCGTCATGACAAAGGCGCGCCGCCCGTCGGCGTCGGTGGTCCGCCCGACGAGGCGCCCCGGCAGCTGGCGCATCAGCGCGGTGGTGGCGGCCACGATGCCGAGATAGGGCCCGCCATAGGCCAGCGGCAGCCCGAGCGGCTGCCCCTCCCCGGCCGCGATGTCGGCGCCATACGCGCCGGGGGGTGCGAGCACGGCGAGCGAGACCGGTTCGACCACCGCCACGAGCAACGCACCGGCGGCGTGCGCCAGGCGTGCCACGTCGGCCATCGGCTCGAGCGCGCCGAAGACGTTCGGCTGGGCAACCAACACACCGGCGACCGGTCGGTCGGTGTCCGCGAGCAACGCCTCGAGCGCGTCGAGGTCGACGGTCCCGCGGGTGAGCAGAGGGATCGTCTCGAGGGCGAAGCGCGTGCCGTCAAGGTAGGTGCGAACCGCGGCGGCGTGGTGGGGATGCAGGGCCGCGCTGACCAGCACGCGAGCGCGCCCCGTCGCGCGCAGGCACATCAGCGCCGCCTCCGCAGTGGCCGTCGCGCCGTCGTAATGGGAGGCGGAGACCGCGTCGAGCCCGGTCAGCTCGGCGAGCATCGACTGGTACTCGTAGATCGTCTGCAGCGTGCCCTGGCTGATCTCGGGCTGATAGGGCGTGTAGGCGGTGGCGAACTCGCCGCGCGAGACATCTGGTCGACGCTGCGGGCACGTAGTGGCGGTAGGCACCCGCGCCCAAGAAGCTCACGAGATCGACGCGGTTGCGTCCTGCCAGCTCGCGCAGGTGCAGGGAGAGTTCGAGCTCCGGTTCCGGCCCGGGAAGGTCGAGGCCGTGAGCGCGCACGGCGACCGGGATGTCATCGAACAGTTCGTCCGTCGAAGCGATCGCGAGCGCCTCGCGCATGCGCTCCCGGTCGGTCGGGGTGTGCGGCCCGTAGGGCATCGCCTCAGGCTCCGATGAGGGCGCGATAGGCGGCGGCGTCCTTCAGATCCAGGGTGGCCGCCTCGTCCGCGATGCGCACCCGCGCGACCCACCCCTCGCCGTAGGGGTCGCTGTTCAGGAGCTCAGGCCGCGACGCCAGCTCGCTGTTCACCTCGATGACTTCGCCTGCGAGCGGGGCGAACAGGTCACTGACGGCCTTGACCGACTCGACGACACCGAACGCCTCGGCGCGCTCGAGTGTGCGCCCCACCTGCGGCAGCTCCACGAACACGATGTCGCCCAGCTGCTCGGCGGCATACGCCGTGATGCCGACCACTCCGATCTCGCCCTCGACCCGGAGCCACTCGTGTTCGTCGGTGTAGCGGAGCGTCGCCGCACGTCCACGTCCATCTCCCTGTCCGGGGCCTGTCCGGGTGCTCCGCCGCTCAGGCCGGGCGGCGGTAGAACGGCAGCGGGACCGACCTCGGCCGGCACTCGCGCATCACGGATGGCCACGTCGAGCATCGTACCGGCCTGCGCGGCGTCCGGTGGGACGTATGCCATCGCGATCGGCTCGCCGAGCGTCGGCGACTGGGTGCCGCTGGTGACCACGCCGACCTGCTCGACGCCGTCCGGCGGAAGACGGGGTACCCGTGCCGCGCGATCCCGCGGCCGCGGACGACGAGGCCGGCGAGCGCCTTCGGGCGGCCGGTCTCCTGCGGCCGCCTCGAGCGCCGCGCGGCCCACGAAGTCGCCGGGCTTGGTGAACTTGACCACCCGGCCGAGGCCGGCGTCGAAGGGGGTGGTGTCCCGCCCGAGCTCGTTGCCGTAGAGCGGCATCCCCGCCTCGAGCCGCAGCGTGTCGCGCGCCCCCAGCCCGACCGGCACGAGCCCGTCCGGGGCGCCGGCGGCCAGCAGCGCGTCCCAGACTGCCGGCGCCGTCGTCCCAGGCGACGAAGACCTCGAAGCCGTCCTCGCCCGTGTAGCCGGTGCGCGCGACCAGCGCCGGGACCCCGGCGACGCGACCGCCTCGGCGATGGCGTAGTAGCGCAGCGCGCCCAGGTCCACGTCGGTGAGCGGCGTCAGGACCGCGACCGCCAGCGGGCCCTGGAGGGCGACCAGCGACGTGTCGCAGCGAGGCGTCGTCGAGCGACGGCGTCGAAGCCGGCGAGGCGCGTCGGCAGCGCGTCGGCCACGACCGCCGCGTTGCGTCGCGTTGGCGACGACCAGGAAGTGGTCGTCGGCCAGCCGGTAGACGATGAGGTCGTCGATGATCGCCGCCGTCGGGCGCGCAGATCATCGAGTAGTGGGCGCGGCCCACCGCGAGCGCCGGCGGGTCGGTGAGCAGCGCGTACGCGAGCGCGGCGGAGGCCTCGCGGCCCTCGACGAGGAGCTCGCCCATGTGCGAGAGGTCGAAGAGCCCGGCCCGCTGGCGCACGGCGCGGTGCTCCTCGATGATCCCGGCGTACTGCACCGGCATCTGCCAGCCGGCGAACTCGATGATGCGTGCGCCCGAGCGCGCGCGTGGCGCTCGATCAGCGGCGTGGGATGCGCGTCGGCGGTCTCGGCTCGGTCATGTCGCGGATCCGGTCGCGACCCGCGCTCCCGGGAATGGCCATCCGATCGCCGGCGCGGCGGCCCGCGTCGACGAGCTCGCGCTCCGTCTCGAAGCTGAGGAGGTGCGTCGGCCTCGTCGAACGGCGACCCAGCGGACTTCGTCGAACTCCTGGTCGTGCCCGGCAAGGTCTCCGCCGGTCGGCACCATCAGGAAGTAGTGGACGGTCTTGTCGATGCGCGTCCCGCGCTGGACGAACGAGTAGTGGATGGAGCCGAGGGGGCTCGACGATGCGGACGTGAGCCCGGTCTCCTCGTCGACCTCGCGCAGCGCCGTCTGCTCGACCGTCTCGCCCTGGTCGGGCGTCCCCTTGGGCAGGGTCCAGCGCATCCCGTCACCCTGCTCGGCTGCGACGTCCCACGACGAACTCCGGCTCCGGGCCTGCGGTACGGATGACGAGTCCCCCCGCCGACATCGCCCGCGCGGCCCGGCGAGCCCCTGTCGCCTCGGGCCTCAGCGCCGCCACGGCGCGGGGTGAAGAGGTGCCGGCCGAGCGATGCTCCCCCGCGTCGCTCGTCCAGTGCAGCACGGCGCGTGGCGAAGCAGCCCGGACACGGGCGGCCGGGCCGGTGCGATCGTCATCCCACGCGCGGTCCCGAAGGCCCATCCGGGCCCCGCGGGACGGCGCGGCGGCGCCTGTGACCATGCCCGGAGCCATGTGGTGGAGACCGAGGCGCGCCTCGCGGCCGTGGATCGACGGAGCCACGAAGCGGGGCATGAGCCGCGACCGGCCCGGGGCGAGGCTGTGCTGCATGTCGTCTATGGTACCCACTCACCGAGCCGACGCAAGCAACGCGAGCAGCTCAGCGGAGCGCGCCTGTTCCAGCTCCCCGCGAGCCTCGGCGATCAGGAGTGCGCGCTCCGTGAGCGCCACGTACACAGGAAGCGCGTCCGGCGCCCCTGCCGCAGGGCCTCGAGGTGGCGTCGCACGGTTCCCGCGTCGCCGCGCGCGATGGGCCCGGTAAGCGAAGGCCCGTGCCGAGCCGACGGGCGTTCTCGAGACTCTGCTGGGCAAGGCCGGCATACGCTCCCAGCGGTCCTCGCCACGGAGGCCGGCGGCGGCGCCCAGCTCCGCGATGACGTCGAGCAGGGCGACCAGGCCCCCGGCCGCCAGCACGGCCGCGGCGTGATGCGCGACCTTGCCCTCGGCCGTGACCCGGACGGGTCTGGCCCCGAGCGCCCCGGCAATCTCCTCGAGGAGCGGCAGGAGCCCCTCGTCACCCTCAATCGCGATCCTCGAGCCGGGCAGCGCGCCGAGCGCCGTGTCGAGGTCGGTGAAGGCGACCAGGGGATGGAAGCTGCCGGCCTCGGTGCCTGCCGCCATCGCGGGCGCGAGCGCCGCCGCGGGCAGGACGCCGCTCGTGTGCACGATCGCCTGTCCGCTGTAAAGGCGGATGCCGGCGGCCACGGCGACGATCTCGTCGTCGGGGACGGTCAGGAACAGGAGGTCCGCCTCGTCAAGGATCGCGTGCGGCTCGGCGTGCGCGGTCGCCCCGGGCACGAGGGCGAGGAACCGCTCGCGGCGAGCGGCGTCGCGGGACGCCACTGCCGTCACGGGCCAGCCAGCGCGCCGGAGGGCGCACGCCGAGGGCAGTGCCGACGCGTCCCGCCCCCACGAATGCGAGGCGCGGGCAGGCCAGGCTCGATCGGCGGAGGGCCGCCGGCTTCGAGGTGGTCAGATCGGGTGCCGGGTTCGGAACGAACCCGCGCCGGACGACTCCGACTGCGGCGAGGTCACACGCTCCGGCACCGGCGTTCGCTCGCCACCCCTGCCCCACGGCGACCTCACGAACCCTCCCCGGCATGCGCCTTCATCGCCAGGACTCCCCGTATGTCGACGACGCGCCCGGGCCTGACGTCAGCCGCGGGCTCGACCACCCACAGGGCATCGTAGCCGGGCCTTCGCTCCGGCGCGCGGCGATCCCGGGCCGGCCTGCCGGCGCGAAGGCCGGCCTCCTCTGGGCGGGCGTCACTTCGCACTGGGCGAACCCGGCCGGGCCCGGGCGCCGGCAGGCTCCCGTGCCGGGGCCGACGCTATACTGCACCCGTACGTTTCGACCCGAGGCGGGCGCTCCCGTCAGGTGCCGATGATCCCGCGCCATGCGGCGCGATGCGTGGGAGGTTCGAGCACCATGCCGTCCCGTCCGATTCGACCGGACCCGTTCCGCGCGCGTGCACCCCTCGGGTCGGGACTCCCCGACTTCTACCGCCTAGACGCCCTGACGTCCGATCGGATACGAGCCGGAGCGCACCCCGGTCACGGTCAAGATCCTGCTCGAGAACGTGCTCCGCCACGCGGTCGACGGTGTGGCGGGCGAGGCCGACGTGCGTACGCTGGCCTCCTGGCGACCCGGCTCGACCCTTGCGGCCGAGATCCCGTTCATGCCTGCGCGCGTGCTACTCCAGGACTTCACCGGTGTGCCCGCCGTGGTGGACCTGGCCGCGATGCGCGACGCGATGGCTGACCTCGGCGGCGATCCCGCTCGGATCAACCCGCTGGTGCCGGCCGACCTCGTGATCGACCACTCAGTGCAGGTGGACAGCTACCGACTGCCCGACTCGTTCCGCTTCAACGTCGAGCGCGAATACGAGCGCAACGGCGAGCGGTACCAGTTGCTCCGGTGGGCTCAGACCGCCTTCGACGACCTTCGCGTGGTCCCGCCCGGGACGGGCATCGTCCACCAGGTAAACCTCGAGTACCTCGCGACGGTGGTGACCGACCGGGAGGACGAGGTCGGGCGCGTGGCGTTCCCCGACACCTTGGTCGGCACCGACTCGCACACAACAATGGTGAACGGGCTCGGCGTGCTCGGCTACGGCGTGGGCGGGATCGAGGCGGAGGCCGTCCTGCTCGGCCAGCCTCTGTACCAGCCGATGCCGCGTGTCGTCGGCGTCCGTCTGGCCGGGGCGCTGCCCCGTGGCAGCACCGCCACGGATCTGGTCCTCTCGGTGACCGAGAAGCTGCGCCGCCATGGCGTCGTGGGCGCGTTTGTCGAGTTCGCCGGGGACGGCCTAGCGACGCTGTCGCTGCCCGACCGTGCGACGATCTCGAACATGTCGCCGGAGTTCGGGGCGACCTCAACCCTCTTCCCGATCGACGAGGAGACGCTGGCCTACCTTCGCCTCACGGGACGGGATGCCGCCCGCGTGGCCCTCGTGGAGGCCTACGCGCGGGCGCAGGGTCTCTGGCGCGAGCCGGGCGTGGTGCCGGAGTTCGACGTGCTCCTCGACCTCGACCTCGCCTCGGTCGAGCCCAGCGTGGCCGGGCCGCGGCGCCCCCAGGACCGCGTGCCGATCCACGGGCTGCGCGAGTCGTTCCGCGCAGCGTACCCCGGCTCAGGCGGCGAGCCGAGTGATGCGTCCATGGTGGCAGAGGCGTCACCCTACCCAGCAGTCTCCGTGACCCCCGGCGGAGACGGAGCCGAAATCCGGACCGGGTCCGTGGTAATCGCCGCGATCACGAGCTGCACCAACACGTCGAATCCGACCGTGATGGTGGGCGCCGGCCTGCTGGCGCGCAACGCTGTGGCACGCGGGCTCACGGTCGGACCGACCGTCAAGACGAGCCTGGCCCCGGGGTCCCGGGCGGTCACCTCATACCTCCAGGCTGCCGGGCTTATGGAGCCGCTTGAGCGGCTCGGGTTCTCGCTAGTGGGCTACGGCTGCACCACCTGCATCGGAAATAGCGGGCCGCTCGACGCGCCGGTCGCCCAGGCGATCGAGGCGAACGACCTCACGGTCGCGGCGGTCCTGTCAGGCAACCGCAACTTCGAAGGACGCATTCACCCGCTCGCGCGGGCTAGCTACCTCGCGTCGCCCCCCCTCGTGGTGGCGTTCGCCCTCGCCGGCCGCGTGGACATCGACCTGACCCGGGAGCCCCTCGGCCGCGACGCCGCCGGCCGTCCCGTCATGCTCGACGAGCTATGGCCGTCCGCCGACGAAGTCCGCTCAGCCATCAACACCGCCATCGACCCGGACCTCTTCCGGCGCACGTACGCGGGCGTCTTCGACGGGGACGACCGGTGGCGAGCCTTGCCCATCCCAGGCGGCGACCGCTACGCCTGGGATCCCGACTCGACCTACGTGGCGCGGCCGCCGTTCTTCGACGGGCTCACTGCAGATGCCGCGCCGGTCGCCGACATCGAGGGGGTGCGCGCGCTGGCCGTGCTCGGAGATTCGGTCACCACCGACCACATCTCACCGGCCGGATCGATCGCGGCCTGGAGCCCGGCCGGCCAGTGGTTGCAGGCGCATGGTGTGGCGGCCCTCGAGTTCAACAGCTACGGATCGCGCCGCGGGCATCACGAGGTGATGATGCGCGGCACCTTCGGCAACATCCGGCTGCACAACCGCCTGGTCGGCCGCGAGGGGCCGTACACGGCGCACCAGCCGTCGGGAGAGGAGATGTTTATCTACGACGCGGCCATGCGCTACGCGTCGGAGGGCGTGCCGCTGCTCGTGATCGGCGGTCGCGAGTACGGCAGCGGCAGCTCGCGAGACTGGGCCGCCAAGGGCACGACGCTGCTCGGGGTGCGTGCCGTCCTCGCGGAAAGCTTCGAGCGCATCCACCGCTCGAACCTCGTCGGAATGGGCGTGTTGCCGCTCCAGTTCCGTGAGGGCGAAAACGCGACCTCGCTGGCCCTGTCCGGGCGCGAGACGTACGCCGTCCGCGGACTCGCCGGGGGGCCGCAGCCGCGCCAGGAGGTGACGGTCGAGGTCAGGGACGCCGACGGGACCCTTCGATCCTTCCGCGCGATCGCCCGCCTGGACGGGCCCATCGAAGTCAACCACTACCGGGAGGGTGGCATCCTCCCGGCGGTCCTCAGGAGCCTGGCTCGGGAGAGCACTGCGGCAGGTTGACGGGACCTTCAGGGCAGCGGCGATCCCGCCAGGAACGACGGACCGGGCAGACTGCTCGAACCGGCACTCGGCGCAGGGCTGGACAGGCTCACCGAGTTGCCAAAATGGGCCCCCAACAACAGCAGGCCGGCCAGCACGAAGAGAGCGATCAGGGCCAAGATCACAGCGTACTCCGCCAGCCCCTGGCCGTCCGCACGTCTTCGGTGCGTCACGGCCGGCGCAGCGCGGCCAGCGCGTGCGGAAACCGCGCCGACGCCAGCGTCCGCACCGCCGCCGCGTAGGCCGCGATCTCCCGCTGGGCGTCGTCCGCCAGCCGCTCATCGAGGAAATGGCCGACGGACTGCAGCGACGCCGTCCACCGCCAGCGCACGTAGAGGGCATAGGCCGGCAGGAAGACGCGGGCCTGCTCGACGGCAACGCCGGCCGCGATGGCCTCTTCGTACAGCACGATGGAGCGGGCGTAGTGCGCCGCCAGGTCGGCGGAGAGCCGCTGGCCGAGCTCGGCGGGGAGCGGGTCGCCCGAGCCCTGCTTGCGGTTCTCTGGTGCGCTGCGCCAGCCGCCCGCTTCGATCATGTGGAACGTCGGCTCCTCTGTGACGTAGCGGCGGCTCGACTCGTTCCACGCCTCCATGGTGTGGTCGGATCCCACGACGTACTTCCACCACTGCCGGGCGACCATCAGCGGCGCGTACACCTCGAAGGACAGGATCGCGTGGCGGAACGGACTTGTGTGACCTTGTTGGCCTAGGAACTCGAGGAGCCGTTCTTCTCGCGGCCCGAAGTGCTCGGCTTCCTTTTCGAAGCTAACCTTGGCCGCGTTCACGACGGTCAGGTCGTCTCCCATCGCGTCGACGAGCCGGACGTACCCATGATCCAGGACCGAAATGCGATCAGCCTGCTGCGTCATCGGGCCTCCTCTTCGCCGGCGTGGGTCTGGCAGGAGTCTACGAGCCTCCGCTCGCCCCGGATCGGCCGGGTGTCAAGTCAGCCGCGCGTCGACCGGCAGGATCACCCTAGTCTCGCCGACGCCGAGTGACAGCAGCGCGACACTGGACACGCAGTCGCGCGCGAGAATGGTGCCCATACCCGGGTCGTGGCCAGGCGGGATCCGTGTCCCAGGGGCAAAAGGCATCCGCGTGGGCAGGTCGTCTGGAGGCGCTGCGAGGTGAGTCGCGAGATCACAGAGGAGCGAGCGCAGCCGGCGCGCGTGCGTGCGGAGCCGGGGAACATGCGCGGGGCGGCCGGCCGCGGCCGGATCGAGTACAAGTGGGTGGCCCTGTCGGTCACGACGCTCGGTTCCGCGATGTCCGCCATCGACTCCTCGATCGTCGTGCTTGGCCTGCCGACGATCATGACGAGCCTCCACTCAGACCTGGTGACCATGATCTGGGTGCTCATGGGCTACATCCTCATGAGCACGATCTTCCTCATGTTCTTCGGCCGTCTCGCCGACATGTTCGGCCGGGTCCGGCTCTACAACACAGGATTCGCGGTGTTCACCGTCGGGTCCCTCCTGTGCGCCCTGGCGGGCAGCGGAGCGGAGCTGGTGCTGTTCCGCCTGGTGCAGGGCGTAGGCGGCGCGATGCTGATGGCCAACGCCATGGCGATCATCACAGAGGCCTTCCCGCCGGGTCAGCGCGGGCGTGCAATGGGCATCAACTCGATCACCTGGGCGATCGGGAGCATCGTGGGGCCGGTCGCCGGAGGTCTGATACTCGCCTTCCTGTCATGGCAGTGGATCTTCCTCGTAAACGTGCCGATCGGCATCGGAGGCACGCTTTGGGGTTACCTAGCCCTCCGCGA
Source organism: uncultured Chloroflexia bacterium (assembly GCA_963835945.1). Lineage (GTDB taxonomy): Bacteria > Chloroflexota > Limnocylindria > Limnocylindrales > CSP1-4 > JAJYNJ01. Next base: position 51,692 of record CAWIHR010000045.1, read on the forward strand.
GATCGGCCAGCCGCGGCGGCGTGAGCGCTTCGATCTCCTAGGCATGGCGCTGTTCTCGGGGGGCATCACGTGCCTGCTCGTGGCGCTCTCGCAGGGCATCTCCTGGGGCTGGTTCTCGGCACCGACGCTCGGGCTCTTCGCCGCGTTCGTCGTGCTCGAGGCGCTCTTCGCGCTGTCTGAGCGAGGCGGCGGGATGCACTTCATCGACCCCGTGCTCTTCAGGTCACGCATCCTCGCGTTTGGCACAGCAGCTGCCACGCTGCAGAGCCTGAGCATGTTCGCGGTCAACTTCCTCATCGTGTTCTACCTACAGGCAGTGAAGGGAGAGTCTCCGCTGCGGGCCGCGCTGATGATCCTGCCGCTGTCGGTCGTCCAGTCCGTGGTTGGTCCCATTTGCGGGGTCGTATCGGATCGGATCGGGGCGCGCACCCCGGCGACGCTGGGACTCCTGCTTCAAGCGGTCGCCTGCGTCCTGCTGGCTCAGCTCAGCACAGGGTCTTCCTACGTTCACCTGCTACTCGGCCTCGTCGTCCTCGGCGTGGGCGGCGGGCTGTTCTGGTCGCCCAACACGAGCGCCGTGATGGGGGCGGCGCCGCCGCAGCGGCTGGGCGTCGCGAGCGCGACTCTGGCAACGTTCCGGCAGACAGGCATGGTGACCAGTTTCGCGCTGGCACTGGCGGTCGCCGCCGCGTCCATCCCGTCGCGCCTGGTCGGTGCGATCTTCCTAGGCACGTCCGTGCAACTCGGAGGCAGCGTCATGAGCGCGTTCACAGTCGGGATGACGCACGCGCTCGCAGTTTCCGCCCTGATCGTCCTGGTGGCGAGCGCAATGACCATCATCGCAGGCGACACCGGCCAGACCCGCCGCGCCGGGCCAACCGGCTGACCGCCGCCGCTTCGGCCTGCGGCGCACCTTACCCGAGGCGACCCCGGGGCGGATCGATCATCGAGTCAGGCGGCTCCGTCGCTCGATAGGACAGCCGTTCGCACGCCATCGTTGCTCATGCAACTACCGAGACGACCCGCACGAGGCTACGCGAGCCCGAACGCCCAAGCGCACACACCGGCCGGGCCCCGTAGACTGACCGTCCATGGCTCCCTCGATTCGCTCCGACGCATTCGTTTTCTTCGGCGCGACCGGCGATCTCGCCTACAAGCAGATCTTCCCCGCTCTCCACGGCCTAATCCGCGACGACGGCTGGGACCTGCCGATCGTCGGCGTGGCTCGCTCAGGCGACCTCGGCGCCCTCCAGGCACGGGCGCGTGCCAGCGTCGAGGCGCACGGCCACGTGGATCGCGCGGCGCTTCGCGCGCTCACGGATCGGCTTCGCTATGTCCAGGGCTCCGACGACGACGAGGAGACGTTCGGCCGCATCCGTGCCGAGCTCGGCAGTGCCCGTCACCCACTTCACTACCTGGCGATCCCGCCGACGTTGTTCGCCACGGTCGTCAAGCATCTCGGCGCCTCTGGCTGCGCCGATGGCGCCAGGGTGATCGTCGAGAAACCGTTTGGGCGCAACCTCGTCGGGGCGCAGCGGCTGAACGCGACGCTCCATACCGTCTTCCAGGAACCGGCGATCTTCCGCATCGACCACTACCTCGGCAAAGAACCGGTCCAGAACCTCCTCTACTTCCGGTTCGCAAACACGTTCCTCGAGCCGATCTGGGACCGCCGTTATGTGGCCAGCGTTCAGATCACCATGGCCGAGGACTTTGACGTCGCCGACCGCGGCGCGTTCTACGACCAGGCCGGAGCAATTCGCGACGTGGTGCAGAACCATCTACTGCAACTCACGAGCCTGCTGGCGATGGAACCGCCGGCCGGTCGAACCGCCGACGCATTCCGCGACGAGAAGTTCAAGGTGCTGGACGCGATCCGCCCGCTCGCGCGGCGCGACGTCGTGCGCGGCCAGTACCAGGGCTACAGGGACGTCCCCGGCGTGGCCGCCGGCTCGACGATCGAGACGTTCGTGGCGCTCCGCTTCCACGTTGACACGTGGCGATGGGGCGGAGTCCCGTTTTACATCCGCGCGGGTAAGTGCCTGCCCGTCACCGCGACCGAGGTGCTCGTCGACTTCAAGCGACCCCCGCTCGACGTCTTCGGTGAGCGCACCGCTGCGCACGCTGACTACCTGCGATTCCGGCTCAGCCCCGACACGTCGATCTCGCTCGGCGCACGGGCCAAGCAGCCAGGTGAGGCGATGGTCGGCGAGGCGGTAGAGCTGTACGCGTCGCACCAGTCAGGCGACGAGCGCCCGCCGTACAAGCGGCTCATCGGCGATGCCGCGCTCGGCGACCAGGCACTCTTCGCGCGCGAGGACGCGGTCGAGGCCGCCTGGCGGATCGTGGACGGCGTGCTCGACGACCGGGTGCCGATCCTCCCGTACGCGCGGGGCACGTGGGGCCCGAGCGAGGCGGACCGCCTTCTCGGCCGGGACGGCGACTGGCACGCGCCCATGGCGACGCCGCCCGTGTCCCGGCCGGCCCGACCGGCGGTGGCGCCGCGGCAGGGTAAGGCCACGTGACCGCCCAGCCCGCACCCGGCCTCACCGCGCTCCCCGAGTGGCAGGCGCTGGCCGACCGCGCCGGTCGCCTGCGCGACGTCCATCTGCGGGAGCTCTTCCGCGACGATCCCGGCCGCGGCGAGCGGCTCACCGCGGAAGCCGCCGGGGTCTTCCTCGACTACTCCAAGAACCGGCTCACCGACGAGACGCTGCGCCTCCTGGTCGCCCTCGCCCGTGCCCGCGGGCTGCGCGAACGGATCAACGCGATGTTCGCGGGCGAGCACATCAACACGACCGAGGATCGGGCGGTCCTCCACGTGGCCCTCCGCGCCCCGCGCGGGGCGCGCCTCGAAACCGACGGCCACGACGTCGTGCCCGACGTGCACGCCGTGCTCGATCGGATGTCGGCGTTCGCGGAGGCGGTGCGCAGCGGGCGCTGGCGCGGCCATACCGGCCGGCCGATCCGATCGATCGTCAACATCGGCATCGGCGGCTCTGACCTCGGGCCGCGCATGGCCAGCGAGGCGCTCGCCTTCTACGCGGACCGGGGGCTCCGCCTGCGCTTCGTGTCGAACGTCGACGGCACCGACCTTGCCGAGGCGACGCGCGACCTCGACCCTGCCGAGACGCTCTGCATCGTCGCCTCGAAGACGTTCACCACGCTCGAGACGATGACGAACGCGCGCGCGGCGCGGGCCTGGCTGCTGGCCGGGCTCGGCGGCGACGAGACGGCCGTGGCGAAGCACTGCGTGGCCGTCTCGACCAACGAAGCGGAGGTGCGCCGCTTCGGCATCGACCCGGCCAACATGTTCGAGTTCTGGGACTGGGTGGGCGGGCGCTACTCATACGACTCGGCGATCGGCCTCAGCCTCATGCTCGCGATCGGGCCGGCCCACTTCCGCGAGATGCTCGAGGGCCTGCACGCCATGGACGAGCACTTCCGGACGGCTCCCTTCGAGCGCAACCTGCCCGTGCTGCTCGGCCTCATCGGGCTCTGGTACGTCGACTTCTTCGGAGCCGAGACGCACGCCGTGCTGCCCTACGAGCAGTACCTCGAGCGGCTGCCGGCCTACCTCCAGCAGCTCGACATGGAGTCGAACGGCAAGCACGTCACGCTCGATGGGACGCCGGTCGACTACCAGACCGGGCCCATCGTGTGGGGCACGCCCGGCACGAACGGGCAGCACGCCTACTACCAGCTGCTCCACCAGGGCACGCAGCTCGTCCCGGCCGATCTCATCGGCTTCCTCCACCCGCTCAACCCACTCCCCCCGCAGCACGACATGCTCCTCGCCAACCTCATCGCGCAGGCCGAGGCGCTCGCCTTCGGCAAGACGGCCCCGGAGGCCCGCCGCGAGGGGATCTCGGAGGCGCAGGTCGCCCACCGCACCTTCGAGGGGAACCGGCCCACCAACGTGCTGCTCGTAGAGCGCCTCACCCCGCGGACACTCGGCACGCTCGTGGCGCTCTACGAGCACAAGGTCTTCACCCAGGGCGCGATCTGGGGCATCGACTCGTTCGACCAGTGGGGCGTGGAGCTGGGCAAGGCGCTGGCACTGCGGGTGATCCCCGAGCTGCAGGCGGCCGACGAACCGGCACTCGCCCACGACACGTCCACCAACAGCCTCATCCGTCGGGTCCGCGCGGCGCGCGGGGGCTAGCCGGAAAGTCGGCGAGTCGAGTCGGGGTCGCACGATCGAGGGGGCGCTGTCCGGTAGGCCTGCAGGCCAGCCGCATGCATGCCATGTCATCACGACGTCGGCTGCGGCGAGGGACCAGCCCACCCGGGCCAATCAGTAGCCCGGCGATCTTGCCACCTGCCTGCTCCTGGCCGCCCGCGCCGCGCTGTGGGCAGACGATGCGGCCGCGGCCCGGGCCGATCTCACGGCCCTCGATGCCTCCGGGTTCCACGGCCCGGCGATCGAGGCGGACCGGCGGACCATCCGGGCGGGCATCGCCGCCCTCGATGGCCGCCCCGCCGACGCCCTCGCCCTCTACCGGGAAGCCCTCCATGCCTGGCGCGACCTGGGCCTCGCCTGGGACGAGGCGCTCTGCGGGCTCGACATGGCGCAGCTGCTCGATCCCGACGAGCCGGAGGTCCGGGCGGCTGCGGATACAGCCCGCGAGATCCTCGTCCGGCTCGAGGCGGCCCCGTTCATCGCCCGGCTCGATGCGGCCCTGGCGTTGTCGGCGGCGCCCGCAGGAGCCCGGTGACCCCAATCTGCGACCGCTGCCCCGGTCACGTGACTCGGACTAGGGGATAAGTGCCCGGGCCGCTCCCGCCCTGGTGTTCCGGACTCACCAGCTCTCCCCGCCATCGGTCCGGCGGTCTGTCGGGATAGCCGCCCGTAAGCAGTCTCCCATCCAGCGCTCACTTAGCTTCCGTCCTGACGATGAGGAGGCCGAGGGGCCGACCGAGCCCGACGAGCCCAGGCCCTGCGACGCCGTCAACCCCGAGGACAAGTCGGAGGGCTGCATCGGCGTCGTCGGCCACCGAGGCCGGCACCGCTACCAGAAGCCGCTGGACGTGACCGTGCTGGTCAACTAGTGCTTCCCACGAAACCTTGCCCAAGACGAGGGAATCGAAACCATGTTGATCGCGAGGTGGATGCCATGACGACCACCGAATGCCGGCTCTGCAACCCCCAACCCGGGGACCCGCCCGACGACGCGTGGATGTGCGAGCGTCACGCCGAGATGTTCGTGGAAAGGATGGTGGAGGACACTCTCAGGATTGCTGCGGCCCTGACCGACGGCGAGCGGCGCGGACTGTCCCTCGAGGAGATCGTCGCATCGCTGCCCCCCGACGACAGGACGATGGCTCAGCTCCTGCGAGGGAGGTTCCCTTTCGATGACGAGGCATTCACGGCACTCGTCTTTGATGGGTTGCCCATCGAATGAGCCCGACCGGAACTGGCACCGGTCATGAGGACCGACCGCCCCCTCGCCTTACCGATCCCGGAGGAGGCCAATTGCGAGGAAGACTCGAGCCGCGCTTCGACTCACCCGCCCCTTGCTCCGCACTGGGCGCGGGGTCTGGCGGACCAGGCGGGCGACTACCTGCCGGACCTGGCTTAGGAGTCGAGAAGCTCGCGACCTAGTCAATCGCAGACGGGGGCGAGCGCTAGGTGCAGTAGGCGTCGGAGGATCGCAGCCACTCTCGCGCCGAGCGGAGCCAGGTCCGGGCGGACCGTCTCTGCACCCGTGCAGCGCCGTCGCAGAGGCCCCAGGGTCGCGAAGTCTCGAAGCGCAATCGTATCCGTCGAGCGACGCGGCGCGAATGCATCTGACCACGTCGAATTGCCAATTCCCGCGCGGCCAGGCTCGCCTAGGCTGAGCTCTGGCTGGGGTTCAGCATCCTCCCGGCGCGGGTAGCAGCGTCACCGCCTCCGTGCCCGCGGCCTTCGCCTGCTGGGGCATGATGTACCCCTCGTCCACCATGGCATCGAGCACGGAGGCGCGCCTGGCACGGGCGAGATCCGGGTGGAGTAGCGGGTCGTAGGCCGAGGGGGCGAGGGGCATGCCCGCCAGCAGCGCGAGCTGGCCCAGGTCGAGCTCGGCGAGGGGGCGGTGGAAGTCGGCGCAGGCGGCGTTCGCCATACCGTAGCGGCCGTAGCCGGTAGGGACCACGCTCAGATAGTCGGCCAGGATCTGCTGCTTGTTGAAGCGCAGCTCCACCTTGAAGGCCAGGGCCATGTCGGCGACCTTGTTGACGCCCGTGTCGGAGCCGCCGAGATAGACGGCCTTGACGAGCTGTTGGGTGATGGTCGAGCCGCCCTGGCAGGCGCACGCGTGCGTCACGTCAGCTCGACTGGTGGCACACGGGCATCGGAATCCGTCGCTCGATACACTCCCTTCTCCCCTCGGTGTCGGCTTCCAGTGCTAGCGCGAGGGTGCCATCCAAACCCGAACCCGACGGAGGGTGGTGTTCAGGTTTCGGGCGGCGCGGAGTGTTCAGCATTCGGGCGGCGTCGACAGTCACGATGAGCACGCCGCCGGAATCGCTGGGCTGGGTGGTCGCGCCGCTGAGCTCCGCGCCGCTCGTCATCACCCTGCTGCAACCACCCGAGTTGATCCAACACTTCGGCGCCTCGCCAGCATCTGACACAGGGTTACCCCGCCAACCGGCCCTCGCTACCCTTTGCGCAACCCGTGATTCCGTAAGATCAGCCCCCAAGCAACCCCCAAACGCAACCTCCACGCTCAGGTCGTTGCCCAGAGGTGCACGGCTGACGGCTGTCTTGCAAGCAGGTCTGAACGCCGTGTGCCGCCTTAGCTCAGTGGTGCAGTTGCCACAAGGCCGACGCGCGGCCCGCGATCTCCATATCGCTGCGGCCAGCTCCAATCAGCCCACCACGGTAGGAAGCTCCACCATGCCGCTACTCGTCGCGTATGCCAGTGAGCACCGTGCTATGGCGCATGCGCTCGCGAGTTCGTCACGGCCAGCGGAACATACAACGCATCCTTCCCGCGCGCGGACTCGGCCGGGGCCAGTCGACGCCGATCAGCGTCCTTGTGGGCGAGCTGGTTCCGTGGCAATTTGACTGTTGAGTCACCTGACGCTCCGTGCTGCTGTCGTCCGCTCGCCCGCTACTCGCCGATGAGCACGACGCCCTCGAGCGGCCGCAGCGGCAGGTCGCTGCCGTCTGGCTCGGCGCCCGCAGGCAGCTCGTGGGTGCCGAGCACCGGCCTCCAGCGGGTCGCCGCCCGTGCGGTGTCCAAGCGGGCCGTGGCATCGCGCGTCGCGAAGTTCACGAGGACCAACGCGGTCTGCGCGTGCGCCGTGCGCAGATATCCGAGGACGGTGGCCGCACCCGGGTCGATCCGTCGCAGGCCACCGCTCGTTAGCGCGGGCGTCGCCCGGCGCAGAGCAAGCGCCCGACGGTAGAACGACAGGACGGATGCGGGGTCTTCGCGCTGGACGGCGACGTTGCGCACCTGGAAGTCCGGCGCCAGCGGCAACCACGGGTGGCCCGAGGTGAATCCGCCGCTCGGTCCCCCGTTCCAGGGCATCGGGGCACGCGCCTGGTCGCGGTTCCACCACGGGAAGCGCCATCCCGCGTGTCTGGCCGGAGGGTCGATAGCCTCGCTGCGCGGCACGCGGATGTCGGGCAGCGCGATCTCTTCGCCGTAGTAGAGGAACGGCGTTCCCCGCAGCGTCAGCAGCATGAGGGCTGCCGCCCGCGCCAGCGCGTCCGGGTCGCCGTTGATCCGATACCGCGACACATGCCGCGACCTGTCGTGGTTCGAGAGGACGACCGTCGGCCAGCCGTCTGGGCCGAATGCCGCCTGCCGCTCGTCGATGGCCCGTGCGAATGCAGCCGCCGACCAGGGCTGCTCGAGGAGACGGAAGTCGAAGATGAGATGGCGCGGGGCCGTGTAGCTCGCCGCGAGCACCGGCGTCCCCTCGAACAACTCACCGACTGACATGCGGCCCGGGCGCTCGTCCAACAGCGCCCGGAGATCGGTGAGGAACCCGGCAAGCTCGGGCTGGTCCTTGTCGTACTGGTGGACCTGGCGGTGCCACGCCGTCCGGCCGCGCAGGCGCGTCGGGTTCGATGGGAGGTCGGTGTGCTTGAAGATCGCGTTGAAGGCGTCAAGGCGGAACCCATCGACACCTCGTGCGAGCCATCCGCGGACCATGGCAAGCATCGTTTCGCGGACGGCGGGATGGCGCCAGTTCAGATCGGGCTGCTCGGCCAGAAACGTGTGGAGGTAGAACTGGCGTCGCCGCGGCTCCCAGGTCCATGCCGGCCCACCCATGACCGACGCCCAGTTGTTCGGGGGCTTGGGACGTCCGCGCCGATCGAACCCGGCCGGCTCGCGCCACAGGTAGAAGTCAGCGAACGCGCTCTCCCGTGCCGCGCATGATGCCTGGAACCACGGATGCGCGTCGCTCGTGTGGTTCACCACCAGGTCGAGAAGGACGCGCAGGCCACGGGCATGCGCCTCGGCCACGAGCCGTTCGAAGTCCGCCATCGAGCCGAACAGCGGGTCGATGGCGGCATGGTCGCTGACGTCGTAGCCGACGTCTCGCCCCGGTGACGGGTAGATGGGCGAGAGCCAGATCGCGTCGACCCCCAGCGACGTCGGGGCCCCGGCGAGGTGGTCGAGATGCGAGATGATCCCGGGCAAGTCGCCGACGCCATCCCCGTTGCCGTCGGCGTAACTGCGAGGGTAGATCTGGTACACGACGCCGGTCCGCCACCAATCCGCGTCGCCCAGAGCCTGCGACGAGCCACGCCGAGTGGCTGCGCGGGGGGCACCGCCTGCGTACAGAACCGTCATTTCATCGCCTCCGGCACGGTGGCCTCAGCGAGGCACCCTGCGAAACCTGGTGCCTTGCGCGATCTTCGGCGGCACGGTCGGCACACAGCGCACCACGGCCTTCCTCTGCAGCTCCGGCCGCAGCGTTCGCCCGGTCAGCGGTCCGCACGGCAGCAGTTAGTCGTCATCGACCGGGATGTGCAGGCCCCCCTGTGCGGCGGCGAGCCTGCGGCTGGCCAGGGAGAGGCCGCTGGCGTCGTTGAGCATGCACACCCGGTGGTGCTGGACCTGCAAGTCGAGCACGTCGCCGCGGCGCGCTCGGTGCGACGAATTGGCGAGCCCGATGATCTCCTGCTCGCCGACGGGCAGGTGGATCTGCTCCGCGTCACCTGAGTTCTCCGCGACGTCGACAGTCGCCCGCACTTCGGCCTGGCCCGGCTTCTCTTCCCCGAGAGATGATCGATCCCCGCCCGTCCCTGATCGCGTTGAGCCGACCGGCCGCGCACTCGATTGACCACTCGCCGCGCCCCTCAGTACACCTGCGGCACGAACGTCTGGTCGGACATCGGGGGACGGACGTAGCCCTCGTCGCGCTGTCGCGGCGGCAGCACGATCGGCTCTGGGGTCAGGTCCGTGTAGGGGACCATCGAGAGCAGGTGGTGGATGCAGTTCAGGCGGGCGCGTCGCTTGTCGTCGGACGGGACCACCTACCAGGGCGACTGCTGGGTGTCGGTCGAGGCGAACATCTCGTCCTTGGCCTTGGAGTACTCGACCCAGCGCGCTCGCGACTCCAGGTCCATGGGGCTCAGCTTCCAGCGCTTGGTGGGATCGGCGATGCGGTCCTGGAAGCGCCGCTCCTGCTCCTCGTCGCTGACGGAGAACCAGTACTTGATGAGCGTGATGCCCGAGCGGATGAGCATCCGCTCGAACTCGGGGCAGGAGCGCAGGAACTCGCGGTACTCCTCGTCGGTGCAGAAGCCCATGACGCGCTCCACGCCGGCGCGGTTGTACCAGCTGCGGTCGAACAGGGCGATCTCCCCGGCCGCCGGCAGGTGCGCCACGTAGCGCTGGAAGTACCACTGCGTCTGCTCGCGCTCGGTGGGCGCCGGGAGCGCCACCACGCGCGCGTAGCGCGGGTTCAGGGGTTCGGTGATGCGCTGGATCACGCCGCCCTTGCCGGCCGCGTCGCGCCCCTCGAAGATCAGGGCCAGCTTCCAGCCCTGGACACGCACCCATTCCTGGAGCTTCGAGAGCTCGATCTGCAGACGGGCCACTTCGCGGTCGTACGTCTTGCCGTCCAGCCGCGGACGCGGCTGCTGATCCGAGCCCGACTCGAGGGCTGCGGCCGCATCGTTGGCGCGCGCGTGGCCGGCGTTCTCCTTCGCCATTACCGCTCCTCCGCCATTCCGACTCCCAGCGTGACGCACTCGACGCGCCTGGAGTTCAAACGGGCCAACCTCCATCCGGTTCGAGATGATCAACGTCCCCGCCGAGGGCTCCTTGTCGTCGCCGCGGGTCGCTCCTTCACTCCAAACGGGAACCTCAACTGTGTCGTGGCCGGGCGCTTCCTCACCGGGCCGTGGCTGTGACCTCGGCGGCCTTGGCTTCGATGCGTCCGAGCAGCTCTGTCCAGGACCTGACAAACGCATCGGCACCCTGGACCTGCAGGTCCTGGCCCAACGCCTCGACGTCGATGCCGGCCGCCGCGAACCGCCCGAGGAGCTCCGCTGCCGCGGCCGGGTCAGGGGACAAGAGCTCACCCACCGTGCCGTGGTCAGCGAACGCGAGGAGGGTATCCTCGGGCATCGTGTTCACCGTGTGCGGCGCGGCCAGCCCCTCGATGTAGAGGACATCCGAGGCTGCGGAGTCCTTCGTGCCGGTGCTCGCGAAGAGCAGCCGCTGGGGGCGGGCACCGACGTTGAGGAGGCGCTGCCAGCGGTCGCAGGAGAAGAACCTCCGATACTCCGCGTACGCCGCCATGCCGATCGCGATGCCCAGCCGGTTGCGGAGATCGGCCGGCACCCGGTCGGCCACCGCGCTGTCCCAGCGGCTGATGAAGACAGACGCCACTGAGCCGACGAACGCCGGCTTCCCTGCCTCCACGCGCCGCTCGATGCCGCGCGTGTAGGCCTCCAGGCAGCCGCGGTACTGCGCGCTCGAGAACAGCAGGGTCACGTTGACCGGGACGCCGGTGAAGATCGTCTCCTCGATCGCGCCCAGCCCCTCGGGCGTGCCGGGGATCTTGATGAACAGGTTGGGCCGACCGCCTAGGCCGTGGAGGCGCACGGCCTCAGCATGGGTCGCCGCCGCGTCGTGCGCCAAGAGCGGCGAGACCTCGAGCGACACGTAGCCGTCCACCCCGCCAGTCCGGGCGTGGATCGGGGCGAACAGGTCGGCGGCCCGGCCCAGGTCGTCGAGCGCCAGCGAGAAGAAGATCTCCTCGGCCGACGTCCCGCGCGCCGAGCCAGCCTGCACGTCGGCGTCATACGCGGCCGTGCCGCCGATCGCCTTGTCGTAGATCGTGGGGTTCGACGTGAGCCCCGTCACCGACAGCTCGTCGATGTAGCGCCGGAGGATGCCGCGGTCGAGCAGGTCGCGGGTGATGTTGTCGAGCCAGAGACTCTGCCCGACCCGGTTGAGCTGCACCGTTGGGTTCATGGTTCCTCCGGGGTGCGTAGTTGCTAGGAATGCAGGGCTGCCATTATCCGAACGGAGCCCGACGAGTCATCGGAGCGGTCGAGTCCCCCGTTGCGTGATCTCGATGAGCCGATCCCACCTGGTAGCCGGACGTCTCGCTGGCGGCGGCGAGGCCGAGGGCGATCACGGAGCGCGGCCGGCCGCGGCGAAGCGAATGCGGCGTCGGACGGCCGAGCGACGCGGAGCTCGACCGCGTCGAGCAGGAACGACCAGCGGACCAGGCGGGCGAACCCGTCGCGATCGAACCACGTCACGCCGCCGTACGTGTTGACACCCATGTATTGCGCTGTGGCGAGATCCGCCAGCCACGACTCCACGAGCCGAGCGCCCTCCACGGCCAGATCGCCGTCCTCGCCGGCCGTCAGCGCGGAGAGCGTCGCGGGATCGGGGAGTGCCAGCACTACCCGCAGCGTGTCGAGCACGCGGCCCACGGCGGGCCCATCGAGACCGACGTGGACGTGCGCAACATCGCTTGGCACTCTCAACCAGCCCGACCATGCGCGTAGCCCGAGAGGCTGGGGTCGCTGATTCCGACGTCGATGTAGGGTAGCGCCTCGTTGTAGTACGTGATCCCGCCGATGTCTTGGATGGTGATCGCGTGCGTTCCGGGCGTGGCCTCAACCTTCCGCGGCCGGTAACGGCTGAAGCTGCGGGCCCGTAGCAGCGGTCACCGGTCACTCCTCCGAAACTGAACAGCCTCCGACCTGTGGGTTCTCGACCACCCCTGACCGCGATGCGCAACACCGTGGCGGCCGCCCGCCCCATTGTCGCTGTCTTCCAGGACCTCAACTCCAAGGTCGAGCGCCACGACGAGATTGGACCCGCCCCGGGTAGCCAACTGGTCAGTTGAAGGCATCCACACCTGCCCACCAGCACGCCGTGGATAGATGTCAGGCCAGGAACGTGGAAGTCAGACGGCAGACCTGTCCGGCTCATGTCCGCAATGTGCCCGCCTCCCACGCTCAGGGCTGGGGTCCACCAGGGGCGCCGCGATCCTGAGCACGATGGCCAGCAGAAGCCTGACCGTCGCCGCGCCTCTTGCTCAACAAGAGTTGATCATCCACACGGGGGATGACTCCCTGCGTCATCAACATCACGGTGTTGCCGGACCGCCCTGCCCCGTCGTCATCCCGAGCGCGAAGTCTCGAGAACGAGCATCGCCGCGACGAGGAGCATCCCCACGGAGAGAGTGATCGCCACTCCTGCCCCCGGTCGCAGAAGTTCCAAACTTCCGGTTGGCGAGAGCCGATCCTGCAGGCCGAAGTTCCGAACTTCCTGCTGATGGCGGCCGCGTGCACGTGTCCAGTTCCTGTTGCGGCCGGTCGGTCTCCGACCTACGATCAGCGCAGACGGTCACTCCGCCCCTCGTCGCGGCGAGCGGAAGCCGGAGGCCGATGTCAGCCGAAGGCGGCCACTCTGAACCGGGTCCGCGACTACCGGGCGCTCGAGCGCGAGTACATCACCGGCGACATGAGCCTGCGCGAGCTGTGCCGCCGTCACGGTGGCACCGCCCACTCGGCGGTCATGGTGCAGGCGCGGCGCGGCGACTGGACGGAGAAGCGAGCGGCCTACCAGGCCCGGGCGAGCTCGAAGTTCATCGAGGTCCGAGCCGACCGTGCCGGCCGCCGCGAAGCCGAGGTTCGCGACCACGCCATCGAAGCCATCGACGAGGCGATCACCCGCTTCCGGGCCGATCTGCGCGCGACCGAGAAGAAGCTCATCGACGGCCAGTGGGTCGAGGTGCCCGTCCTGAGGATCGGTCCGCGCGACTTGGCGGTCCTGATCGACCGGCTCCAGGTCCTCTTCGGTCGGCCGGCCATGATCAGCGAGGGTCGTGGCTTCTCGGCCACGGTCACCTCCGAGGCGCTCCCGCTCGAGGCCCTCCAGAAGATCGTCGACCTAACTCGCGGAGTCGGAACGCCACGCGCCGCCACCTCTGGGCTGCCGTACATCCGGGAGAAGCGCCCGGACTGAGGGCACCATCCCTCGGCCTCGTGCGCTCGCGCTCGCGATGTGCGAGACCGAGCTCTGGCGGTGGTCCTCCAAGACCTCTCCTGGGGCGGCACGCTCTCCTCTCGGCGTACCTAACTGTGGCTGTTGGATCACCTGTACCCGGTCGACGGCGACGGAGCGTGCTTCGAGGGCTGGACGACGCTTGCCCTGCTCGCCCATCACGTCCCTGACAAGCAGGTTGGTCACCTCGTCCTGGCCAACCCGTACCGACACCCGGGGCTGCTGGCCAAGATGGCCACGGCCATGGATCACGCCACGAAGGGCCGTTTCGTGCTCGGCCTCGGGGCGGGCTGGCACGTACCGGAGACGACCGCCTACGGCATCGCGCTCGATCCAGTCCCGGTTCGCCTGCGCGAGCTTGAGGCGGCGCTGCAGGTGATCCGCGCGCTCTTCGCCGCCGGCGCCGGAGCCTGGCCGGCAGCAGGGGGCCAGCCCAGCGGCGAGGTCGGTGGGGTGACGCTCCACGCGCCCCCCTTCCGGCTCACGCACGCACGCAATGATCCGCCGCCCCTGACACCCGGTGGCCCGCCGATCTGGCTCGGGACGCAGGGCGAGCGAGTGGGGATGCGCCTCGTCGCCACCTACGCCGACGGCTGGAACTTCTCCGGCGGGAGCGTGGCGGAGTTTGCCCGCAAGCTCAAGGCGCTGGATCGGGCGTGCGAGGCAGCCGGCCGGGACCGCGCGAGCGTGGAGGTCTCGGTGCAGCGCCGGGTCGGATCGAGCCCCGAGGATCGCCGGGCGGCCCTTGACTACGGCCGCGAGGTGGCGCGTCAGGGCTGCGACCACCTCGTCCTGTACCTCGATCCGAGGAGTGGGCCGGAGGGGTTGCGCCTGCTCGCGGATGAGGTTGCCCGCCCGCTTCGCGGCGAGTTCCGCGTCTGAAGTTCCAGGTCCGGTTGGTCCCTGCGCCGCCGGGTGGCGCCTAGCTCGCGGTCCATGCGAGGACGTGCGACGTCGGGGAGCGGGCCATGACTCTTGACGGCGGGGCTCCCCTTCATGAAGCAGGATCGTGACAGGAGCTGGTTCGTCCTGCCCCGAAAGGCCGCCACGGAGACCAGGCATTCCGAGGCTGAGAGAGCACCTTGCAGAGTGAGTTGACGGTCCTAAGCTCTGCCCGACGGAGGTGCCACGTGCCGAAGGTTGCCGCGAACGGGATCGAGATCAACTACGAGGTCCAGGGGGAGGGCGAGCCGCTCATCCTGATCCCCTACCTCGCGGCCGACAACGCGTGCTACGCGTTCCAGGTCGCCGACTACGCGAAGGAGTACCGCTGCATCTCGCTCGACCCCCGCGGGGCGGGCGAGTCGGACAAGCCGGACGCCCCCTACTCGACGGAGCTCATCGCCGACGACGTGGCCGCCCTCATGCAGGCCCTGGGCGTCGAGCGGGCGCATGTCATGGGCCTGTCGCTGGGGGCCGCGGCCGGGCTCTGGTTGGCCGCCAAGTATCCCGGGCGGGTGGCCTCCCTCTCGCTCCACAGCGCCTGGCCAAAGACCGACCCCTTCCTGCGGACGGTTGTGGAGAGCTGGCGTGGTCTCGCGAAGGGCCTCGGCGATGTCAGCGAGATGGTCATCCTGGGCATCCTGCCCTGGTGCCTGACCCCGGAGCTGTACGCCGCGAAACCTGACTACGTCGACTCGCTGGCGGCCTTTGTCCGCAGCCGGCCGAAGCAGCCGCTTGAGTCGTTCCTGCGCCAATCGGCGGCCGTCCAGGCCCACGATGCTGACGGTCAGCTCGCGAAGATCGACGCACCCACCCTCATCACGTTCGGCCGCTGGGACCTCGTCTGCTCCACCCGGTTCGAGCCTGCCCTCCGGACGATCCAGCACAGCGAGGTGCATGTCTTCGAGGATTGTGCACACGCCGCAATCTACGAGAACGTGGCGGCCTTCAACGCGCGGACGCTGGCCTTCCTGCGGGCGCACCGACTGGGATAGGGCGAACAGTCTTCCGCCGGGTTGCACGGGGGCGACGCGCCAGGCGCCCCCACACGAGCGGGCCATCGCGCGGGTGCGTCTTGCGCCATCCCTGCGCATCGGGATCGCCGCAATCGGATCGAACGGCAGCCGAGAGGGGCCGAACTGGCCTGTCAGGCGCCTGCTTCGTCCCCGCAGACTGCGGCGATGGCAACCATCCGCTGGGGCAAGCGCTGGTTCTGATCGAGCGGCCCCGAACCGGCCACGCCCACACCCACCCTGCCGGCCGGAGACGCTAGCCGGCGGACACCTCGAGGGGCCGGCCCGGCACGTCACCCGCCACGACGACGCGGTCGCGACCGAGCGCCTTGGCACGATACATGGCGGAGTCGGCGGCAAGCAGGAGCGCCTCACCGCGGTGCCGTGCTCGGGGTAGGCGGCCACGCCGATCGACATGGTCGTCGGATAGAGGCGCAGGGGGTCGGCTGCCTGGTGCGCCCTGAGACCGTCCCGCAGCGCCTCCGCCCGGCGCCGCGTGTCCGCCAGGGAGGCCTTGGGCAGGAGGATGACGAACTCCTCGCCGCCATAGCGGCAGGCCACGTCCGCGCCTCGCACGGCGCCCGCGAGGTAGCGCCCGAGTCTCGCGCAGCACGGCATCCCCGGCGGCGTGCCCGAAGGCGTCGTTGAGGTCCTTGAAGTGGTCGAGATCGGCCAAGAGGAGGCCCAGGCTATAGCCCTCACGGGCGGCCCGCCGCAGCTCGCGTCCGAGCGCGTCCTCCATGGAGCGCCGGTTGAAGAGTCCGGTCAGCGCATCGCGCGAGGACTGCTCGCGCAGCGTCTCGCGCAGGCGGATGTTGGCGAGGGCGAGGGCTACCTGCCGGCCCAGGGTCCCGAGCAGGCGTCCCGGTCGGCCAGCACGGCCGCTGCTGCGCCCGCGGTCGGGCGGTGACGGACCTGCAGGTGCAGCAGCCCGAGGGTCTCGGTCTGGGCGCTGAGCGGTGCGCAGAGCAGGCCGTCCGAGCTGATCTCCTCGACGTGCGGGCAGCGCAGCTCCGGCTTGCCGTCCTGCACCACGTGGAGTTGGCCCCCTCGCAGGGCCCAGCAGTCGGTGGCCGGAAAGGCGCGCCGCGCAGGCTTCGGGCTTCCCCACGAGGCCACGGCCTCGGCCTCGGCGCGTGAGGGATCGAGGGCATACAGTGCGCCGGCGTCTCCCGCGAAGAGGGCCTCGGCGATCCCCCCGATCACCCCATACGCCTCGGCCTGCGTCTGGCAGGACTCCAGGCGCTCCCCGAGCGTGGCCAGGAGAGCGAGCTCCTGGCCACGCTGCTCGAGCTCGTCGGCGTGGCGCTGCAGCTCAACATGGGCCTGCGCCAGCCGCGCCGCCAGGGTGACCCGGGCGGTGATGTCGACCACCGTGGCGAGGACGAGGTCCCCGCGCGGGGACGACAGCGGGGCCAGGCTGATCTCGGCGGGGAACTCCGTGCCATCGCGGCGACGGCCGATTAGCTCGAGGCCGCTGCCCATGGGACGGGCGCTTGGATGCCCAGCATAGGCGGACCGCTGGGCCACGTGTCGCTCGGCCAGGCGTGTCGGCACGAGGCGCTCGATCGGCGCGCCTCGGAGCTCGTGCGCCGACCAGCCGAACACCTCCGGGACTCTCGGGTTGGCATACACGATCCGACCGGCACCGTCGACGGCCAAGATGGGGTCAGGGCTCGCGTCGAGCGCTGACTCGACGCGCAGCCCGAGGGATGCGGCGACCCGGGTTCCCAAGTGTCGAAGATCGGCTCCTCTGCATCGCCGACGATCTCGACGACGTACCCAGCCTGCTGTGCTAGTGCCTCGAGTTCGGCCACGAACTCCTCACGTGAGGCCACGCGGTCGGGCAATGCGGAGACGGCGAGGCGGAGTGCTGCTGCGCCAGAGCCCGGCGCCGCGACCAAGCCGTGGATCAGGCAGCCGTCGGCAAGCACCATCGGTCCGAGGCGGGCGAGCGTGCCCGGCCCGATGGCCGTGGTCGGTCGCAGCGCGCGGAGTTGCTGCTCGAGCGCGTCGCTGGCACCCAGCGCCGCAGCCCATTCGGGGCTCCCGGGGACGGCCGTGTCGACATGCGTGCGGGCCTTCTGCAGGCGCGCAAGGAGTTCGTCGGGTTGGTCGATATCGAGAGGCATCGGGACGCTTCACCAGTGGGAGTACGCGAGCCATTGTGACCACTTGGCCGCGGGGAGTCCTGAAGCCTCGCCCGCAGGCCACACCGCAGGACCTTTCCCGAGCGCGATGACACCGGAATCCGCTCGTGCCCGGGATGTCCGGACAGGTCGGCCTGCCCAGGCATAGCGACGGGGAGCGAAGCCTCGACCTCACGTCGTAGGGGGACGTGGGACGAGTGTCGAAGGCGACCGCTACCGTAGCTGAGCGCGATCCCGAGGCTGGTTCCCCGAGACGACGCTGCCTTCGCTACTTCGTCGGAACGGCCTTGCGCCGGGGGGTCCTCTGTGCCGTTGCCGTGTCCACCTGGTTGCCGTCGCGGCCACGGCCGAGTTCGCCGCGAACAGCGGCCGCGCCATGGACGGCGGACCAAGCGCTGACAGCGGCGAGGAGCGCGGCCGAACCGGGACGGACCGCGAGCCGGTTGTTGGCACCGCGGATGCCCGCGCCGAGTTCCCCTAGCAGACCGCGATAGGCGGGCTTGTCCCCGTGCGGCCGCTCAGAGGGCGGGTAGACATCGAAGTAGCCGTCGCTGGAGACGACGATGTCCGCCGCAGGCGCAGAGAAGGGCGTTCGAGACATGGCGCAGATTCCGATCTGTCGCGCGCTTCGGGCCAACGGAATGGGAGCCCGGCGTAGCGACGTGTCACCCCACCATGGGGCCGGCGCGCCATTCCGTCAACTCCAGTCGACGGCACGCGTCGCAACCGGAGACAGGTGACAACTCACACGGTCGGCAGTGAGGTCATGCACGCGTCCACGAGGCAGACGCACCTGAGTCGAGGCTGTCCTGGATCCGGCGCAGCGGGTCGAAGTGAAAGGACTGGCCCCTACACACCGTCACCAATCTTGCTGATCCCCCTCACGAACGCCCCTCGTCACGTTCGCCGCGCCGTAGGGATCGCGTACGCGCGGTGCGGGCCGTGCGCCTGGCCCGGTCCGCCTTCCCCGGAGCCGTCAGCGAGCGAGCACGATCCGGGCGGCCAGGTCGTTGAGCTGCGCCTTCATGGCCTCGTAGCCGGCCGCGTCGTCTACGACGCATCGGGCGATGGCCTCGGGGATGCCGACCGCGCGCTCCTGCAGGTCGCGTCCGCCGACGGTCAGGTGGATCGTGACTCGCCGCTCGTCGGAGGTCGCGCGCTCGCGCCGTACCAGCCCGGCACGCTCCAGGCGGCGCAGGAGCGGCGACAGCGTGCCTGAGTCGAGATCGAGCCGGTCGCCGAGCTCACCGACACCCAGCCCGTCGCGCTCCCAGAGGCACAGCATGACGAGGTACTGCGAATACGTCAGGCCAAGGTCGGCGAGCAGTGGGCGGTAGGCGGCGTTGAGCTCCCGGCCAATCCGGTGGAACAGGAAGCACAGCTGATTGTCCAAGCGCAGCTGCGGCAGGCTCATACCGCAGCGTCGGAGAGGAGCAGCTCGATGTCGCCGGCGAGCTTTGTGGGCTCGGTGCTGGGCGCGAACCGCTTGACGGAGGTGCCGTCGGGGGCGACCAGGAACTTGGTGAAGTTCCACTTCACGGCCGACACGAGCAGCCCGTTCGAGCGCTCCTTGAGGAAGGCGAAGACCGGGTGGGTTCCCTTGCCGTTGACATCGACCTTGGTCGTCAGCGGGAAGGTGATCCCGAAGGTGGCCCGGCAGAACTCCTCGATCGCGGCGTCGTCGCCGGGCTCCTGGTGGGCGAACTGGTTGCACGGGAACCCGATGACGACCAGCCCCTGGGGTCCGTACCGCTCATGGAGTGCCTGCAGCCCCTCGTACTGGGGGGTGAAGCCGCACTTGCTGGCGGTGTTGACGATCAGCATCGGGCGGCCGCGGAACGCCGAGAAGTCGATCTGTTCGCCGTGGTTGGACATGGCGGAGAGGTCGTAGATCGTGTCCATAGGTACATTGTGCACGATTGCATTGTGCACGTTGAATCTGTGGACTCTTCACGCCGCGGCGCCCTGGTAGGCGACCTCATCCTCGACCGCACGAACACCCCAGGCGAGCACCTGGAGATCGATCGGACGTCGAGGTTCAGCGAGTTCGCATCCGCACATGTCAGGCGCTCCGGTTCGTTCACGTGCGAACGCAGTCTCCCCCACCGGATCGCGTCTCTCCTACCGATGGGCCACGCGCCGGTCGTTGGGGGACAGGTGCTGGCGCGACGCCCACGCGCATCACGGGTGGATCATGCGGTAGGCGCCGCCGTCAGCACGGCCGGAATCGGACATCGGCCCCGCGAACGGGGCCGATGTCCTCCACCAGCGGATCCGTGCTATCCGGTCCGCTGCGCCGTGTAGAAGAGGTGGGCCTCTAGGCGCCTGAGCCCGAGGCAGGGCCCGTCGGCGCGGCGCCAGCGGGCCCCCGGCCCCATGCTCCAGGCATGCCCTGGCCGCCCATCCGCGGGCCACGACCCGGCTGCCCCGCCGGGAGGACCCGCACGCTGCTGGCGTCTAAGGAGCCGTCCGCCGTGCGGGTGCCCTGGGCGTCGATCGTGGCACCGACCGCGATGTCGGCGAGCGTGGCACTGCTCGTGCCAGGCACCTGATAGGTGGTGGAGGCAGCCACGTCGATCGTCACGGACTTCCCGCCACGGGCGGTGATCGTGATGGTGCTCGAGCTCTTCGCCGAGACGGTGCCCGCGACGCGTGCGGGCAGGATGTCAACGGCGGAGGCCGTGAACGTGCCATCCGCGGCCACGGAACCCTCGATCGCGACCTGCTCGCCCACCGTCAGCGCACTCGAGGTGGCCGACTGGCCCGCCAGCCGGTAGGTCGTGGCGCCGGTCAGCTCGACGGTCTTCGACGTGCCGTCGGCCTGGCTGAGCGTCAGGCTCGCGCCGGGGACCACCGCGCTCACGCTGCCGGCGACGTGCGGCGAGACAACCGCGATCGAGTCGATCGTGAAGGTGCCGTCGGCCTGTTGGGTCTCACGGAACGTGATCTGGTCCCCGACCTGCAGGGACCCGAGGGCCACGCTCTGGCCTGCGCGCGTCACGCTGGCCCCACTGGCGTCGATCGTGCGTGTCCAGCCATCCGCGGTCCGCAGCGAGAGCTGCGTCCCGCTGATGGCGCTGATGCTGATGCCACCCGCCATCGGCGTGCCACCGCGCATCCCCCTCCCGGGGGCTGCCCACCCCGCGCCCGGTGCGGACATGGCGGTAGAGACAAGCGGCACGGCGGCCCCGGATGGCGCGCTGCCAGCGGCGGCCGCCGGCCCGCCGGACGCCATGGCGAGCCCGAAGGCGGCCACGCCGACGAGGGCGGCCAGGGCGGCGGCGGTGAGGGGAAGGCGAGGCGCCCGCCAGCGGCTGTGGCGAGGAAGATCGTCCGGCATGGGATTCATGGTTCCTGGTTGACCTCTAGGGACAAGCGGGCCTTGGGCTGCCCCTTGTCTGTTGGCTGACATGCTTCTCCACCAACCTGAAGCAGTCCTTAACGGCCCTGATCCGCCCGGAGGCGTTTGCGAGGCGCAGAAGTCCCTGCCCCGCAGGCCAGCAGCACGCTCGAAAGCCCGGAGGGTCCGGGTCAGGTCCCGAAGCGAGGAGTGCGTACCAGCTCTTGTGGCTTCCGCGGCGCGCGCATAGAGTCATCGTGAGGTCCGAAGCATGCAGCTCCCCATCGCCACGCGAGAGGAGGAGGCCGCGCTCGCCGGCCTTGTGCGCCTCTCCAGCCGGCCATTGGCCCGGTGCACGTGTGGGCTGGATGGGTGATGACTGGCCGCGCCCTCGCGGGACGGTGCTGACCACCTGGTTGGGACATGCACCAGGCACGCGCTGAGCGCCAGAGCGGCCCATGACGCAGCCTGCACGGCTTCTAACCATCGGCCTCATCACCGCGCTCGCGCTCGCCGCGTGCGCCAGCGCCGTCGGGCCGTCGTCCTCTCCGTCCCCGGCGAGCCAGCCGCCCGCCACGGCGCCAAAGAGTGGCGCTCCAGCCTCCGGACCTCCAGCGTCTATCGCTCCGACGCCAGCGCCGGTCTCGAGCCCGCTGCCGAGCCTGCCGCCGACCCTCGACCGACCCGTGCCCGCGAACCTGCAGCCATCGCTCGCTGCCGCTCCAGAGGACTACCCAGAGTCGTACCTCGACCGCTGCAACGTGCAGGAGGGTGGCCATGCCTCGCGCGGCACGTGCCTGTACGCGAACCTCGCGTCGAAGACCACGATCGCGCTCTTTGGCGACAGCCACGCCGACTTCTGGTTCCCCGCCGTGGAGGGTTTCGCCGACGCCAGGGCTGGCGCATGCTCAGCCTGACGATGTCCTCCTGCACGCCGGCCGACCTCGTCGTCTACAGCACGATCTTCAAGCGCATCTACACCGAGTGCACGGCTTGGCGGGACCAGGCGATCGCCCGCCTGATCGCGACCCGGCCGGCGGTGATCCTGGTCACCGGCACGCACGGCATCGAACCCCCGGTCGATGCGTCAGGACGCCAACTGACGGGTCAGGCGCTCGTGCGAGGCCTGGGAGGCCGGCATGGCACGCACCCTCGATCAACTCATTCCGGCGGCCGGGCTGGTGATCCTCCTGGCCGACACCCCGGCCTCGACGGTCGATCCGCCAGTCTGTCTCTCGGCGCACCCGGACAGCATCCTTGCCTGCAGCACGCCGGTAGATGAGGCCATCGACGAGGTCTGGCTAGCGGCCGAGCACCAGGTGGTCGAGCAAACGGGCGTCGGCTTCATCGACCCGACCTACTGGGTCTGCCCCTCGAGTCCCTGCCCGCCCATCATCGGCAACCTGCTCGTCTATCAGAATGGCGGGCACCTCACGGCCACATTCGCCGCCACGCTCGCCGACCGCTTGGGGGCTGCGATCCTCGAGCAGCTGCAAACCCACTCCAGACGCACGCCTCCCTAGCGGGGACGGCCTCCGCGCTACGGCGCTGATCGGTGAAGGCGGCGGTGCTCGACGCCGAATCTGGCCGGGAAGGCCACGTCGCCAGCGCGGCGTCGCTTCGACGCAAGAGAGGGCAACGCGGGCTCCCACGGCACGGAGGCCAGCCGCTGCCCGACTGGCCACCTTGGACCTCACCTGAGGAGATCGGTCACCACGCCCAGCCAGAACGCGCCCGAGAGTCGGAGCGACTCCTGGTCGATCCGCTCGTTCGCACCGTGCGCCATGCGCGCGAAGTCGCCGAACGGGATGCGCTCGCTAAAGAGACCCGCACCGTAGGCGGTGGCACCGACGCGGCGGAAGAAGCGCCCGTCCGTCCCGCCAGTCATGAGCATGGGCACTAGGCGGGCCTCGGGCACGAGGCGCTGCGTCGCGCGCTCGATGGCGCCGAAGAGCGGCGTGTCGATCGGCGACTGGGTGGCCGGATCGACCTGCAGGCGCTCGACGTCCACCGCCGCCGACAGGTCACCGAGCGCGCTGCGCAACCCCGCGATGACTTCGTCGCTCGACTCACCTGGCAGCGTGCGGATGTCGAGGTCGAGTTCGGCACGGTCGGGGATGACGTTGGTCTTGACGCCCGCGCGGACCACGGTGGGCGTGACGGTCGTGTGCGTCAGCGCGTGGATGGCGCCGGCGAGCCCTGGATCTGGTGAGGTTGCCAGGAAGCGCTCCAGCGCGGCCGGGTTCGACAGAGCGCTCGCCAGACCGGCTGGCACGTCGGCGCCGGCGACGAGCCGCAGCCAAGCCTCGCCGAGGTTCATGGCCGGCGCGTGCTCCACGATCCGACGCACGGCCTCGGCGAGCTTGGCCGTCGCGTTGTCGGCACCGAAGGGCATCGACCCGTGGCCGGCTCGTCCATGCACGGTGAGGCGGCACCAGTGGACGCCCTTCTCGCCCACCATGACCGGGAGGATGGGACCCGGTCTGGTCGAGGGGAGCGGCAGTCGGAACCCGCCGGACTCGGTCAGCACGTACTCGGCCCGCACGGCATCGGGCGCGTGCTCGACGATCCACTTCGCCCCGAGCGTGCCCCCTGCCTCCTCGTCGGCCACCGCCAGGAAGAGCAGGCTCCCGCGGAAGGCTCGCTCGCTGCGTGCCGCATAACGGGTCGCAACCGCCATCGCCGCGGTGGTCGAGAGCATGTCGACGGCGCCCCGACCCCACACGACGCCCTCGACCAGCTCGCCAGCGAACGGGTCACGCTCCCAATCGGCCGCGTTCGCCGGCACGACGTCCGTATGCCCCAGGAGCAGCAGCGTCGGCGCGTCCGGATCGGACCCCGGGAGGCGCGCGAGCAGGCTCACCCGTCCGGGATGCGGCTCGAAGCGCTGGAACTCGAGCTCGCTCCCCGCCAGGTAATCCGCCAGCAGGTCCGCGTTGCGGATCTCCTGCCCCGAGTCAGGCGTGCCGTCGTTCACGCAGGCGTTGCGGATGAACGCCTGCAGGAGCTGCGTCAAATCTTCGGTGAGCTCGTCGGGCGCCAGCGGGGATGCGCTCGATATCACCACGGCTCGGCCTCCATCGTCGCTGCTGATCGACGTGAAGGGTACCTGCAGGATCGATCGGCGATGGGCCATACCGGGCAATTGCGGGGCACGGTCACCGACGTCTCCCCGCTCGACACACGACACCTTGGAGCGCTGCGGCTGGGATGTCGAGATCGCCGACGCGGTGAAGGCGAAAGGACTGGCTCCGCTCGCCGCGAAGACCGACGGGATCGACGTGGATCCGGTTCGTCAGCGAGGTGCGATACCGCACGAGGTAGTGGCGGAAACGCGCCAGCTCGCGCTGGGCACGGACCTCGGGCCCGGGCAGCCAGGTCGCCGGCACGAGCTCCCGACGACACAGCTCGGCGAGCACCCTAGCGCCTCGCCGTTGTTCAGCCGGCAGCGAGCCCCGCGTGCTGTGGCGGCAACGGGTGGTCGAAGCAGTAGTAGAGGATCTGGAAGGGACCCCGGAAGTCGGCCACATCGCCGGCGACCAGCTCGGGCGAGAGTTGCTCGACGAGGACCCGGGCGATGAAGTCGGCGATTGCCTCCATCTCGGACTCCCCCATCCCCAGGCGCGTCACCTCGATGGTGCCTAGACGGAGCCCGCCAGGGCGATCCCAATTATCGGCTCGATCGCTCGGGATGAGGTTCTTGTTGGTGATGATGTTGGCCTGCTCGAGCCGCTGTGCGACCGGCAGCCCGCCACCGAACCGGCGCACATCAAGGATCACCTGGTGGGTCTGCGTGTAGCCCCTGCGCGCACCCAATACCGGGATGCCGCGCCGGTCCAGGGCCGCACCAAGCTGCTGGGCGTTGCGCACGATGGCGGCCATGTAGTCCCGGCCGAAGGCGAGCATCTCGGCCGCCGAGACAGCCAGTGCCGCCACCCGGTTCACCTGGTGCGTCGCCGCCAGCACCGGGAACACCGCCTGCCCCAGAGGCCGCGTGAACTCGGGGTCATCCCACACCATCACGCCGCTCTGCGGGCCGCTGAACGTCTTCCCGGCCGAGCCCGTCAGTACGGCAGCGCCCTCGCGGAGCGGGTCCTGAAACTGGCCACCCGCGATCAGGCCCAGCTGATGGGCGCCGTCGAAGAAGACCCGCCCACCCCACCCGTCCACCACCTCGCGCATCTCCCGCACGGGGAAGGGAAAGAGGGTCATCGAGAAGCCCAGTGTCACGAGGCGCGGCCGCACAAGCGGGGCGAGCCGGCGGAAGGCGTCCAAGTCGACCTCGAGCTCGGCAGGGTCGAAGGGGAGGTCGACGACCTTCAAGCCCCGTACGCCAGCCGGGCCGTCGGTGCGGTTGGACGAGTGGCCACCCACTGGCTGGGTCGCGCTCATGATGACGTCGCCCGGCTCCGCGAGCGCGGTGTAGACCGCGAGGTTGCCGAGCATGCTCGCCACCAGGCGGTGCTCCGCGTAACGGGCAGAGAAGGCCCGCTTCAGCAGCTCAACGCAGAGCGCCTCGATCTCATCAATGTGACGGGTCCCGGCGAACCAGCGATTGACGGGGCCGATGTGACCTTCGGCCGCCCGCGTGCCGACCTCCGCTGAGAGCAACGAGCGCACAGCGGGACTAGTGGGTGCCTCGGGTGCCAGCAGGTTGATGCAGCTGCGGCCGCGCCATGCCTCGTTGCGCGCCACCGCGTCGAGGACGGCCTGCTGCATCTCCGCTGGCGAAGCGCAACCGTCGATCAGAGCGCGGGCCCGGGCGAGAAGGTCCGGATCGTGGATCTCCATGGGCTCTTGGGCCGTGCGCTCGACGGAGGTCATCTCGGACGCCATGGAGCCCTCCTCGCTGTTTCGACGCCGTGGATGGGACTGGTCCCACGCCCGCCAGCGACCACTGCTGGGTCGACGGAACCCTGGCCAAATTACCCCGTCTATTCTGCAGCCCATGGTGCTACAGCAGCCTGCTACCCTGCGCCCGTCCGACCGCGGCGAGCGGCGAAGGTCTCAGGCGAGCGCGCCACAAGAAGTCGACGCGCCGGAGGAGAAGCCATGGCGAGGGATCCCCTGCTCGAGCTGGCCGATCGCCACCTCATCCGCTACGTCCCCGGCTTCGCCCCCTTCCTCATTGAGCGCGCGCAGGGCAGCTGGGTGTGGGACCGCGCAGGGAACCGCATCCTCGACTTCACCAGCGGCCAGATCTGCAGCACGATTGGCCACAACCATCCACGCATCGTGGAGGCGATCCGCTCCGCCTGCGATCGGGTACTCCACCTCAACAGCTGGATGCTTTCCGAAGAGGTGGTGCGCCTCGCCGCACGCCTTGCCGACCTTCTACCGGCACCCCTCGAGAAGGTGATCCTCCTCAACACGGGCTCCGAGTCGAACGAGATCGCCATGCGCATCGCGAAGCTCGCCACCGGACGCTTCGAGATCGCCGGGCTCGATCAGAGCTTCCACGGACTGACGGCCGGCGTCGCCTCGGTGACGTATTCGGTGCCGCACCACGGCTACGGGCCGCAACTGCCGGGCACCTTCGCCCTCCCAGCGCCCTACGCCTATCGCTGTCCGGTCCAGCGTCGGGCCGACGGGACGGCCGGCTGCCCTGGCTGTGACCTGGCCTGCCTCGAGCGGGGCTTCGAGCTCTTCGACGCGAATAGCACGGGAGCGCTGGCCGCCACCATCGCCGAGCCGGTCCTCTCGGCGGGCGGGGTCATCGACCCGCCGCCGGGCTACCTGCGACGCCTCATCGAGCTCACGCACGCCCGGGGTGGGCTCCTCATCGTGGACGAGGCACAGACTGGCTTCGGCCGCCTCGGCACGATGTTCGGCTTCGAGCAGGACGGCGTCGTGCCCGACATCGTGACGGTCTCGAAGACCCTGGGCGGCGGCTTGCCCCTCGCGGCGACGATCATCAGCCCCGAGATCGAGGCGCGCATCGTCGAGCGGGGCTTCGTCCACGTCACGAGCCATGTGAGCGACCCCTTGCCCGCCGCGGTGGGCCTTGCGGTGCTCGACGTGGTGACGGCGGAACATCTGCCCGAGCGGGCGGCCGCCATGGGGCAGCGCCTACGGGCCGGCCTCCTCGAGCTGGCCGAGCGCCACCCGCTCATCGGCGAAGTGCGCGGCCGCGGTCTCCTCCTTGGCGTGGAACTTGTCACGGACCGTGAGACTCGTCAGCCGGCCGAGGAACTGGGCGCTCGCGCGACGGATGAGTGCCTGGCCCGGGGGCTGTCGATGAACATCGTGCGCCACGTGGGGGCCAACAGCGTGTGGCGTATCGCGCCTCCGCTCACCGTGTCCGAGGACGAGATCGACCTGGCGCTCTCGATCATGGACGAAAGCTTGGCCGCGGTCGTGGCCCACCCCGCACGCTCGTCGGATACGGCGACGCTGGCCTGACCGGGACTCAAGACCGAGCGCGAGTTGGGCCGGTCATTACCCAGCGACCTCCCGCCGATGCCGCCCGGCACGACGTGC
The DNA here is from genome assembly GCA_963835945.1 of uncultured Chloroflexia bacterium. Lineage (GTDB taxonomy): Bacteria > Chloroflexota > Limnocylindria > Limnocylindrales > CSP1-4 > JAJYNJ01. The sequence goes on from CAWIHR010000045.1 coordinate 79,098, forward strand.
CGTTGTGTCGCCTCCGGCACCGCACAAGCGCAGCGGCGGCGAGGGACTCCTCCACACGGAGGAGCCCTGTCTGTCGTGCGCCCATCCCTCTAGGGACGGCGGCGCCCGGCGCGCTGCACACGCGGTCCGCGTGACGTACGCCGCGCCCGTGCGGCCAGGCACGCCTGCTCAGGGACGACCTGGAGGCCGCCACCCTCGCCCACATAGGCGAGGTCCATGCCGGCACCAGGCTCGTGGGTGCCGCGCTCGAGGAGGCGGCGGCCAGATAGCGGGCCGCGCACGAACAGGCCGAGCTCCGGCGGCGGGAATGGCCCGCAAGGCGGCCCGGCTCCGTCGCAAGCTGGGCCCGGTACTTCGCCACCTTCGAAGCCCGCGAACTCGACGCCTCGCTCGTGCAGTCTGGGCTGACCGAGCGCCAGCCGAGACTGGCGGCAATCTCGGCCCGCTGGGAGAGACCCTTGCTGCCGAGCCGGTCCCCACCGGCGAGCCGGTTGAGGCCACACTCGTGTCGTGGGGCCTCAGTCAAGCTCTGGGCCAGGTGCTGCAGCAGCGACAGGCGCACCAAGACGCTGCTGCGCCTGCTCATCGAGGAGTTCCGGGTCGTCTCGCAGACGGACATCCGGCAGACTAACCGGGTCCCCGGCGAAGTTCGCATACCGGACGAGCTGGTGGGCGATACTGGACTTGCCCCCACCGTGGTTACACTCTGGCGCCCTTCCCTGAGCGTCTGGCCCGTTGCGATCGCGGGTAGGGCCGCGTAGCTCGCGGCGGGGGAGGCTCGATCAGCGTGATCGAGCGTACAGCCGACAGCCTGCTCGCAAACACAAGAAGCCTCGACGGGGCAGGCCGACCCGAGGCGCGGCCAGCGGTTTGGTAACCGTGGCGCGCCCCGCAGGTGCCAGGGCTGTGTCGGTTACCACGAAGGTCGAGATCGTAGGTCGGAGAGAGCCCCTTGAGGAGCTGAGGCGGTCCGCGTGATTGCCGGGCGCGTCTCGCTCGAGCAGGTCGCTATCGCCCTGGCATCGGATTGTGGATCCGATGGTTAGGGGTTCAAGTCCCCTAGGCCACCCCACCTCCCCGATCAACTGAACGGCAAGAGGCGGCACCAGAGGGCACTGGACGGCACCGAGTCCGAAGGCCGTGCCTTTACGGTGCCTGTCATTGGCCCGGTCTTGGGCGACCAGTGGTCGGGCCGCGCGTCAGGGCCTCCCCTCTGACCCGAGCGTGACGACGCTGGGCACCACCTCCTCAACCGAGCACGGCGCGGCGAGCGCACGGACGCTCACCGCCGACCGGCCCGCCGGGCCGGACCCGTCGGCCAGCGAGCGGACGCGGCCTGCGGCCTCGAGCAGCCTGTCGCGCAAGATGCGCCCAGACTCGACGGCGGTGACGATGGCGTCGGCGGTGGCTTCGAGCCCAGGCCCACCGGAGACGAGGAGCAGGTCCACGCCGGCGGCGAGGGCGCGGACGGCGGTTTCGCCGACGCTCTCGCCCTGGCACGTGCTCGGGGCATCGAGGTCGTCGCTGACGATGAGGCCGCGGAACCCGAGGCCGTCGCGGAGCCGGGCGACGACGCGGGCCGACAGTGCCGCGGGCACACCCGGATCGATCGCCTCGACGGCCGCCGGGCCGACCATGACGGCCCCGACCCCAGCTGCCACGAGCGCGCGGAAGGGCCAGATCCCCCGCTCGACGTCGGCAAGGCTCAGCCGCAGCGAGACGTCCTCGAGGGCAGGGTCGCCCGACAGGTCACCGTAGCCGGGGAAGTGCTTGGCGGTCGCCACGATGCCGGCGCGCTGGCAGCCCGCCACGTAGGCGGTCGCGAGCCGCTGGACCTCCGCCGGGTCCGACGCCATCGTCCGGCCTTGGAGCCAGACGTTCCGCCCGATGATCACGTCGAGGATGGGCCCGAGGAAGAGCGTCACGCCGAGGCTCCGCGCCGCAGCGGCCATCGCGAAGCTGCGCGCCTCGAGGTCGTCGGAGCCGACGGTGGCGAGCTCGGCGCGGGCGGGCAGCTCGGGGGCGAGGTGCGAGAGGCGCTGGATCCCGCCGAGCTCCGCATCGACGGCGATCGCGACCGGCGCGCCCGCGACCCGGGCAACCTCCGCCGCGTATCCCCGAAAGTCGGCCGGCGTCTCGCGCTCGCGTCGTTCGGCGCTCATCGCGCGGGCGACGTACTCCTCGCGCGTCTCCCCAGCCAGCACCGTCCGGCCGCCCCGCCCCAGGAACACCAGGAGCCACGGCTCGAGCTCGAGCGAGGCGCCGATCGGAAGCAGGACCGCGTGGGCGGCGGTCGCGATGTCGTTCATGTCATCTCCGTGCTGGTTCGATGGTAGGCGTTCGCGCGCTGGGCACGTAGTCCCGCCCGCGAGGGTTCGCCGCCAACCGCCGATCAACGGCCAAGGTGGGGCAAGCCTGGATCGTCGCGCTGCTCGCCCGCTGTAGGCTTCAGGGGACGGCGATCGGCCGAGCGCCAGAGCTGCCCCTGAACGTGCTGCACGTGATGAATTGTCACGGCCCCGCACGAGTGGCGTGAAGAGGCCAGGAGATTTCGACAGAAACGCGATGGGCGGATACGGCAGCGGACGACGCCGAAGTTACGACTGTCGACGCCAGGTGGAGTGGTCTTGGGTCCTTGACGCGGACACGATCCCGCGTCCGATCCGCGCTGGCAACGAGGGTGCCCTCGATCTCACCATCCGGGCCTTGTCGCAGCTTGTGCAGGTCACGTACCTCATCCGCGACGATGGCGCCGGGTTCGAGCTCGACGTGTGGACCCCGACCGAGACCCACTGGTTGATGAGCCGCATCCGCCTCGACGACCTCCCCATCTTCTCCGGGCGTGCCCGCACGTTCCTGCGGTGCCCGGCGTGCGGCGCCCTCGTTGTGAAACTGTATTGGCCGCTCCTCGGCCCGGGCGGCTTTGGCTGCCGCCGCTGCCACCAACTGGCCTACCGCAGCTCGCAGGAGCGCACCGTCACGCTGGCGCAGCTGCGTGCGCGCGTGCACCGGACGCGGAAGCCCCTGCCCTCGCTCGAGGCGATACGGCGGCGCCAAGAGCGGTTGCTCGCCAGGGCCACCGCGATGCGGGCCGCAGGCGCCGCCCCCACCGGTCAGCCACCCGCATCCGCCTGACGCCGGCGCTCTCGACCGGCCGCCCACTCACCCAGGGCCGGGCGGCCTGACGATAATCCACATTATCGTCCGGTCCCGTGACGATGACGCGCGGCGACGAGGGCGCTACGGTGATCGTGCGCAGGTCGGCGCCGACCTGGCAGGTGTACCTCGCCCGGATCGTACGCATGAACCACGGTGCGCGGTGGGAAGTCGGTGGCAGGGCACCTCGCGGGACAATCTGCAGGGGGAACGCCGCAGAGCGGTGGCGCTTCGGTGCGCCTGCGGGTGGCCGGCATGGTCATCTTCCTCCCGGTGGCCGTCGTCTGGCTCCTGGTGCTCGGCGGCGCGTGGCTACCGGTAGGGGCTCGTCGGAATGCTCCTCGGCCCGCCGTTCCTCGTGCTCGCTGGCCCCGCCTGGACGCACCCGACCGACAGCGGCATCCTGCTGGTGGTGGTCTGGGCGATCGAGGCGTTGATCGCCCTGCTGGCCCTGTGGGAATCGGCGTCGTTGCTTCGAGCTGAGGCGGCAATGACCCTGCCGCTCTTGCTCGCCGGGTACCTGCTACTCACCGGTTGGGTCTGGCGGAGGCGAGCTCGCGCCTGAAAGCCTGGCCCTTCGTGGTCCGCGCCGAACACGGATGTCCGCCGGAAACGTGGTTCTTCCGGAGGGTGGGCATGAGCGCTCGCCTCGGGGTCTGGCGCCGCGTTTCCTAGAAGCGGCGATGATCACTGAGTGATCTCGCCGGCGCTGCTCGGGCTTATCCTGCCCCTCGCGCTCGACACGTTCGCGGTCAGCGCGGCGGTGGGCCTGACCGGTCCCAGCGCCCGGCAGCGGCTCCGCCTGAGCGCTCTGTTCGCGCTCTTCGAGGGCGGCGCCCCGGCGGTAGGCCTCCTGCTCGGCGCCCCTCTGGGCCAGATCATCGGCCCGGCTGCGGACTACCTCGCGATCGCCATCCTCATGGGCTTCGGCACCTACACGCTGCTGCGGGGCGGCGGGGAAGACGACGAGCGCGTCGCCCGCATGGTCACGGTGCGCAGCCCGACGCTGCTCCTCATCGGGGGGAGCGTCAGCCTCGATGAGCTCGCCGTGGGGTTCACCCTGGGCCTCCTCCGGGTGCCCGTGCTGCCGTTCCTGGTGGCGATCGGGGCCCAGGCGTTCGTCGCCTCGCAGCTCGGCTTCCGGCTCGGTGCGTCGGTCTCAGAGCACTTCCGCGAGGGAGCCGAGCGCCTGGCCGGGATGGCGTTGATCGCGCTCGGCAGCCTCCTCCTGGCGGAGCATGTGGTGTAGCCGCTCAGCTGGCCCGCCCCCACCAACCAGACCTGGCCGAGCCTCGGCCGACACTGCGCTGAGGCGCGCGGCCGCGTAGGGTTCCGAGCATGGCCCTGCCCACGCTGCTCGCGCTCGGGATCGTGCTCTTCGTCGCGACCAACGTGGACGATCTCTTCCTGCTCCTGGCCTGGTTCGCCGAAGGACGCCAGCCGACGCGCCAGATCGTGGCCGGTCAGTTCGTAGGCCAGGGCCTCATCCTGGCGCTGAGCATCCTCGTCGCCCTCGCGGTGCTGACCGTCGCCGCCGCGTGGGTCCGCCTGGCCGGACTCCTGCCCCTCGCCTTCGGGGTGCGCAGGCTGGCTGCCCTGATCCGTAGCGGCCCGACGCCGCCCGAGACGCGGCGGGCTACGACGGCCCGGGATGTGGCGGGCGTCGGCCTCCTCACTCTGACTACGGGTGGGGACAACCTGGGCGCCTATGCCCCGCTCTTCGCGACGCACTCGCGTGGTGATGGTGCAGGCCTCGTGGCCGTCTCCTTGGCTATGATCGGGCTGTGGTACGTCCTCGGATATGCCCTGGTCCGTTACCCGCAGAGCGCCGGGTTCGTCCTCCGCTACGGCGCGCTGCTGCTGCCGCTGGTGCTCATCGTGATCGGGGTCTCCATCCTCGCCTTCGGTTGAGGATGACGTCAATGGGGGCAGACGGGGCAACTCGCCGCCGGTGTATGCTGCACCGCCCCTCAACCATTGGAGGCGGTAGCGCCGCCAGCGCCGCCTCGATTCGCTCCTCACCTCCCGCCAGGCAAGCGCGCGCCCTGGGAATGGGCGGCCTCGGTCGGCGCAAGCCAGTGGCGCACGTCGGACGACATCCAGGATGCGTGGGCTGGGAGGGGTGGCATCCTCGACGTTGCGGAGCAGACGGAACCCCTCGCAGCGTGGGCCGGTCCCGGTCACTGGAATGACCCCGACATACTCGTCGTCGGTCTGCGTGGCCGAAGCCGAGCAGGTGCCGCCGGCACCATCGGCTGCAGCGACGCCGAGTACCGGACGCAGCTGAGCCTATGGGCCATGCTGGCGGCGCCCCTCTTCGCGTCCTGCGACCTGCGGCAGGCCGATGCGACGACGCTTGCCCTATCAGCGCCGGCTGTCCTCGCGATCGATCAGGATCGCCTGGGTCGGCCAGGCAGGCGCGTGCGCCGCATCGGCCCGCTGGACGTCTGGCACCGCGAGCTGGACGGCGGGGCGCAGGCCCTCGCAATTCTCAATCGAGCGGACCAGCCGGTGTCGTTGCGCGTCGTGTGGCCGAGCCGGCACGGCGCAGCACCCGACGTGATCAACGCCTGGAGCGAACGGCCCGTCGAGCGTGGCGGCGCGCTGCTCCGCCTCGAGCTACATGCGACGGTGCTCTACCGATCCACCTCGTCGGGCGTCAACCCGATCATCGGCCTGGAGCCTGAGCGTTGGTCAACGTTCGGACGCCCGAGGCAGCCGCCTCGCCTGTCAGGCGGATCACCCTCGACAGCCGCGCCGGAGCGCGCCACAGCAGGACGGCGCCGGCGACCAGCACCGCATCTGTGGACCCGATCGCGTGCCAGGAGCGTCGGTGCCCATCGACGCTGCCCGCTGACGGCGTGGAAGTGCTGATTGAAGTGCAGGGGAGCGTCGTGTGCCGCGTCTTGACCGATCAAGGCGTGGTTGGGGTATGATCAGCCCAGGCTTCTTGATCGATCCAGAGGACAGATCGACGATCGGCAGGAGGCCCGGAGGAACCTGACCATGCACGCGAAAATGACTGCCCGCGACATCGCCCTCGAGTGCGTCGAGGCGGCGATGGACGAGTACGTGCTCTGCCGGACCCGTGGCGAGCCGATGATCAGGACCGTCGATGAGCACAGCAGATGGATCGAATGCGGCTCGCTCGGCTCGCCACGCGGGTTCCGGAGGCTCTTCGTCGAAGGTTTCGATGACCGACACTGGATCGAGGTGTCCGGCCTCGAAGCCGCCTGACGGCCTGTGCCTGTCGGCGGAGCCGACTGCGTCACCCAGAGAACTGACCAGTCGTGCAGCCAAGCTGCCGCGGCGGCAGGTCCGAACGGTACCCACTTGCATCGAGCCGGAGCGCGGCCGTCGACACGAGCCGTGGTTTCGGTCGCCCGACTGCCTGACATTCGTGGGCGGCATCGGGAAGGGCGGCGATCGGATCTTCGCCCGCACCACAAGCCCATCCTGTCTAAGGAGAACACCCAATGTCTTGCGATCCGTTCCTTCGTCCAGGGCCCGCCCATCGTCTCCGCCTGAAGACCGAACAGGCTCGGCTCACGACCGGCCGGTTCGCCGCCATCCAGGTCGAGCGTGACGTTGCGGCTCGCGCCTTCGTCGTCGCGACCGATGCCGAAGTGCGCCGCGGCTGGATTCCGCGGGACGGTCGTCCCGTCTTTCCCGGCCTGCACGAGGCGTTCGACGCCGCGCACCGGGCAGCCATCCGCGAGCGCCGTCTCGCCAACGCAGCCTGACCGCGGAGGCGGGTCGATCGAGTTGACCGGACGCGGCCCGTCCCCACGGCACCCCAGGACGGGTTCGCCCACCGCGAGCGTGCGCGGATCCGGGGAGGGGGAGGCAATGGCCAAACACTATGGGTGGATCGTGAAGTAGCCGCACAGCTCGGGACCGCGGCATAGCGTCGTCGGATCTGGAGTCGGCCCGGGCCCCCGCACTCACCCAGCGAGACACGGTATCGTGCCGTCCATGCCCGAGCCGATCTCCCCCGACGGCGATCGCGCGTCGGAGCGGACCGCCAGCAAGACTGCCTTGGGGGCGGCGAGGCTGCGGGCCGCCCATCTGCTCCTCAACGATCCCCCGCCCATCCTCGACGATCCGCTAGCCCTGCGTCTCCTCCACCCGGAGGCAGCGCACGCGATCAGGGAGCATCGGGATCGGCTGCGCACCCCGGTCGCCCGGGCCCTGCGCGGCGAGGTGCTGGTGCGTAGTCGCTATGCGGAGGACTGCCTGGCGGACGCGGTGCAGCGCGGCGTGCGCCAGTACGTGCTCCTCGGGGCCAGCCTCGACACCTTCGCCTACCGACAGCCTGCGTGGGCCGCCGACCTACGCATCATCGAGGTCGACCACGCCGCCAGCCAACTGGACAAGCAGACGCGCCTGCGTCGAGCCGGGATCGTCGCCCCGCCGAACGTGCGCTATGCCCCAGCCGACCTCGAGGTTTGACACCCTGAGCCCCCGACTGGAGGCCGCTGGCCTGGAGCCGGTGGAGCCGGTCTTCGTGGCCTGCCTGGGGGTCCTGATCTACCTGCGCGACGACGCGGCTGAGGCGATCTTCGCCTGGGTTGCCTCGCTGCTCGCGGGCAGCGAGTTCGTCTGCACGTTCTCCCGGCCCGGATGCCTCGACCAACGGTCTACTGGCTCCCGGCTCAGCCGCGGCCCGAGTGGCGGCCGCCGGAGAGCCTTGGCGGACGCGTGTCGACCCCGACGCGATGCTCGCGCGACTGCAGGCGGCCGGGTGCCGTTCCGTGGACCTACTGTTCGCCGAGGACGTCACGGACCTGTATCTGCGCGGACGCACCGACGGTCTGTTCCAGCCATCCCGTGTCGTCATCGCCGACGCATCGGTCTGACGGCCGGCCAGGCCGACGCATCGCACCAAGGTGCGGGCCAGGCCGGTCACGAACCACCCGTCGTGCCCGTCAGCAGCCGGCATTGACGAGCCCGCGACAATCTAACCCACCCGGGTTCTGCCGAACCTGCCGCGATCTGGTGGGTAGGGAGGAGAACCAGATGCGCGTCCCGTTTCCGTTTCCTGCCAGCGTCCTCAAAGCGCCATCGCCGTCGGCGCAGTGCACCTGCAGCCATTGGGTGCACTGTGACTGCGCCTGCCACGGCCGCTACTGCGATCCGACCCAGAACACCTGCGACATCGCATTCCTGCCCGACGAGGGCGGCCTCACGCTCTGGGGTTGCCCCGCGTGCACGCCAGGTGAGGGCGCACTGCACTACCTCGGCTGCGAGCTCATCGGCTGGCATGTGCCTCTCGTACGAGGGTCGGAGACCGTGCGCTAGCGGGGCGGTCGGCAGGAGGGAGCTGCCGCGGGATCACGCCCCCGAGGGCACCCGGATGCAGAACAACCCGTCTAACGACACTCAGGCCGGCACGTGACGACCTGGTTCGGCCGCGAAGTCCGCGATCCGCACCGGCAGGCGTCGTGAGCCCCAATGGCCGACGGGCCCGGAGAACACGCCGGGGATCTGGGTGCCGCAACCGCTGCAGCGGCCGTCGTCGGTGACGCGGTAGGCTCCGAGCTCGTACCAGTCGCGTTCGATGAGGAGCGCGCCGCAGGCGTGGCAGTCGGTCGACTGCCCATCTCGGTCGGTCACGTTGCCCGTGTAGGCGTAGCGGACACCGTTGGCGAGGGCGATGGCGCGCGCGCGCGGCTAGGGTCGCCGGCGGCGTGGGCGGCACGTCGAGCAGCTTGTAGTCGGGGTGGAAGGCGCTGAAATGCAGCGGGACGTCCGGCCCTAGCTCGTGCACGACCCAGCGCGTCAGTCGGTCGAGTTCCTCATCCGAGTCGTTGCGCCCGGGGATGAGGAGCGTCGTGATCTCCACCCACACACTCGTCTCGTGCACGAGGTAGTGCAGCGTGTCGAGCACGGGCGCGAGGCGTCCGGCGCAGCAGGTCGGCGTAGAAGGCCTCGGTGAAGCCTTTGAGATCGACATTGGCGGCGTCGATATGGCGGTAGAAGTCCGCCCGCGGCGCGGGGTGCATATACCCTGCAGTCACCGCCACGGCTTTGATCCCGAGCGCATGGCAAGCGTCCGCGACGTCCGATGGCGTACTCCGCGAAGATCACGGGATCGTTGTAGGTGAAGGCCACCGAGGCGCAACCCAAGCGCCGCGCGGCCGCGGCGATTGCCTCGGGCGACGCCGCGTCGGCCAGCGTGTCGATCTCCCGTGACTTCGAGATGTCCCAGTTCTGGCAGAACCGGCAGGCTAGGTTGCAGCCGGCCGTGCCGAACGAGAGGACCGCCGACCCGGGCAGGAAGTGGTTCAGCGGCTTTTTCTCGATGGGGTCGACGCAGAACCCCGACGAGCGACCGTAGCTCGTCAGGACGATCTCGTCGCCCCGCCGTGCCCGCACGAAGCACAGCCCGCGCTGGTCCTCGTGGAGGCGACACTCGCGCGGGCAGAGGTCGCACTGCACCCGCCCGTCCGGCAGGCGGTGCCAGTAGCGCGTCGCGACCGTGTAAGCGTCCACGAGCCAATCTTAGGCCGGCTGTAACCGGGCACGATCGCGGGATGGTGGGGCGGAGACCTCGGACAGCTGGGCGCCTACTGCCAGCGGAAGTATCGGGCCGAGATGCCGAGGCAGACCACCAGCCAGCCGGTGAGGATGGCCATGCCCACCGTCAGCGGCACGAAGGGCGAGCCGCCCACCATCGTCTGGCGGAGGCCGTCACCGAGATAGGTCAGGGGCAGCAGCGTCGCGATGCCCTTCATCCAGTCGGGCATGAGATCGATGGGGAAGAAGATGCCCGAGAGGAACATCATGAGCACCTGCACCACCTGGGTCACACCGTTGGCCGCCTCCTCGGTGCGCGCGAATGAGGCGATCACGTAGCCCAGCGATGTGAACATGAGCGCCCCCAGCGCCACGATGGCCGCGATCAGCAGCCAGCTGCCGGTGATGTGAACCCTGAAGCCGACGAGCCCGATGGTGAGGATGATGACCGTCTGGCCCGCCGCGATCACGAGGCGCAGCAGGACGTTCGAGCCGACGAGCGTCCAGCGCGGGAGGGGCGTGGCCCCGATGCGCTTGAGGATGAGCTTCTCGCGCTGCTGCACGAGCGGGATGGCGGCGAAGACTCCCAACTGCATGATCGCCATGGCCAGGATGCTCGGCACGTAGTACGTGGCGCCGCTGACGACGGCGCTGCCGGAGATGGGCCGTGTCTGGACCGCGAGCACCGGCGGCCGGCCCGAGAGGGCTTGGTTCACCCCGGTGGTCACCCCGGACACGATCTGCTCGAGCGTTTGGGCGTCGGTCGGGTGGCTCAGGTCGGTGTAGAGCGTGAGGGCAAGGGACTCTCCGGAGCTCGCTCCGCCGGTCGCCGCCGCCACGGCCGCGCCGTAGCCCGCCGGCACCACGAGCACTGCGTCGAGCTGCCCGTTGCGGGCAGAGGCCAGACCCGCGGTCTGGCTGGTCGGCTTCAAGGTGAGGACGCCGAGCTTGGCGAAGGCCTGCTCGAGCTGCGCCGAGGCCGCCGTGTGGTCGAGATCCACCCAGCCGACCTGGTAGTTGGCCGTGCCGCTGCCACCGAAGAGCGTGCCGAAGAGGACGACGAAGATGACGGGGAACGCGATCGTCCAGAACAGGGCGGCGCGATCGCGCACGAAGCTCTTCATGTTGGCGACGGTCAGGCCGAGCAGCGCGTTCATGGCGACTCCGAGGCTCCGTTTAGTCGCGCAGGGCGTGGCCTGTCAGGTCGAGGAAGACGTCCTCGAGGCTGGCCCGGCGCACGGACAGGTCGTGGGGTGGGGCGCCCAGGGCGTCCGCCGCGGTGAGAACCGCGCCGATGGTGGCGGGCACGTCGGCCGTGTAGAGGAGCACCTCGCCATCCTCGTGGGCCACGCGGCTCACGCCGGGGAAGGCCCGCATGCGCGGATCGTCGAGCCCGACGATGGCGGCGAAGTGCACGGCCCGCTCCTTGAAGCGCCGGCTGACGAGCTCCTCGACCGTGCCTGACTCGAGGATCTTGCCGTGGTCCATGATGGCCAGCCGATCGCACAGGACCTCGGCTTCCTCCATGTAGTGGGTCGTCAGGAGGACCGACTTGCCCTGGGCGCGCAGGTCGCGAATGACGTCCCAGAGCGAACGTCGGGCGGCGGGGTCCAGACCCGTCGTGGGCTCGTCGAGGAAGACGAGTTCGGGATCGTTGACCAGGGCGAGGGCCACCGAGAGGCGCTGCTGCTGGCCGCCGGAGAGGGTCCGTGTCTGGGCGTCGCGCTTCTCGTTGAGCTCGAGCGCATCGAGCATGCGCTGGAGCGGCAGCCGCCGGGGGAAGAACAGGCCGAAGAGATCGATCAGCTCGGCAACGGTGAGATAGGGGTACAGCGAGGCGGTCTGGAGCTGCACCCCGATGCGAGCCTTAATCGCTCGGGCCTGGCGCCGGGGGTCGAGGCCCAGCACGCGGACCTCGCCACCGTCGGCCTCGCGGATGCCCTCAAGGATCTCAATCGTTGTGGTCTTGCCCGCACCGTTAGGTCCGAGCAAGCCGAACACCTCGCCCGGGTGCACCTCGAAGGTCACGCCCGCGACGGCCTCCAGCGCGCCGTAGCGCTTGCGCAGGTCATGGCACGCGACCACAGCGTCGGCGGGCGCGGGTGAACTCGGCATGTGCACCCCCGTGTCGACCACGGCTCTGGCAGTCTCGGTCATGGTTGCTCTGTCATAGTCCCCTTCCAGCGAGGCTAGCCTGCGGCCGTTAAGAGTATCCAAACAGGCCGGTTAACGGTCAGTCGGGCTCGTTCACGTCGGAGGCGCACGGCGCCACGTCCAGTTGTATGTGCCCGATCTCGCCGCGATCCGGCGGGGCCAGTTGGAACCAGTACACCATCGCTTGCTCGTGTGCGCCGCGGGGCCAAACCCCGCCCGCGGCTCTTGACCGGTCAGCGGCGGAATGCGCCGGCCAGCAGCAGTGCGCCGACCGCGACCACAACGAGCGGCCAGAGGAGGTCGGTGTCGAGGGTCGGCACCATCTGGCGGAGCAGGAACAAGCCCCCGATCAGCACGAGGACCACCCCGACGATGAGGCCGCCCGCGCTCGGGCCATCGCCCCAGCGCTCCTGTCGCCTAGCGGCTCGCTGCGCCCGGCGCTGGGCGCGCTCGTAGGCCCGCACGGTTCGCCAGTCCGAGCCCATCGGCGAGGGCGGCCCCCAGGGTCCCCCCGAGCCGGAGGGCTGCGCGGGGCCTGCCGCACCCGGCGCGGCCTCCTGGCTGTCAGCGCCCTCGCCTGGCGCAGCGGCCGCACCGGCGCTGTTCATGCCTGGGGCAGGTCTCTGGGCGGCCTCGGGGGCACCGCCCTCGCTCATCGCGCCGGGCCCGCCCGTCCCACTTGGTGCCCCGGGTCCCCACTGCGGCCCGTTCCAGCTCGACCCTTGTCCGGGCGTCCCCACCAGGGGCTCCTCCGGCACGATCATGGCCATCACGATGTAGACGAGCAGCAGCGGGAAGACCCCGGTGAAGACGTCGACCACCACCCAGATCAGCCGGACCAGCGCGGGATCGAGGTCGTAGCGATCTGCCAGGCCGCCGCAGAGGCCCGCCAGGACCCGCTCGCTGGCGGATCGGTAGAGTCGATCCTGCATCTCCATCTCCAGAGCCGAGGCTTCACGGCCCTCTTGGTTCGCCACTCCTGTGTGGAACGACGGTACCCCCACGATAGCCCGCTCGTATGAGGGCCATCGTGCGACGGGACTCCGACCGCGCCGTAGTTCGCGCTGTACGCGTCTGACAGCGTCTCGACAGCCATGCGCGGCCCCGGTACGATGCGCGCCACCCGAGAGCGGGCGTCGGGGTGCGTCGAAAGGGGGGACTAGGGGTGGGTGAGACCGAGAACCGGCAGGCGGTGGAGCGTCTCGTGGCCGGGCTCAACGCCAAGAACGTCGAGATCATGAACGCGGTCTTCAGCGACGACTCGGTCATGACGTGGCCCCAATCAGGGGAGGTGGTGCGGGGACGGGAGAACCGCCAGGCGATCTACGGGTCGTTCCCGGCCCTGCCGACCATCACGCCCTATCGCGTGGTGTCGGGGGGCGATCTCGTGGTGTCCGAGGCCGTGCTCGACTACGCGGGAGACGCCTACCAGGTCGTGTTCATCTTCGAGTGCCACGACGGGCGGATCGCGCACGAGACCGCCTACTGGTCGAAGCCCTTCCCGGCACCCGACTGGCGGGCGGCCTGGGTCGAGCGCGTGCCCGTTCCGGGCTAAAGGCGCGACAGGGTCGACTTACATGCGCCCACCGTCAGCGGGGGACACGCCCCGGACGCCACGGCAGGCCAAGCTCGGACTTGGCGCGACCACCCGTCCGGCCTCAGGCGCCGCCTGTGATCCGCGTGTCTGGCGGCTGACTTGATGCAACCCTCGGGCGCGCTCCCCACAGGCACGGTCACGTTCCTCTTCACCGATATCGAGGGCTCGACGAGGCTCCTCGAGCGGCTCGGAACCGACGCCTACGCGGGCGTGCTGCAGCGGCACCACGCGCTCGTGCGCGAACGCATCGTGGCCCACGCGGGGGTCGAGGTCACGACCGAGGGCGACGCGTTCTTCGTCGTGTTCCAGAGCGCGCTCCAGGCGGTCTCGGCGGCCGTCGCCGTGCAACGTGCGCTCGCCGCGGAGCCGTGGCCAGAGCGCGTCTCGCTGCGGGTTCGGATGGGCCTCCACACTGGAGAAGGATCGCTGGCCGGCGACGGCATCTACGTTGGCCTCGATATCCACCGTGCTGCCCGGATCGCGTCCGCCGCCCATGGCGGCCAGGTCCTCGTCTCCGGAGCGACGCGGGGCCTCATCGAGGCTGCCCTGCCTACGGGCGTGACCCTGCTCGACCTCGGTGACCATCAGCTGAAGGACCTCGCACACCCCGAGCACCTCTCGCAGCTCGCGATCGAGGGCCTGCCGGCTCGGTTCCCACCTCCTCGCACGGTCGACGCGACGCCCTCCAACCTGCCGACGCGCATGACGAGCTTCGTGGGTCGCAGGCGCGAGATAGCTGAGACCCGCGCGTTGCTCGAGTCGTCGCGTTTGCTCACGCTCACCGGACCGGGCGGCACCGGGAAGACACGTTTGGCGCTCCAGCTCGCCAGCGAGGTGCTGGAGCGCTTCCCCGACGGGGTGTTCTTCGTGGCCCTCGAGTCGATCACCGACCCGCCGCTGATCGCTCCCACGATTGCCCGGGCGGTGGGGGTCCAGGACGTTGGCGGAGAACCGATCGAGCGGCGACTCCTCGACTTCCTCGCGCGACGGCGCCTCCTCCTCGTCCTCGACAACTTCGAGCAGGTCCTCACCGGGGCGAGCGTCGTCGGCGATCTCCTGCGGACTGCGCCCGAGCTGCGCGTCGTGGTGACCAGTCGGGCCACGCTGCGGGTATCCGGGGAGCAGGAGTATCCGGTGCCGCCCCTCGGCGTCCCTGATCCTGCCCATCTCCCCCCGCTCGACGCGCTCACCCAGTACGAGGCGGTCGCCCTCTTCATGGCCCGCGCCGGGGCGGCCCGGCCGGACTTCGTGGTCACCAACGCGAATGCCCCAGCAGTCGCCCAGATCACCGCCCGCCTCGATGGCCTGCCGCTCGCCATCGAGCTCGCCGCGGCGCGCACGAAGCTCCTCAGCCCCGAGGCGATGCTGTCCCGGCTGGAGAGCAGGTTGGCGCTGCTCGGCGGCGGTTCGCGCGATGTCCCGGCTCGGCAACAGACCCTGCGCGCGGCGATCGAATGGAGCCATGCGCTCCTCGACGAACCCGGCCGCTGCTTGTTCGCCCGGCTGTCGGTCTTCGTCGGCGGCTGCGAGCTCGACGCAGCAGAGGCGGTCTGCGGACCCTCCACGCAGGGGCGCGGCCCGCTCGATGTGCTCACCGGCCTCTCCGAGCTGGTCGACCAGAGCCTCGTGCGCCAGGTGGACAGCGGCGCTGACGCCCGCTTCCGAATGCTCGAGACGCTCCGCGAGTTCGCCACCGAGCGCCTCGCGGACAACGGCGAGACGGCCGAGCTGCGGCGCCGACACGCAGCCTACTTCACGGACTTCGTTGAGCGCGCCGAGCCGCACTTCGTCGGCGACGACCGGGCTACCTGGCTCGACCTCGTCGAGCAGGAGCACGACAACCTTCGCGCGGCGATCGGCTGGGCGATCGAAAGGGGCGACGCCGCGACGGCGTTCCGACTCGTCGGGGCGCTCTGGCGCTTCTGGCAAAGCCGGGCCTCCCTGGGCGAGGGCTCGCTGCGCGCGGAGACGGTGCTGGCCATGCCCGCCGAGGGGGTCGATCCATTGCTCCGCATGCGCGTGCTCGACGCCGCCGGGGGCCTGGCCTACTGGAAGGGTGACATGGGAGCCGCGCGGCGCGTCTACGCGGGGTCGCTGGCGATCGCCCGCGACAGCGGCGACCGACACCGCATCGCCGATGCTCTCTACAACCTGTCCTTCACCTACATCGTCCCGCGCTCGGACCTGGAGGAGGGTCGGCGCGTCATCGAGGAAGCCGCGGCGATCTACCGCGAACTTGGAGACGATGCGGGCCTGTTGAACGCGCTCTGGGGGCTCGGCAATGTCTACTACTTCGGTGCGGACTGGGAGCGCTCGGCGCGATACCACCTGGAGGCGCTCGAGCTCGCGCGACGTGCGCACAACGCGTTCATGATCGGCTGGGCGCTCCACATGACCGGGTCGGCCGAGGTCCGGCTCGGTCGTCTCCAGGCGGCACACGACCATCTCAGTGAAGCGCTCCGGGCGATGCTTGCCGACCGCGAGACGACGGGAATCGTTCTCGTACTCGACGACTTCAGCGAGCTGGCCAACGCGGCCGGGGACATCCGACGATCCGCGCGTCTCGCCGGGGCGGCGCGCAAGCTCCAAGACGAGACGGGGACCGGCTTGGCCGGATTCGCGAACGAGCTGATGGACCGCTCGAACTTCTCCTTCGGAGGCCTGGCCGCCGAAGAGGTCGAGCGTCTGCGGGCGGAAGGTCGGGCCATGACCACGGACGAGGCGGTTGACGTGGCCTTGCGGACACCCCTGTCCGCGGAGGGTTGATCCGGAGATTGCAGACTCGAGCCCAGCACGATCTCGCCACCGTCATTGACCGCGTCGAGGGACGCGAGGCGCTGGGAACCGGCATGCTCGGCGAGGCGGCGGTGGCCGCCGCGCTGGCCGATGGCCGCGCCATGACGGCGGAGCAGGCCGTGGAGGACGCGCGGGGCTGGCTGGCCGGCTTACCGGGGAGCTAGCCATGGATCGACGCCGAGGCACCCTCCTTGCGGTGATCCTGGGGTCGGGCATCGTGTTCCTCGACTCGACGGTCGTCAACGTCGCCCTGTTAAGGATCGGCGAGGACCTGCCCAGCCACCTGTTCGGCGCGCTGGAAGGCGAGACGTACGTCTACAACGCGTACCTACTCACGCTCAGCGCGCTGCTGGTCATCGCCGGTGCGCTCGCTGATGCGTATGGCCGAAGGCGCATGTTTGCGGTCGGGCTGGTCGGGTTTGGCGTCACGTCGGTGCTCTGCGGGCTTGCCCCGACACTGGAGACGCTCATCCTGTTCCGTGTCGCGCAGGGCGCTGCCGGGGCTCTGCTCGTGCCCGGCTCCCTCGCGATCCTCAGGGCGACCTTCGAAGGCGAGGACTTGGGACGCGCCTTCGGTCTATGGGCCGGCGCGTCGGGCGCGACCACCATCGTCGGGCCGCTGGTTGGCGGCCTGCTGGTCCAGACGATCTCTTGGCGTGCTGCCTTCTTCGTGAACGTGCCGCTGGTCGTGGTCGCTCTGTGGGCCACCTGGCAGAGCGTCCAGGAGAGCCGGGGCAGCGACGCCGCCGGCTCGTTCGATTGGGCCGGGGCGGCGGCGGCCGGCCTCACCGTCGGTGGCCTGTCGTTCGGCGCGATCTACGGGCAGCAGCACGAGTGGAGAGGTCTCTTGGGACCGGTCGCGCTCAGCCTTGGTGCACTTGCGCTCGTCGTGTTCCTCGTGCTGATGGCGCGCGGCCGGCGTCCCTTGGTACCGCTCGGCATGTTCCGCGTGCGCAATTTCGCGGTGACCAATCTCTCGACGTTCCTCATCTACGGCGCGCTCTACGTCTTCCTCTACGAGCAGGCCACCTTCAGCCAAGGGACGCTCGGCTACACGGCCTTGGCCGCCGGCATGCTCTCGATCCCTGGCAGCCTGCTGCTGACTCTCCTCTCGCCCCGCATCGGCGTCCTCGGCGCACGATACGGTCCCCGCCGCTTCATGGTTGTCGGCCCGGCGCTCATGGCGGCAGGGCTGCTCTGGCAGGCGCGCGTTCCGGTGACCAGCGGCGCCTGGGCGCTTCGTCCGGATTGGCCGGCGACATGGGTACCCCCGGCTGGATTCCTCGTCGATTTCCTGCCCACCGGGATCCTGTTCGGCGTCGGCCTTGCGCTCATGGTGGCCCCGCTCACGACTGCCCTGATGACCTCGGTTCCGGCACGGGATGCCGGCCTCGCCTCCGCCATCAACAACGCCATCTCGCGCGTCGGGCCGCAGCTGGCCGGCGCGGCGATCTTCGTCGCGATCACCGCGGCCTTCTACGGTGACCTCGCTTCGCGCGTGCCCGGCCTGAACGTCAACACGGCGGGGTTCCGGCAGGCTGTCGCGCCCCTGCAGC
The DNA here is from genome assembly GCA_963835945.1 of uncultured Chloroflexia bacterium. Taxonomy (GTDB): domain Bacteria; phylum Chloroflexota; class Limnocylindria; order Limnocylindrales; family CSP1-4; genus JAJYNJ01. The sequence goes on from CAWIHR010000045.1 coordinate 96,876, forward strand.
GCCCTGGCCCCGCCGTCGACCTGCCGGTGGCGCTGGCGGCCCTGCGGGCATCCACTGACGCGTTCCACGTCGCCATGGGTATGGCCGCGGGTCTCCTGCTGCTGGGAGCCGTGGCCAACGCGGTGGGCATCCACAACCCCTTGTCCGCCCCGGCGTCCGCACCGCACGAGGAGGAGCGGAGTTCGACGAAATCAGCGTGAGCTACCACGGGGGCGGAGCGGCGGCCAACACGCGCCGACGTGGGATGGGTCGCACTGGCGGCGTATACCCACCGAAGGAGTGGCACACATACGTGACTGACTAGCCCGCCAACCCAACCGACACTGCCATCTGCCGGCTCCTTGGCGCGGGACCGCTGCCGACGGCCGACCTCGCCGCCCGGCTGGCCATCCCAGAGCGAACCGCCCGCCATTGTCCCTATCGCCTGCGGCAAGCCGGGGCCATAGTCACCGCCCCTGACGGGATGCACCGCCTTGCCGCCACCGCGACTGCCGCCTCGATGGCCGGAGGCTTGCCGGCCCGCGCTGGCACCGCGACTGCCACCCGTATCAACGGACCCTTGCCGGCCCGTGGCACCCCTGTAGACCTCGCTGCGCCGGTGATAGCGCCCGATCACCCGGAAGCGACGGGTCATTGTCGCCGCAGGGCGGTAGCCGGAGACCGGGCGCTGTCCTTGCCGCGGCCGGGGTCGGGCTTGCCGTCGTCGCGGGCATCGCTATCGCGGTCGCGATTTACCGCATGGCAGTGCTATCGCCACCGTCACCATCACTGGCGCCGCCACCATCGATGGGCTTCGGCTATCCGGGCGACCCTTGGGGAGGGATGCCGTGGTAACCCGCAGAGGAGTAGGGCCTACACTTTGCGGGTGAACGTCCGGATCGTGTCCCGGCACTTCGTACGCCGACTCTCCGTCGCCGGCTAATTGCGCCGAACGGTGTCCAAATCCACGGCACCCCGCTGCCGCGTCGGGTGCCAGGGCCAATCGCCTCAGCGTCCAGACCGGGCGCGTGATCCGGTGGCTCCCGTCCACGAGCGGGGAGGAGCGGAACACCCGCCTGGCCACGCGGCGGCAATGCCGGCGTGAGCGCGGGACCTGTCGATTCCCGCACGGCCCGTTCGTCGTTTAGATAGAGGTGGCGGAGGCCGCCACGGAAGGCGCAGGCTGCCGCGTAGTCGGTGGAACGGGGCGCCCTCGCACACAGGAGATGCTCGATGCGCTACATGCTGCTGCATCTACGGACCTGATCAGGAACCGAGCTCGGACGCGGCGGCGATGCCCGACATGAAACCGTGGTTCGACTATGGCGACTGGTTGACCGAGCGAGGGTGGTTCCAGGCCGGCGAGCCGCTGGCTCCCACGAGCTCGGCCACCACCGTGCGCGTCAAGGATGGCCAGAGACTGGTGACAGACGGACCGTTTGCGGAGACCCGGGAGGTCCTGGGCGGCTACTACATCGTCGAGTGCCCCGACCTCGACGCCGCCATCGAGGCGGCCGCCCGCTGCCCCGGCGCGCTCTACGGATCGATGGAGGTCCGGCCCATCCTGGGGATGTCGTTGGAGGCCTCAGCCTGAAGACGCCGCCAGTCCGGTCGGGCGGGCTTGCGTGACGGAAGGGAGTTCCGAGGATCCCCGCGCGCTCGCGGAGCGGGCGTTCCGCGAGGCACACGGGCGCGTCCTGGCGACAACCATCCGCCTCCTCGGTGGCGACTTCGACGCGGCCGAGGAGGCCGTTGCCGACGCCTTCGTCGCTGCGCTCGAGACCTGGCCCCGCGACGGCCTGCCCGCCAACCCGGCCGCCTGGCTCACCACCACCGCTCGCAACCGGGCCTTGGACCGTCTGCGGCGCGCTCGACGGCACGCCGAGAAGCTGGCCGTGCTCGAGCGCGACCTAGAGCTGGGACGTCTGGAGACGGCCATGCAGATTGGCAATGAGTCCCGGGTCACCGACGACCGGCTGCGGCTCATCTTCACCTGCTGTCACCCGGCACTGCCGCTCGACGCGCGCGTGGCCCTCACGCTGCGGACGCTGTGCGGCCTCACGACGCCCGAGATCCCGCGGGCGTTCCTCGTGCCCGAGGCCACGCTCGCGCAGCGCCTCGTGCGCGCCAAGCGGAAGATCCGGGAGGCGGCCATCCCCTACCGAGTCCCGCCCGACGACGCCATCCCGGAGCGCCTGGACGGTGTCCTTGCGACCATCTACCTCGTCTTCAACGAGGGCTACGCGGCAACCGCGGGTGACGCGCTGGTGCGAGGAGAGCTGTGCGGCGAGGCGATCCGCCTGGCACGCCTGGTCGTCGAGCTGCTGCCCGAGCAGACCGAACCCCTGGGCCTCCTCGCATAGAGTCCACGGACGTGGTGTACGAGTGAGCTGAGGGCCCTCGAACGCGGGGACCACCGCTTCATCCTCAACCGAGAACCAAGCACAACGGACTCGGAGAGGAGGAACACGGTGGTCGACGCCACGATGGACCCAGCGGTCTGGCTCCGCAAGCACCTCGAGACGGCCGACGCCGACCTGCTGCGGGAGATGCTGGGGACGTTCATCCAGGCGCTCATGGGCGCGGAGGCCGACGCGCTGTGCGGCGCTCCCTATGGGACGCGCTCGCCCGAGCGGGTCAACACCCGCAACGGCTACCGATCGCGGCCCTTCGACACGCGGACCGGAACGCTCGAACTCGCCCTGCCCAAGCTGCGCAGCGGGAGCTACTTCCCCGACTGGCTCCTGGAGCGCCGCCGACGCGCCGAGCGGGCCCTGGTGGCGGTGATCGCGGAGTGCTACGTGCGGGGCGTCTCGACCCGGCGGGTGGAGGGCCTCATCGCGACCCTCGGCATCAGCGGCATCAGCAAGAGCCAGGTGTCCGAGCTCGCCCGCTCGCTCGATGAGGAGGTGGCGGCCTTCCGTTCTCGGCCCCTGGACGGCGCGCCCTACACCTACCTCTGGCTCGACGCGCTGGCCCTGCGGGTGCGGGAGGGCGGCCGGATTGCCCAGCCCGCGGCGGTGATTGCCACCGCGGTGAACGCCGACGGCTATCGGGAGATCCTGGGCCTCGACCTCGTGACCAGCGAGGACGGGGCAGGCTGGACCGCCTTCCTGCGGGACCTCGTGGCCCGGGGCCTCTCGGGCGTGCGGCTCGTGATCAGCGATGACCACGCGGGGCTGGTGGCCGCGGTCGCGGCGGTGCTGCCCGGCGCCAGCTGGCAGCGCTGTCGCACCCATTTCGTCCGCAACCTGCTCACCCGCGTTCCCAAGAGCGCCCAGCCGTTGGTGGCTACCCTGGTGCGCTCGATCTTCGCCCAGCCCTCGCGCGACGAGGTGGAGGCCCAGCATGCCCGCGTGGTCGAGCAGCTCGCAGCTCGCTTCCCGCAGGCCGCAGAGCTGCTGGCGGAGGGTCGCGAGGACCTCCTGGCCTTCCGCCTGCTGCCGGCGGAGCACTGGCGCCAGATCTGGTCCAACAACCCCCAGGAGCGTCTCAACCGGGAGATCCGGCGGCGCACCGACGTGGTGGGCATCTTCCCCACCCGCGAGGCCGTGATCCGCCTCGTCGGCGCCGTCCTCGCCGAGCAGCACGAGGAGTGGGCGGTGGCGCGCCGCTACATGAGCGCGGAGTCGCTCACCAAGGCGCGCCTCGTCCGCCTCGGCGACGAGTTGACCGAGGAGGTGATGCCCGTGCTGGCCGCCGCCGGATAGTCGCTCAGCGGCGGATGAAGCGGCGCTCATACACCACCTTGACGGACGTGACCGCCTCCTCGCGCTGCTGCTGTTGCAGGACTCGCGGCGCGCCGCCCGCACGGCCAAGGACGGATCGCTGGTCCTGCTCGAGGACCAGGATCGCGGCCACTGGGACCACGCGGAGATCGCCGATGGGCTGGCCATCGTGCAGCGGGCGTGGGCGCTGCTGTCCGGGTCGCGCCCTACACGGGCGACGGGGGCGGTGTCCGTCGCGCCTGATCGGGCAGGTCCCGGGGCATACCTCCTGCAGGCCTCCATCGCCGCCCACCACGCGCGAACCCTCGACGGGGGCCCGCCCGACTGGGCTGCGATCGCCGCCCTCTACGGGCTGCTGGCGGCGGTGGCGCCTTCCCCCGTCGTCGAGCTCGGCCGCGCGGTCGCCGTCGCCGCGGCCGAGGGGCCGGGGCCCGGCCTAGAGATCGTCGAGCGCGTCGCCGCGACCGGCGCGCTAGACACATACCACCGGCTGCATGCCACGCGGGCTGATCTGCTGCGGCGACTGGGGCGGGATGCCGAAGCGATCACGGCGTACCGGCGCGCGGCCGAGCTGGCGACCAACGGGCCCGAACGGGAGTTCCTTCTGCGGCGGATCACGGAGATGGAGCGGCGGGCCAAGGGCTCCTGACCGAGTTGCGCCGCCGCCCGCGCGCCGCCCGCTGGCGCAGCGCAGCCGATGTCGTGGGCTGGCCTGCGGATCTGCACGGGACGCGTGACCAACGCGTGGGCGGCGACATGCCGTGGACCGGAGGCCCGGACCTTGGGGTGGTCCGGGCCTCGCGGCCTGTGGTCGTTGCCTGGCCGGCCCCTGTCACCGAGCCAACCGCGACGATCCGGTTCGGCCTAGCCCATGTCGGCGGTCTGACCGACTTCCACCGACCCGCCCGTGGCCAGCAACGGGCACCCCTTGGCGATCTCGACCGCTGCCTGCATGTCGGCCGCGTTCACGAACGTATAGCCCGTGACCGGGTTGGCGCCCCCACCGTTTGACACCGAGCCATCCGGGGCCACCGTCTGCGCCACGGGGACCGGCAGCCCAGCGTCGACGAGAGCGGCGCCGAGGCCGCCGAACCAAGCCTGCCACTTGGCCATCTCCTGGGCCTGTTGCTCGGGCGTGTTGCCCATGCCGCCGCCGTGGTACGAGAAGAGGAACTTCGCCATGCTCGTGACTCCTTCGTGCGTTTGCGCGGATAGGCAGCCTAGGTGATCGGCGTTCTCCGAGCCTTGCGGGTCGCTGCACGCCGGCTGCTGCTCACGTCGCGCTCATCTAGACGACGAACGACTCCAGTCGAAATCGACATGTCCCGACGCTTCTGATCAGCCCCGACATCGACACCTCACGCCTTCGGGGCGGGGCCCCGCGGGCGGATCGCCGAGCAGGTCGAGGCATCGGTGCAGGCATCGACGAAGGGCACACCGGCAGAGGGGTCTGGCAGGCGGTCCGAGGTGCGGTCGTCGACGCCTGGTTCCTCTTCGAGCTGGTGCTCCAGCTGAACCTGGTAGCGAGGGGCACGCGCGACGTCGAGGGCCTGCGCTGGGCGCTCCTCACCAGGTGGCGGGGCCTGCTCCCGACGGAGGCGGAGCGGGCTGAGCGGACCGGGCGTGGCGACCCTGCGCACGCGGCCCGTGAGGCGCAGGACTGGCGCGGCGTCCTGGCCTTCTCGCTGACGACGCTCTCCGCGGAAGGAGCGGCGCGAGTCTGGCTGGATCGGCGGTACTTCGACGGCCCATCTAGTGCTCTTCCCAGTGCTCGTTCGGGAGTGGGCTGACCTCGGCGAGCGCCTGGAGTGGCTGGCGGCGCCTGCCGGCCTCGGCATCTCCAACAGCATGACGCTCGTGCTGAACGGCACGCCAGTCGGTATCTTCGCCCCCGGCGCGGCACGCAACCCGATCCCGGCCGGGTCTCGTCAGCTCAGCTCGGCCTGGATCCGCTCCGCGACCAGGCGGCCGGAGACCATGACCGTGGGCACGCCGGTGCCGGGGTGCGTGCTCGCACCCACGAAGTACAAGTTCCGGTAGCGGCGATGGCGACTCGACGGGCGGAACCACGCCAGCTGGGTCAGCCGGTGGGAGAGCCCGTGGGTGGCGCCCTTCGCGAGGTTGTGTCGCGAGGCCCACCAGACCGGCGTATAGGCGCGGCCCGACTGAGCGACCCCACGTCGGCGCCATCGGCCATCGGTGCACTCCCTCGGCGTTGCCGTCCTGGCCGGCATACGTCGCCCGCTAACCCACACGGAGGCTGGACAGGGGCATCAACGATATGACGCTGTTCGCCGCGAGCGGGCAGATCGCCCCGGTTCGCCGTCCCGGGTACCCCACGATCGCTTGACGGTGCTCGCTGCCCGGGCCGTCGGTGGTCGAGGTCGGGAGCCGTTCGCTCATCCTCGCGCTGTTCGCAGTAATCGCGATCATCGCGCTGGTCTTCCTCGGCAGCAAGGTCAGCGGCATCCTCAGCACGGTGGGGCACTCCATCTAGGGACGCTCGACGGGTGCCGCCTGCAGGTTCACGGTCGACCCCGCCCGCCTCGTCGAGCGAAGCGACCGTCGCCCGCGTCGCCTCCCGGTCGAGGCCGGCGGCGTCAGCGAGTTCGTCGAGCTCGATCGGTCGGCGATTGCGCAGCAGCAACGCGAAGCCGGCCTCTCGCAGGAGCGGCGCGGCTTCAACGGCACGACGAGGGGGCCTCGGCATCGTTCCGGACGCTAGCAGCATGGACAATGCTCCCCGATCCCGAGGCGGGCCAAGCCGGGCTTCCCGTCGACCACCCGCGCGCCCGGGAGGGCAGCATGGCGGCTGGCCGCCACAACCATCATCCCACGAGGGTCGGATGACCCAAAGCTGGGATCGTCTGGGGCGTCGTTACGCGCCCTTGATCGGTGGCGCGGTCATCGCGGCCAGCGGATACACGTCGTAGTGGGCCACGTTGTAGACGGGCGAGCGCGCCAAGAGGACCTCGAGCTCGTCGTTCGAGACCACGTTGTATCGATGGTAATGCGCCGGCGCTGTGACTTCGCCCGATCTGACGGAGAACCTTGCCAGATGGCGCCCCAGCACAATCGCCCCTCCTGCTTCGCCCACGACCCCGAGCGGGCGACCGAGGCGGCGGAGGCGCGCCGACTGGGTGGCCTGCGACGGCGCAAGGAAGGGACGATCGCGGTCGCGTACGACCTGCCTGGGCTCGACTCGGTGGAAGGTATCCGTCGCCTCCTCGACATCGTGGTCACCGATGGGATCGGCCTCGACAACGGGATTGCCCGCCTGCGCGTCCTCATCTCGGCTGCCGGGACAGCGATCACCCTGCTTCGGACCGGCGAACTGGAGGAGCGGCTCACGGTTCTTGAGGCCGCTGTCGCGCACCGCGAGGCGCCAGCCGAGCTCGACGATCCGCTGGCGGTCGCGTGACCACTGAGCGGCGGCTGGCGAAGGTGGAAGCCGCCCTGTCGCCGACCCTGCTCGTCCGGCTCTGGCTCGTCGAGGCCCAGCAGTTCGACAGCTTCAATGGGTACACACGGACCCTCTATGCGAACGGTCCCGAGCTCCTCCCTCTCGATCGGCTTGTCGGTCAAACCCGAGCGTCTGTCGAGGCAGCGTCACGGGGACGCGGCGGAGAGGCACGCGACCAGGCAGTCCACCGGACGATCGGGCAGACCGTCTTCTGTTTCCACCTCATCCTGCGCACGATTGTCCTCGCCGAGGAGACTCTCGATCGCGAGGAGCTCGTCCAGTTGGGCCTCGCGGCCCACCTCGCCCTCGCCGCCGATGATGGTCTCCACCGCCACCCAGCATCACCGAGCCATACGGAGTGGCTCCTGGCTCTGCGCGACGCGGCCCTTGGGCGCGCCGAGGAGCTGCGCGCGCTCGAGAAAGCGCGATGTCGGGTTGAGGCCCAGTACTTCAACGGACAGGCTGTTCTCTTCCCTGCGACGCTCCGGCGCTGGACCGAGCAGCGCGAGCGAACCACAGGCCTCGCGGGGCTCGCCGTCCGGCTCGCCGAGCTTGACGGCCTCCCACCCCCCGCGGTGGACGATCCTCAGGCCTTCGAGGCGCGGGTCGGCCAGCTCGTCGCTGATCATGTCGAACCGGCACGCTCGGAGGCGCTCGACGAGCTCGGCGATGGTCGTCGGGCAGCGACCGTCGCACGGCGCTGGTTGGAATCGAAGCTTGGCTGAAATGATGGGTGGGCAACTGACCGGCGGGCATTACTATCCGGCCCATGCCGGACGAAGATCCCACGACCACCCAGTGGCGGGCGCTGCTGACCGGTGAAGACCCGTCGCTCCGCAAGGTGCGCCGCGTGTGGCGCCACGTGCCATCGGCACCCCGCTGCAAGGTGTGCGCCTCGCCCTTTCACGGGTTCGGCGGGGCCGCGGCTCGCCTGTTCTGGCATGGGCCGATGCGTGACAACGCGCTGCTGTGCAAGGCGTGCTTCGGGGCACTCTCCCGGCGTCCCGGCGGAGCCGAACTGGAGATCAGCGTCGTGTTCGCCGACGTCCGTGGCTCGACCGGCTTGGCGGAACGATCGTCTGCCTCCGCATTCCACGGCCTCATCCAGGCCTACTACCGCTCGGCCGCGGCGGCCGTCGACGCCAACGGCGGGATCATCGACAAGTACCTGGGCGACGGGGTCATGGCCCTGTTCATCCCCGTCATCACCGGCGAGAACCACGCCCGGCGGGCGATCGATGCCGGCCGCGCCATCCTGGCGGCGGTTGAGCGGGATGGCCTGGCGCAGAAGGGCCTCATGGTGGGGGCGGGCGTGCACACCGGTGACGCGTTCGTGGGCGTCGTCGGGAGCGACGAGAAGCTCGACTTCACGGCCCTCGGCGATACCGTCAATGTCGCGGCGCGCCTGGGCGGGATTGCCGGGCCAGGCGAGCTGCTCGTGAGCCTGCCGGCGTGGGATCGCGCCGGTCTCGGCATTCCGAGCGCGCGGCGGGAGGTCGAGATCGCCGGGCGGACAGACAACCTCGCCGTCGTGGTGACGAGCGCCACGGCCACTGGGGTCGGGCAGGAGCGGGTAAGCCACTGACCGGAGGACGGCGAGCGCATGTCCCGCATGTGCCCCCCACACCATGATCGGATCGTGCTGATGCGGCCGGCAACGTCGACATTCGGCAAGATGTGGCTCGGCTGCTCCCGCTCATGCGGCATGGGCCTGTCGGGCAGCGGTCAGGCGGCCCGCCTCAGCGGGGCAGGAGCCGCCCCAGTCCAAGCTGTTCGGCTCGGGCAAGTATGGCCGAGGCGAAAACCACATCTGCCAAACCGACGCCCAGGTGGGTGGCGAGGATGCGACCCTGGCGGTGGCGCCGATCGCTTGGCCGGGGATGCGCGCCTCCCCGGAGCAACTCGCCGATCGTGGCGTCTGGGTCGGGGTAATCGGCGAAGGTCGAACCCGTGCGAGTGGCCAGGAACTGGTTGCGGTCGTCGACCACGAACACTGCCTGGCGGGCCAGGGCGGCCGGGGCCTGCATGTCGTAGTCGACGGCCACGAACAGCACCTCCGGGCTGAGCCACGCCGGCTCGAGCGCTTGGCGATCGAGGCCGAACGAAGTGACGGAAACGACGACGTCGGCTGCATCGACCGCCTCACGAACGCTCGAGGCCGCCTGAACCGAGCCGATTCCTTCGATCGTGGAAGCCTCGTCCGCCAGTGCCGAGGCTCGCGCCATGTCGACGTCGGTCAGCAGCACTCGAGCGCCCGGCAGCAGGTGGCCGATGACCGGGATGTGGCCCCGCGCTTGGACTCCCGCCCCCAACACGGCGACTCGAGCCGGGCGCTTACTCGGCGTTGTGCCCTGCGGCAGGAAGTGGCGAATCGCCGTTCCGCTGACAGCGGCGGTTCGCGCCGCCGTGATCGCCGCCGCGTCCATGACCGCCAGTGGCTCGCCCGTAACCGGATCGTTGAGCAGCACCAGGGCGTGATATGCCGGCAGATCGATCGTCGGGTTCGCAGGAAACCCGGTGATCCACTTGACCCCGATGAGGTCCAGGGAACCGTCGACGGCCTCACCGCGCAACAGCGCTGGCATGGCGTGCGCCAGCGACCCCGGCTGCCGAGGATGGACCCCGATCTTCGGCGGGAGTTCTGCGTCACGGCCGAGGGCGCGCAACGTCCGCTCTGCCAGGACCAGCCGGTCAGCGAGCGGCGGCATTGCAGCGGCGACTTCGGCGCCCGACAGATGTCGAAGGGGCTTCATGGGTCCTAGCCTGGCGAAAGGTTGGCGTGCCAAACGGCTTGGGTTCCTGGGGCACGCCGCCCTCTCCCGGACGCCACCCCCGGCGACCGGGTATAGGCCGGCCGATGCGCCCGAGTGTAGCGTTACGATGGCGTTGTTGGCGCTGGTGACCTGGGACTGGCCGCGACCTGCGACGGAGATGACCTCTGCCGCGGCGCCCTCGCCGCCCAGGCATTGCCAGGCGCGAGCCTGTATTCGCGTCAATCCACTCCACCGCAGCGCAGACGTTAAGTCCGCACCCTCAAAGCGACAAAGGAGGCTTCGCATGGGTCGCGATCCGCGGTTGATGTCGGACCTGACGTGGGAGGAGCTTCGGGACCGGGCACCCCGCGTGATAGCCCTCCTACCGCTCGGGGCTGTCGAGCAACACGGACCCCATCTGCCGCTCGACACAGACACCGTCGTTCCACGCGCGCTCTGTCTCCGGGTCGCCAGTCAGCTGCCGGCGATCGTCGTCCTGCCCTTCGCCTACGGCTACAAGTCGCAGCCGGCCACCGGCGGGGGCGCGACATTCGCTGGCACCACCAACTATGACGGTGCAACCTTCACCGCCTGCGTGCGTGACTTCTAGCCGGGACTGGGGCTTCGATCACACGGCGTCGCTGAACCTCGCGCGCGTGCTCGAAGCCGTTGAGACGCTGGAGCGGCTTCCACCGGACACGGCAACCCTGGTACGCGAGCGGGTCGCGGCCCTGCAGGGCCGCATGGAAGCTGAGCCAAGGAGCCCGCGGTGGCGCCTCCGGGCTGCCGTCGGAGACCGCCTGCCGTGGTGGCAGGATTTCGACGAGGTCCAGCGAGGAGCTTGACGACCATGCCAAGGGAGGCTCCCGACCGAGGGGCGCCGACAGCGGGAGTGCCTGGGTGACCATCCGCGACACAGCCCTGCCGCTCGTCCAGTTCGTGCATCGGCCGGGCATCATCGATCTAGGATGGGGCCACCCCGATCCCGCGCTGCTGCCCGTAGAGTCGCTGCAGCTCGCGGCCGCCCGCGTGCTCGATCGCTACGGCCCCGACGCCCTCAACTATGGGTACGCCGCCGGACCCGGCCCTTTCCTCGAGTGGGTGTGTGAGCGGCTCGCGGCGGTCGACGCGCGCGCGCCCGATCCGCGCGCGGTGGTCGCGACGGCGGGCAGCTCGCACGGGCTCGATCAGGTGGCCTCCCTGCTGACACAGCCCGGCGACGTCGTCCTCGCCGAGAACCCCACCTACCACCTCGCGGTGCGCATCCTGCGCGACCATCCACTCGATCTCGTCACGGTGCCGGCAGACGAGCAGGGCCTCAACACGAACGCGCTCACCGACACGCTCGAATCCCTACGCCGGGGTGGTCGTCGCCCGCGCCTGCTCTACACCGTGCCCACATTTCACAACCCGACCGGCGTATCAATGGCACCAGAGCGCCGTCGCGCCCTAGTCGATCTGGCGATGGCAGCAGGGTTCACGATCGTGGAGGACGACGCCTACCGCGAGCTGTCCTACGGCGGTCCGCCGCCTCCTTCGTTGTGGAGCATCGCGCCCGACGGGGTGGTCGTCCGACTCGTGTCATTCGCCAAGTCGCTCGCACCGGGGCTGCGCGTCGGATGCATCGTGTCCGACCCTGTCACGGCGCAGCGCTTCGTTGCTTCTGGCGTGTTGGACTCAGGCGGCGGCATCAGCCACTTCTCGTGCCTGCTGGTCGCGGAGTGTGGGACGTCAGGGATGTACGAGGAGAACGTGGCCCGCCTGCAGGCGGCGTATCGGGAGCGGCGAGATGCGCTTATCGCGGCCGTGCGGAGCGCAGTCGGCTCGAGCGGATCATGGATTACCCCGAGCGGGGGGTATTTCCTCTGGCTCACGCTGCGGGACGGAACGACCTCGCGTGATCTGCTTCCGGTGGCGGAGGCGCGCGGTACCTCGTTCGAGCCAGGCGACGTGTTCTACCTCGATCGATCCGGTGGGACTACGAGTCTGCGACTCGCGTTCAGCCGTTACGCTCCGTCGCTGCTCGCAGAGGCAGGAGCCCGGTTCGGGCAAGCGCTGGCCGCGGCACGCCATTCCGGATGACGTGGTCGGTGCTGCGCACGATGGCAACATCGCGTGCGGGCTGCCGTGGCCTGGCCCGCCTACTCCCCGAATTCCTGGTCCAGATCGGCATCCGCCGGCTCTCCGAAGGGGGTGGCCCGATCTCGGTCACCCTCCCATTGCATGCTGTCGACCAAGTCGCGCTGCCGTGCATCCAAACGCCCCTCGCGGATGAGCCGATCATTGACAGCATCGCGAAGGCCCTGCAGCGAGAGCACGACCAGCGCCGGAAGATGGCGGGACAGACGGCCCCTCGACCTCTCCGCCGTCGCGAGGCTCATTCGGCGGTCATGGGCGGTCGTGGCGATCAGAGCGTCCTCGAGGTGCCTAACGTTGCCTTCCATGAACTGACTCAATGCGGCGTTGGCCGCATCTGTGCCGAGGCCGGCGAGGTCAAGGCGTGATGTGCCGAGGACGAAGCCGGATGTTGGGACGAGGCGGGCTCCCACGGCAAGGAGAGTGAGGATGAGCCGATCGCGCCGCTCGGGATCGGGCGTTCGAAGGATTTCGTCAACAGTCACGTGGGTTACGTAGGTCTCTGCCGCATGGATCTCTAGGAGATCCCGAAGGCCGCGCCGGAGGATGTCGTCGTCGAGCAAGACGTCCGGAAGGTTGCTGTCGAGCATCAGCTGGAGCGGCGGCTCAGGCTTCGGATCCATGCGTCTCACCACCTTGGCCGAAGGTCCGAGGACTGCTCATCGGGCCACGTCCTCCACAAGAGTAGGGTCCGTCGCGTGGCGGCGCGTGCCGAGGCCACTCACAGGGTTCGGCGGCTCTGATTGAAGCCCCACACGACGGCGAGATCGTGCCCGGTGAGCCGATCAGTTACGACAAGGCGCCCCGCGATCGCTCCCCTCACCGCCACGTCCCGAAACCGCCTCCCTGGGAATGCTCGGCGCGAGGTTAGAGGCATTCAGCGCGGAAGTCACCGATACTGGCGGCGCAGCCACCAGTAGGTGAGTCCGCAGAGCGCCAGCGCGGCCGCGAGGAACATCCCCATCTCGGTCCACTGGAACGGCCAGAAGCGGCTTGCGGGCTGGTACGTAACGGCGATGTGGAACGTCGCAGACAGCTTGTCGATACATGTATGGACCGCTGTTGGCGGTCCAGCTGCCGGTCCCGCGTTGAGGAGCTGGCCGAGCGCGGGACAGGCCTGTTGCAGGCCCTCGCTCGTGAGGGTGTGGCCGGACGTGTCGACCACCGCGGTCGAGTACACCCACCCGTTCGGGATGTTCACCAAAGGGGGAATGATCGAGAACGTGCCTGCCGGGGCCTGCACGCCTATGACGGGCCGCGCGGCCGAGAACGCGAGGGACTCGTGGAGCGGCGCGACGAGATTCTGGGCGAACCCAGGCTGTGACCGCGACACGCGCTGCCACGAACCCCACCAGCGTCGCTCCCATCGCCGCGACCGTCCGGCGCAAGAGCACGCCTGCCGTCACCCCGAGCGCGAAGGCGAATGCCGCGTAGCCGATCGGTGCGACGCCGTGGAATCCGAAGTTCAGCGTGTTGAAGCGGTTCTGACTCGCTGCATCGAACGGGCTCTGCCACCAGTCGACCATGCCGGTGAGCAGCACACTCATCGCGACCGCGGCCAGCCCGACCAATCCGAGCTTGACCGCGAGCCAGTGCCGTCGGGTGACGCTCTGGGTCCAGGCCAGTCGGAAGGTGCCGGTTTCGAGCTCGCCGGCGATGAGCGGTGCGCCCAGGAACAGACCGATCACCGCAGGCATGACGATCACGATGAGCGGCAGGAAGGTGTGCAGACTCGGATCGTCCTGGAAGATGGGGTTCGCGCTCGCGGCGCAGTCACCGATGGCTTTGCACGTCACCTCGAAGGCGTCATTCACCTGCGCGAGGTGGATACCGGTGATGGCGAGCAGGATCGCCAGCACGGCGAGCAGGCCGAAGCCGATGACCGCTTCGGTCCGGAACTGGCGCAACGTCAGCCGGATCACGCCTGAACCGCCAGGTTCGGCCGACGGTCTTGCTCGACGGCGCGGGTCATGTAGGCGAGGACGAGGTCTTCGAGGTCGAGCTGTTCAACCGACCACGCCGGATCGAGGATGGGGTTAGCAGTCCGCACGACGAGCGTGCTCTGCCGGTCGGTCTGGCTCTGGACGATGACCTGCTGGCCGCTCGGCAGCGCGCCGCGGTCGTGTCGGGGGCCCGTCAGTCGGTGGTGGGTCGCGAGCAGGTCGTCGATATCGCCGGCAATCTGGACCCGTGAGTCGATGAGGATGACCAGGTAGTCACAGGCCCGCTCGAGGTCGGCGATGAGGTGTGAGGAGAGGATCACGCTCGCGCCGTGCTCGGCGACGACCTCCATCAGGCCTTGCAGGAACTCACGCCTGGCGAGCGGATCGAGGCTCGCGACCGGCTCGTCGAGCACGAGCAACTCCGGTCGTTTGGCCACCGCGAGGGTCAGCGCAAGCTGGGCGCGCTGACCGCCCGAGAGCTGGCCCGCCTTCTGATGGGGGTGGAGCCCGAGGCGCGCGATGCGGTCCTCGGCGAGCTGGGCGTCCCAGCTCGGGTTCATCCACGCGCCGAACCGCAGGTGGTCACACACAGACAGCGCCGCGTAGGACGGGGCGTCCTGGGCAACGAACCCGACGCGAGCGAGCTGGTCCGGCGTCTCGCCGGGGCGCCCACCGAGGACGGTGATCGACCCGACGGTCGGCCGCAGGAGGCCGACCGCGAGGTGGAGCAGCGTGGTCTTGCCGGCGCCGTTGGGCCCAACGAGCCCGACGACCTTGCCGGCAGGAATGGCCAGCGTGCACTCCGAGAGCGCCCACTTGTGCCCATAACGCTTGCCGAGGCCGCGCGCCTCTAGCACGCTGGTCACGCTGCGCCCTCCGCGGAGGAGGCCTGAACGACGTCGCGAAAGAGCGCCTCGATGCTCTCTTCGTCGAGCCCCGCGCGGCGCGCCTCCGACAGCCAACGCCTGAGGTCCTGGCGGAGGGGGCCGTGGGCCGCCAGCGAGCCACCCGTCAGGGTCTGCGTGACGAAGATGCCGATGCCCGGTCGAGCAGCCACCAGACCGAGGTGCTCCAGCTCCTTGTAGGCTTTGAGCACCGTGTTCGGGTTGATGGCGAGGGCGGCGACCACCTCCTTCACCGTGGGGAGCTGGTCGCCAACTTGCAGGAGGCCGAGCCGCAGGGCGTGGCGGACCTGTTGGACGATCTGTTGGTAGGGCGCAACCCCCGAGCGCGTGTCGAGATGGAAGGCGATCACCGCAGGCTCCCAGACATCTAGGTTATCTAGGTTACTGGATAAGTATGCCCTAAGCGTGCCTGTCTTGGCGCGCGGCTGGCGCGGAGCCTGGGGAGACGACGTCCTGACCGGACTCCCCGACGGGCTGCAACGACGGCTCGTCCGGCACCCCCGTTCACACCTGGAGCCCGAAGGGCTGCCAGGAACTCGCCGGGGTGCGGTAGCCCTAGGCCCGGTGGGGCCGGGCGCGGTGATCGAGGTGGCGAACGGTCTTGGTCCTACGAATAGGCCGACGCCACCACCCGGCCAGCGAGCTCCGCCGCACACCATCGGGCCGTGGTGTCGGGCGGGGTGGCGTCGATGTCGCGTCGGCCGGCTCACGGTGAGGCCGCCCAGGCCCGTCGGCCGTGCCTGTTGCATGGGTCGGCCACGCCTGCCACGATGGTGGGGCACGCCGGTCGAACGACCGTCCCCCGTTTCCGTCCGAGGTGCCCATGAGCGCGCCGCGTCCCGCACCGCTCCGGCTGCTCGTGGTCGACGACCACGAGGTGGTACGGCGGGGCCTGGTAGCCCTCCTGGCGCGGCGGGAGCGGTTCCAGGTGGTGGCCCAGGCCGCCAGCGTGGCGCAGGCGCTCGAGGCTGCTCGGACGTACCGCCCCGACCTCGTCGTGATGGACGTGCGCCTCCCCGACGGCTCGGGCATCGAGGCGTGCCGCCAGATCAGGCTCGAACACCCGGCGACGCGGGTGGTGATCCTCACCGGCTACGCCGACCCGGCGGCGCGGGTCGGGGCGACGGCGGCCGGCGCCTCCGGCTATCTCCTCAAGCAGATCCGGGGGCGCGACCTCGTGGCAGCCCTGGAGACAGTGGGTCGGGGCGGATCACTGCTCGATCCGGCCGTCAGCGAGCCGGTGCGCACGCGCGTCCGGCGCCTGGCCAGTCGGACGGACCAGGATGCGTTGGCCGAGCTGACCGCCCAGGAGCGCAAGATCCTTCAGTCCATCGCCGAGGGGAAGACCAACAAGCAGATCGCAGCGGAGCTCTACCTCTCCGAAAAGACGATCAAGAACTACGTCAGTGCGGTTCTCGCCAAGCTCCACGTAAAGCGCCGTGCCCAGGCCGCCGCGTTCGTGGCACGCCACCGGCTACCGGGAGTCGAGTAGACCGAGGCGGTCCTGCACGACCAAGCCATGGTGAGGGGGCCACAGCCGACTGAGGATGTGCATGAGGCGACGACCAGGGACAGCCGCGCCGCCCGGCGTCGGATGAGTCAGGCGGCGCCCGAGCGCACCCTCGACTTTGACTAGCTCCTGACGGACGAGCGGGTGGCCGTCGAGGTCGACGCAGTCCCTAGTTCCGCGCCCCATCGAGGTGCGCGCTGGCTGGCCGTCGGCGGGCCCTGGCGTGCGAGCTCGGGCAAGCGGTGCGCTCGACGGCGGGGAAGCGGATCATTGACGAAGATCGAAGAACCCAGGAGGCACAACGCCATGGCAACCAAGCCACCGGGGCAGACCTGGACCGAGCAATTCAAGATTGACGGCGACCGACTGCTGGCAGAGGTTAAGCGGTTGGTAGCGGAGGGGAACGTGCGCCGGATCAGCATCAAGCAGGGAGAGCACACGGTGGCCGAGTTCCCCTTGACGATCGGAGTAGCCGGGGCCGTCCTCGCTCCCTGGCTGGCCGCCGTCGGGGCGATCGCCGCGCTGGTGACCGATTGCAGCATCATCGTAGAGCGCACCGACAAGCCTCAAGCCTGAGGCTGCCCTCCCACAACCCGAGGCCGCTCGCTCGCCCTGCACCACTCCTCGGTCGTGGAGGTCGCCACGGAGCGTTGGCGAGTCCCGTCCACAGCTCATGACTGGTCTGCGGCGCGCCGCACCTGTACGCTCCCGTCAGCGAGTGTCCGCGATGAGGGCCGCCTGGGTGGCTCCCCTTGAGAAGGGGCGAGGACCCGCTTGCGGAGGCTCGACTAGGAGGCGTCCCGTGGTGCAACAGGTCTGGTCGAAGCTCAATCCCAGAGAACGGATGGCGGTGATCGGCGCCGCCTTCATCGTCCTTTCCTGGCTACTCGGGATCGTCCTGAGCAGCGGACTCTACGGGGTCGCGGGTGCGGGCGGGGTCGGGCTCCTAGGCGCGATCGCAGTGCTCGTGGTGGTCTACCTGCGCTACGCGCCCAACACCACCATCACGTGGCCTGCGCCATGCGCCACGATCCTGCTCGGGATCAGCGCGGTGGTGGCCCTCATCGCCCTCCTGCAACTCCTCCAGCTGGTCTCCGTTCTCGGGCTCCTGGCGGCCTATGGCGGCGCCACGGTGGTCCTCGTGCTCATCGTCGACTGGGTCGGCGCGGCCCTCATGCTGTGGGGCTCCTACCAGGAGTGGCAGAGTGCCAAGGGGACGCCGGACTAGGACGCGCTCTCGACCTCGCGTCGTGCTCAGGCGTCGCTGCTTCGGCCGCTGCCTCACCTGCTGCCGGCGGGATACGGTGTGAAGGGGAGCCGCGCATGACGAGCCGGAGAGTACGGGATCGCCTGGGACGACGTCTATGGCGCCCTGCCGGAGGGCTGGGTAGTGCAGCGACCGAGCTACCGTCCGAGCGAGGGAACCTGGGCTGGGTCTGCACGGGACGCGCGTCGCACAGCAGATGAGCGCCCGGCATCGATCACTGCCTACGGTGCCGACGAGGCCACCTGCCTGCTCGCACTGGCGCAGCGACTGCGCCTGCGGTCTGCGGAGCCGGAGGGAGCAGAGCAGGACAAGGAGGCGAGGTGAGCGAGCGAGACGCCCTGCAGGTCCTGTACGACGGGTGGGCGGCCTATCAGGACAAGCTCGTCGAGGCGGCCGCCTCGCTTAGCGACAAGCAGCTCACGCTGCGGGCCGCGCCGCAGCTTCGGTCGGCCGGAGAGCTGCTGGCCCACATCGTCGGCGTCCGCGCCGGCTGGTTCCACGGGGACCTAGGCATGGGCGGCGACGAGTGGTGGCCGCTCGTCCACTGGGACGACGCGGGCGCGCCGCCACGGTCCGTGTCCGAGCTCCGCGAGGCGCTCGTCTCGACCTGGGAGCTCGTGCGTGGGTCTCTCGCCGGTTGGAGCGCAGATGACCTGACCGAGACCGTGCACACCCAGTGGCCAGGGGATGAGGCCACGACGTACGTCCGCGGGTGGGTCGTCTACCACGTGCTGGAGCACGACCTGCACCACGGCGGGGAGTTTGGCTATGTTCTGGGCATGCACGGGTTGGCGGGGCCGGACATCTGACCCCGGCCCTGTTGGCACGGCTGGCCAGGGACGCATGGGGCGCTACCCTCGTCTGAGCGGCGCTGACAAGACACGAGCCGGGGTTCATGCGCCGCGAAATTGGCGCGCACCATGGGGGGATCGTGTGGGGCAGTTGCAACAGGGTTTAGGCGGCAGCCACCACGTGGGCTAAAGAATGAGGGGCTCGCTGGCCCGCTCCCGCCCGGGCGCCGGTCCAGAATGTCGCTCGGTGACGCAATCCCGGAGCGGGCTGGGGGTAGCCACTGGCCGTTCCGGCCTACCTACGGACCTGCCCTATCGGGTCCTGCTAAGCTGTCGGTCCGTCCCGCGATCGTGGCGCCCGGACATGGCCCGGCGGGGCGACCGTCACGGAGGACCACGTGGCGCACATCCCTAGCGACTCGCTCGGGAGGCCGAACGCGGCGTCGTCGGCCCCCGCAAGCATGGCGGCGACGACAGCCCGCAACCGAACGTGACCGGCGGCGCGTCCCCGAGCCCGCTTCCCCGATCACGGCGCGTCGCCCAAGCCGTGGTCGGTCGTTCGGCGGAGCTGGCGGCGATCGAGACCGCGCTCGCGAGATCGCGCTCGGGCATTACCGCCCTGAGTCTCGAAGGCGAGCCCGGAATCGGCAAGAGCTACCTCCTGCGCGCAGACGCGTCGGTGGCTGAGGACGCGGGGTTCCTGCCTGTGGAGGCGACCGCAGATGAGGAAATCCGCGGGCCGTTCCTGTTCGCCAGGGGCATCCTCAGCGCCTGGGCCATGGCCGCCAATGCAGGCTCGGCGGCGCTCGAAGCCGTCGACCGGGCCCGCGACGCGCTCTCCGGGCGCGATCCGGACCTTAGCGGCCTGCCGCCCGACGAGCGGATGCTTCGCGCCCTCGACCAGGCCGCGATCGCTCTGCGCATGATGGCGCTGGACCATCCGATCGCCCTCCTCCTCGACGACGCCCAGTGGGCCGACACCGACAGCCTTCGGTTGCTGCGCTATCTCATCCGGACCGAGCCGACCCTCCCGATCCTGGTGGTCCTGGCCCTGCGATCCGAGGAGGCCGCCCTGGCCAGCGAGCTGGTCAACCTCCTGGCCGACCTCGAGCGCATGGGCATCGTTCGGCGAATGCGGCTCAGCCGGTTCCGTCAGTCCGAGACGGCGGAACTCCTCCGGCTCGGGCTTGGCGGGCAGGTCGAAGCGGCGAGCGCGGCAACGATCCACGGGCAGGCGGAGGGGGTCCCCTTCGTCGCCGGGGAGCTGGTCCGGAGTTACCGTGACGCCGGCTTGCTCCAACGGATCGACGGCGTGTGGCGGCTCGACCAGAAGGCCCGTCGACTCCTCCCCTCGGCCGTCCGGACCCTCGTCGACCGGCGTGCGGCCCACCTCGACAGCGCCTCGAAGGTCGCCCTCTCCGAGGCCGCCGTCCTGGGCCGGAGCTTCCGGCTGGAGGACCTCTGCGGCCTGCGGGCGCAGCTTGGCGATGCGGCCTGCACGGTCGCGGCGCTCGCGGACACCGTCCAGCCGGCCGTCACCGCCGGGCTGCTCGAGGAGCCTGGCGACGGCTCAGCCGCGGTCTACCGCTTCAGCCACGAGCAGGTGCGACAGTTCGCGCTCGGGCTGCTCGCCGCCGCGCGCCGGCGCGCGCTTCACGCGGCTGTCATCGACATGCTCACCGCGGAGGGCGACCCACCCGCCTCGCTCCTGCCGGTTCTGGCTCGGCACGCCCTGGCGGCCGGCGATATCGATCGCAGTATCAGGTTCTCGGTCGGAGCGGCGGCAGCGGCGCTTGCAGCGAACGCCCCGGAGGAAGCGCTCAGGATCGTCGAGGAGGCGCTCCCAATGGCCGCGACGCGAGCCGAGCGCGTCGCTCTCCTCCGGGCGCGCGACGATGCGCTCGACATGTTGTGTCGCTTGCCTGAGCGTCTCGAGGGACTGGCTGAGCTCGCGGCGCTTGCCGAGGCTGCCGGCGACGGTCCGCTCGAGCTTGAGGTCATGCTCCGTCGCGCTGCCTCGCTTCGCCTCGACGAGCAGCACGACCGCGCTGCCGTCCTCGCCCGGGAGGTCCAACGCCGGGCCGCGGAGGCCGGCGACCCCGGCCGCGAGCTGGCCGCCTGTCTCGAACTTGGACAGGACTGCCTGCACATGGCGATCGGCGAGGGGTACACGCCTGCCTCAGGCGAAGCCGACCTGGATGGCGGCGCCGAGGCGTACGAGCGCGCCATCGAGCTCGCCGAGCAACTCGGGGACCGATCGAGCCTCGCCGCGGCGCTCCGTGAGCGCGGCGTTATCGGCCTGGCACGCATCCGGGCCTGGTTCGTCGAGTGGGTTCGGACGGGCGCGCACCTCGGCGTCATGGAGCGCGTGGCGCAGGGCATCGAGCTCGCGGCGATCCTGCCAGAGCTCCCGATCCTGCCGCTCTTCATGGAGACGGGCAGCTTCCTCCAGCGGTCGCTGGAGCTGTACGAGAGCCTCGGTGATCGCCGCGGCACGATGTCGGCCGTCATCGCCGTGGCCTACCACAGCCAGGCAGCCGAGGTCCACCTGGGGGGGAACCCAGCGCAGGCGTTCGAGGAGATCCGGCGCCTCGCCGCCCAGATGCGGTCGCTGAGCCGGGAGAGCGAGCGCTCTGTGGCGGAGGCCCAGCTGATCTACGGGGTCCACCTCTTCGCGCGCTCCAAGGTCATCCCGGACCTCGCCGTCTCACGCGGTTCCGAAGCGTACGAGAAGGCGAGGGAGATCGGGGACCGGGCGATCGAGTTCCTTGCGGCCGGCGGGACCGCCATGGCGCTCCTCGATCTCGACGATTTGGTCGAGATTGATGCCTGGCTCGACCGCGCGGCGAACGCCGTGTCCGCCGCCCCGAGCCCGCTGCGGGCCCGCCAGCTCGAAACCTGGCGAGGACTCCTGGCTGCAGCCCGGGGGGATGCGGCCACGATGCTCGCGCACCTCGAGCAGGCCCGCGAGCTGGCGACGACCCAGGGGCGGCCTGCCGGGCGCTGTGAAGCGTCCGCGACCCTGGCGCTCCAGGCCGCCCGGTTGGGCGCTGAGTCAGGTGACCAGGCGCTCCTCGATGTCGCCGAGGCCGCGGCCGACGATGCCCGCCAACTCGCGCAGCTCCTTCCCGGCCATCCCCTCTGGGGCGCGCAGGCGGATACCGCGGCCGCCGTCGTGGCCGACGCACGCGGAGATGGGACCCGGGCCTGCGACTTCGCGAGAGCCGCGCTCGAGCAGCGCGGAGCGGCGATGCGCGAGGACCCGCACCTCGAGATCTTCATCCCGGCGGCGCGGATCGTCCTCGGCGGCGGCACGCTGGAAGAGATTCGGCCGCTGCGTCAGGAGGTCCTGCGGCTCCGAGCTCTCATCGCCCAGCGCACGCTCGATGAGTCCGTCCGGGTGCGCTGGTTCCGCGGCCCACTCGGTCGACACCTGGGCGCACTGAGCGAGGGTGTTAGCGCCGATGCCGGTGGTGCAACGGCGGTCTTCACGCTCGATGACGCCGGCCAGGAACTGCTGCGTCTCGTGACCGACGGCCGCACCAACACCGAGATTGCCGAGGCCCTCGGACTCTCGGAGCAGGCGGTAGAGCGGGCGCTGGTCGAGATGTACGCCCGGCTCGGGGTGAGCTCGCGGTCCGAAGCGACGGCGCTCGCCCTGCGCGAGGGGGCGGCGCCGACGTCAGGCCTGAGCCCGCAGACTGCCAAGGAGGACGCAGGTTGACGCTCCAGGTCCGGATCGATCGCCCGCGGTGCATCGGCGCTGGCAACTGTGTGGCCATCGCGCCGACCGTCTTCGATTGGCTCAAGGGCGATCTGTTCAAGGCCGAGGTCCTCGACGCGGACAGCGTCGACGACGAGATGCTCCGGGAGGCGGCGAGCGCCTGCCCGACCATGGCGATCGAGCTCGAGGAGGTCGGGGACGTCCTGCCGTGGGCGCAGCGTGGCAGGGCGGCCGCGACGCGGCGGGTCGTCAAGACCTTCATGTTCACCGACATGGTCGGCTCGACGAACCTCGCTGTCGCCCTAGGTGACGATGCCTGGCAGACGCTGCTTCACTGGCACGATGAGACCCTGCGCGGCCAGTTCGCGACGCACCATGGTCAGGAAGTCGTCTCCACAGGAGACGGCTTCTTCGTCGGCTTCGACGCGCCGGAGGACGCGCTCGCCTGCGCCGTAGCCATTCAGCGGACGCTCGCGGATCACCGCCGGACCTCGGGGTTCGCGCCGCAGGTCCGCATCGGCATCCACCTCGCGAACGCCCAGCAGGTCGGCCAGAACTACCACGGTAAGGGTGTCCACGAGGCCGCACGCATCGGCGCAGCTGCCGAAAGCGGCGAGATCATCGCCAGCCGCGTCACGGTTGAGGGCTCCCGCTTCGTGAGCTCGAATCCGCGCTCGCTTGCAGCTCAAGGGTCTGGCCGAGCCGATGGACGTCGTCACGATCGAGTGGAAATGACTGCTGGTTCCTTAGGTTGCGGACGTACGACGGGCCGGTCGCACGCCACGCCGAACGGAGGCCCCGGAACGCCAGAGAAGCGGACGCGTTTCGAGGAGCCCTATCCCCTAAACCAGGCCATGACTGATTGGTCCTTGGTGTTACCCAGACACGACGCACCTATGGTGTGGGGCGCACAGGTGAAGGCTGCCCACCCGTTCGGTCCGGACTTCGTAACTCGCCGCTCAGTCCGCTCCCTTCGTCGTCGGCTCCAAGACGCGCCCGACGAGGGCATCCAGACGTCGGTTGACGCCATCGCGCTCGAGGGCGGTGCGGACGATCCCGCGGGCACGGATGAAGTTGAGGGCCGGTGCAAGCTCGACCGCTGCGGCCACGGCCTCCGCGTCGCGCGCGACCTCGACGAGCTGGGCGTGTAGGCCGTCGTCCGGGGTGAAGGCGGGGATGGGCAAGTCGAGCATCACCTTGTCGAAGTCGCGCGCGCCCCATTGCCCCCGACTCTGACGGTGGGCCGCGGCCGCACGTGCAGTCTCACTGTTGAGGATCGCCTCGAGATAGCGGGCTTCGTCCTCGCCAGCCGCGGCCCAATACAGCTTGTGCTCGACGATGGCGCGAGTATCCCGCAGGATCGCGGCGGCCGGCCACGTGCCTGACGCCCCGTACACGACGCGGACGGGCGGCCCCGGCATCTGGGCGCTGAGCTGGCCGAAGAAGTCCAGGCGCGGCACGAGGGGTTCGGCGCTGCGCTTGCCGTGCTTCGTCCAGCGCTCCTCCACCTCGGCGAGCCAGCGGCTCAGGTGGAGGTGGGCGGCAGCCCGGGCGCCATCGTGGTCGAGGAGCGTGGCGGTCGCGTCGTCCCAAGGGATCACCGCGAGCGGCGAGTCGAGCAGCCGGAACGGCGCGATCGACTCCCCGAGGTAGAGCGGCCGCAGGAACTCCGCCTCGACGCGACCTTCGAGGGCCGCCAGATCTCGCCACGGTGGCTTCTCCAACGCCGTCCGGCGGCTCCGCACAAATGGTGCGGTGGGGTCACCACCCAGGCGGCCCATCGGCACCGGTTCGACGACGAAGAGGACCCGCGGAAAGACGATGGCGCCCGCCCGGAACCTCGTCTTGTACGGGGACGCCTGTTCAGTGCCTGGCTTTGCCCACAGCTCCTTGTGCGCCGACAGAGCAGCATTCGCCTGGGCCGGCGTAGCGTCGCGACGTGGGAGCTGTCCGGTGTAGAGGGTGATCGTATCGGGCGGCGACCCGGTCTCGCCCGTGCGGGCGAACAACACACACGAGGGCACGGGGAAGAGGGGCTGCACGCTCTCATCGAAGCCCCAGGCCTCGACTAAGCGTGCCGAGGCGAAGACGTGTTCGCGCTTCGGGCGGCCCTGGGGGCTCGAGAAGCGACCGCGCAGGAACTTCTCGAAGTGGTGACGGCTCAATGCCGCGAAGGGCATGACGAAAGCGATCGTCGCCCCGGGCTCGAGGTACAGCTCGATGCAGCGCGCGTAGAAGTAGCCCGCCAGATCCTGGTGCGGGGCACGCCCGGCTCCGCCGACCCAGATCCCGAGCCGCGTCGACTCCTCTCGGAACCGCTGCTGCATGGCTGCCCCCATGTAGCGGTAGGAGAGCCAGGGTGGGTTGCCGATCAGGACGTCGGGTCGCTGGCCCTCACTCGAGAGCCAGATCGGGCGCGACAAGTTGCGCGCCACGTACCCCCAGATATGGTCCCGGTCGGCGGCCCGCAGGTCGCGCAGCGCGACATAGGTTCCGGCGAGTTCATCGATGTCGGCCGCATCGGTCATGCCGGCACGCAGGAGCCACACGCGAAACGCCGCGTCGTCGGCGCCTTGCTCCCCTAAGTCAAGCATGGCCGCGATGACCGCGTCGAGCACCCCGGGATCACGGGTGACCGAGAACGGGAACGTCAAGCCGCGCGGCGCGTCGGGGACCTGGATGGCAATCTCGCGCTCGCCCATGAACGCCCGCGTGTTCCACTGCAGCGAGTCGCCCAGGTACACCGGCACGGTGATGGCCGGCCGCTCGCGCAAGCGCTCCTCGCCGATGGCAAGGAGGTACGTGACGCGGGCGATGATGGCCGCCACCGGGTGGACGTCGATGCCGAGGACGGTGGCGCAGCAGCGGCTCACGGCCTCCGGAGTGGCCACGCCAGCGGCTTCCGCCGCGGCCAGGAAGCGGCGCACGGCGTGGAACAGGAACGTGCCGCTGCCGCAGGCGGGATCGAGAACACGCTGGTGGAGCGGATCGGCGATGGCACGCTCGCAAATGCGCGCGGCTAGCCAGTCGGGCGTGTAGTACTCGCCCAGCTCGTGGCGCTGCTCGGGATCGATAAGCGACTCGTACAGGCCCTTGAGCACGTCCGCATGCACATCGCGAAGCGTGAACCGCGCGACTTGCCGCGCGATGCGCTCGACTAGCTCGGCGCCGCCCGGCGCGTCGAGGACCCAGTCGAAGAAGTCGCTCTCGACGGCGCCATGGATGCCCGCGTCGGCGAACGGCCGGCCCGCGAGGAGGTCCGCGGCGTGCAGGCACATCGACCCCGAGGACCTGCGTGGCCATCGTCTTGGCCACGATCGTCAAGTAGGAATGCTGGAAGAAGAGATCGTCGGCGTCGACGCTCGCCCCGCGCACGGACCTTCTCGTGCCCAGGGCGGGACGAGAGCTCGGCAATGATCTCCTGTAGGCGTTCCCGTGCCAGGACCACGATGCCTCCGGACCAGCCTGTCGTATCGGCCCTCAGGGGGAGTCTACGGCTGGACGCGTGGCTTAACGCCACGACTGCCCGGCCTCAGCTTCGGCGCCCGCGCTAGGCCTTCCGTCGCGCCGCACGTTCATGAACCGCGCGCCGGCGTCAACTCCCACGCCCCGACACCATCACCACGTCGTGTCGCGCGACGACGACCCGGCGACAATCTATCTGCCCGATGAGCCTGGATCTGTGACGGTTCGATCGTCTGATCGCCAACCCGGTCACTCGTCGCCAGGGTCCGGCTGGGTTCGACTGGCCAGCACCATGTCGGTGAAGAGAGCAGCGCTCCAGCTGAACCCGTCGCTGCCATGGCCCGAGCCGTCCAGTGGATCAAAGTACTCGCGGAAGCCCGAGCGGCGCACGAGCGCCACCGAGCTGGCCACGATCTCGTCGGCCAGGCCGACCTGGCCGTGCTGGCGGAGGCCGTGCCAGAGCAGCCAGTTCGTGTTCAGCCAGACGGGGCCGCGCCAGTAGCGCTCCGGGTCAAAGTCAGCTGCGCGCTCGTCGTAGGTGGGCACTAGGTAGTGGGGGCCGCCTCGACGCGGGTGGAACGAGGGCGACGCGAGCTCCCGGCAGAGCGCCGCCACGATCGGCGGCGGCAGGTCTGGATCGAGCAATGGCCCGAACGAGACGATGGTGTCCTCGGGTTCCCGCTGGTCCCGCCGCAGGTCCCAGGCGCAGAAGCGTTGCCCTGCCGCGACCCACAGCTCGCCGGCCAAGGCTTCGTGGATTCGCCGCGCCGCGGCACGGTGTGACGCCGGGTCCGCCCCGATTAGCTCCGCGATCTCGGCCAGCGCGTGCTCCGACCACAGCCA
This sequence comes from uncultured Chloroflexia bacterium, assembly GCA_963835945.1. Lineage (GTDB taxonomy): Bacteria > Chloroflexota > Limnocylindria > Limnocylindrales > CSP1-4 > JAJYNJ01. Next base: position 123,383 of record CAWIHR010000045.1, read on the forward strand.
GATCGCGTTGAACAGAGGGTCGACCATCAGGAAGGGCGAGGCAGCAATGACCCGGGCGTCGTCGTAATCAGCGGCGCGCTCAAGCGTCAGCAAGTAGAGGAACCGTGCGTAGTCGGTGTCGCTGGGCCGCTCGGCGGCCGCAGCGTGAGTGAGGTCACGGCGTTGGTAGGGCGCGAGGGCACCCGCGGGCACCGCAATGCGGTCAAAGTCGCGGTCCCAGGCGGGGGAGTCATCGAGCCCCGACTCCCAGGGATGGACGATGGCCGCGAGCCCGGTGCCCTGCGGATCGCGCGCCGTGGCCAGGTAGCGCTGCTGTGCCACGAGCCGCGGATAGAGCCGTGCCAGCCAGGCGAGTGAGGCCGCGCGCTGCTCGGGAGGCGCGTGGCGATGAACCTCCAGGGCCGCCCGGGCATGGAGCGGCGGTTGGGTGATGCCGGAGGTGGGACGCCCATGGGGCGCGGCAGGTGAGCGCTCGGACTGCCAGGTTTCGGGACCGGGGAAGTAGGCGCTCGCCGGAGCAGTCGGGTCGAAGACGATAGAAGGGACCAGACCGGTGGCCCACTGCGCCTCAAACAGGGTCTCGAGCTCTTGGCGGGCGCGCTCGGCATCGTGCCAGGCACGGCCCACCGCAATGAAGGCCGAGTCCCAGCTCCACTGGTGCGGGTAGAGCGCCTGTGAGGGCCGCGTGTAGCGCCCTGTCCAGTTGGCCTCGAGCGTGTCACGGGCGGTGTCAACCAGGTCATCAGCCGTGCGCAGTGCCGACTCAAGGTCGTCGCCGGCAGGGTGGCTCGGGGGATGGGAGGTCTGGGGCACGTCCAGGAGTATCCACCTTCGGTCGTCCCAGTTCCGAAGGGACGTCGATGCCCGCTCACCATCCGCGCACGGTGGTGACGGGAGCGTCATCCGCCCGATGCGCCGTCCGCTGCTCGGGGGTCAGAACAGGCAGATAGAGGCCCCGCCGAGCGGGTGCCGCGGCCTCGGGGTGTTCCGCAGGGAGTGAGCGGGGAGACGAAGAAGAAGTCGTAGAGGAAGAACGAGGCGACGGCGGTGCCGATGGCCTCGGGTGTCCCGAATGCGACCGCGGCCGCCACTACGGGCACGAGGTAGACGGCGTCGGCGTTGTGTACTCCGAGGACGCGCTCGAAGAGCGCGATCAGCAGCGTGGCGGCTGCCAGCAGGACCGCGATGGACGCTGCGGCGAAGAGGATGCGGCGGGGGCGTGTCGGCATCGGAAGCACCGGACCCCGAGTATGCGCGCCTCGGATCCGAACGCCCCGCGGTTGGGCTACGAGTGTCGGCATCGAGTCCGTGATGCGCTCCGAAGGCTCACCCGACGTCTGGAGCAGCTCGGCTACAGGTCACGCTCGCCCCGCCCGCCGCGCTCACCTTCCCTGCCACCGGCAGCGAATGGAGCCGCCTCAGGGATTCGAACCCTGGACCTGTGGTTTACGAAACCACTGCTCTATCACTGAGCTAAGGCGGCCGGAGTCGAGGATTTTCGAGGCAGGACCTGCTGTTTACGAAACCGACGAGGTGCATCCTGCCAACCCGGTTGCCTAGCAGCGGTACCAAGCAGGGTCTTGCCCCTCTCGCAGCCCCCTTTGCGCCCCCTTTTCGAGGATATGCAGGCCCCTAACGCCGTGTCCGGCGCATTCGGAGGGCGCCGGGTCGCCTCCTGAGCACGAATGGAGAGGTCTTTACGCACAAATCATCGTTTTCGGCGGGTCACGTCCCATACCGTGGTGTCACAGCGCAGGTGGCCGATAACGAGAACGGCCACCGCGTCATCCTCGCGTCGTCTGGCTAGGAACCGACGACATGGAGGGGCACCACGATGGCCACAGACAGGATGGCCGTGCTCGACACGGTGCGCAAGGCGATCGCCACTGGCGACACCGACTTCCTGCGCGAGGGGGTGCGCGTGCTCGCCCAGGCGGTGATGGAGGCCGAGGTCACCGAGCTCACGGGGGTGCCACACGGCGAGCGTGACCCGGAGCGCCGGCTGACCCGCCGCAACGGCTATCGCGAGCGACGCTGGGACACTCGGGTCGGCACCGTCGAGCTCGCCATTCCGCGCGTGCGCGACGGCAGCTACTTCCCGAGCCTTCTTGAGCCCCGTCGACGCGCCGAGCGGGCCCTCCTCGCGGTGATCCAGGAGGCCTATGTGCTGGGGGTCTCAACCCGCCGGGTGGAGGATCTGGTGGAGGCCCTCGGCATCGCCGGGATCAGCAAGAGCGAGGTCAGCCGCATCTGCGCCGCCCTCGACGCCGAGGTGGAGGCCTTCCGGCATCGCTCGCTCACAGGTGAGCGCTACCCGTATGTGTTCCTCGATGCCACCTACGTGAAGGTGCGGGACGCTGGGCGGGTCGTCAGCATGGCCTGCCTGGTGGCCATCGGGGTGGCCGCCAGCGGGGAGCGCCGCGTGCTGGGCCTCGACCTCGCGGCCGGCAACGACGAGGGCAACGCCTGGTCAGGCTTCGTGCGTGGCCTGTTGGAGCGCGGTCTCTGTGGCGTGCGCCTGGTGATCAGCGACGCCCAGCGAGGGATCGTGGAGGCCGTGCACGGCCAGCTGCTCGGCGCGGGGTGGCAGAGGTGTCGCGTGCATGCCACCCGCAACTCGCTCGATCTCGTGCCCCGCGGCTCCCAGGACATGGTGGCGGCCGCCATCCGCAGCATCTTCGAGCAGCCCGATGAGCACTCGGCATCTGAACAGCTGCGTCGGGTGGCGGACGGCCTGTCTGCCCGCTTCCCGATGGTGAGCGAGCTGCTCCTCGATGGCGAACCCGACCTCCTCGTGCACTTCACCTTCCCCGAGGCCCATCGCCGCCAGATCAGGAGCACCAACCCTCTCGAGCGCCTGAACAAGGAGATCAAACGCCGCACCGCCGTCGTCGGCATTTTCCCGACGCGCGCCAGCGTGCTCCGCCTCGTCGGCATGGTCCTCGCCGAGCAGGATGACGAGTGGCAGGACGGACGGCGCTACTTCAGCCCCGAGTCGATGGCCTTGATCGACGCGCTCCCTCACGAGGAGGTGCCGGCGTTGCTGATGGCGAGTTAAGTGAGCGCGAGGATGACGCACTGTGACACCACGTCCCGGGACTTGACCGCTCGGCGCTGACCCGATCCCTGACAGGGGGGTCGCCAGGGGGTGATTGAGCACGATTTGTGACGCTGACGGCGCCTGACAGCCCCATCGGGCGGTGTGCAGGGCGTCGCACGTCCCCAGTATTGGCTCGGCCGCAAGTAGCTGGACGCGCTCGGTCGGGCCCCGCATGGCGTCGCCGGAGGTGCGCACGCGCGGCCCAGCTGGCGAGTGCGCTGCCCGCCACACCTGCGGGTGGAGCCTCAGCACGTACTCGAGGCGCAGGGCGGCCCTCGTCGAGACGAGGCAAGCGGGGCCTGCCGTGGAGCAGCACATGGGTTGCCGCAGCACGAATCACGGGAGTCGCTGACCCGATCCTCACGGGACGGGCCTTCGTCAGCCCACACGGGAGCAGCGGCACTGCGTCACGGTGGGCCAGGCCGTGACGGCCCGGGACATGCCCGTCGGGCTGCGCGCGACAGGCTCGCCGTCCAGCTACTTGCGGCCGAGTGGATGCACAACTGACCGAAGGTACGAATGTGGGCGGCGACCGAGTTGCGTACCGGAATCGCGCGCCAACGGCGCCTGACGAGGGCGTTCGATCGGGATCGCGTGGTGACTCGTGGGCACGGCCCATGCCAGCACCTGACATTCACCTCGGCCCGCTCGCCAATCTGACGGGTCCGCCAGTATGGGCTCGGCCGCAAGTAGCTGGACGGATTTGGGCGCGCCTGAGGGCCTGGGGTAAGACGCGAGTGCGCTGGCCCTCACGCCTCCGGGTTGTGCGCGGATGCATCGGCGGGGAGGTACAGGAGTCGCAGCCCGCCACCCGTCGCGTCGACGTACGTGCGGACCTCGCTCGAGTGGTACACGGGATGGTCCTCGACGATGAGGACCACCGGCCTCCCGGCGTCGCAGAGGAGGCGGCCGCAGAAGTCGATGCACGTTAAGGCGCTGAGCGGGCCCGCTACGACGGCGAAGCGCCGCCGACCGGGCGCGCTGCGTGCCGAGAGGAGGGTGCCCCCGGGAACGCCCGGGGGGAGCGGCGCCACCTTGAGGACGTTGATCTC
>CAWIHR010000046.1:0-5878 GCA_963835945.1 uncultured Chloroflexia bacterium
CGGAGCCACCGCCGGTGACCCTGCGGCACAGCAGCCTCCCCATAATCGCCGCAATAGACACGCTAGGCAGACGTCTTCGCGGCGTCTAGGGTCTTTTCAGATGCTGGGAATTGGACCCTGATCCAAGGTGTCACAGGTGTCGAACAGGAGCGCCGAGGAGCGCCGGGCAGCCACAGCGAAGACACGGCTGACAGAGGGACTGCCGCTGTCCGAGAGCGACGGGTGACCGTCATGTCTAAGCCCGGAACTAGCGCGCGGCACGCCTCAGGAAGTTCGCGCGGTCCACTCCGGCTCCTCGGGAAGCAGGTCGACGCAGAAGAACCGAGTGGCCTCGTCGAGTGCGACGGGGAGGACGTCGTAGCCGATCCCGCGACTTCGGCTACACTCATCGTCCATCGCTCGGTGGCCCGGACCCTCCCGCCATGTGCCTAGCTCATGGTGTCGAGGTGGGGCAGCCCGACCGCCCCGCCGAACGCCGCGCGCACGACTGGCCGTGGGGCCTGCTGCCGCGTCACCCCCACGCGGTGGATGACCTGGTGCACGCCGGTGCACGACAGCGCGAGCTGTGCGGCGACGCGATCCGGCACCCAGCCGACGGCCAGACGCAGCGCCGCGATCGCGCGCCCTTGCTCGCCGAGAGCCGCCGCGGGGAGCGCCGTGGCCGAGAGCTGCGATCGACGAAGACCCCGCGCCCCCTCCACCCGCCAGCGCGGCAGCCAGCGATAGTAGGTTGCCGCGACAGAGCACGGCAAGGAACCCTCCCGAGCGGTTGAGTCTTGGTTAGCGCGCTCAACCTACTCGGTGACGGATACTCCGGGCGGGCTGGACGAGGAGCCACGACCGTACGCAGGCGCCTGCCGGCCCAGGTACCGGCTATGTGGCCGAGTCTCCGACCGCCGCCCCGGACCACGCGTCGGCGGCAGCCTTCAAGAGAAGGTAGGAGGACGTCGCCCCCGGGTCCTGGTGCCCGGCGCTGCGCTCTCCGAGGTAGCTCGCTCGCCCCCTACGGGCGACGAGCGGGGTGGTGGCGAGCATGCCCTGCTCGGCGGCAGCGACCGTCCGCGCAAGCGCGTCCTGCAGCGAGGCGCCAGACGCGGCGGCCTCGCGCAGCGCATCGCGCGCCGGCAGCAGCGCGTCGACCATGGTCTCGTCGCCAAGCTCGGCCTTGCCGAGCCGCTGGATCCCGGCGACCGCGGCGTCGAGCGCCGTCACAAGGTCGTCGAGTCCGATGGCGTCGCGGCCCGCCGTGGCCGTGCCGAACTGCAGGAAAAACGTGCCGTACAACGGCCCACTCGCCCCGCCGACGGTCGAGACCAGCGTCATCCCCACGGACTTGAACGCCGCGCCGACGTCCCGGCCGGGCAGACCCGGCAGCTTCCCGAGCACCGCCTGGAAGCCCCGGTCCATGTTGATGCCGTGGTCGGCATCACCGATCGCGGAGTCGAGCTCTGTGAGGTACTCCTTCTGGTCCCTGACGGTTGCGGCGAACGTGTTGATCCAGGCGACGACGTCGTCGAACGTGATCGGTGTCGCCCCGCTCATCCGCCCGTGCACCTTCCCTTTCGTGCGAGGAGATCAGCCCCGAGCTGCGGGTGCGTCAGATCCCCCAGCGCAGTGCCGGGGTCTTCACCGGCGCGTCCCAGAACTTATTTAGCTCGTCGTCGAGCCGCAGCAGCGTGATCGAGCAGCCGGCCATCTCGAGCGAGGTGATCCAGTTGCCGACGAAGCTTCGGCCCATGGTGACGCCGCGACCCTTGAGGAGCTGGGACAGCTTGTTGAAGACGATGTAGAGCTCCATGAGCGGAGTACCGCCCATGCCGTTGACGAACGCTAGGACAGAATCGCCGCTCTTGAACGGCAGGTCGTCGAGGATCGGCACGGCGAGCATCTCGGTGATCTCATCGGCGGTGGCGAGCTTCATGCGGGTGCGTCCCGGCTCGCCATGGATGCCGATCCCGATCTCCATCTCGTCCTCGCCGAGCTCGAAGGTCGGCTTGCCAGCGGCCGGGACTGTGCAGCTCGTCAGCGCCATGCCCATGGAGCGGACGTTGTCCTGCACCTTCTGGCACAGGGCCGTGACCGTCTTGAGGTCCGCGCCAGCCTCTGCCGCCGCGCCGACGATCTTCTCCGCCAGCACCGTGCCGCCCACGCCGCGGCGACCCGCGGTGTAAAGCAAATCCTTGACCGCCACGTCATCCGCGATGACGACCGACGCGACGTCGATCCCCTCGGCCCGCGCCAAATCGGCGGCGAGCTCGAAATTCATGATATCGCCGGTGTAGTTCTTCACAATGTGGAGAACGCCCTTGCCGCCGTCGACGGCCTTGGTGGCCGCCAGCATCTGGTCAGGGACGGGCGAAGTGAAGACGGCGCCCGGGCACGCGGCATCGAGCATGCCCATGCCCACGAAACCGCCGTGCATCGGCTCGTGGCCCGAGCCACCACCGGAGATCACGCCGACCTTGCCGGGGCGGGGCGCGTCCTTGCGCACTATGACGTGGGGCTCGATCACCCGGATTAGGTCACCGTGCGCGGCGACCATCCCGGCGAGCTCGTCGTCGACGGCCGAATCAGGGGTGTTGATGAGCTTCTTCATCGATCCTCCTGCGGTCACGCCTGCCGCCGTGCCCGCCGTCGGCCGGCGGGCAGCGACCAAACGAGCACGGGACCTGGCTACCCAGCACGACGCTCTGGACGGTCAGTTCCAGTGTCCCTCGCCTCTCCAATAGTGGCTAACCTCTTCGCCAGGAGCGGAGAGTCGCCGGATCATGGCCCGAATGGTCTCGGGACAAGCGCCGTGCTGAAGCGCCCACGCAGGCAATCGAGCTCCCGCTTCGCCTGCCGCATGTTCGGGCGCCCTCGGGGATCACCCTACAGTGGGTACGGCTCAGACCGGCTCGGCAGGGGGCTCGTCCGTGCGCCACTCCCCGGCGGGCGGCTGATCCTCGGCCTTCGCCTCGGTCGCGGCCTCGTCCGGGCGCCACTCCCCGGCAGGCGGCTGATCCTCGGCCTTCGCCTCGGTCGCGGCCTCGTCCGGGCGCCACTCCCCGGCAGGCGGCTGATCCTCGGGCTTCAGCTCGGCAGGAGGCTCGTCCGGGCGCCACCGCCCAGCCGGCGGCAGCTCCTCTGGCTTCTCGCTCTGACTCATCGCAATCCTCCCCCGCTCAGTCGCGGCGCCCGAGGGTCTTGCGCCGGCAACTACACAGCGGCCCCATGACTCTCGCCAACGGAGGGCCTGAGGCGGTGGCAACGCAGCAGAGAGCTGACGTCATGTGACCGCCCCCAGGGTGCCTGTGGTGCTGCAGCCTCCCAGGCCGTCGGAGAGCCGATCGCGCCCTTCTCCAACGAGCCAACGGGAGCCACCGCCGGTGACCCTGCGGCACAGCAGCCTCCCCATAATCGCCGCAATAGACACGCTAGGCAGACGTCTTCGCGGCGTCTAGGGTCTTTTCAGATGCTGGGAATCGGACCCTGATCCGAGGTGTCACAGGTGTCGAACAGGAGCGCCGAGGAGCGCCGGGCCGTGTTCGCCACCAGGTTGATCAGTCGTTCCGGCCCGGCGCGGAGGCGCTCGGGGCCTACCGCCACGGCGACGGCCAAGGAAGGCCGGCCGGCCGGCACGCGGATGCGGGCGGCGACGCAGCACAGCCCTTCCTCACCTTCCTCGAAGTCCAGCGCAATCCCACGCGAGCGGGCGGTCTCGAGCTCGGCGAAGAAGTCGTCCACCCCCGTGACGGTGCGTTCGGTGAGCGGCTCGAGCGGGCGTCCGCGCAGCACTGCGACCGCGATGCTGGGGTCCAGGCTCGCGAGCAGCACCTTGCCGAGCGCCATGGTGTGTGAGGGGCCCCGCAAGCCCGCGCGCAGATGGTCAGCGTGCTCGGCCCCCGGCGCTGCCCGTACCGACATGATGACCGTCTGTCGCCCGACCAGACGCCCGAGCACGGCCACTTCGCCGCAGCGGTCGGCCAACTCCCCAAGCAGCGGCTGCAGTTCGGGGAAGGGGTCGGGTCGGTGGTCAAGGCGCTCGACGAGCGTCGCCACGCCCTCCCCTATCACGGCCGCTGGCACCCAGGCGGACGAGGTAGCCCTCATCGATTAGGGTGTTGACCAGGTGGTAGGCGGTCGAGATAGGAAGCCCGAGACCTGCCGCGATCTCCTTAGGTGTTGCGCCCTCGTTGGCGGCCACGTACTCGAGCACATGGAGGCCCCGAGCCAGGGTCGAGAGCGCGTCAGCGTGCCGGCCGCGGCTGGCCGGCGGCGGGGCGTCAGCAGGGAGGGCCATGGACGGGATGCCGACCGCTGCGTCCATGCCGCACATTGTTGCCGCAGCTAGGTGGGTTCTGCTAGCGCCATCCGGCACATAGTGGTGTTGACGGGCACGATGCACGAGCGGTCGATGACATGGAGCGCAGCGCGTCTCCCGACCGCCCAGGGCGAATAAGCACGGCACCGCGGGCGACGCCTGGCTTGCTGCGGGCGGGCGGAGTTCGGCGCAGGCATGTGCTCCACCTGACGCCCCGGTCGCGCCAACCCTGCCTCTGCCGCTCGCAGGCGTTCCCAACCCCGTTGCTTGACCTCGGCGTGAGTGCCGTTGCAGGTTTGTCGGGACGATGTGAACCTCACGCTCGCTCGAGTCCTCCCTGATGCCGCCTCTGGTGCAAGACGTCCCCAAGGTACGAGGGCGGCCTCCTGATAGTGGCTGCGACCGTTGCCACGACCGGACGATAGCCTCTCGCTCTACGGAGCGAGGTGTTCGTCCCGTAGACTCGCGCGGCCGCCCTCCCCGGCGGTCCGGATGCGCAGAGGAGTGGGCATCATGGCGGCGCGATACGGCGATCGGGTGGGGGCGCTCGAGCCCTACTCCATCGAGCATGTTCCGGTCGAGGAACGCCACGGCCGGGGCCGCGATCTCCTCTGGCTGTGGCTGGCCGCCAACCTTACCATCGCCGACTACGCGCTGGGGTTCCTGCCGGTCAGCCTCGGGTTGCCATTGGGTCCGACCCTCGTCGCGCTCGCTCTGGGCAACCTGCTCGGGGGCGCCTTGCTCGCTCTGTGCGCCGCCATGGGCCCCCGCGCCGGCTATCCCCAGATGCTCATCGGTCGGAGCGCGTTCGGCCATGTCGGGGGCTACGGCCCGGCACTCCTCAACTGGGTCAGCACAGCCGGCTGGTTCACAGTCAACACGATCCTGGGCGCCTTTGCCGTGCAGGTGCTGCTACCCGGGCTGCCGTTTCCGATGGCAGCGTTCGCCCTTGTCGCGGTGCAGGTGCTGCTCGTCATCTACGGTCACAACCTCATCCATGCCTTCGAGCGCGGCATGGCGGCTCTGCTGGGGGTGCTCTTCGCGGTTACGACGATCCTCGTCCTCGGTCACGGTCGGCAGCTGGCGGTCTGGCACCCGCTCGTTTCAACCGGACGTCTTCTGCCACTTGTCGGGATCGTCCTCGCGGGCGCGTTCTCTTACATCGCGAGCTGGGGACCCTACGCTTCGGACTACTCGCGCTACCTGCCCGAGAGGACCCCCACCACGCACCTCGCCTGGCCGGTCTTCCTGGGCTCAGTGGTGGCCTCGTTTTGGCTCGAGGTGCTGGGCGCCCTGATCGCCATCCTGGCCCCGGGCCAGACCAACGCGGTGGCCGCCCTCTCGAACGTGCTCGGGACCTTCGGGCCGGTCGCCGTGTTGGCCATCATCCTGGGAGCGACGGCGGCCAACGCCCTCAACTTGTACTCGAACAGCCTCTCCGCGCGAGTCCTTGACGTGCGCTGGTCACGCCCGGCCCTGGTCGTCCTGGGCGGCGCCGTCGGCCTCGCATTTGCCCTCGCGGGGTCGGGCAACTTCAACGGCTTCTACAGCAACTTCCTGCTGGCGCTCGACTAC